>NZ_JAGGPO010000018.1:0-471659 GCF_018613775.1 Arthrobacter sp. ISL-69
ACCCGACCGGTGGATCGAAGCTAAGGCGGTCTGGGTTGATTCCTTCCACTCCGGGCCGGAATGGCTGACCCTTGACGGGAACATCGACGAAGACGGCGTGATCCGCCTGACCGGCTGGTACCCCGCCCCGTCCGGACCTGACTGGGGCTGGCAGATCCACGTCCACCCCGGCGACGGCAACGGCGGACGGATCACCATGCACAACATGGTGCCGGGCCATGATCCATACCAGGTGGTCGACGCAACATACCGCCGGCAGGCCTAGGCGCCAGCCGCCGAGCCGCCCAACTGACTAGCCAGCGCTACGGGTTGCGACGCTCTCTCACTTCCTGCACGTTTTTCTGCGACGCTCTCTCACTATTCCCGACGTGCCGACGCGCAGTGAGAGAGCGTTGGGGTTTTTACCGCAGGAAGTGAGAGAGCGTTGGGTTTTTTACGGCACGAAGTGAGAGAGCGTTGTGGGTCAGGCGCCGCGGTGCCGGGGCTTCGCGGCTGCGCCATACTGTGCCAGGGGAGACAGCAGGGCGCTGCGGAGCTGCGGGGAGAGCTTGGTGGGAACATCCACCTCCGCCGCGATGGCCTGCAGCGTGCGGCTCATGTAATTCCTAGCGGCAGCAGCCAGCGTGATGTCCAGGATTTCCCGGTCGGTGAAGCCGTGGTCCCGCAGCTCGAGGGTGTCGGCGTCGGTCATGGTGACCGCGTCCGTGCTGAGCCGCTCGGCATACTCCATCATGGCCACCTCCGCCACTGTTAACCCGGCGTTGTGATAGTCCTTTGCGATCTGCACCAGCTCGTCCTCGGCAATGGCCCGCAGCGCCTTCAACCCGTGGGCCAGCCGGCAGTGTGCCGAACCGAGCGCCTGGGCGGCGGCCAGGGTGATCAGCTCGTAGCGCCGCACGTCCATGTTTTGGGTGATGGCGCTGATGAGCGCTTCGAATGCCACATACGCCTCCGGGTTCACCGCCAGGTCCTTCGTGTGCTTGGCGACGTAACCGTGGGACCGGAGGTCGTCGTCGTATATCTTCGCCTTCAGGCCGAACGCCTGGCTTTCGGGAGTGGTGGCGAGTATGGACATGGGGGATCCTTCTTCCGGCTGGGGCCACCCGCGCTGCACGGCGGTGGAGAGCCCTGGCAGCGCCGGTGCGGACAAATGCGATATTCCTCCGCGACCACCGGCGAGTCAACACACAGACCCGGCGTGTTCGGGAGCCGGCGGCACCCGAAAATCCAGAATCAACCTAGCGGTCCTGCGGACACTACAAGGGGTGGAGATGCAATGACAAGGGCCAGGAAGCTCCGAACAGGCCATTCTGGTCGGAGCTTCCTGGCCCTCATCGGCTACAGGGACAACAGGTCGCAGAGGTTCTTTTGCTTTCCCGACGCGCTTTGGAAAGTAGACACTCCGAGTGCGCTGTTCTCGACTACGGCTTTGCCTGTGTAAAGGATTGTCCGAGCGCCGCCTACATCTGTTGGAAAATAGATGAAGACGTTTTGACCTGTCAACGTGAACGTAACGGTGCCGTCCGGGTTGAAGGATGTATGCGTCACGGAACCGTTCGTGGGCACAGTAATTGACGTTCCCACTTGCGTCCCTTTGACGGCTGTGAACGTCAAAATGAAGCCGTCTCCACCGGTCACCGTGCGAACATAGCCGTTCTTTTCCCTAGTGACTTTGGTGACCTGGTTCCCGCCGGTTCCGCTGACGACAATATCGAAACCGGGGCATCCAGGGGTAGGGTCACTAGGGCCAAAATCAGCGGCCATGGCCGGTTGGGGCGCAGCGAGCAGCATTGCTGCCAGCATGGCTGCTGGCACTAGCCGGCGTGTGGTCTCACGAATCATGAAATCCTCCATTTTCGCGGGAAGCATCGCTTCCTCTTTGACGGCACGCCACCAGACAACTACGGAGGAGACCGCGCGCCACATTTGCACGGGATTCACCCTAACGGCGGTCAGCTGCTGCCTGCCCGCTCAAGCACCTCAGCCGACTCAACCGGCCAGTAGCTGACAGTATCCGCTGCCTCCACGGCGGACTAGAGTGGCGCCTACCTAGTTTTCGATTCGCCGCCGGTCACCCGTGCCGTCCCGCAACTTACCCAACCCCCGCCAACCTGATCGCCTCCGCGAACGCGGGCAGGCTGCGCTCCACCATCTCCTCGTTGGCCGTAAGCGAGATCCGGAAGAACCCCGGTGTTTCAAACAGGACCCCCGGCAGCACAAAGACGTCGCGGGTGGCCAGGGACTCGGTGAACGCTTCATCGTCAGGCACCGGAGACTGCACAAACAGGTAGAACGAGCCCTCCGGCCGGTGGAGCCGGTACCCCATCCCCGTCAGCGCGTCGTACAGCCGGTCCCGCTTCCGCTGCAGCTGCCCCACATCGATGGAGAACGTCTCCAGTGCAGGCAGTGCATATTGAAGCAGCGCGTTGGGGTAGATCCAGCCCATGGCAACCTGCAGTGCGCTCAGGATTTCCCGCAGGGCGTCCCGGTCCGGCATGGTGGGCGGCAGGGCCAGATAGCCTATCCGCTGCCCTGGTGCCAGGTGCGTCTTCCCGTAGGAGTATGCGAGCAGGGTATGCGGATAGTATTCCGCCGGGCTGTGGAAGCGGGCGCCGTCGTACACAATCCGGTTGTAGGCCTCATCGGACAGGAGATAGATCCGGCGTCCGTTCCGCTCCGAGGCCAGTTCCAGCACCGCGGCCAGCTTCACCAGCAGCGCGGGCAGGTAGATCCGGCCGGTGGGGTTGTTGGGGGTATTGACGATCACCACCCGGGTGCGGGGCGTGATGGCAGACGCGATAGCCGTGAGGTCCAGGTCGAATGTCTCCTCGTCGATCCGCACCTTGACCGGGACCAGGCCGGCTTCGGTGACGATCGGCTCGTACAGGAACCATGGGGGCAGGCTGTAAATCACCTCGTCACCCGGATCAGCCACGGCCTTCAATGCCATGGCGATGGCGGTGAACCCGCCTGTGGTGAGGTGGATGTCCTCCGGCTCGAACGGCATCTCCAACAGGCGTTGCAGCGATGCCGCCGCGGCCTGCTGGGCTTCGGCGCCGTTGGATTTATATGCGAACCAGAGTTCGTTCCGGGGCTCCAGCTGGTCCCGCAATGCCGCGACATATGCTTCTTGCGGCATCTGATGCGGATTGCCGATGGTGAAGTCGCAGATTCCGGGTTCATGCTGGCGCTGGGCATGCGCGCGCAGGAATCCTTGGACCCTCAGCAACGATGGAATAGAGGCAACGGCCCTGGCCCGGGCCGGGAAATCCACCCGTGTGGAAAGCTTGGATTCGTAGAGATCGGCCATCAGAGCAGCCCCCTGTTTTGAGCAGCATGGAAGTCAGCTCGCTGCTGAGCCAGTGGAGGCTGTGGTGCGATTTATTCTGGCCTTCGCGGGCGGCAATGTAAATGGGAGATGCCTTCCATGCCCAATACGGGACAAGCACCCGGACCGTCAACACTCGTTTTTGCGGTTTTCGATACTCGCCGCAACACCCGTAAGGTAGGGGCGGACCTCGGCACTACTTGTGCGGCGTCCCACGGGTTGACCGGGAACTGGGCTCGATCAACTGCGTATCCCACCCTCACGCGGCCTTGCTGCGCCATGCCAGCCCCCATCCACGCCGGGCTGGCCAGACCCAGGAGTATCGTTTGCTTCAGATCAACCTTGTTGCCGCCATTGCTGCCCTGCCCCTTCTGCTGGGCCTCGGAGCGGCACCTGCCGCCGCACCGTCCGCGCAGAAGCCGGCTCAGTCGGCGCCGGAAGCCCAGGCCGCTGTGCCGCAGCCCGCGAAAGTCCAGGAGGCGAAGATGCAGCCCACCAACTTCACCCCGCCCGTCTCCAGCTCTTCGGTAAAGGTTGTGGACACCACCGCCGCGATCACCGACCCGGCGTGGTTCAAAAAGGCGTACGACGCCGGCATCCGGCTTTACGTGATGCACTCCACCGCCTGGGGTACTTGTGATCCCTGGTCCCGGACCCAGGCCCAGCTCAAGATGGCGCTCGACGCCGGCCTGAAAATCGCCGTGTACACGCGGGACGCCTCCTGCTGGCAGGGCGGCATCAACGCGGCCGGACCGTACGCCTCGCAGCTGCAGTTCTTCGCCCTGGACGTTGAGCCCGGCAGCCCGGCGGTGACCCGCCAAATGGTGGATGGCGTCCGCAGCATGGGCGTGCGGCCCGTGATCTACAGCGGCAGCGGAATGTGGCCGGACCTTATGAGCAACAGCACCGCGTTCTCCGACGTCCCGCTCTGGGACACGAGCACCAGCAACCTCAACTACTCAACCTGGACTGCCGACTACCTTGCGCCCGCCCCGGTGCAGTACGGCGGCTGGAACACGGCCAGCACCATGCGGATCGGCATCCAGCAGAAGTTCGAGCACAGCCTCAACGGCGTTCCGGTGGACCTGAACTCCTTCAACGCCTCGTTCCTGAAGTAGCCACCAGCCGGGCCGTCAGCGGCCGCCGGCCACCCGCCGTCGTGCGGCAAAGGCGAACAGCGCGGTGGTGGCCACCGTGGCAAGGTACCCGGCCACGACGATCAGTGAGATGCCGCCCCAGAAGTAACTGGTGGTGCTGCCGCCCTGGCCGGGGGTGTACCGGGTGAGCAAATACGCGGCGGCCGCGGCAAACACCAGGGAGATCAGGCCCGGCAGCCGGATCCACCAGCGTGAGGACGCCCAGTGCCCGCCAAAGCCGTCCCACACGTTCCATGAATTGCCCGTACGGATGATCAGCCATCCGGCCGGGATCGCGAAGGCGCCCACCAGCAGGAAGGCCGCCACGACGTCGGCGGGGCGGTGCCACTGGTTCACCACCGTGGAAATTCCGGACACGATGGCGAAGCTGCCGCCCACAAAGCCTGCGAACGGCCGCCAGCGCGGCGAGGCCATCAGGAAGACAGCGGCCGCGGCCGACGCAGCCAGCGTGGTGTGGCCGGACGGCAACGAATTCAATTCCAGGGTTTCGACGCCGCGGAACGGCCGGGCCGGCAGCAGTTCCTTCAGTACCTGCGTGGCGATGTTCGCGCCGATGCACGCGGCCACGGCAATGCCCGCGGCCCTCCACCGCTTGCGGATCACCGTGACAAAGAGGACGACGACGGCGGCCATTACCAGCGAGATGGTGGGCAGCCAGTCCAGGAACCTGGTGGTGGCCTTCCCGGCGGGCCCGTGGATGGCGACGGCCTCCACGAGGGCGGATTCGTCGATGTACTGCCCCGTGGTGGTCCGCACGAAGAAGTAGTACGTTGCGATCAGGCCGGCAACACAGGCCAGTGTTGCGAGGATGCACAGCGCACCCAGTCGCTTGGTGCCACGCACCTGCCCGGCGGGCCGCCGTCGTCGGGAATCTTTAAGGTGAGAACTCATCACCATCAGCGTCCCACAAAATGCTGAGAGCCGTCTGAGGAAAGTGCCTGCGCCGCGCCTCCGCTGCGGGGCCGGAGCACCGTACCGAGGGCCACCACTGCCTGCACTTGCGCCCCAAAACAGGTAGCAAATACTCGTGCTGGCCGCTGGCAATTTTCCTACGCTGGGGATATCGGCCGCCAGCCGACCAGCACTAAGCCGGCGACCGTAGCGGATGCCAATGCCCACGACAACGGTGACACGCAGGGCATTGGCGTCCGCAAAACCCCACATGTGCGTGCCCAACCGGCGTGCGTGTTTGGTGTCCGAATAGGCGTCCGGATTTGGCGTACCGCCGGCGTCCAATTTACCGTTGACACCGCGGCGACGGCGGCGCTAGCTTGAACGTATTGTCGGCCTGAACACAGCGGCCGCAATAACACCGCATCACAACTGGTCTCGTCGCCTAGCTGGCATTTGATGTTTACCAACATTGGCAGGTCAGACCCGTATGCGTCCCCTCCTGCCATCTTCAGGAGTGCTGCCATGAACCGAAAAATGAGGTATCTGTGCCTGCCCGCCACCTTGGCGCTGGCATTGCTGACGGGAATTTCCGCTCCGGCGTCCGCCGGATCTGATGGCGGAGGCGGAGCCGCAGGGCCGTGGCCCCCGGAGGACACCGACGGAAAGTACGTCTCCGTGCCCGATGCGTACTACGCCGACTACGAGTTCACCGCCTGTGACACCACCATCAAAGTGGAAGCCGGCGACGAGCGCGAGGTGAAGTACAAGGGCGAGAAGAAGGACGACGGAACCCTGGTGATCAGGTTCCGGGGCGACGCCACCATTGACCTCACCCGCGTCTCCGACGGCGCCACCATCGACGAGCTGGACGTCTCCGGGCCGTTCACGCAGAGGCTTGCAGCTGACGGCCTGAGCGCCCACCTGTCCGGCCGGGGTCCTAGCCTGGTGTTTGCCGTGGGAGCAGCTGACGAGAAGGTTTTTGAGGACGCCGGACTGCCGAAGGCTTTCTACTTCGAACGCGGACGGCTTGCGGGCAACGTTGTCTATGCCTCCGTTGACCAGATGGAGATAGTCTCCGGCGAGATCACGCACAACAGCATCCGGCACGCCAAGGACATCTGCAAGCTGCTGGACCGCGCCAAGGATGACGACCACAACCAGCGGTAAATCCACGTTTGGTTAGGGCGCCATGGGCCCTTCCAACCGGCGGCCATCGCGCGCTGTTCGCGGCGCGTGATGGCCGCTTTCCTGAGTACATCGGAGCCGCCAAAACGAGTAGCGGGTACTCATGCGGCGAAGGCCCGGGGTCCCTAGGATTTTATCAACGGTCCGGTTCTACACGGACCGCCCCGCAGCAGATCCGGCGGTTATCCGCAGGGAATGTGCGCCCGGGGCTCCTTGAGCTGGGCCGGCGGCGACGAGTCTCATAAACGTGAAGCTCGCCCCCAGTCGCCGTCGGCCCTACCAAGGACTCCTTGGCCTCCCTATCTGCAGCGGGGCTCTTTTGCGTCGGCCCGTTGTCAGGGGTGCCCGGTAGAGTGAAATCATGCCTGCCGACGCACCGAGCCAGCCCCAACTGAAGGATGCAGCACTCCCTTCCCTGGACCGGCTTTTGGCGTCCGCCCACGTGGTGAGCCTGCCCATGCGCGTGAAGTTCCGCGGCATCACCCAGCGCGAGGCCCTGCTGCTGGAAGGCCCGCTGGGATGGGGTGAGTTCTGCCCGTTCCCCGAATACGGCGACGCCGAAGCCTCCCGCTGGCTCGCCGCGGCCGTCGAGGCCGGCTGGCAGGGCTTTCCCGAGCCGCTGCGATCTGTGATTCCCGTGAACGCCACGGTTCCGGCCGTCTCTGCGGACCGTGTTCCGGAGGTGCTGGCGCGGTTCGGCCGCGTGGATGCCGTCAAGATCAAGGTGGCTGAACGCGGCCAGACGCTCGACGACGACGCCGCCCGGGTGGCCGCCGTCCGCAGCGCCCTCCCGCAGGCCGCCATCCGCGTCGACGCGAACGGCGGGTGGGACGTTCCCACGGCCGTGGAGGCGCTGACCCGGCTGTCCGCCGTCGGGCTTGAATACGCCGAGCAGCCGGTGCCGGACATCGACGGCCTGGCCGAGGTGCGCCGCCAGCTGCGGGCCGCCGGCGTTCCCCTGCTGATCGCCGCGGACGAAAGCGTGCGCAAGGAGGACGATCCCCTGCGCGTGGCGCGGGCGGGAGCGGCCGATCTCATCGTGGTGAAGGTGGCGCCGCTCGGGGGAGTGCGGCGCGCGCTGGACATCGTCGCGCAGGCCGGGCTGCCCGCCGTCGTGAGCTCCGCGCTGGACACGTCGGTGGGGATCCGCGCGGGGCTGGCTTTGGCGGCGGCGCTCCCGGAACTGCCGTACGCGTGCGGGCTGGGGACGGTGTCGCTGCTCGTGGCCGATGTCACCCGGGATTCGCTCGTGGCCGACGACGGCGCCATCCGCCTCCGCGACGTCAGGGCCGACGCCGGGCTGCTCGAGGAATTCGCGGCCCCCGGCGACCGCCGGGACTGGTGGCTGGACCGCCTCCGCCGGGTGCACGCAGTTCTGGCCGCCCCCGCCCAGGTCTGACGCTCTCTCACTTTTGGCGGCCTTTTCCGGGACGCTCTCTCACTTCCTGCGGGTTTTCCTGAAACGCTCTCTCACCCTTTCTGCGGGTCACCACCGGTTCACCGGATCTTCATCTGGTTGTCGGTTCCCGGTTGGAAGCGGCTGGCAGGGTTGGCGGGACCGCATCGGATTCCTTGGAAGGCCCCCTCATGTCTGAAACGACCGGACGCAAGTTTGCCCTGCTCCCCATGCTCGGCCACACCAAAGGCAAGCGCAGCCCCGTCACCTGCGCGCTGAAGTGCGACAACGCCTGCTCGGGCGAGGTCTGCAACACCAGCTCAAACAGCTACTTCCGCGACATCGCCTCCGCCACCATGTCCCGCCGCGCCGCCCTCGGCTTCGGCGCCGCCGGTGCGCTCGCCGTCGTGCTGGGCAGTGCGGTAACGTCCGCCGGAACTGCAGTGGCCGACGGCGGCACCGACCTCGCCGCCGCGGCAAAGGACGGCTTCGGCAAGTCCAAGCTGCAGTTCACCGCGATCCCGTCCATCGCCGCGGACGTGGACACCTTGACCGTGCCGGCCGGGTTCACCTGGCAGCCCGTCATCCGCTGGGGAGACCCGATTTTCAAGGATGCTCCCGCGTTCGACATCAACAACCAGACGGCGGCCGCGCAGGAAAAGCAGTTCGGCTACAACAACGACTACACGGACATCCTCGAGGTTCCGGGCAGCAAGGGCCGCCGCGCCGTGCTCTTCGCCAACCACGAATACACCAACGAAAACATCATGTTCCCGGCAACTATGCCGGCCGCCGATGTCCGGGCAGTGGGGGCTGCCGCGCACGGCCTGTCCGTGGTGGAGCTGGAGCGGCAGAACAAGAACAAGCCGTGGAGCTACGTCCAGGGCGCCGGGCTCAACCGCCGCTACCTGAACAGCACGGTCTACGAACTCACCGGTCCCGCCGCGGGGTCCTCGCTCGTGAAGACCATCGATGACCCGTCCGGGCGCAAGATCAAGGGCACGCTCGGCAACTGCTCCGGCGGCACCACACCGTGGGGAACCATCCTGTCCGGCGAGGAGAACTTCAACGGGTACTTCGTTTCCCCGGGCACGTCCGCCAGCGACAAGCGCTACGGCCTGACGTCGTCGGCCACGGCGCGCAAATGGGAACTGGACGACCCCCGCTTCGATACCCGCAACGCCGGCTACGCGAACGAGACCAACCGCTTCGGCTGGATCGTGGAAGTGGACCCGTTTGACCCCACGTCCACGCCGAAGAAGCACTCCTCGCTGGGCCGGTTCAAGCACGAGGGCGCCAACGTGATCGTGGCCGAATCGGGGCACGCGGTGGCCTACTCCGGCGACGACGAGCGCTTCGACTACCTCTACAAGTTCGTCTCGAAGGACAAGTACCGCGAAGGCGACCGCAAGCACAACATGACGCTGCTGTCCGCCGGCAACCTGTACGTGGCCAAGTTCACCGGCAACTCGCCGGCGGCCGAGATCACCGGGACCGGTGCGGTACCGGCCGACGGCGCGTTCGACGGCACCGGCGAATGGCTGCCGCTGGTGGTTGACGGGGCCTCGGCCGTGCCCGGGATGTCCGTCGAAGAGGTCCTCGTCTACACCCGGCTGGCCGCGGACAAGGTGGGTCCCACCAAGATGGACCGCTGCGAGGACGTGGAGCCCAGCCTGCACACCGGCAAGGTCTACGTTGCCTGCACCAACAACTCGGACCGCGGCAAGGCGGGCAAGGAAGGCGCCACCGAGATCAACCCGCGCAACGCCAACCGCGACGGCCACATCGTGGAAATCACCGAAACCGGCGACCAGACTTCCACGGCGTTCACCTGGAACCTGCTGATGGTCTGCGGCGATCCCGCCCAGGGCGACGTCACCTACTTCTCCGGCTTCCCGGTGGACCAGGTCTCGCCGATCTCCTGCCCGGACAACCTGGCGTTCGACTCCGTGGGCAACCTGTGGATCTCCACCGACGGCGCCCCCGCCGGCATCGGCCGCGCGGACGGACTGTTCAAAGTGACGCTCGACGGCGCCGAACGCGGCAAGGTGGAGCAGTTCCTGGCCGTCCCGCGCGACGGCGAGACCTGCGGCCCGATCGTGCACGACGACGACCGCACCGTCTTTGTCTCCGTGCAGCACCCGGGGGAGGAAGGCACGTTCGACGCACCGAACTCGTACTTCCCGGACTACGTTCCGGCAGGCACGACGGCGGCTGCCGGCAAGGCGCGCGCACCGCGCCCGTCGGTGGTCCAGGTCTTCCGCGGCTAGGCCGCTTCCCACTAATCGGGCCGGCTCACCCCTCGGGCCCGCCCCACCTTCCAGGACGCTCTCTCACTTTTGGTGGGTTTTTTCGGGACGCTCTCTCACTTTTGGCGGGTTTTCGGAGAACGCTCGCTCACCTCCCGGGCCGCACGGGCAGGAGGTGAGAGAGCGTCCGGGGTTTAACCGCAGGATGTGAGAGAGGGTCGGATGGGCCCGGGACTGATAATTTGAGCTTGTGAATAATCCGGCCGAGATGGTTGTCCCCAGAGTCCAGGCAGCTATTGCCCACGCGTTCGGCGAAGAGTTCCGGGACACCGACCCGGTGGTCCGGCCGTCGCAATTCGCGGACATCCAGGTCAACGCCGCCATGGCGCTCGCGAAGAAGGTGGGCCTGGCTCCGCGCGACGCTGCCGCACGCATTGTCGAGTCCCTGGAGCTCGACGGCCTCTGCACCGGAGTTGAAATCTCCGGCCCCGGTTTCATCAACCTCACGTTCGACGGCACGTGGATCGAAGAGCTGCTCAACGCGCAGGCTTCCCAGCCGCAAGGCGGGCCGGAGACGCAGGCCCAGCGCGTCGTCGTCGACTATTCCTCCCCAAACGTTGCGAAGGAAATGCACGTGGGGCACCTCCGCACCACCGTGGTGGGGGACAGCCTGGTCCGCGTCCTCGAGGCGCTGGGCCACACGGTGATCCGGCAGAACCACATCGGCGACTGGGGCACGCCCTTCGGCATGCTGATTGAGCACTGGCTGGAGATCGGCGAGGATTCACCCGAGGCCGCGCTGCTGGTGGAGGACCCCAGCGCGTTCTACCAGGCGGCGCGGGCAAAGTTCGACGGCGACCCCGACTTCGCGACGCGGGCCCGCCTCCGCGTCGTGTCACTCCAGTCGGCCCATGAGGAGACGCTGGAAGTCTGGCAGCGGCTGGTGGACCACTCGAAGGTCTACTTCAACGCCATCTACGCCACGCTGGGAGTCAGCCTCGAGGACGACCACATCGCGGGTGAAAGTTCGTACGATCCACATCTAGCACAGCTGTGCCAGGAACTGGAGGAGCGGGGCCTGGCCCGCGTCAGTGAAGGGGCGCTGTGCACTTTCCCCGCCGGGTTTACGGGCCGGGACGGCGAGCCGCTGCCGCTCATCATCCGCAAGTCCGACGGCGGGTACGGGTACGCCACGACGGACCTCGCGACCATCCGGTACCGGGTCCAGGACCTCCAGGCCGACCGCATCCTCTACGTGGTGGGCGCCCCGCAGAACGTCCACCTGCGGATGGTCATGGAGTCGGCGCGCGAGGCCGGCTGGCTGCCTGACACGGTCGAGGCCACCCACGTGCAGATCGGCAACGTGCTGGGCGAGGACGGCAAGATCCTGAAGTCCCGCTCAGGCACACCGGTGAAGCTGATGGCCCTGCTGGACGAGGCCGTGGACCGCGCCCGCGCCGTGGTGGACTCGAGCCGCCCGGACCTCCCGGAGGACGTGCGCGCCGTAACTGCCCGGCAGGTGGGCATCGGAGCGGTGAAGTACGCCGACCTCTCCGTGGGCCACGATACCGAGTATGTATTCGATTTTGACCGCATGCTTGCGCTCAGTGGCAACACCGGCCCGTACGTGCAGTACGCCGCCGCGCGGATCCGCTCCATCCTGCGGAAGGCCGGCGAGGCGGAGTCTGCGGGGGAGGCAGTGCCCCTGGTTGGGGTGGGTGGGTCCCCGGGCGAGCCGGTGGCGGGCGAGCCGACGGCGGCTGCGTCCATCGCCGTCGTCGAACCCGCCGAACGTGCCCTGGCCCTGCACCTGCTGGAGTATGGTGCCAACCTTCGCCGGGTGGGGGAACTCCTCGAGCCGCACCGGCTGTGTACGTACCTGTTCGAGCTGGCGCAGCTGTTCACGTCCTTCTACGACCAGTGCCCCGTGCTCAAGGCGGACGATTCGGTTCGCCAGTCGCGGCTGGCCCTGTGCGCACTGGTCCTCCACAGACTCTCCGAGGGACTGGACCTGCTGGGCATCGAGACCCCCGAGAGCATGTAGCCACAGGAACGCTCTCTCACTTCCTACATATTTCTTACCGACGCTCTCTCACTTCTGGCCACGACGGCAGGCGAGGTGAGAGAGCGTCCGGGTTTTAAGCGCAGGAGGTGAGAGAGCGTCGCAGTGAAGCGTGCCAGGTTGCAAGGCCAGCCTGTGCCCTAACCTGTGACGCTTGACACGTGTTAGGTCGTTGATCTACAGTTCCTAACACGTGTTAGGAAGGAAATTGACATGACCGGAGCCACAAACGGGCACCTGCGGGAATTCACCCGCCGTACGGCCCTTGGTGCCCTCGGCGCGGGAATTATCGGAGCAACCGTGGCATCGTGGCCGCGTCTCTCCGGGACGGACATTCCGGGCCGCGGGGACAACAGCCTCAGCATCGCCATCATGGGCACCGCCGCGGACGCCGCCGCCCGCCAGCGCGCCATCGACGCATTCACCCGACTCCACCCGGAGATCAAGGTCAAGGTCCAAGCCATCCAAGCCGTGGACTGGAAGGACTTCTTCACCAAGATCCTCACCATGGTGGCCGCGGGCACCCCGCCGGACGTGGTCTACGTGGCCACCGAAGGCGCCCAGCTATTCGCGGAAAAACTCGCCCACCCGCTCGACGAGTACGTGCGCCGCGACGCCGCGGACATGGCGGAGTTCTTCGACGACGTCCACCCCAGCCTGGTGGAAGCCTTCATGTACAAGGGCAGCCTGTTCCAGCTCCCCATGGACTGGAACGCGGCCAACATGTACTACAACACCACCGCGTTCGCGCAGGCAGGGCTGGAGCGCCCCGCGGATGACTGGACCCACGTGGACTTCCGGAACAGCCTCGCCGCCATGCGCAAGGCCCGCACCACGGACTTCACCCCGTACTACTGGACCAACCGGCTCTTCGGCGGTGTGGTGCCGTGGCTGTACGCGAACGACACCAGCTTCCTGAGGGAGACCAGGTCCGCCGGCGGGGAGTGGCTTTGGGACGGTTTCTACGCCAACGATCCCTCCCGCAGCCTCAGGTCGGGCGGGTACCAGTGGCTGGAGCCCAACGCCAATGACGACCGCGTGTTCGAGTCCTTCGACTACCTGCGCGGGCTGGTCAAGGACGGGCTCGGGGTCCGCCCGGAGGAAGGCGGCGGCAGTTCACTGGTCGGGCTGTTCGCATCCAACCGCATCGGGACGACGCCGGCCGGCGGCTACTGGGTGCAGGGCCTGCACGAGGCCGGGATGGGCGAAAACGATTTCGACGTCCAGTTCTTCCCGCGCTGGAAGACGCAGCGCCACCAGTTCGGCACCGCCGGCTACGCGATCATGAAGACCGCCAAGGACAAGGACGCCGCCTGGGAGTGGATCAAGTTCAGCTCCAGCCGCGAGGCGATGGAACTGATCTTCCCCAACCCGATCACGACGCCGGCGCGCCGCTCCATGGTCAACGAGCAGCTCTACGCCGGCAAGGGACCCGCCAATTGGAAGGTCTTCTACGACACCCTGGACAGGTTCCCCACCACCGGCCCTATTCCGGCTCCACCGCAGCAGGCAGCCGTCGAAACGGCCCTGATGAAGAACGTTTCGCTGGCTGTCAGCGGCGACGAGCGCCAGCTCAAGCAGGCCCTCGCCTCCATGCAGCGCGACCTTGAACTGGCCCTGAGGAGGCAGTCATGAGCACCACCACCCCGCCGCGGGAGCGGCCGAGGCAGGCGGCCGGACCGGCCTCCCAGGCCAAGGCACCCGCAACGAACGGCAGGCACAGCCAGCGCTGGCTGGCCTGGATCTTCCTTGCCCCCACCATCCTCGGCATGGGCCTGTTCACCCTGATCCCGATCGTGGCCTCCGTGGTCCTTGCCTTCTTCCGCTGGGACATCATTTCGGCGCCGACCTTCGTGGGCTTCGACAACTTCTCCGAAGTGGTCCAGGATCCCACCGTTCGCGTGTCCTTCCTGAACACCATCGGGTTCGTGGTGGTGGCCGTGGCCTTCCAGCTGGGGCTCGCTTTGGCACTGGCCATCATGGTGCAGGAGAAGATGCCGGCCTGGCTGCGCGTATTCTTCCGCTCGGCCTTCTTCTTCCCGCTGATCCTGTCCGCGGCCTCGGTTTCCATCTTCATGCGGTACCTCTTCAACGAACAGTTCGGCGTGGTCAACTGGTTCCTGTCCCTCGTGGGCATCCCCGCGGTGCCGTGGCTGACCACGCCGGGCGGGTCCGCCGCCGTCGTGATCCTTGTCTACGTGTGGCAGAACTTCGGGTTCTCCTTCCTGCTGTTCATCGGCGGCCTGGCCTCCATTCCCGTGGAGACATACGAAGCGGCATCGATCGACGGCGCCACCGGCTGGCGCAAGCACCTCTACGTGACGCTGCCCCTGCTGAGCCCCACCACGCTGGTGGCCTCGGTGATGGCGATCATCAGCGCCCTGCAGGTGTTCGACCAGCCCTACGTGCTGACCCGCGGCGGCCCCGGCGACTCCACCCGCACCGCCGTCATGGTCATCTTTGAATCGGCCTTCCAGCGCCTCGAGTTCGGTCAGGCCTCCGCCATCGGCGTGCTTCTCACCCTGATCATCATGGCCATCACGGCCGCGCAGTTCCGGCTCAGCAAACGATTCGTCTTCTACCAGTAAGGCCAGCCATGACAACCACAACAGACCACGGCCTGGCTGGGCATTCCCCCCGGCTTTCGGAAGGCCTCCCGGAAACGTCACCCAACAGGCGCAGGTTCAGCTGGAACTTCGCCATCCGCATCGTCCTGCTGCTGATCGCGGCCACCCTCACGCTGGGCCCCGTGCTGTGGACCCTGTCCACGTCACTGCGGTCGCCGTCGGAATCCTTCAAGCTGCCGCCGTCGTTCTTCCCGTGGAACCCGGACTTCACGTCCTACGGTGAAGTATTCCAGCAACTGAATATCTTCCTCCTCGTCCTCAACAGCGCCTTGGTGACCGGGCTGATCGCGGTGGGCCAGATGGTGTCCGCAGCGATGGCAGGCTACGCGTTCGCGCACCTGAAGTTCCGCGGCCGCGGCGCACTCTTCTCGATCGTGCTGGCCACCATGATGGTGCCGGTGCAGGTCACGATCGTGCCCGTCTTTATGCTGATCCGCGGCATGGGCCTCTCGGACACGCTGCTGGCGCTGATCCTTCCGGCCATTCCGACGGCGTTCGGCACCTTCCTGATGCGCCAGTACTTCATGGGGCTCCCCGCCGAGCTGGCCGAGGCCGCCTCGATCGACGGCGCCTCACCCTGGCGGACGTTCCGTTCCGTATATGCACCGCTGGCGATGCCCGGCATGGCGATCGTGGGAATCCTCGCATTCAACTTCCACTGGAACGAGTTCTTCCGCCCGCTCATCCTGACCATCTCCGAGCAAAACTTCACGCTCCCGCTGGGACTTGTCTCGCTCCAGGGCAACCTGGGAACCGGAAGCATCTCCGTGGTCCTCGCAGGCGTGGTCCTGTCCATGATCCCGGCGCTGGTGGTCTTCATGTTCGGCCAGCGCGCACTCCAGGACGGCCTCACGGCCGGCACCGGAAAATAGCCTCCTCACCGAAAGGCCCCGTTATGCCCTCCCCGGACCTCGCCGCCATCCGCTTCGACGACGTCGCCGCCGCCCACACCGACCCCGCCTTCACGCGGTTCCACCCGCGTCCCGCCCAGGGCTGGATCAACGATCCCAACGGCATCAGCTACATCAACGGCCGCTACCACGTGTTCTTCCAGTACAACCCGGACTCCGCCCGGCACCACAGGATCGCCTGGGGCCACGTGAGCTCCGCCGACCTGGTGCGCTGGGAGGAACACCCGGTGGCGCTGCGCCCGCAGCACGGCGGTCCGGATGAGTACGGCTGCTGGACCGGTGTGGTGACGGACGACGGCGGTGTTCCCACCGCCGCGTACTCGGGCGTCCGCGGCGACGGGGGCCACTCCCAGGTGGTCATCGCCCGTGGCTCGGAGGACCTTGTCCACTGGGAGCAGACCGGCCACATTGCGGCCTCGATGCCGAACGACGGGCAGGTCACCGCGGTGCGCGACCCGTTTATCTTCCGTTTCAACGGCAAGCGGTACGCCATGCAGGGCGCAGGCCTCGCCAGCGGGCACGCCGCACTGCTGCTGTACACGGTGGAGGACCTGTCCGACTGGAAGTACCAGGGCATCTGGCTGACCTCGGAGAACCCGGTGGCTTCGGAGTTCACGCCCGCAGAGATCTGGGAATGCCCGCAGTTGGTGCGGGTGCCCGATTCCGCCGGGGACTCTAACTCAGACGACTCCGGAACCTGGCTGATGATGTTCTCGCTCTGGCTCTCAGGTGACGAACACGAACACGCCAACGGCGTGGGACACCTGGTCGGCGCCCTGACCGAGGACCCGGCGACCGGACTGCCGGTCTTCACGCCCCGCGGCGGCGGGAAGTCCGACCTCGGGCGCGATTTCTACGCGCCCCAGATCGTGGCGCTGGCGGAACGGGCCCTCCTGTGGGGCTGGGCCAATGAAGGACCGGGCCGCGACGGACGCCGCGGCCGCAGCCAGGACGAAATAGACGCCGCCGGCTGGGCTGGCGTCCTGACCTTCCCGCGTGAACTCTCCGTGGTCGACGGTGCCCTTGCCGTCAGCCCTGCCTCCGAGGTCAGCGCCTACCGTGGAGCGCTGACGGCCAGCCAGGCGGCAGGATCCGTTGTACTGCCCCCCTTTGCTGAAGCCTTGGTTACTGCCGGTGCGGCTACTGGCGGCGGGGCCGGCGGCGGGAACACCGCCGTCGAACTCCTGCTCGTGGGAGACGGCGGCCGCCAGAGCGTGTTTAGCGGAAACCTACAGCCGGGGGAGGAGTTGCGGGTCTTCGTGGATGCCTCACTGGTGGAGGTCTACCGCGCCGGTTCCGTGGCCACAACGCTGCGGGCTTACCCGGCGGCGGGGGAAGAATGGCAGCTGCACCTTCCGGCCGGCGCCACGGCTGACGTCTGGGAACTGAAGCAGCCTAAATAGCGGACGGCGGTACCTAGCGATGGCGGCACTCAGCTGGGTGCCGCCGTCGTGCCGTTCGGCCGCCGGGCCGCTGTCGCAGGGCGGGAATCAGCTGCGGCCCGCCGGTACGGGCGCCGTGGACTCCCTGATTACGAGGCGGCAGGGGACCAAGGTCTCGAGGCCGTCAACTCGCGCAGGTTCCGAACCGCCGTCGCCCTCGATCCGTTGCAACAGCTGGGTCATGGCCGCGGCTCCCATTTCTCGAAGCGGTAGGGCCATGGTGGTGAGCGCGGGGACCATGGTATCGGCGATGTGCAATTCGTCGTCGTAGCCCATGATCGAGAGGTCGCCGGGTACGTTGAGGCCCAGGCGGGCGGCGGCCAGCATGACGCCGATGGCGACGCGGTCGTTGGCGGCCATGATGGCGGTGGGCCGCTCGGCGGGCGACGCGCCGTCGAGCAGTTTCATGGCGCCGTGGAATCCGTCGTCAATGTCCCATCCGGCGAAGCTGATCCGGTCTTCCCGGACCGGAAGGTGGCGCCCGGAGTAGGCCTCGCGGTAGCCGGCGACGCGAAGGGGTGCGGCCGAGGCTTTGGCGGGGCCAGCCACCATGGCGATGTCGCGGTGGCCCAGCTCCAGCAGGTGGTTAGCGGCTTCCCTGCCGCCGCGCACTTCGTCCGGGATCACGTGGGATAGGGCCGGGGCCGGGGCGCTGTCGAAGCAGTTGGCCAGGACCGACGGAACCCGAAGCATCCCCGGCGGCACCTCCAGGCGCTTTAGGCCCTCCGTGACGTACATGAGTCCCTCCACCTGCCGGTCCAAAAGGGTCTCCACGGCGCTCTCATCCCGGGCGGCGTCGAACTCCGTGTCCATGGCTACGGTGACAAAGCCGCGGCTGCGTGCGACGTCGTCGGCCCCGCCAATGATGTTCCCGTCAAAGGCGCTGACGACCACGTGATCCGACACGATCCCGATGACCCGCGACTGCTGGTTGCGCAGGCTGAGGGCTATCTTGTTCGGCGAGTAGTTGAGGGCGGAGGCTGCTTCCCGGATGCGCTGCTGGCTTTCGAGGGCAACGTTGCCGTCGCCCCGCCCGTTGAGCACGAGCGACACAGCGCTGCGCGAGACACCCGCCAGCTTGGCGACGTCCAGTGCGGTGGCCTTGCGGTTCATGGGCTGATCCTCCGGGTGGGAAAACACTGCTTTGCTGCAGTTTACCTAACTCGTGTGAGCTGGTGCTCGCACTGCGACGCTCTCTCACTTCCTGTCGGTTTTCCGGCGATGCTCTCTCACTTCGCCGAAGGAAGTGAGAGAGCGTCGGGGTTTGGGGTGCGGGAAGTGAGAGAGGGTTGGGGTTGATGGGAGACTGGATTGGTGACTTCCGAGAACCCGCTGGACCCGCTCAATGCCTATGCAGCCGCCGACGACGCCCCTCTTTCCGAAGGTGACGCCACCGGCGCCCCGGCCGAAGCAGCCCCGGCGCAAGCAGCACTGGACACCCACGGCCACGCCGATAGCGCGAGCCACGCCGATAGCGCCAGCCGCACCGACGCGTCGCAGGGCACGCTGACCGCCATCGAAGCTTCCCGGATTGCCGCGTCCGCCCTGCTCGACGGCGGCGTCCGGTACGTGGTGGTCTCGCCGGGTTCGCGGTCAGCACCCATGGCCTATGCGCTCGCCGAAGCCGACGCCGCCGGCCGCGTGGAACTCCTGGTCCGGATCGATGAGCGCTCCGCCGGCTTCACTGCCCTGGGCCTTGCCCTGTCCACGGGAGCGCCGGCCGCTGTCCTCACCACGTCCGGGACCGCCGTCGGAAACCTCATGCCGGCCGTCATGGAGGCCAACCACGCCGCCGTGCCGCTGGTGGTGCTGTCCGCTGACCGGCCCGACGAACTGCGCGGCACCGGCGCCAACCAGACCACCGTCCAGCTGGACCTCTTCGGCGAGCACGTGCGGTTCGCCGCCGACGTCCCCGCAGGCACCGACCCGGAACGCGCAGTGGAGACCGCCCTCAGCGCCGCCACCGGCGTGTTCGAAGACGTCGCGCCCGGGCCCGTCCAGCTGAACCTGGCTTTCCGTGATCCGCTGGTCCCCGCCGCCGGCGACCGGCTGCCGGAAGCCGCGGGCCGGAGGACGTGGAGGATCGGGCGCGCCCCGGAACCCATGAGCCTGCCGCCGGCACCCGCCACGCTGGAGGAACGGCGCACCGTGGTGCTGGCCGGGCACGACGCCGGTCCGGCCGCCGAGGCCTTCGCCCGCGCCCATGGCCTGCCGCTGCTCGCCGAACCGTCCTCCAACTCACGCTTTGGCCCCAATGCCGTGGGCCCGTACCGGCTCCTGCTGGAACATTTCGGCCCGGATTCCGCCCGGCCGATCGAGCGCGTGGTCCTGTTCGGCCGGCCGACCCTGTCCCGCCCGGTCTCCGCGCTGCTGGCCCGTGCCGACGTCCCGTCCGCCCTCTACCAGCCGGTTCCCGTAGCCTGGTACGAACCCGGACGGCGGACGGAACTCCCGCTGGACAACCTCGCGGACCTCGCCGATTTCTCCGGCCGCGGTTCCTCGGCCTGGCTGGATGCCTGGCTGCTGGCCGGTGCCGCCGCGCAGCACGCGCTGGACCAGGTGCTGTCCGCAGAAACAGCAGCAACCGGACCGTCGGTCGGCGCGCTGGTGTGGAAGCATGCGCGCGGGCAGCTGATGCTGGGATCCTCCAACGGCATCCGGGACGTGGACCTCGCGGGTCAGCCCCTGCCCAAACCACAGGCCACAGTGTTCGCCAACCGCGGCCTCGCCGGGATCGACGGCACCATCTCCACCGCCACCGGCATCGCCTGGGGCGGCCGGCAGGAAACCACCCTCCTGGTAGGCGACGTCACCTTCCTGCACGACGCCGGCGGCCTCCTCCTGGGCTTCGCCGAGAACGATCCCCTCCTGCGCATCGTGGTCCTGAACGACGCCGGCGGGGCCATCTTCAACCTCCTGGAACACGGGGCCGTGCAGGAAGCCGGAACATACGGGAACGCCGTCGAGCGCCTCTTCGGCACCCCGCACACAGTGGACATTGCAGCACTCGCCGCCGCGTACGGCATCGGACATTGCGCGGTAAGTACGACGGCGGAACTCGCCGAGGCGCTTGCCGCACCGCCGTCGGGCCGCAGCATTATTGAGGTCCGCACCGACCGGCAGGGCCTTCGGGAGCTGCACGGCCGCATCAAGGCCGCAGTGGCGGAAGCAGTCCGCGGCGTACTGGCGGGTTAGCGGGGGCGCGACTCGGGCTCGAGTTTGGCCATGACGCGTTCGGAGAGCTCAACCAACATCCGCCGTTCAGCCGGAGTTAACAGCTCAAGAAAGTTCTCCCGGACCCATTCGATGTGCCCCGGCGATGCCGTGCGCAGTGCGGCCCGCCCGGCTTCCGTGAGGTGGACCACTATGCCGCGGGCGTCGTCTTCCGCCTGTTCGCGGGTGACAAGGCCGCGCTCCTCCATCCGTCGCAACTGGTGCGCCAGTCGACTGCGGTCCCAGCCCGCGCTGTGTCCGAGGTCCCGGGGGCGCATGCCTGCTGCCCCGGCTGCGGCCAGGGGGGCAAGCATCTGGTAATCGGCGCCTGAGACGCCGCTCCCCGCCAACTGCCGCTCCATGCCCGCTGCCAGTTGGCGGCTAAAGAGGATGTAGGCGAACCAGACTTCCTCCTCGTCCTTGCTCAACCAGCGGGGCTTGGGCATTTGGTGTTCCTCTCACGCATGGCTGGTAAAAGTTGTTGACATGTCAGCATAGCAGGAGCAAAGTTGTTGATACATCAGCAATTGCCCCGGGGGGATTCGGGCCAAAGCACAGAGGAAAACCGCCATGACCACCCAGCCAGCCACGAAAACCCTAAGCTTGCCCACCGCAGGCACCTACCGCATCGACGGTGTCCGTTCCAGGGTCACTTACACAAGCCGGCATATGTTCGGCCTGGGCAAGGTGCGAGCCGAATTCAGCACCGCGTCGGGGCTACTGGAGATTGCGGAATCGCTCTCGGAGTGCCGGGTCCTGGCGACCATCGATGCCGCCAGTTTCAAATCCGACAATGCGAAGCGCGACCGCGACGTCAAGGGTCCGGGACTGCTGGATGTGGCCCAGTTTCCGCGGATCGAGTTCACTTCAACCGAGGTGCGGGAGGACGGGCGCGGGGCGGTGCTAATCGGGCTTGTGGCCATGCATGGAGTGGACGCCGCTGTCGAGGTTGTTGTTTCGTCGTGGGAAGTCCAAGCTCCTGACCAGATTCACGTGCTGGCACGGGCCGACCATTTGGACCGGTGCTCTTTCGGCATCACGGGTGCCAGGGGATGGGTAGGCCGCTACTTCGACCTGGCCCTCGACATAAGTGCCGCAAGGTAAGTGCCGGAAGGGAAGCGCCGACATGAAGGCGCCGCGCGCTGCACGAGCAGGCGCGCGGCGCTTCGTCCTACTTGGAGATGTCGATGTGCGTCGGGTCCAGGACGCGCTTCAGGAATTCCTTGGTGCGGGACTGCTTGGGGGCGCTGATGACCTGCTCGGCCACGCCTTCCTCCACCACGACGCCGCCATCCATGAAGACCACGCGGTCGGCCACTTCGCGGGCGAAGCCCATCTCATGGGTCACCACCAGCATGGTCATGCCCTCCTTGGCCAGGTTCCGCATGACGGACAGCACGTCGCCCACGGTTTCCGGGTCCAGGGCCGAGGTGGGCTCATCGAACAGCATGAGCTCGGGGTCCATGCTGAGGGCGCGGGCAATGGCCACGCGCTGCTGCTGGCCACCGGAAAGCTGGTCCGGGAACCGGTCTGCCAGGTGGCCCAGGCCCACGCGTTCCAGGTTGGCGCGCGCCACCTTGTCCGCCTCGGCCTGCGGGCGCTTGAGCACCTTGGTCTGGGCGATGGTGCAGTTCTGCTGGGCGTTCAGGTGCGGGAACAGGTTGAACTGCTGGAACACCATCCCCACCTTGCGGCGCATCTTGTCGATGTCCACATCGGGGTCGGTGGCCTCGAAGCCGCCCACGTGGATGGTTCCTTCGTTGGGCTGCTCCAGCAGGTTCACGCAGCGCAGCAGGGTGGACTTGCCGGAACCGGACGGGCCGATGAGGCAGACAACCTCGCCGGGGGAGACCTCCAGGCTGATGCCTTTGAGGACTTCGTTGGAGCCGTAGGACTTGCGGAGGTCCTTGAGGGAAACCCCGGCGGCATGTACGGCAGTATTGCGGGCGTTGTTTTCGACGTCGTTCATGACTGTCCTGCCTATCGCTTCGTCCGCGCGGAGCGGCTTTCGAACTTCCGGGCCAAAAGGCTCAGCGGGATGGTGATCACCAGGTAGAAGGCGCCCGCCACGAGGAGCGGGGTGAGCCCTGCGCCCAGGCTGGAGATGCCGTCGCGGCCGAACTTGGTGAGCTCGTACTGCGAGGCGGTCAGGCCCAGCACGTAGATCAGCGAGGAGTCCTTGGTCAGGAGGATGACCTCGTTGGTCAGCGGCGGCAGCACGATCCGGAAAGCCTGCGGGATCACGATCGACACCATGGCCCGCCACTGGGGCATGCCCAGCGAGCGGGCGGCCTCCAGCTGCCCCTTGGGCACGGCCTGCAGGCCGGCGCGGAGTGTTTCCGCGATGTAGGCCGCAGCCACCATGCCCAGCGAGATCATCACCACGATGGTTACGTTCCACTGCACGCCAAACGCGAGCGGAACGCCGTAGCCGAAGGCGATGAACACGAGCAGCGCGGGGATGCCACGGAAGAACTCGATGTAGCCGGTGGCGATCCAGCGGTACAGCGGGAAGCTGGAGAGCTTCATGAGGGCCAGCAGCAGACCGCCGGACAGGCCCACGATGAAGCCCAGGGCCGTGTAGATCAGGGTGTTCTTGAGGCCGACCAGGAAGATATCCGGGAACATCGGGCCGATTTTGGCGAAGTTGAAGACGCTGTTGCCGATGGTCTTCCAGTCAGTGGCCAGAATCAGCGCGGCCACAGCCACAACGAAGATTCCGGCCTGGACGTACAGGCTGACTTTGGCTCGTTGACGTGCGGTCATTGCCATGGGTTCTCACATTCGTTTGCGCAGTTGAGGCCCCGTACGGGCTGTTTGTACAGCGGAGTGCTTTACAGCGGACTGTCATACAGCGGTACAGGGCCCCAACTTGGTAGGTCACAGGGCTGCCCGGGTTTCTCTGGCTAGAGTGCCCGGGCCGGAGTGTGTGCTACTTGGCGGCTTCGCCGAACCAGGTAGTCTCGTACTTCTTCAAGGAGCCGTCGTCGGTCAGGCGCTTGAGGGTGGAGTTGACCTGGTCGGCCATGGCGGTGTTGCCCTTTTTGATGGAGATGCCCAGCTTCTCGCCCGTGGCGTAGTTTTCCACGCGCTTGTACTTGGCATCGTCCTTGATGGCGTAGCCGAGGACCGACTGGTTGCCCAGGGCGGCGTCGATGGTGCCGGCCTTGAGGGCCTGGACCAGGAGCCCGGTGTCCTCGAACTGCTGGGCGTCGATGCCCTTGTCCTTGGCGTACTGGGCGCCGGTGGTGGCCTGCTGCACGCCCACCTTCTTGCCCTTGGCGCCGTCGATGTTCGTGATGCCTGAAGCCTCAGTGGCCACTAGGGTCAGGTCGTCGTTCAGGTACGGCTCGGAGAAGTCCATGACGGCCTTGCGGGTATCCGTGATGGAGATGGAGGAGATGGAGACGTCGCAGCCGGTGAGCGCCGTGCCGGTCTCGATGGCCTCGAAGGAGCTGTCCACAACGCTGAGTTCGGCCTTCAGGTCCTTGGCAACCTCGGCGGCGATGTCCATGTCGAAGCCGACAATCTTGCCGTCCTTCTGGAATTCGAACGGCTCGTACGGGACGTCGGAGCAAACGGTCAGCTTGCCGGCGTTGATGAGCTGGACGCCGCCCGCGGACGACGCTGCAGGGGTGGAGCTACCGCCGCAGGCCGTGAGGGAAAGGGCGCCGACGGCGAGGATTGCGGCTGCCTTGGCGGCCAGCTTTGCCGTGGCGGAGGACATGGGCTGCATAGTTTCTTACCTTTTGTTGCAGGGGTATGCGTGACTAAAACGGCTTATAGTGTAACGCCGAATGAGAGATGTGCATCACAGAAAACTTAGTTTCACTATTGGATAACTAATGTCGAGGCTAGCGCAAGGCCCCACACCGGTGCATTGTCTGGAATCCCGGACTTTGACCGTGGCCTTCCCGGTGACTCTAGCTCTTGATGCCCAGCGACTCGAGCATTGGCCGGAACTTTGCCCAGGTCTCCGCGAGCTCCGCCTCGGGGTGGGAGCCCTCCACGATGCCGCAGCCTGCATAGAGCCGCACCGAGTCCGGCGCCTCGACGACGGCACCGCGCAGCGCGATGCCCCATTCGCCGTTCCCCGCCGCGTCCAGCCAGCCCACCGGACCGGCGTACGGCCCGCGGTCCATGTGCTCCAGCTTGCGGATCAGCGCCCCGGCCACGGTGGTGGGAGTTCCGCAGACCGCGGCCGTGGGATGCAGCGCATTGATCAGCGCCAGGCACGTGGGCACATGGCCCTCCACCTCGGTCAGTTCGGCCTTCACGTCCGACGCCAGGTGCCACACGTTGGGCAGCTCCAGGATGAACGGTTCACTGTGTGCGTTCATGGCCTCGGAAAACGGGGCCAGCTGGGTAGTGAGCGACTGGATGGCAATCTCGTGCTCGTGCCGCTGCTTCTCGGACCCGGCCAGCACACGCTCGGCGAATTCCAGCGGCGAGCCGTCCACCCCCTCGGCATCGCGGCGGTCCAGGGTGCCGGCAAGGACCCGCGCCTGGGCCGTTCGGCCCTCCACCTGGATCAGCATTTCCGGAGTCGACCCCACCAGGCCGTCCACGCCATAGGTCCAGCATTCGCGATACCGGACGGCCAGCTGGCGGAGGATTTCCGCGGCATTCACGCCTTCCGGAATCGTGGCCACGATGTCCCGGGCCAGCACCAGCTTTTCGAGCTTGCCGGTGCGGATTTCGGCGACACCGGCGGCCACTGCCGCCATCCAGTCGTGCTCGCTGAGTGAGCCGGTTTCGAGTTTAGGCACGACGTCGGCAGCCGGTTCCGCGGTAACGCCGCCGCCGGGACGGTCGCCAAGGGGAAGCGCGGAAGCCAGTCCGGAAGCCGCTCCGGAGGCCAGTCCGGAAACGAGCGGGCCGTCGTCGGGCGCGTCAGCATCCAGCGGATCAGCGTCCAGCCAGCGCTGCAGGGCGGCGAGGGCGCCCGCCTCGGTGAGTTCGCCGTCGTCGAACGTTAACTGGGTGAGCCAGGCGCGGCCGTCCCTGACCCCCACAACGATCTCGGGAACAATCAGCCGTGAGCGGTGCGTGGACACCTTGGAGAAGGCGAAGGAGCCGAAGGCCACCGGGCCGGTGCCGGGGCACTCCACGGAGTCGGCGATGTCTGCTTCGAGGACCAGGTGCCGCCACCAGATGTCGGCCTCGAGGAAACGCTCGGGGCCGGTGGCGGTGAAGCGGGCGATCTCGCCGAAGCCCACCAGTCCGGCTTCGCGGCGGGTCCAGCAAAGGACATCGTCCCGGACCAGAAATGACGGCAGCCCCCCGGAGAATGATCTTCCATCCAGAGGGACTGTCAGTGTCTTAATAATGCCGGCGCGGAACGTACTCGTCATGATGAGATAACAGTACTCCCGAGTGCCGCTGGCGCCTGATTGGGGCCCGCCGCCGCGCTGGGCCGGGCCGTGGTTCGTGGGTCCGCCCAACATTTGAGACAATGACATGGTGAACCGAGCATCCTTGGATAAGCGTCCGGACGAAGTAGCCACGATGTTTGACGACGTCGCCCCCAAATACGACGTCGTGAATGACGTCCTGTCCATGGGACAGACGCGCCGTTGGCGCCGGGTAGTCGTCGAAGCCATGGATGTGAAGGCGGGCCAGCGCGTGCTGGACCTCGCCGCCGGAACAGGCACATCCAGCGAGCCTTACGCGGATGCAGGGATCAACGTCATCGCCTGCGACTTCTCGCTCGGAATGCTCAAGGTGGGCAAACGCCGCCGCCCGGACATCGACTTCATCGCCGGCGACGCCACCCGACTCCCGTTCGCGGACAACACCTTTGACGCCACCACCATTTCGTTCGGCCTGCGCAACGTCAACGAGCCCAAGAAGGCGCTGGCCGAGATGCTCCGCGTCACCAAGCCCGGCGGCAAGCTGGTCATCGCCGAGTTCTCCCAGCCCGTGGTCCCGCTGTGGCGCACCATGTACACCGAATACCTCATGCGCGCGCTGCCGGCCATCGCCGTCAAGGTCTCGTCCAACCCGGACGCCTACGTTTACCTCGCCGAGTCCATCCGCGCCTGGCCCGACCAGGACCACCTGGCCGGCTGGCTGCAGGAATCCGGCTGGGAGAAGGTCACGTACCGCAACCTCAGCGGCGGCATCGTCGCCGTCCACCGTGCACACAAACCGCTGTCCGGCAGCGCCGCCGCCATCGCCAACCACACCGGCCCCGTGGCGAAGCTCCGCCGCAACATCACCCGGCCGGCGAGCTAGCCGAACCTGCCGTGAACGTACTGATCGTCGGCGCAGGGCCCGCTGGGTCCACTGCCGCCTACTACCTCGCCAAGGCCGGCATCCGCGTCACTGTGCTGGAAAAAACCAGGTTCCCGCGTGAAAAGGTCTGCGGCGACGGGCTTACTCCGCGCGCCGTCCGCGAGATCCATAAGCTCGGCCTGCCCCACCCCGAGGAAGGCGGCTGGCGCCGCAACAAGGGCCTCCGCCTGATCGCCGGCGGCCGCACCATCGAACTGCCCTGGCCGGAAGTTTCCGATTTCCCCACTTACGGCCTGATCCGCACCCGGCTGGGTTTCGACGAAGAGCTGGCCCGGCACGCCGAGTCCGCCGGCGCCCGCGTCCTGGAAGGTCACAGCGTCACCGAAGCCCTGCGGTCGCCGGATGGGCGCGTCATCGGCGTCCGCGCCGCGCTGCTTGACGAGTCCGGACGCAAGACGGGGGAGACGCGCGACTTCCTTGCCGACGTCGTCCTCGCAGCGGACGGTAACTCGTCCCGAACCGCCGTGTCCCTCGGCATTCAGAAGCGCGACGACCGCCCGCTCGGCGTGGCCGTGCGCACCTACTTCACGAGCCCCCGGCACGACGACGACTGGATGGAAGGCTGGCTGGAGCTCCCCGGCCGCGACGGCCAGCTGCTCCCCGGCTACGGCTGGGTGTTCGGCGTGGGCGACGGCACCTCCAACGTGGGCCTGGGCATCCTGAACTCCTCCAAGGAATTCGGCCGGCTCGACTACAAGCAGGTCCTGCGCGAGTGGACCGCCGGCATGCCCGCCGAATGGGGCTTCACGCCCGAAAACCAGGTGGGCGAGATCCGCGGCGCCGCCCTGCCCATGGGCTTCAACCGCACGCCGCACTACTACCCGGGCCTGCTGCTCCTGGGCGACGCCGGCGGGATGGTGTCCCCGTTCAACGGCGAGGGCATCTCCTACGCCATGGAGTCAGCTCGCTTTGCGGCCGAATACGTCATCGACGCCAACACCTGGCAGAGCCGCTACGCCAAATGGACGCACGACGACGCCGACCTCCACTTCAAGGGGTACGCGGACTATGTGCGCGGCCAGTGGGGGAGCCACTTCACCCTGGGCCGTGCCTTCGCCTCGGTGATCGGCAAGCCGTCCGTGATGAAGCTCGCGCTCCGGACCGGCATGCCGCTGCCGGCACTCATGAAGTTCGTAGTCCGGCTGATGGCCAACGTCACGGATGAATCAGCCAAGGGATTCGAGGACAGGGTGATCAGACTCCTGGAGGCCCTGGTGCCTGCCACGTCCAACACCTCCCTCTCCCCGTCCAGCTACACATCCGCGGTTTCCGCAACAAAAAGTTAGGGTTAACCCGTGACGAACTCTGCCAAGCACAGCTGGACCCATGCCGGACACGGCCTGCCGGACTCCAGGGAGCCCGAGCCCAACACCACCGCGATCGCCACAGGACTGCAGCTGCCGGCCGGTTTCGCCGCCATCGCTGAGGACCCGGAGCTGGGCCCCGCCATCACCACCAACCTTGCCCGCGTGGAAAAGAAGCTCCGCGAGGCCATCGCCAACTCCGATCCGCTGGCCGATGCGACGTCGCGTCACCTGGTGGAAGCCGGTGGCAAGCGCATCCGCCCGCTGCTGGCCCTGCTCTGCGCCCACCTCGGTGACGCCTCGAGGCCCGCCGTTGTCCAGGCTGCCGTGGTGGTCGAGCTCACCCACCTGGCCACGCTGTACCACGACGATGTGATGGACTCGGCCCCGTTCCGCCGCGGTGCCCCCACGGCCCACGAGGTCTGGGGCAACTCCGTGGCGGTCCTCACCGGCGACCTGATCTTCGCCCGGGCGTCCATCCTGGTGTCCGAACTCGGCTCGCGCGCGCTGGGAATCCAGGCCCGCACCTTCGAACGGCTGTGCCTGGGCCAGCTGCACGAAACCGTGGGACCCCGTCCCGACGAGGACCCGGTGGAGCACTACCTGTCCGTCATTGCGGACAAGACCGGGTCCCTGGTGGCTGCCTCCGGCCAGCTCGGTGCCATCTTTGCCGGTGCTGACGAAGCCTACGAGCCGCTGCTGGTGGAGTACGGCGAGAAGATCGGTGTGGCGTTCCAGCTGGCCGACGACGTCATCGATGTCACCGGCATCAAGGTCAAGTCCGGCAAATCCCCCGGCACGGACCTGCGCGAAGGCGTGCCCACCCTGCCCGTGCTGCTGCTCCGCAACGCCGCCGCCGAAGGTGATGCGTCCGCCGTCGAACTCCTGAAACTGATCGACGGCGACCTCACCTCGGACGAGGCACTCGCCGCCGCCGTGGCCGGCCTGCGCGACCACCGGGTTACCGCGGAGTCGTGGGTTGTGGCCCGAGCCTGGGCCGATGAGGCCATCGCCGCGCTGGCGCCGCTGCCAGAAGGCGTGGTCAAGTCCTCACTCATCAGCTTCGCGCTGGCCGTGGTGGACCGCGCCAGCTAAGTTCCGGCCTGACAGCGCCAGCTAGGACCCTGCCTAGAGCCGCCTGCTTAAACACGGAATGGCCCCGGTCCTTTGCAGCAATACGAGTCACTCGCTGCATCGAACCGGGGCCATTTCTCCGTTCGCATCAGATCCACCGGAGGCATTTAGTGGATCCGTGAATAAGTCTATGACAGCTTTGTCACGAACGCGAATCGGATGTTAAACGGCGTGTCACACTTCCTGGGCCGGCCTTGTTTTCGGGGCGCGTCCGTCGTGGGGCACATTGAGCCCTGGGATGGGCATTCCAGGCTCAGGAGACGGCGCGTCCGTGTCGAAGTGCCCCAGGACGGACGGGTTGTCCACATGACGCAGACCGGATCTGCCCATCCCGCCGACCAAGGGGCAGCTTGGGAGCATGGACATCGAGACCTTCCTCCGCACTCGGTCCGGCGTAACAAAGGCGTCGGCACTCCGCGCAGCGGGATTTAAGCACACTGCCCGCGACAAAGCACTGGCAGCGGGGCGCATTGTGCGAATCCGGCGAGGCGTTTACAGCCTGCCCAAGGAGGCCGGTGCTTTCGGGCTGGCGCTAAGGCACAATGCCCTGCTGACGTGTCTCTCGGCTGCGCCCACCTACGCGCTGTGGACCGTGCTTGATGCGGGGCCCGTGCACCTTTCCCCAGGCCAAAAGTCAACGCCGCCAGGGACGCTGGCACACGGCAGATGCCCGCATCCGCGGCATCCGTGGCTTCCCGTCGCCGGCCTGGCCGACGTGCTCATTCACGCCCTGCGCTGCCTGCCGGAGGTGGAATCGCTGGTCATGGTCCAGTGCGCAGCCCAACGCGGAGACATCACTGTGGAGTTCCTGCGCCGCAAGCTGCCCGGTAACCGTAATGCCCGGGCCCGGGCCATTCTTCACAGCGTGATCCCACGGGCGGACTCCGTCCTCGAGGTGCTGGCGAACTACCACTTCCGGCGGGCTGGCCTGCATGTCCGCATGCATGTGGAGCTTCCGGGCGTGGGGGAGGTGGACTTCCTCATCGAGGACTGTGTCGTGGTGGAAACCGACGGCGGCTCGCATCTGGAGCCCCGCCAGGTGAAAAAGGACCGGAAGCGCAACAACGCCACCGTCATCGGCGGACGCCTGGGGCTCCGGTTCGGCTATGACGACGTCGTCAATCACCCTGATCGGATGGTGGCCGAGGTGATGGCGGTGCTGGAGCTCTGCCGGCGGGGAGGGTTCAGCGCGAGGTGACTGCGGCCGTCGTCGGGCACTTTGGGCGACGAATCCGCGGAACCGGGCTTAGCCGACGGCGTGTCCGTGTCGAAGTGCCCTGTTTAGGCCGGGGAACCGCCGAAGCAAGCCGCGGCGGCGTGGACCGTAGGCGGCAAGGACCCTAGTCCTCTTCGTCGTTGAACGCCCACTCGAACATGTCGAACACGAACTCCGAGAAAGTGCCCTCTTCGCTCTTCCACTGGCCGCGGGCGTTGTTGCGGCGGTACACAATGGGGTCCGGGACGCCGAGGTCGCCCACGCGGAAACCCCAGGTGAACTGTTCTTCCTCGTCCTCGAGGAACATGAGGAAGCCCTCGTCATCAACTTCGAGTTCCTCGGGGTCCCAGAAGTAGTGATAGGCCTCCATGAGGTCCTCGCAGCCGCCCAGGGCCTGGTAGAACTCCTTCAGGACCAGCGGGATCTGGAACTGGTGCTCGGCGAGAGCCGTTTTGAGTTCGTCTTCGGGCAGTCCGTCCTCTTCCTGCCATTCGTCTTCGAGATACTTCGGAACAAGCGCGCGGAACTTCTCGAGGAACATGTCAGTCATGGTTCATATCCTAGCTAATCCCGGCCACCATTTTCCGCCGTCCCCAGGCCGAGCCGGTGCCACCCCCGGACCGCCAGCGGAACGTACCAGGAACGGCGCCAGGCCGTGACCCGGAAGGCGAAAACGACGGCGGCCACGGCCCCCGCGGTGAACGCGTTGAATGCACCGGACACCCACAGGAGCGTGGTGAGGGCCGCCCCCGTGAACGCAGGCAGCGCGTAGAGGTCCTTCGGGTCAAAAAGCTGCGGCACCTCGTTGGCCGTGATATCGCGCAGCAGTCCGCCGCCCACCGCCGTCGTGACCCCCAGCAGCACGGCCGAAACGGGGTTCATGCCAAAACTCAGTGCCTTCAGCGTTCCGGTGATGCAGAACAGGGCCAGGCCGCCGGCGTCGAACAGGATGAGCAGCGACGTGAAGCGCTGGAAACTGGAAAACAGGAAGTACACCAGCACCGTGGCGAGCAGCGGGGGAGCCAGATATGCCGGGTTGGTGAACGCCGCGGGAGGGCCGCTGTTGAGGATGATGTCGCGGATCACGCCGCCGCCCAGCGAAACGAGGGAGGCGAGAAGCAGGGAGCCGATGAGGTCGAATTGTTTCCGCGCGGCCAGGAGGGACCCGGACACCGCGAAAAAGAAGACACCGGCCAGATCCAGCCATACCAGAACGGCGTTGAATGAGAAGGTCATGGGGCGTCCCGGTCAATTTCAAGGGGCGGATAGGGCGGCTCCAACGTTACGCTAGCCCCTATGAATAGCCCCATCATGATCGCCTGTGCCCATGGAACGTCCAGCCCGCTGGGTGCTGCCGAGGTCAACGGACTCCGTGCCGGGATCAGCGAACTGCGGCCCGGCCTGGACGTCCGCGAGGCCTATGTTGATGTCCAGGACCCGGATCTGGTGGATGTCATGGCCGGGCTGCCGGAAGGCGAGCCGGCCGTCATCGTGCCGCTGCTGCTCAGCGTGGGCTTCCACACCAAGGTGGACATCGCCAAGGCGGCGCGGGGCCGGGAAGGCAGTACCGCTTCCGATCCCCTCGGGCCTGACCCCAGGCTGGCAGAGATCCTCGACCAGCGGCTGCGCGAGGCCGGAGCCACCGAGCACGACGCCGTAGTCCTCGCGGCCGCAGGATCCACCAACCCCAAAGCCTCGGTGAGCGTCGAAGAGCTCGCAGAACACCTGAGGGCGCTGCGCGGCAACAGGATCGTTCCCGCCTACGGTGCGGCCGCCAAGCCGTCCGTGCACGACGCCGTCGCCTCGCTGCGCGCCGAATACCCCGGAGGGGAGGGGCAGGGGCGCGTGATCATTGCGTCGTACCTGCTGGCGCACGGCTTCTTCCACGACCAGCTGGCCAAGGCTGAGGCGGACGGGGTGACGGAGCCGCTGCTGCCCTCCCGGCTCATGGCCGAGATTGCGCTGGACCGCTATGACGCCGCCGTGTCCGCTGCGGCAGACGCCGCGGCAGCGACCTCCTGACGAAGCCCCGGACGAGCCCCCTGCGGAGGCCCTGGCTGACGGCCCCGGACCATGCACAGCCCCAGTCCTTCTTCAAGGCTCCCCGGCGATTCATGACGAAATGTTTCCCTAGGTGACCTCGCGTTTCTGACCCTTTGTGACGGCTTTCGGGTCGGACCTACAGTCGATGCATGACTGATACAGCTCTAGCCGGAGCGTCCGCGGACTCCGCTGCCGCCAAGCGACCTGCACGCGCCAACCGTCCGGCGGCGAAGCCGCACGGCCAGTGGAAGGTTGACGGCACCGCCCCGCTCAACGCCAACGAAACCTGGAAGCAGGAAGACGACGGCCTCAACGTCCGCGAGCGTATCGAGTCCATCTATTCCAAGGACGGGTTCGACTCCATCCCGGGCCAGGACCTGCACGGCCGCTTCCGCTGGTGGGGCCTCTACACGCAGCGCAAGCCCGGGATCGACGGCGGCAAGACCGCCACGCTTGAGCCGCACGAGCTCGAGGACAAGTACTTCATGCTCCGCGTCCGGATCGACGGCGGTGCGCTCACCACCGAGCAGCTGCGCGTGATCGGCAACATCTCGGTGGACTTCGCCCGGGATTCCGCGGACCTCACCGACCGCCAGAACATCCAGCTGCACTGGATCCGGGTGGAGGACATCCCCGAGATCTGGACCCGGCTGGAGGGCGTGGGCCTGTCCACCACCGAAGCCTGCGGCGACGTGCCCCGCGTCATCCTGGGCTCGCCGGTGGCTGGCATCGCCAAGGACGAAATCATTGACCCCACCCCGCTCATCGCCGAGCTGGGGGAGCGGTTCATCGGCAACCCGCTGCTGTCCAACCTGCCGCGCAAGTACAAGACCGCCATCACCGGCCACCCCAGCCAGGACGTGGTGCACGAGATCAACGACTTCGCCCTGGTGGGCGTCAAGCACCCCGAACTCGGCATCGGCTACGACCTCTGGGCCGGCGGCGCACTGTCCACCAACCCCATGCTGGGCAAGCGCCTCGGCGCGTTCGTTACGCCCGAGCAGGCAGCCGATGTGTGGCTCGGCGTCACCAGCATCTTCCGCGACTACGGTTACCGCCGCATGCGCACCAAGGCCCGCCTGAAGTTCCTGATGGCCGACTGGGGACCTGAAAAGTTCCGCCAGATCCTCGAAGACGAATACCTCGGCTACAAGCTGGCCGACGGCCCCGCCGCACCCAAGCCGACCACCCCGGGCGACCACGTGGGCGTGCACGAGCAGAAGGACGGCAAGTTCTTCATCGGCGCCACCCCGCTGGCCGGCCGGCTCTCCGGCACGCAGCTGGTGAAGCTCGCGGACACCCTCGAGGCCCGCGGCTCGCACCGCCTGCGCACCACCCCGCACCAGAAGCTGGTTGTGCTGGACGTCCCCAAGGACGAGGTTGAACCGCTGGTTGCCGAGCTCGACGCCCTGGGCCTCTCCGCCCGACCGTCCGTGTTCCGCCGCGGCACCATCGCCTGCACCGGCATCGAATACTGCAAGCTGGCCATCGTGGAAACCAAGATGACCGCCGCAACCGCCGTGGCCGAGCTGGAACGCCGCCTCGCGGACCTCGCGGAAAGCGGCCAGCTGCCCCACGCCCTGTCCCTGCACATCAACGGCTGCCCCAACTCCTGCGCCCGCATCCAGACCGCGGACATCGGACTCAAGGGCATGATGCTGCCAACGCCCGACGGCGACCCCAGCCCCGGCTTCCAGGTCCACCTGGGCGGCGGGCTGGCTTCCAACAGCCGCGAAGAAGCCGGCCTCGGACGCACTGTCCGCGGCCTCAAGGTCTACGTTGACGACCTGCCCGACTACGTCGAGCGCGTCGTCCGGAAGTTCGTGGCCGACCACGCCGAAGGCCAGACCTTCGCCGAGTGGGCCCACGCAGCCGATGAGGAGGACCTGCAATGAATCCCCAACCGCTCCCCAACCTCGCAAGCTCGGCCGGGGACCCCGGCGGTCGTGGCCCCTCCAAAGGAGTAGACCCCGTACTCCGCTCCCACGAGGAACTCAAGGCACTGGCCGAAGCAGGCGCCGCCGAGCTCGGCTGGGATGCCCCGGCCCGGGACGTCATTGCCTGGGTGGCCCGGAACTTTGACCTGCCCGCGGTAGCCGTGGCCTGCTCCATGGCCGACGCCGTGCTGCCGGCGCTGGTTGCCGACCAGCTTCCCGGCGTCGACGTTCTGTTCCTGGAGACCGGCTACCACTTCCCGGAAACCTACGCCACGCGCGACGAAGTGGCCGCTAACCTCCGCGTCAACGTGGTGGACGTCCTCCCGGAGAACACCGTGGAGCAGCAGGACCGCCTGCTCGGCAAGGACCTCTTTGCCCGCGACGCCGCCCAGTGCTGCGCCCTCCGCAAGGTGGCTCCGCTGCGCCGCACCCTCGCCGGCTATGAACTCTGGTTCACCGGCGTGCGCCGCGACGAGGCCCCCACCCGCACCAACACCCCGCTGATCACCTGGGACGAGGTCAACGGCCTGGTCAAGGTCAACCCGGTTGCGGCCTGGAGTTTCGACCAGCTGGTGCAGTACTCCGACGACAACCTCCTTCCCGTCAACCCGCTGCTTTCACAGGGCTACCCGTCCATTGGCTGCCAGCCTTGCACCCGCAAGGTAGCGCCCGGCGATGACCCCCGCGCCGGCCGCTGGGCAGGAACCGACAAGACAGAATGCGGACTACACGTATGAGCACTTTCCTAACTGAGGAGCCCACCCAGGTGACTGACGCTGCCGTTTCCACGCGCCTCTCCAGCCTGGACACCCTCGAATCAGAGGCCATCCACATCATCCGCGAGGTCGTCGCCGAGTTCGAGAAGCCTGCGCTGCTGTTCTCCGGCGGCAAGGATTCCGTGGTGATGCTGCACCTGGCCACCAAGGCGTTCTGGCCGGGCAAGGTTCCGTTCCCCGTGCTGCACGTGGACACCGGCCACAACTTCCCCGAGGTCATCGACTTCCGCGACCGCACCGTTGAGCGCCTGGGCCTGAAGCTGGTTGTCGGCTCCGTCCAGGAGTTCATCGATTCCGGAGAACTGGCCGAGCGTGCCGACGGCACCCGCAACCCGCTGCAGACCGTGCCGCTGCTGGACGCGATCCAGCGCAACAAGTTCGACGCCGTCTTCGGCGGCGGCCGCCGGGACGAGGACAAGGCCCGCGCCAAGGAGCGCATCCTGAGCCTCCGCGACGAGTTCGGCCAGTGGGACCCGCGTAACCAGCGCCCCGAGCTGTGGAACCTGTACAACGGCCGCCACACCGTGGGCCAGCACGTCCGCGCGTTCCCCATCAGCAACTGGACCGAGCTGGACGTCTGGCGCTACATCGAGCGCGAAAACATCGAGCTGCCGGGCCTGTACTACGCCCACGACCGCGAGGTCTTTGCCCGCGACGGCATGTGGCGGGCAGTGGGCGAGGTTTCCCAGCCCCGCCCCGATGAGGAAGTCATCACCAAGACCGTCCGCTACCGGACCGTCGGCGACATGTCCTGCACCGGCGCCGTTGAGTCGGCCGCCGCCACGGTGCGCGACGTCGTCATTGAAGTTGCCGCCTCCACCATCACCGAACGTGGCGCCACCCGTGCGGATGACCGCATCTCCGAGGCCGCCATGGAAGACCGCAAGAAGGATGGCTATTTCTAATGAGCACCGAAATCGATACAGCCCGCGCGGCTGCCCTTCTTGACGAGGCCCCGCTCGCGCACGCCTCGCTGTTCCGCTTCGCCACCGCCGGATCGGTCGACGACGGGAAGTCCACTTTGGTGGGCCGCCTCCTGCACGACTCCAAGGCGATCCTGGCAGACCAGCTCGACGCCGTTGCCCGCACCTCCGCGGACCGCGGCTTCGGCGGCGAAAAGGGCGGCATCGACCTGGCACTGCTGACGGACGGCCTGCGTGCCGAGCGCGAGCAGGGCATCACCATCGACGTCGCCTACCGCTACTTCGCCACGGACCGCCGCAGCTTCATCCTGGCCGACTGCCCCGGGCACGTGCAGTACACCAAGAACACGGTGACCGGCGCGTCCACCGCGGATGCCGTCGTCGTACTCATCGACGCCCGCAAGGGTGTCCTGGAGCAGACCCGCCGGCACCTTTCCGTGCTGCAGCTGCTGCGCGTGGCCCACGTGATCGTGGCCGTGAACAAGATCGACCTGGTGGACTTCAGCGAGAGCGTGTTCCGCGAGATCGAAGCCGACGTGCAGAAGGTGGGCCGCGAGCTCGGCCTCGGTTCGGACGGCATCACCGACCTGCTGGTGGTTCCGGTTTCAGCGCTCGACGGCGACAACGTGGTGGAGCGCTCCGAGCGCACCCCGTGGTACACCGGCCCGGCCCTGCTTGAGGTGCTTGAGACCCTGCCCGCCGCGGACGAACTGGAAAGCCACCTGGAGAGCTTCCGCTTCCCGGTGCAGCTGGTGGTCCGGCCGCAGGGCGCGCTTGCTCCCGACGCAATTGCCGGCGGACTCGACGTCGAGAAGTACCGCGACTACCGCGCCTACGCCGGGCAGATCACGGAGGGCTCGGTGAAGGTGGGGGACAAAGTCAGCGTGCTGACCCCCGGCCAGGCCCCGCGCACCACCACCGTGACGGGCATCGACTTCGCGGGCGCTGAGCTCACCGAAGCCGTGGCTCCGCAGTCCGTGGCGTTGCGCCTCGCTGACGAGTTCGACGTCGCCCGCGGTGACACGATCGCCGCCGCAGGCACCGTCCGCGAAGCCTCCGCCGACCTCTACGCCGCGCTGTGCTGGCTGTCCCCGAAGCCGCTCCGTGAAGGCGCCAAGGTGCTGGTGAAGCACGGCACCCGCACGGTGCAGGCGTTGGTCCGCAGCGTCAGCGGCAAGCTGGACCTCGCCACCTTCAAGCTTGAGGGCGCGTCCAGCCTGGAACTCAACGACATCGGCCACGCGCAGCTCCGGCTCGCCGCCCCGCTGCCGCTGGAGAACTACCTGCACCACCGCCGCACCGGCGCCTTCCTGGTAATCGACCCGCTGGACGGCAACACCCTGGCCGCCGGGCTGGTCAACGACCACCCGGGTGACCACGAAGACGAGCGCTACTCGATCTGATTCACGAGGAACCGCGGCTTGTTCGCAGATCCGGACCTTCACGGTCAGGTCCAGCGAATAAGCCGCGGTTTTGTCGTTTCGTATCCTTAACGGTGGGAGGCGAAACGTGGAGACCATCAACAGCAAGCTGCTCAACTGGGCCTCGATCCTGGACGACAAGACCCGCGAGCAGGCGTTGGCCACCTCCACGCTGCCGTTCATCTACCCGCATCTGGCGCTGATGCCGGACGCCCACCTCGGCAAAGGCGCAACCGTGGGTTCCGTGATTCCCACCCTTCACGCGATCATTCCGGCCGCAGTGGGCGTGGACATCGGCTGCGGGATGATCGCCGTACGGACGCAGTATTCGCTGAAGGACCTGCCGAAGGACCGCAAACGGCTGCGCGAGGCCATCGAACGGGCCATCCCACTCTCGGCGGGCCACAACAACAGGAAAGTCACGGCCTCAGCCGAGCCGCGCCTTGCCGAGCTCCGAAAAATGGCGGCCCAGGCGGGGTTCAATCCGGCGCAGTACCTGGCCAAGTGGGAACTCCAGCTCGGCTCGCTGGGATCGGGCAACCACTTCATCGAAGTCTGCGCTGACGAAACCGATGCCGTCTGGCTGTTCCTGCATTCCGGCTCGCGCGGCGTTGGCAACAAGATCGCCCAGCATCACATCGGCGTGGCCCAGCAGGTGACCCGGAAACGCGGAACCAGGCTGCCCGACCCGGACCTCGCCTACCTGGAGGAAGGCACCAGCGAGTTCACCCGGTACATCGCGGAGCTGCGCTGGGCCCAGCACTTCGCCCTCCTGAACCGGGAAGAAATGATGGAGCGTGTGATCACCCAGTTCGCCAACTGGGTGGGCGGCCACGTCAAGGAGCGGGAGCGGATCAACTGCCACCACAACTTCACGCAGCAGGAAAGGCACTACGGCAAGTCCGTGTGGGTGTCGCGTAAGGGCGCGATCAGGGCCGAGCACGGCGATCCGGGACTTATTCCCGGGTCCATGGGGACGGCGTCGTACGTTGTGGCGGGACTTGGCAACCCCGCGTCGCTGAACTCTTCGCCGCACGGAGCCGGCCGCGAGTACTCCCGGACCGCCGCCCGCAAGACGTTCTCGCTGGCAGAGCTGAAAAGGGCCATGGACGGGATTGAATTCCGCGCCACCGAGGCCTTCATTGACGAGATTCCAGCGGCGTACAAACCCATTGACGTCGTGATGCACGACGCGCAGGACCTGGTGAGGATCCGTCACACGCTTCGCCAGCTGATCAACGTCAAAGGAGATTGAGCATGGGCAGGCCAGGCTACAGAGGCGGGGGCTTCCTGCCTTCGGTTGCGGCTGACGGGGCAGCGGCAGTAGCTGAAACCGGCTGGCTTGGATACTCTGCTGGGTACATGAGCTGCTGATGATCGGGGGAACGGTTGGAAGATCATGAGGCGGTTGTGGCCCGCTCCCTGGAGCAGTACGCGGAGCTGTTGCCCCGGCTGAATGCGGCTTCGGATGCAATCGGGCACGCCATCCGCGCCCGGCTCAGGGACGACGGCCTCAACCACCACACCGTGCAGGCCAGGGTGAAGGACCCCGCCTCGGTCAAGGCAAAACTGGACCGGCTCAAAGCGGACGGAAATTTTAAGTATGAACGGGGCCTCGAACAGCTCGACGACCTCATCGGCGTCCGCGTCATCATGTTCCTGGAACCCGACATAGCCGACGTCGCAACGGCGCTGAAGGGGCAATTCAGCTGCCGCGAGGACGACGACAAAACGAGCTCCCAGCGGCGTAACGGCCAGATCGGCTACGCCGGCAGGCACCTCGTCCTCGAAATCCCTGCCGAGAACGTTCCCGTGGGCTGCCACTCGTTCATCGGGGACCGGTTCGAGGTCCAGATCCGGACCGTGCTGCAGCATGCGTGGGCCGCCTTCGAGCACGACATCCGCTACAAGGGCGGCAGCGAGGCCAACGCCGAAGTGGACCGCGCGTTCACCATGGCGTCAACGCTCATCGAACTCGCCGACGCACAGTTCTCCGCGATTAACGACATCGTCAAACGCCGCCAGGCCGAAAGCACTGCCGACTTCGCCGAGAATCCCGCCACAGAGCTCACCGGGGACATCCTCCAGGACATGCTCACGAGGCTGCTCTCGGAACACCCCAGGAGCCAGGCCCGGCAATACGACTGGCTGGGGGACCTGCTTGCTGCCAACGATGTGCGGACCGTGGCTGACGCAGAGGAGCTCTTCGGCGCCGCCGACTGGTCCGCCGTGGCCAAAAAGATGGACTACAAGTTCCCGGCCGGCCACGTCCGGATCGCGGACGACTTCCTGCTGAGAACCTGGGGCAGGGACTACATTTCCCGCACCAAATCCCTGGGGGACGACCACAAACGTGAGTCGAAGCTGACGTACCGGCTGGAACGCATGCGGGACTGAGCCGCACCTGCGGGCCGGCTGGGCCGGTGCCTGAGGGCCGGCCCCTGCTGGGCCGGTGCCTGAGGGCCGGCCCCTCAGGCGCGGTCAGGTGCCGGGCGGCCGGTACTTGATCTGCTCGGCCTTCCGCAGGGCCTCCAGTGTTTCCTCGACGGTCAGGAGCACCGTCGTGTCGAAGGAGCTCAGCGCGCCGCCTCCGCTGATCGCCAGTGCAACCGCGGCCATGGACACGTTGTCGGGTGCCTCCCAGAGGTTGTAGCCGTCGTGGGAGCCGAAGGCGTACCAGAAGCCGTGGAGTTTACCGCCGACGGATTCGATGTACGCCTGGGCGGCCTTCCTGCGGTCCTCGGGGTTGCTGGTCAGTCTCGCCCACGTCTCCGGTGTGTAGCTGAATTTCGACAGGTAGAGCGGCATCGCCTGGTCCTTCCTCTCCTGGGCACCGGTGGTGCCGATGCAGCAAGAGTGGCAGTCTCCGGTCCGGGCAGCAATGCCCGTGCCCTTTTCCGGCGGGAATGGCCTTGCCATGTGTTGCGCGAATATGACGCTGCATGAACGCGCGTGACCCCCGGTTTCCAAGTCATTGAACCTCGTTTATGACACTCCCTATGGTGAAACAATGACAAGTCCCCAGCCCGGAATGACCCGCATCGTGGCAGGAGAGAGCAACAAACCGAAGCGCAAGCGCGCCGTCGAGGTTCTGGTTGCCCTCGGCCTGGTGCTGCTCATTGCCGCCGGTGCCGTGGTGGCGTCAACACTTTCCCGTAACACCGAAGCCCAGGCCGCCGCTCCCACCCCCGCGGCCGAGCTGAAACTTGGCTTCTTTGGCAACGTCACCCATGCCCCTGCCCTGGTGGGGGTCAAGGAAGGCTTCATCGCCAAGAGCCTGGGCGGGACGAAGCTGAGCACGCAGGTGTTCAACGCCGGCCCGGCCGCGATCGAGGCGTTGAACGCCGGCGCGATCGATGCCACCTACATCGGCCCGAACCCGGCCATCAACTCGTTCGTCAAGAGCCAGGGCGAGTCCGTGAACATCATTGCCGGCGCCGCGGCAGGCGGGGCGCAGTTGGTGGTCAAGCCGGAGATTAGCTCCGCGGCGGATTTGAAGGGCAAGACGCTGTCCACGCCGCAGCTGGGCGGTACCCAGGATGTGGCGCTGCGGGCCTGGCTGTCCACGCAGGGCTTCAAGACCACCACCGACGGCGGCGGCGATGTTGCCATCAACCCGACCGAGAACGCGCAGACGCTGAAGCTGTTCCAGGACGGCAAGCTCGACGGCGCGTGGCTGCCCGAGCCGTGGGCCTCCCGCCTGGTGCTGCAGGCCGGTGCGAAGGTCCTGGTCGATGAGAAGGACCTGTGGGACGGGTCGCTGACCGGCAAGCCGGGCGAGTTCCCCACCACCATCCTGATTGTGAACAAGAAGTTCGCTGCCGAGCACCCGGACACCGTCAAAGCCCTCCTGAAGGGCCACGCCCAGTCCGTTGCCTGGCTCAATGACACACCGGCTGCGGAAAAGGCGAGTGTGCTGAACGCAGCGCTGAAGGAATACGGGAGCGCCGAGCTCCAGCAGGACGTCATTGACCGGTCCCTACAGAACATTGTCTTCACGGTGGATCCGCTGGCCGGAGCCTACAAGAAGCTCCTGCAGGACGGTGTGGACGCCGGCACCACCAAGCAGGCCGACATCGACGGCATCTTCGACCTCACCGCCCTGAACAGCGTCACCGCCGAAACCGGCGGGGACAAGGTCAGCGCCGCCGGCCTCGGCAAGGACTGACCAAGCGCACCACCCCCAAGCATCACCTCCAGCCCCATCAACGTAAGGACAGGACCATGCCAGTCGTACTGGAAAACCTGGGCAAACGCTTCGGCGACGGCGCCCCGGTGCTGGACGACGTCAACGCCAGCATCGCGCAAGGCGAGTTCGTCGCCCTCCTCGGCGCCTCCGGCTGCGGCAAGTCAACCCTGCTGAACATCATGGCGGGACTGGAGCTGCCGACGTCGGGCGCCCTTGAGGTCCCCAGCGACGGCGCGGCCTTTATGTTTCAGGACGCCGCCCTCTTCCCGTGGCTGACAGCCCGGGAGAACATCGAACTCGCCCTGAGGCTGCGCGGCGTGGGCAAGGCCGAGCGGCGCACCAAGGCCAACGAACTCCTGGACCTGGTGCACCTGGGCGGTGCCGGCGACAAGCGCCCGCACGAGCTCTCCGGCGGCATGCGCCAGCGCGTCTCCTTGGCCCGCTCCCTGGCCCAGGACCGTCAGCTGCTGCTCATGGACGAGCCGTTTGCCGCCCTTGACGCCATCACCCGCGACCTCCTCCATGACGAACTGGAGCGGATCTGGAAGGAAACCGGCCGCACCATCGTTTTTGTGACGCACAACGTCCGCGAAGCCGTCCGGCTGGGCCAGCGCGTGCTGCTGCTGTCCTCACGCCCCGGCCGCGTGGTCCAGGAATGGAACGTCACCGAGGAACACCGAACCGACGCCGGACTTGCCGGACAGCTGACCGGGGTCATCACCGCCCGGCTGCGAGAGGAGATCCGCCGCCATGCCAAATAACCCAACGCCCCTGGCCGAAGCGCCCGTTACCGGGGAAGTGTCCGGCGCTGAGCCGGAGACCCGGAAGATCCACGCTGCCCTGACCCGGTCCTCCACCGGCAACGAGGACCTGCGCGAGCTCGAAGCCGGCCTTGATTCACTGCAGTCGGACGCCGCGCGTGCGGCGCGCATCGACTGGAGCCGCATCCTGCTCCCGGTGGCGGCGCTCGTGGTGCTGGTGGTCGTATGGCAGTTCTACGTCTCGCTGGGCCTCAAGCGCCGGGACCTGGTGCCCGGTCCGCTGGACGTGCTGGGCCAGTTCGGCACACTCTGGGCCGAAGGGTCCCTGCAGGAAGCCGTCTGGACCTCGCTGCAACGCGGCCTCATCGGCTTCCTGATCAGTGTGGCCATCGCGACGCCGATCGGGCTCCTGCTGGCACAGGTGGCCCCTCTGCGCCGCGCCTTCGGCCCGCTCATCTCCGGACTGCAGGTACTGCCCTCGGTGGCCTGGGTGCCGGCAGCCATCATCTGGTTCGGCCTCACGGACGCCACGGTGTACTTCGTGGTGTTCATGGGCGCCATTCCATCCATCATCAACGGCCTGATCTCCGGCGTGGACCAGATCCCGCCGCAGTACCGCAGTGTCGGCACCGTCCTGGGCGCGAACCGGCTGCAGATGGCCCTTCAAATTGTCCTTCCGGCCGCACTGCCGGGCTACCTGAGCGGGCTGAAGCAGGGGTGGGCCTTCTCCTGGCGGTCACTCATGGCGGCGGAAATCATCGCGGTGGGCGGCACCATCGGCTTCGGCCTCGGCTCCATGCTGAGCCAGGGCCGCGACCTTGCCGACATGACCATCGTGATGTCAGCCATCCTGCTGATCCTGGCCGTGGGCATCCTGATCGAACTGCTCGTGTTCGCGCCGATTGAAAAGCGGCTCCTGCGGCGCCGCGGCCTCCTCGCGGGCAGCACCCGCTAGGGCCCGCTGCCTGGCTGAGCAGCCACAACAAAACCAAACAGCAGAGCCCGACGGCGAGTCCCGCCGTCGGGCTCTGCTGTTCTTGTTGGTCTCGGCCAAAATGGGGCACTTCGACACGGACACGCCGGGCGTTGGCCCCTTGCGGGGACAAATCGGCTTCAATGTGCCCCACGCAGGCCGCCGCCGGGGAGTCTGGCAGACTGGCGCCATGACCGTCAGCTTTATATGCCGCACCGAATCCGGCCTGTCCCGGGAACAGCTGTTCGACCTAGCGCGCAGCATCGACGCGCACGTGGACTCGCAGGCCGATGCGGGGGAGCGCGCGGTGGCGGGCGTGACGTCCGGCCTGATCGGCGTCGGGCAGGAAGTGACATGGCGGGCGCGGCACTTCGGGCTGCCCATACGGATGACGAGCCGCATCACGTCGCTGGAGTTTCCCGGGCGCTTCGTGGACGAGCAGGTCCGCGGGCCGTTCAAAGCCTTCCGCCACGTCCATGAGTTCGAAGCGACAGACCACGGCTGCCTCATGACGGACCGCGTGGAATTCACGGCGCCGTTCGGACCGCTGGGCCGGATCGCCGAGAGGCTGGTGCTGCGCCGGTACCTGGAAGGGCTGATCGCGGAGCGCGGCCTGTACCTCGCCGGCATTGTTCCCCCTCCCGCAGCCCAAACCGGCCCCTCGGCAATGTGACGCAGCGTTACCTTACGTGAACTGGTGTTTCCGCGCCGTTGTTCCGGTATATGACGCGGCCCTATCGTCGATTCATGGCAATTCAGGATATTTACCCCACGGCACTGCGCCTGCTGGGCCGCCCCGTGCTGGTGGTGGGCGGCGGGCCGGTGGCCACGCGCCGCGCCAAGGGGCTGCTCGACGCCGGTGCCCGGGTAACCGTGGTTGCCCCCGCCGCCTCCGCGGGACTTGAGGAACTGGCCGACGCCGGCCTCCTCACCTGGGAGCAGCGCCCCTACCGCACTTCCGACGTCGACGGCGTCTGGTTCGTCCAGACCGCCACCGGCGATCCCGCCGTGGACTCCCGCGTTTCGGCCGACGCCGAGGCCCAGCGCGTCTGGTGCGTCAACGCTTCCGACCATGAAGCCTCCGCCGCCTGGACCCCCGCCGTCGCCGTAGTTGACGATGTGCAGATCGCCGTGAACGCCGGGGGAGACCCGCGCCGCGCCATGGCCCTGCGCGACGCCGTCGCCACCGCTTTGGAAACCGGCGACCTTCCGCTGCGCCGCCAGCGGGCCCACCGGGGAAGCGTGGCCCTCGTGGGCGGCGGCCCCGGCGACACCGGGCTCATCACCGTCCGCGGCCGCCGGCTCCTGGGCCAGGCCGACGTCGTGGTGGCAGACCGCCTCGGCCCGCGCGAACTCCTGAGCGAACTCGCCCCGGACGTCCGCGTCATCGAGGTGGGCAAGACCCCCGGCCACCATCCCGTACCTCAGGCCGACATCAACCGCATCCTGGTCGACGAAGCCATGGCCGGCCACCGCGTGGTCCGGCTCAAAGGCGGGGACCCGTACGTCCTGGGCCGCGGCGGCGAGGAAGCCGAATTCTGCCGCCAGCACGGCGTCGAGGTTGAAGTGGTCTCCGGCGTGACGTCAGCGATCTCCGTTCCCGCAGCGGCCGGCATCCCCGTGACACACCGCGGCCTGGCCAAGGGCTTCAGCGTGGTCACCGGCCACGAGGAACTTTCCGAGGTCCCCGCCCGGGCCGACCACACCATTGTGCTGCTCATGGGAGTGGGCCAGCTGCGCGAATCCGCCGCCGCCCTGGCCGGCGCCGGTTTGCCTCAGGACACTCCAGTTGGCATCGTTGAGAATGGCTATCTGCCCAACCAGCGCGTGACCATTGGCACTCTCGGTTCCATCGCTGACCAGGCCGAGGCCACCGGCGTCGCGAATCCCGCGGTGATCGTGATCGGCGACGTTGTCCGCGTCAGCCCGTTCGCGCCGTCGCACTTCAAGACTGCCGACTACAGCACCACCACCCCGAACCGCCCCCGCATTTCGAACACCCGCGTCCTCACCCCGTAGCCAAGTAGCCCCCGTAGCCCCTTCCCAACTAGCTCGCAGATAACGCTCCCAAAAGACGATTTCACGACGTTAAATGCGAGTCAGTTGGGCCGTGACAGAAAAAGGAACACAGCCGTGTCAACTAGCACCACCGTAGGTTCTGCCGCCCGCCCGCTCCGGGTCGCCGTCGTGGGTTCCGGCCCCGCCGGCGTGTACGCCGCCGACATCCTCACCAAGAGTGAAGCCGTCAAGAGCGGCGAGCTGACCGTGAGCATCGACCTCTTTGACCGCTACCCGGCGCCCTACGGCCTGATCCGCTACGGCGTTGCCCCGGACCACCCGCGCATCAAGGGCATCGTCAACGCCCTGCACAAGGTCCTGGACCGCGGCGACATCAGGTTCTTCGGCAACGTGGACTACGGCACGGACCTCTCCATCGAGGACCTCCGCACCCACTACGACGCCGTCATCTTCGCCACCGGCGCCATCAAGGACGCGGACCTGAACATCCCGGGCATCGAACTCGACGGCTCCTACGGCGGCGCCGACTTCGTGTCCTGGTACGACGGCCACCCCGACGTGTCCCGCGAATGGCCGCTGGACGCCAAGGAAATCGCCGTCATCGGCAACGGCAACGTGGCACTGGACGTGGCCCGCATGCTCTCCAAACACGCCGACGACCTCCTGGTCTCCGAAATCCCGGACAACGTCTACGCCGGCCTGAAGTCCTCGCCCGTCACGGACGTGCACGTCTTCGGCCGCCGCGGCCCGGCCCAGGTGAAGTTCACCCCGCTGGAACTGCGCGAGCTGGCCCACTCCAAGGACGTGGACATCATCCTGTACCCGGAGGACTTCGAGTTCGACGAGGAATCCGACCGCCAAGTCCAGAGCAACAACCAGACCAAGACCATGGTCGGCACGCTCACCAACTGGATCGCCGAGCAGCCGGAGGACGTCTCCGAGCTCAAGGCCTCCCGCCGCCTGCACCTGCACTTCCTGCACAGCCCGGTTGAAATTTACGACGACGCCGAGACCCCCGGCCGCGTTGCCGGCATGAAGTTTGAGCGCACCGAGCTGGACGGCACGGGCAACGCCCGAGGCACCGGCGAGTTCGTGGACTACCCGGTCCAAGCCGTGTACCGCGCCATCGGCTACTTCGGTTCCGCCCTCCCGGAGGTCGAGTTCGACCACAAGAAGGGTGTTGTACCGAACGACGGCGGCCGTGTGCTGGACGCTGCCGGCACCCACATTCCGGGTATCTACGCCACCGGTTGGATCAAGCGCGGCCCGGTGGGCCTTATCGGCCACACCAAGGGTGACGCCCTGGAAACCGTGACCTACCTGCTCGAAGACCGCGAAAACCTTCCCGTTGCCGCCGTTCCCGAGGCGGACGCCGTCGTCGAACTCCTGGACGCCCGCGGCGTGAAGTTCACGAGCTGGGAAGGCTGGCTGGCACTGGACGCGCACGAGCGCAGCCTGGGCGAAAAGGCCACCGAGACCGGTTCGCACGGCGTTGAGGTTGCCCGCGAGCGGGTCAAGGTTGTGCCGCGCGAGGACATGGTGTCCATCTCCCGTGACGGAGTGGCCGCGCAGGTCTAGTCCTGCCGTTCCCTACCGCGCACGTTGACTAGCGCGCGAACTGGCAGCTAATGACCGCAAACCCCGGGTTTGACGTCATTAGCTGCCAGTTCGCGCGTTCGTTTGTTAACGAGCGTGCGGCGTCAGTTGCCGGCGCCGCCCGAGGCCATCAGCTCGAGCCGGTTTAGCGTTTCTTTATTCCGGACCGAGATAAGCGGGTCCCGGATGAACTTGGGGATCAACAGGCCCGGGCCCTTGACTGCGTCCTCGGCGAGGGAAACCTTGCACCCGGTTTCCAGCGGCTCCAGGGTGATCACCACCTTCGCTTCTCCGAGGGGCCAGCCCCGGGCAATGAGTTCGATGGACTTCCCCGGATCCGACGCCGTCACCTTGGTTTTGTCGTTGATCAGGAGCGGCCACGCGCCAACCGAATGATGCAGCACGGCGTCGGTAGCGGGCCACGATGCGTCCACATCCCTGATCCTGGATGCACCCACAACCCACCCGGAGTAGAGCCAGCCGTCGGCGATGACGTTCCAGACGTCGGCCGGCGGAGTGAGGAAGGTCTTGGAAACTGTAGCCATTTCAGTGCTCGCTTTCTTCTGTGCCTGCTTCACGACGGCGGCGGGAGCCGGCCGCTGCGCCGCCCGGTAGGAGCGCTCCCGCAGACGCCGGGTCCACGCGTATGTCCGGGCGCCGGGAAGCTGATTTTCCAGCGGATTGAAGCGCAGGCGGGTGTCCGAGGGTATCGGAGCGGCCCGCAGGCGTAGCTCGCCGCATTGCCGCCAAGGTCCGGCCGGCCTGGCCCAGTAAAGTCCGAGCACCCATTCCCCGGAAGCCAGCGACCCCGACGGCAGGCTTACGGTCCGGAGCCCCAGCAGCACGGGCCCTTTCCGGCCGCGGTAGGGCATGAGGGTTGTCAGGGCGGCCGTGGCGGCGTCGAGCGTGGGCATCAGCAGGAACCTGCCCGGAACCTTCCAGCCGGTGGAGGCGAACAGCACATCCGCCGTGCCGCCGTCGGAGGGTGTGATGCGGAGGGCGAGTCCCAGGATGTCCGGAAGTGTCTGCGGCAGCCCCACCGACCGCGAGAACCTGGCCTCAATCGGGTCAACGCCGCGTGCGTCCAGCCAGTCAATCCCGCTGGACCGGCCGCCGTCCCCGGTGCGGGTGAGTACACCGTCAAGACCGACGCCATCCGGGTGAATCGGGCGGTCCGGCCGCGCGAGTTTGAGGGCCCGGAACATCGCAGCAAACGCGCGGCCCGCTGCTTCGGTGACGCCGCCGGCGTGCCTGGGTTCGTGGTCCGTCATGGCTTCCTTCCTATCGTTTCAACAGGTGGAACTACATCCGACCGAACCGGGCGCGGATCAGGGCAAAGAATCCATAGGCGATGAAGCCCGCCCCGATGGCGACGAGCAGATACGGTCCGTACGGATGGCCGCGCAGTGCCTTGAGGCTGCCGTCCAGCCCGGTGGACTCCTCCGGGCGGTGGTTGGCGGCGGCGATGACGATGAGCAGTCCGGCGAGGTTCAGGGCGATGCCCTTGGCCGTATGCCCGGTAATGCCCAAGGTGTCGATGAGCCTGCCTCGCCGGGTGCCGTCAAAGTGGAAGAGCTCCTCTTTGAATCCCCGCCGGACACCCTTCACCACGAAGTAGACGCCGATGCCCATGATGGTCAGGCCCAGGGCCACCAGCGCCCAAAGTCCGGCCGGGGTGGCCATCAGCGAGCTGCTGAAGTCACGCGTGCTGTCACCCGAATCCCCGCGAAGCCCCACCGCGAAGCCGGCGAAGCTGAGCCCCACGCTGCCGTAGGCGATCGCCAGGAAGCCGGAACTGAGCAGCTTCCCGACCCGCTCCTTGCGGGGGAGGTGGCGGGCGCGCAGGGTGGCCTCGCTTGCCTGCCCCAATGCCAGTCCCGTGCATGCCGCAACGCAGGCCCACATCACGGCGGGCCCCCACGGGTTGGCAGCTAGTTGTTCAATCGCGCCGGTGGCGTCGGCCTGCCCGGGCTGGCCGAAGGCGAGGGCAATGGAGATGACGCCGATAATAATGTGGAGTAGAGCCATGACGGCAAAGCCCGCCCTTGCCAGGACGTCCAGGGCCTTGGCATTGGACGCCTCCTCGACGGCGTCCGCGGCCTCGCTGATAGTGGATCCTTCGTCCGACATTGGCTAGCCGTTCATGGGTCCTTCAGCACGCAGTCTTTCCGCGTGGGGTCCTTCCACGTGCACTGTGCACCGGACCACCAGTTTCCCCGGCGCATTGTCCAGCTCCACCAGGGAGTCGTTGCCGCTCAGGACCGTGAAGACTTCAGATCCTGGCACAAGGGCTACCCCTTTGGCCTCCGCCGTCTCGCGGGCATTTCCCAGGGCCTCCAGCTCAAGGCCGTCGAGATAACTGCTGTCGCTGGCGCGGGCGGGGTCGCCGAAGGCCCAGCCAAACAAAGTCCCTGTGGTTCCCATGCCGACGATATTACGCCGTCTGCGCTTGCAAGACGGGCTTTCGTAACATTAGTAAGTGTGCTTACCATGGGTGGACCGTGACCTTGTGCCACAGCAAGTCCGCGGGAGCGGCAACTCGACCACTTCAACGTTAGGAATGCACATCATGGCAGGAAATCTCATTGCCCGGTCAGTTCACGACCTGACGGCAGCGGCGTGGTTCGGTGGATCCCTGATGGGTGCCATCGGCCTGAACGGTGCAGCGGCGGAAGCCAAGGACCCCTCCGAAAGGACCAGGCTGTCCAGTGCCGGCTGGATGAAATGGGCACCGCTGCAGACGGCGGCGTTTGCTTCGCACCTCGTGGCGGACCTCGCCATTGCGTGGGAGAACAAGGACCGCATCGCCAAGCAGGACGGCGTTGCGCGGGACACCGTGGTCAAGACGGCGGTGACCGTGCTGGGTGCGGGCGTGACCTTGTACTCCGGCATCCTCGGCAAGAAGGTTGAGAAGCTTGCGGGCGAGGGTGCCGAAGGTGCCACGGAACCGCGGGCGGAGGCCTCCGACGAGCTGAAGGCGGCGCAGCAGCAGCTCAAGATGCTGCAGTGGGCCATCCCCGCGTTCGCCGCGGCAGTCATCATCCTTGGCGCCAAGCACGGCGAAATGCAGCGCCCCAAGAACGTTTTCGCGGGTCTTCGCGCCGCCTAGTTCGTCAGGACAGGCGCCGCGGCGGCGGTTAGCTGAGAACGCACGACGACGGTCGGCACCCGGGTGCCGACCGTCGTCGTGCGTTTACTCCAAAACTTCCCGACCTCCCCTCCAACTAAGGTTAGGAGGGGGTGGCGATTGGGCGGGCTCACTGTTGGGCGGCGGCAGATCGGGGTTCATGTCCTCCAGGGTCGCATCCTCGGCCGTCCACACTTGGATGATGGCCCAGGCCACGGCGGCCAGCGGCACGGAAAGCACCGCACCCACGATGCCGGCCAGAATGGTGCCGGCGGTCAGGGCCATCAGGATCACCAGGGCGTGGAGTTGCAGCGACTTGCCCATGACAACCGGCTGCAGGAGGTCGCCCTCGAGCTGATTGACTGCGATCACCACCGCCACCACAATCAGCGCGACGACCGGCCCGTTTGCCACGAGGGCAACCAACGCGGCCAGGATGCCGGCCACGGTGGCGCCGACCAGCGGGATGAAGGCGGTAATGAAGACAATGATGGCCAGGGGGAAGGCCAGCGGAACCTGCATGATCAGCAGTGCTGCTCCAATTGCCACCGTGTCCACCAATGCCACGATCGCGGTGCCGCGCACGTAGCCGCCCAGCACCTCAAGGGTGCGGCTGCCCACCCGGCGCAGCTTTGCCTCCCGCTGGCCGGTGAAGGGACGGAGGAAGAAGTTCCAGATCTTGGCGCCGTCCTTGAGGAAGAAAAACAGTATGACCACCATGAGGCTGGCTCCTGCGATGAACTCGGTGACCACCGAGAGTCCTGTGATGGCGCCGGAGCGGACCTGGCTGCTGGTGGCAAACTGGACAATTCCCTCCCGCGCCTGGTCGAGCTGTTCCTGCTCAAGTGGGACGGGACCGGTCAGCAGGAACCGCTCCAGTTCATCCAGTCCCGAAGAGGCCTGCTGAACCAGCTCGCCCCATTGGTTGCGGACCGAGAAATAGATCAGGGAGGAGACACCGGCCAGCAGCAGCATCAGCGCTACAAAGGCCAGCCCGGTAGCAACCCCGCCCGGAAGGCCGCGGCGCCGGAGCATGTTCACGAACGGGCCGATGGCCGCGGCAAGGATCAGCGCGATTAAGATCGGAATGACCAGGAGCTTGATCTGCATCAGCGCGTAGACGGAAACCACGGCCACCATGAGGATCAGCAGGATCTGGGCTGCGCGGATGCCAACCCTGCCCAGTCCGTCGGCCCACAGTGCGCTGGCCGACTTGGTTTCCTTTGGTTTCACTGTCCCCGGACGCTGCCCTTGACGGGGCATCTCATCCGCCGCCGCTTGCCGCAGTGGCCCGGTGTCAGACTCGTGCTCGGTCAAGCGTGTTGATCGCGCCATGGGAACTCCTCATCATCAGCGGTGCTTGGACGCGGGTGCGCGCCGCAGGCATAACTACCTCGGTCAGATAGTAAGCCTACTGACGGATTGTGCCCCGGCGAAACCCCACAAGCGCAGCGCATCCCTCGACGCCCTTGGAGTTTTTGTCCAGATGGCGGGACATTGCCCTCGAGCGTTGGGCGCGGCGCAGGCCTGGGGCAAACGGCCGCTCTAGCTACACTCCGAGCCACTCCGCGCAGGAGTTCAGGTTCCGGTTGACGCTGTCCACGGCAGCGCTCTCGTTGTGCGCTTCTATGGCGTCAACCAGCTTGCCGTGCCCTTCGTCGGGGAGCCCGTTGAAGCCTTCCCGGCGCTGCTGCCGGAGCATGTCGGCATGGAACACGGAGCCGAAGCTTACGTATAGCTCGTGTAGCAGCGGGTTGCCGGTCGACTGCGCCACCAGCACGTGGAAGTCCCAGTCGGCCTGGGCCCACGCCGCGTAGTCCTTTGAGTTCCAGGCGTCGCGGCGCTGGTCGAGCAGGGCCTTCATGGCGGTGATGTGGTCTGGTTGTGCGTTGCGGGCGGACAGCCGGGCGGCCTGCGTGTCCATGCCGACCCGGACTTCAAGGATGTGCTCCGGCGTGTGGTCCTGGTACATGCGCTGTGCCGCGCCGGAGATCTCGCTCGTTGCGCGGACGTAGGTTCCGTCCCCGCGGCGGACCTCCAGCATTCCGCCATGGGCCAAGGCCTTGATGGCCTCGCGCAGGGTACCCCGGGACACGCCGAGCGTGGCCATCAGCTCGGGTTCGGCCGGGATTTTCTGCTGCAGCGGCCACTCGCCGGAGTGGATCATCCGGCGGAGCTTGTCGGTGATTTCGTCGGCCAGTACAGGCCGGCTCGAAGCAGTGAGGGTCATGGCCGGGTCCTTGTCAGCAGGTGCGCCACGACAATCTGGGCCAGGGCGATGGCCAGCAGCAGGATCAGCGGAACCGTCCAGCCGCCCGTGGCGCTGTGCAGCAGGCCCATGCCGAACGGGCCGGCCGTGGCGAGCAGGTAGCCCACCGACTGTGCCAGCGTGGACATGGCCGTGGTTTCCGCCGTCGTGCGTCCGCTGCGGCTGATCATCACCATGACCAGCGGGAAGATGCCCAGGCCGAATCCCAGCAGCACGGCGGGGACGGCAGCCAGTGAGGCGGGCAGAAGCATCAGGGCGGCCACGCCCAGGACCATGGTGACGCTGGCCAGGTAGAAGGCCGGCCGCAGCATCCGCGGCCGGGAGCCGATGGCGATCAGCACCATGCCGGCAGGCACGGAGACCAACTGCATCAGCCCGAACATCAGGCCGCTGTCCGTTGCGGTGAGCCCGGTGGTGGTCAGCATGTAGGGGAACCAGCTCAGCACGGCGTAGGCGAGGAGTGCCTGCAGGGTGAAAATGGCGGTGAGCAGCGCGCCTTTGCGGGTCCGCAGGAGCGGCCAGGGGGAAATGTGGCTGCCCCGGCCCGGCGTGGCGTTCCGGTGTGCGTGAAGGGCGACCGGCAGGAAACCCAAGAAGGCGGCCACCGAGAGCAGGCCGATGGAGCCCAGCCCGGCCGACGCCGAACCCAACCCCTGGGCAACGGGAACGACCATCACGGCCGTGACGGTGGCGCCGGTGGTCATGGTGACCGTGTAGAGCGCTGTCATCAGCGAGGTGCGGTCCGCGTAGTGCTCACGGATGAAGGACGGCATGGCCACGTTGCAGACGGCAAGTCCGGACATCCCCACCACGGTGCCCGCCAGCAGCATGCCGGTGGACGGGATGCCGCGCAGCAGGAGGCCGACGGCCAGCATTCCGAGGGACAGCAGGATGGCCTTCTCCACGCCTACCCGGCGCGTCAGCCAGGACGTGGCCGCCCCGGCAACCGCGAAGCACAGCGTGGGAATAGAGGGGATGACGGCGGCAATGAAGGCCCCGTAGCCCAGGACCTCCTGGAGATCGTGGAGGAGGGCGGCAGCCCCGGTGATGCCGGCGCGGAGGTTGAGGCCGATCAGGACAACGGCAATGATTCCGAGGACGACGACGGCGCGCGGCCGGGCAACGCCGACCCGTGCGGTGGGCGAGGTGTCAGTTCCGGGGGGTGCCGTCGTCGTGGTTGCCATACTTAAACATTAGACGTTAGACGTTTGATGTTTGTAAAGATGTGGCAAACATCTCGGACGATTCAAGCGGCGGGGGACTACCCCTGCTGCCGCTGGCTCAGCCGCTGCACCGCCAGGGCGAGCCAGAGCTGCACGCGGTCCTGGGTCTGGGCGGGGTCGTAGCCGGTCAGCTCGGTGATCTGCGCGAGCCGGTACCGGACGGTGTTGCGGTGCAGGGTCAGGGCTTCGGCGACGGCGGCCACCGAGCCGTTGTTGTTCAGGTAGCTTTCCAGCGTGGTCATCAGCTCGGCCCCGTGCAGGGCATCGAAGTTCCGCAGCGGGTTGAGGGACTCATTCGCCATGTCCGCGAGCGGCACGTCCTCGCTGGCCAGGAGCAGCGAGGTCAGGCTGAGCCGCTCGGGCTCGTTGACGGGCAGGCCGTGGCTTGCCGCGTCCCGTGCCTCGAAGTAGCTCCAGCGCAGCCCGTTGGGTTTGGTGTAGGCGCCGCCGATGCCGATCGTGGCGTGGATCCCGGCCTCGGCCAGGTGGTCACTCAGGCTTTTGGCCAGCACGCTGGCGCCGCTGCCGTCGTCCTGGACCACGATGATCAGGTCCTTGCCGACGACGGCGGTCACCCCGTGTTCCAGCGGCCGCGGCACCGAGGAAGTCACCAGCTGCTTGGGGTGCGCCGCGGACTCGGCCAGGAGGACCACGTTCTTCCGGGTGCTGTTGACGCCGATGCCGGCAAGCCGCCGGGACGCCTCGCTGGCCTCCAGGGTCCCGTGGATCACGTCCTCCAGCACCTGGCCGGACAGTGCCCGCTGGGCCTGCCGCTGCTTGACCATGTTGTTCAGCTCGACGCTGATCAGGTTCTGCGCGTACCCCACGATGCCGGAATCCTCGAAAGGCTGCCGGATCCAGAGCGTGCACGCGTCGCGCCGGCCGGTGGGGATGGGGTAGGACGCCCAGGTGTCCGCCGTGGGTGGCGGGTTGCCGGGCACGCTGTTGTACAGCTGCGCGGTGAACTGGGTCAGGACAATGTCCGTGCGGAGCATCGAGCCCAGGTTCTTGAGCAACTCGGACAGGCCGCCGCCGGTCAGCAGGGCACGGGCCAGAATCTGGTGGCCCGCAATGAGCCTTTCCAGCTTGGAGTAGTGGTCCGCGGACTGGGCGTCCGCCACCAGCTTGGTGATCGCAATGAACGGCGTCTCGTACGGGACCTCCACCACGGGAAGGCCCCAGCGGTTCGCCTCCGCAATCAGTGCCTGCGGAACGCCGTCGTGCGTCAGTCCGATCCCGAACCCGATCCCCACCGCGCCTGCCCGCTGCACCTGCCGCACAAAGCGGCGCTGCTCCGGGGCGGACTTCAGCCGCATTCCCGTGGTGAGCACCAGCTCGCCGCCGTTGAGGAAACGCTGAGGGTCCTCCTGCTCGGTGACGGCAACCCACTGGATGTCCTGGTGCCACGTGGTCTCCGCCAGACCGGATTTGGTGAGCTTGAGCGACTGTACGCCCAGCAGGGCGGCGAGGGAGATTGCCATGAATTCAGGATAACCGGGCGCTGGTCAACCGCACTAAAGGGTTCCGGGGATGGTGTGCAGGTGGCTATTCCCTGTGTACCGGCCCTGGCATAGGCTCATGAGCAGTCGCAACACTGCGCCGGGTCCAGAACCGGCTGCAGAAACCAGCATGAAAGAGGTTGTACACCGTGGTCCAAACCTTGCAGAACTTCATCAACGGCGAGTTCGTCACGCCCGCCGGCACCGGACTGCTGGACATCGTGAATCCCACGAACGGTGAAGTGGTGGCGAAGTCGCCCATCTCCGTCCAGGCCGACGTCGACGCCGCCATGACGGCCGCCAACGAGGCGTTCAAGACCTGGAAGCACGTCACCCCGGGCCAGCGCCAGCTGATGCTCCTCAAGCTTGCCGACGCCGTTGAAGCCAACAGCGACGAACTCGTTGAAGCCCAGCACCGCAACACCGGCCAGGTCCGCAGCCTGATCGCCTCCGAGGAAGTTGCCGCCGGCGCCGACCAGCTCCGCTTCTTCGCAGGCGCGGCCCGCATCCTCGAGGGCAAGTCCGCCGGCGAGTACTTCGAAGGCCACACCTCCTACGTGCGCCGCGAACCCATCGGCGTCGTGGCCCAGGTTGCACCCTGGAACTACCCGTTCCTGATGGCCATCTGGAAGATCGGCCCCGCGCTCGCGGCAGGCAACACCGTGGTCCTCAAGCCTTCGGACACCACCCCGGAGTCCACCCTGGTCCTGGCGAAGCTGGCCAAGGACATCTTCCCGGCGGGCGTCCTCAACGTTGTCCTGGGAACGGGCGAAACCGGCGCCATGATGGTGGACCACAAGGTCCCCGGCCTCGTCTCCATCACCGGTTCGGTCCGTGCCGGCATCGCGGTGGCCTCCGGCGCCGCGAAAGGCCTAAAGCGCGCCCACCTGGAGCTCGGCGGCAAGGCCCCGGCCATCGTGTTCAAGGACGCTGACATCAAGAAGAGCGCGGCGGCCATCGCCGAGTTCGCCTTCTTCAACGCCGGCCAGGACTGCACGGCCATCACCCGCGTGCTGGTCGAGGACTCGGTCCACGACGACGTCGTGGCAGCCATGGTGGAACACACCAAGACCCTGCACACCGGCTCGCAGAACGACGAAGACAACTACTTCGGCCCGCTCAACAACGTCAACCACTTCAACGCTGTGAACTCCGTGGTGGCGCACCTGCCGGAGAACTGCACGATCGTGACCGGCGGCCACCGCGTTGGCGACAAGGGCTTCTTCTTCGAACCCACCATCATCACGGGCGCCAAGCAGACCGATGACGTCGTCCAGAAGGAAACCTTCGGGCCGGTCATCACCGTCCAGAAGTTCAACACTGAGGCCGAGGCAGTGGAGCTGGCCAACGACGTCGAGTACGCCCTCGCGTCCAGCGTCTGGACCACCGACCACGGCACGGCGATGCGCGTCAGCCGCGACCTGGACTTCGGTGCGGTGTGGATCAACACCCACATCCTGCTGACCGCCGAAATGCCGCACGGCGGCTTCAAGCAGTCCGGCTACGGCAAGGACCTCTCCATGTACGGCGTCGAGGACTACACGCGCATCAAGCACGTGATGAGTGCGCTCGATGCATAACCCAGCTTCCTGACCTTTACGCCTCATCCCCAGCTTTCAAGAAAGGCTTCTCCATGACCACCACCGCCCATGACATCACCTACCGTCTCGAGCAGAAGCGCCGCGTTCAGGCGGACTTCCCGGGACCCAAGTCTGTTGCGCTGACCGAACGCCGCAAGGCTGTCGTGGCAGCCGGCGTCGCCTCCAGCGTCCCCGTCTTTGTCGCGGACGCCGACGGCGGCATCATCCACGACGTCGACGGCAACTCCTTCATCGACCTGGGTTCCGGCATCGCTGTGACCAGCGTCGGCGCGTCCGATCCCGCCGTCGTGGGTGCCGTGAAGGAAGCCGTGGAGCACTTCACCCACACCTGCTTCATGGTCACCCCGTACGAGGGCTACGTGGCTGTTGCCGAGCAGTTGAACCGCCTCACCCCGGGTGACCACGAAAAGCGCACGGTGCTGTTCAACTCCGGTGCCGAGGCCGTGGAAAACGCCGTCAAGGTGGCGCGCCTGGCCACCGGCCGTGACGCCGTCGTCGCGTTCGACCACGCCTACCACGGACGCACCAACCTGACCATGGCGCTGACCGCGAAGGCCATGCCGTACAAGACCAACTTCGGCCCGTTCGCGCCCGAGGTCTACCGCATGCCCATGAGCTACCCGTTCCGCGAGGAAAACCCCTCGATCACCGGTGCCGAGGCCGCCAAGCGCGCCATCACCATGATCGAAAAGCAGATCGGCGGCGAATCCGTTGCCGCGATCATCATCGAGCCGATCCAGGGCGAGGGCGGCTTCATCGTCCCGGCCGACGGCTTCCTGCCGGCACTGGCCGCCTGGGCCAAGGAAAAGGGCATCGTCTTCATCGCCGACGAGGTCCAGTCCGGCTTCTGCCGCACCGGCGAATGGTTCGCCGTGAACCACGAAGGTGTTGTCCCGGACATCATCACCATGGCCAAGGGCATCGCCGGCGGCATGCCGCTGTCCGCGATCACCGGCCGTGCGGACCTGCTCGACGCCGTTCACCCGGGCGGACTCGGCGGCACATACGGCGGCAACCCGGTTGCCTGCGCCGCGGCACTCGCGTCCATCGGTTCCATGGAGCAGTACGACCTCAATGCCCGCGCCAAGCACATCGAGGAACTGGCCACCGGCCGGCTCCGCGAACTGGCCTCCGAGGTATCGGTTATTGGCGACATCCGCGGACGCGGCGCCATGCTGGCGATCGAACTGGTGCAGGCCGGATCCAAAGAACCGAACCCGGAACTGACCAAGGCCGTTGCCGCTGCCTGCCTCAAGGAAGGCGTCATCATCCTCACCTGCGGCACCTACGGCAACGTCATCCGCCTGCTGCCGCCGCTGGTCATCGGCGACGAACTGCTGCTGGACGGCCTCGACGTGCTGGCCGCCGTCATCAAGGCGCACGCCTAACCAAGACCCGGGGCCCGCACCAGGACCCCACCCACTGGGACTCCGCCCGGATGCCTGACCCAGGCTTCCGGGAGCCAACCGAAGAGCCGCGGACCGACCGTCCGCGGCTCTTCTGTTTAAGCGGCCGGGGTGGCTAGAGTCAGCACTACCACTGCAGGAACGCAGACCGGCCGACGTCGCCCGGGAACCCCGAGTGCGGCCGGATTCTGCCCCAGACCCAAAAGGGGTTCACCCATGCGATACGTAGTTGGCTACACACCAAACGAGCGCGGCGCCGACGCTGTTGCCCTGGGGTCCGCGCTGGCCCGGGCGCAGGGCGCCCAGCTCGACCTCGTCTATGTGGTGAAAAAGGGCGTCCCGCATGCGTCGCAGGATGCCGGCGGCGGCCATGCCGGTGCCGGCGAGCAGGCGGTGCTGGACGCGCAGCGTGAGGGGCTGGCACTGGTGCCCGAGGACGTGAGCGTCGAGTTCCATGTGCGCCACGCCGAGTCGTTCGCCGCGGGCCTGATCGACGCCGCCGTCGAATACCAGGCAGGACTGATCGTGGTGGGTGCGGCGAGCAGCGGGCTGTTCAAGCGACACACGGTGGGCAGCGTGGCCAATGCGCTCCTGCACGCCTCCCCGGTTCCGGTCGCGCTGGCTCCCCGCGGTTACCGCCGCACGGAGGCCGTCACCCGGCTGACGCTCGCCGTAGGCCAGAGGGTGGGCGCGGAGGCAGCAATCGGTGTCGCCATCGCGGCCGCGCAACGCCGGGGTGCACCGCTGCGCATGGTCTCCCTGGTGGAGCTCGACGCGGAAGGTGACAGCGGCGAAGTGGTCAACGCGGCGCACATCCACGCCAATACCGTGCTCACCGAGGCGTCGCACCGGCTCCCGGAAGGACATAACGTGAGCGTGGAAGTGGCGCACGGACGCACCATCGAGGAGTGCATCGACGACCTCGAATGGGACGACGGCGAGATCCTGATCGTGGGTTCGTCGCGCCTGGCCGAGAAGAACAAGCTGTTCATCGGCAGCACGGCCAACAAAGTGCTGCGTGCTCTGCCCGTGCCGATGGTGGTTATCCCGCGCGAATACCAGCGCCTCGACAGCCCCTAAGCGCGAACGGGCACTTGCGGCCCTTCCGCAGGCCTAACTGACAGCGCGAACGGGCAGATAACGACCCCAAAAAGCGAAAAACAGGTCATTATCTGCCCGTTCGCGCTTTACGTTCGCGCTGGGTGGGGCTTAAGTGTCCGCTCGCGCTTCCCGCAGGGCGCGCTTCCGGGCCACGGAACTCCGGCGCGATGCCGCCAGCATGTCCACGGTCAGCACCAGCAGCGCCAGCCAGACCACGCCGAAGCCGATCCAGCGGTCCAGGGTCATGGTTTCCTTGAACACCACCAGGGCCACGATGAACTGGAGCACCGGCGCGAAGTACTGCAGCAGGCCGATGGTGGTCATGGGCAAGCGGCGGGCCGAGGCACCGAAGAACACCAGCGGCACCGCGGTGATGACGCCCGAGGAAACCAGCAGCCAGAAGTGCGCGGAACCCTGGGTGTCGAGCGTGGCGGCTCCGCTGATGCCAAGGAAGATCATCGTGGCGGCCGCGAGGGGAGCGAGCACCACCGTCTCCACGGACAGGCTGGTGATGGCGTCGGCCTTGGGCCCGATCCGCTTCTTCACGAAGCCGTAGAGCCCGAAGCTGACCGCCAGCGTCAGCGCGATCCAGGGCAGCTTGCCGTAGGAAATCGTCAGCACCACCACCGCAACGAAACCGATCCCGACGGCGGCCCACTGGAGCGGACGCAGGGTTTCCTTCAGCACGAACACCCCCAGCAGCACGGAGACGAGCGGGTTGATGAAGTAGCCCAGGGACGCCTCCACGGCCTGGCCGGTGGTGACGCCGTACGTGTAGGTCAGCCAGTTCACCGCGATCAGTGCCGCGGCGATGGACAGGGTGCCAAGGACGGTCCGGTTCCGGAACGCCGCCCCGAGCACGCGCCAGGAGCGGGTGACCGTGATCAGCAGCGTGCAGAAAAGCAGCGACCACACCACCCGGTTGGCCACGATTTCCACCGCACCGGCGGGCTGCAGGGCGAAGAAGTACAGGGGAAGCAGCCCCCACAGTCCGTACGCGCCGATCCCGAAGAGGACTCCCGCCGTCGTGTCCTTGTCCACTGCCTTAAGGGCGACGCCGGGGCGGCGCGGCTGTCCGCCGGAAGCTGCGGCGGACGCTGAGGTACCTGGAGTGGTCATGGCTGGGGCAATGGTTCCGTCGGGAGTAGGCACACGATCAATAACACCACCCGCGCGGGCGGTATTCCGCCAACACGGCAAACGATTCCCCGGGGCCGTGCTGCAGGGCCTTGCAGTGCTCAGTACGCTTACTAATATGAACAAGCATCCTGAGCCGGCCCGGGCCATGAGGCTCCGCCACAGCAACGCCTCGGGAAGGGGCTACCGGCGCCTGGCCGCAGGAACCGGCTTCACGTACCGGGACCTGGACGGTTCCACGCTGCCGCCGGGGCCGGTCCGGGACAGGCTGGAGAGCATCGGCATCCCGCCGGCCTGGACCGACGTGTGGATTGCGCCCTACGACAATGGGCACATCCAGGCCACAGGACTCGACGCAATGGGCCGCCGGCAGTACATCTACCACCCGGCCTGGCGGGAAAAGAAGGACCGGCTCAAATTCGACCGGGTCCTCCAGCTCGCCGAATCCCTGCCAACGGCGCGGAGGCTGGTCACCGTGGACCTGCGCAGCGACGGACTCTCGCGCGAACGCGTCCTGGCGGCTGCCTTCAGGATGCTGGACACGGGTTCGCTGCGGGTCGGGTCCGAGCGGTACACCAACGAGAACGGTAGCCACGGGCTGGCCACCCTGCTGTGCGCCCACGTGAAAGTGAGGCGGGAGAGCCTCCGGCTCAGTTTTCCCGCCAAGAGCGGCAAAACCTGGGAATCCGAGATCGACGACGCCGACCTCGCCGCCCTGGTCCGGGTGCTCAAGAGCCGGGGCGGCAACGCCCGGCTCCTGGCGTACAAGAACGGGCGCAGCTGGCATCCGGTGGGCAGCCCGGAGATCAACGAATACGTCAAGGAACGGACCGGGCAGGACTTCACGGCGAAGGACTTCCGCACCCTGCATGGAACCGTGGCTGCCGCGGTCAGCCTGGCCCGGATCGGGCCCCAGAAGACAGTGGCCGAGAAGAAGACGGCCATCAGCCTCGCGATGCAGGACGCGGCGGCGGTACTGGGAAACACCCCGTCGATCGCCCGGAAAAGTTATGTGGATCCGCGGCTCCTGGACTATTTTGCCGCGGGGGAGACCATCGACCCCCGGCGGACAGGCTCGGCTGAATCCGAATTGCGCGCGCTGCTGTACCGGGAGGGCGACGTAGTATCCCTCAACAGCTCCGCAGGGAAAGGGGGCTGACCAATTAGAATGGGGAACTGTGCGCTACGTGACGTGGCGCAGTTTCTCGTTTCAGAAGGGCTCCCGGTGTCCAACTCGGCCGAAACCACCCCCAAACGTCCCCTCCGCGTCGCGATTGTCGGCGCCGGACCGGCAGGCGTGTACGCCGCGGACATCCTGACCAAGTCCAACGAGGTCAAGGGTGGCGACTTCGAAGTCAGCATCGACCTGTTCGAGGCCTACCCTGCGCCCTACGGCCTGATCCGCTACGGCGTGGCACCGGACCACCCGCGCATCAAGGGCATCGTGAACGCACTGCACAAGGTGCTGGACCGCGGCGATATCCGGTTCCTCGGCAACGTGACCTACGGCCGCGATCTGAAACTCCACGATTTCCGCGCCTTCTACGACGCCGTGATCTTCTCCACCGGCGCCATCAAGGACGCCGACCTGAACGTTCCGGGCATCGAACTGGAAGGATCCTTCGGCGGGGCCGACTTCGTGTCCTGGTACGACGGCCACCCGGATGTTCCCCGCGAATGGCCGCTGGACGCCAAGGAAGTCGCCGTCATCGGCAACGGCAACGTGGCCCTGGACGTGGCCCGGATGCTGGTGAAGCACGCGGACGAGCTGCTCTCCACGGAAATTCCGGACAATGTCTACCGGGGCCTGAAGAACTCCCCGGTCACGGACGTTCACGTCTTCGGCCGCCGCGGCCCGGCGCAAGTCAAGTTCACCCCGCTGGAGCTGCGCGAGCTGAGCCACATGAAGGATGTGGACATCGTCCTGTACCCGGAGGACTTCGAGTTCGACGAAGCCTCCGATGACGCCATCCGCAGCAACAACCAGATCAAGACCATGGTGAACACGCTGACCAACTGGCTCGTGGAGGAGCACGCGGAATCCGAACAGCCGTCCTCCCGTCGCCTGCACCTGCACTTCCTGCATAGCCCGGTGGAGGTCTACGACGGCGCCGGCAACACCGCGGGCACCGGAAAGGTTGCGGGCATCAAGTTTGAGCGGATGCAGCTGGACGGCACCGGGCACGTCAAGGGCACGGGGGAGTTCATTGACTACCCCGTCCAGGCCGTCTACCGCGCCATCGGCTACCACGGCTCCCCGCTGGACGAGCTGGAATACGACGCCAGGGCCGGCGTTATCCCCAACGAGGGCGGCCGGGTCCTCGACTCCGAGGGCAATCCGGTTCCCGGGATCTACGCCACGGGCTGGATCAAGCGCGGTCCGGTGGGGCTCATCGGGCACACGAAGGGCGACGCCTTGGAGACCATCGGCTGCCTGCTGGAGGACCGGCTGACACTGCCGCCGGCGCAGAACCCGGATCCGCACGCCATCATTGCCCTGCTGGAGGAGCGCGGCGTCGAGTACACCACGTGGGAGGGCTGGAACAGGCTGGACGCCCACGAAGCAGCCCTCGGTCAGGCGTGGACCGAAGCGGAGGCGGAGACCGGCGTCGTCCGCGAACGCGTCAAGGTTGTGCCGCGCGAGGAAATGATCCGGATCTCCCGCAGCGCCGAGGGCTAACCCGACGACTAGCCCTATGGCGGCTTGCCGGATGGCAATAGACTGAGCAGACCAATCCAGCACGGCATACCGTCACGCCTGGCACACCGATGTGCCGGCAAGGGAGTTCGATGAGGAAAACGAATCAGCCAGCAGTTCCGGGAACGGACGCCGCGGCACTTCTCCAGCGGCATGCCCTGGCGGGCCACGAACTCCTCGGCGTGGCCGGCTTCGGCCCTGCCGGCGGCCTTGATTCCGTGAACAGCGCCGGCCCCACCGGCGGCGTGCACCTGCCCGGGCTGCGGAGCCTGGTGGAGGAATCCTGGCAGCGTTCCGTCCAGTTCCGGGCCAATCCGGACAACCCCGAAGCACCACTCGCCCTGGACGGGGAGGAGCTGGAGGAATACCGCCGGCAGCATCCGCTAGCCACCATCATGCCCGTGATCCATAAACTCCTGGTCCTGCCCAGCCACGACAGCGGCCTGCTGGTTGCCGTGGGCGATGAGGTGGGCCGCCTCCTCTGGGTGGAGGGTGACTCCGTAATGCAGCGGCGCGCCGAAGGCATGATGTTCGTGGCCGGCGCCGACTGGTCCGAAGCCAGCGTTGGCACCAGCGCCCCGGGAACCGCCCTTGCCCTGGGCCGAAGTATCCAGATTTCCGGTGCCGAACACTACAAGCGCTCCGTCCATCCGTGGAGCTGCACCGCCGTGCCGTTCCACGACCCCGACTCCGGCGCACTCTTGGGGGTCGTGGACATCACGGGCACCGAATCCGCGGTTGCGCCGCACACACTGTCCCTCGTGGAGGCCACCGTGGCAGCGGCCCAGGCGCAGTTGCGCGTGGAGCGGCTCCAGCTGGCGGCCGCCCGCCAGGCCGCGCCGGCACGACGGCGGACGCCGTCTTCCGCTGCGAAGGCCGGTTCCGCGGTGGAAGGGAGCCTGTACCGCAACAGCCTCCAGCTCCTGGGCCGGGACCAGGCGCTGCTCAGCATCGAAGGCCGCACTGTGGCGCTCTCCGCCCGGCACAGCGAAATCCTGGCACTGCTCAGCGTCCACCCGAAGGGGCTCAGCGCGGAGGAACTCTGCACGCTGCTGTACCCGGGCGACGGCTCCTCCATGACGCTCCGGCCGGAGATGGTGCGCCTGCGCAAGGTCCTGCAGCAGCTGAGCCCGGATGCCGTCCCCGCGTCCCGCCCCTACCGGCTCCCCATGGACCTGATGCCGGACTCGAGCCAAGTGCTCAACTGCCTGCAGCGCGGGGCGCACCGCATCGCCCTGGAGATCTACCGCGGCGCGGTGCTGCCGCGTTCGGAAGCGCCGGGCATCATCGATCTCCGGGACCGCGTGTCCTCGCTGCTGCGCGAAGCGGTCCTGACGGACGGCAGCGCGGACGCGCTGCTGAAGTATGCGGAACTTCCGGAAGCAAAGGACGACGTCGGTGTCCGCACCGCCGCGCTGAGGCTGCTCCCGCTGCGCTCGCCCAAGCGGGCCGCCGTCGTCGCCGATCTTGAACGGCTGGAAAACGAACTCAGCGCCTGAGGCGTCGGCGCTGGCGTGCGGGACGGCGCTGGCGTGAGCTGAGTCACAGGGTTGCAACCTGGTTGCAACCTCCCGGCTCCTACGGTGGAGGCATAGTAACTGCCACAGCAAAGGAGCTAGCAATGACTGTCTACGCACAGCCCGGTACCGAGGGTTCGAAGGTTACGTTCAAGGACCGCTACGAGAACTGGATCGGCGGCGAATGGGTTGCCCCGGTCAAGGGCCAGTACTTCGAGAACATCACGCCCGTCACCGGCAAGGTCTTCTGCGAAGTTGCCCGCGGCACCGCGGAAGACATCGAGTTGGCACTGGACGCCGCGCATAAGATTGCACCGTCCTGGGGCAAGACCTCCGTCGCAGAGCGCGCCGCGGTCCTCAACAAGATCGCCGACCGCATCGACGAGAACCTCGAGATGCTTGCCGTTGCCGAGTCTTGGGACAACGGCAAGCCGATCCGCGAGACCCTCAATGCGGACATCCCGCTCGCGGCGGACCACTTCCGCTACTTCGCCTCCGCCGTCCGTGCCCAGGAAGGCCGGCTCTCCCAGCTCGACGACGACACCACGGCGTACCACTACCACGAACCCCTCGGCGTCGTCGGCCAGATCATCCCGTGGAACTTCCCCATCCTGATGGCCGTCTGGAAGCTCGCCCCCGCCCTGGCCGCAGGCAACGCCGTGGTCCTCAAGCCCGCCGAGCAGACCCCGTCCTCCATCCTGGTCCTGATGGAGCTCATAGGTGACCTGCTTCCGGCCGGCGTGCTCAACGTGGTCAACGGCTTCGGCGTCGAGGCCGGCAAACCGCTGGCCTCCAGCCCGCGGATCCGCAAGATCGCCTTCACCGGCGAGACCTCCACCGGCCGGCTGATCAGCCAGTACGCCAGCCAGAACCTGATCCCGGTCACGCTGGAGCTCGGCGGCAAGAGCCCGAATATCTTCTTCAACGATGTTGCCGAGTCCGACGACGCGTTCTATGACAAGGCACAGGAAGGCTTCGCGCTCTTCGCGTTCAACTCCGGCGAAGTCTGCACCTGCCCGTCCCGTGCCCTGGTCCAGGAAGGCATCTACGATTCGTTCATGGCTGACGCCGTGGCCCGGGTAGAGAAGATCATCCAGGGCAACCCGCTGGACACCGACACCCAGCTCGGCGCGCAGGCCTCCAACGACCAGCTGGAAAAGATCCTTTCCTACATCGACATCGGCAAGCAGGAAGGCGCCAAGGTGCTCACCGGCGGCGCCCGCGCCCAGCTGGAAGGCGACCTGGCCGGTGGATACTACGTTCAGCCCACCGTCTTCGAAGGCCACAACAAGATGCGGATCTTCCAGGAGGAGATCTTCGGACCTGTCGTGTCGGTCGCCCGGTTCAGTGACTACGACGACGCGATGGAAATCGCCAACGACACCCTCTACGGGCTGGGCGCCGGCGTCTGGTCGCGCAACGGCAACGTCGCCTACCGTGCAGGCCGCGAAATCCAGGCCGGCCGCGTGTGGGTCAACAACTACCACGCCTACCCGGCCGGCGCTGCGTTCGGCGGGTACAAGTCCTCCGGCATCGGACGTGAAAACCACTCCATGATGCTGGACCACTACCAGCAGACCAAAAACCTCCTGGTCAGCTACAACGAGAACAAGCTCGGCTTCTTCTAAGCCGCCCTTCAGCCCGGGCGGGGACGGATCAGCACTGATCCGTCCCCGCCCGCACCACCCTGGCCACCCCTCAGGAAGGCAGCACCACCTCCACCGCACCAACGCTCCATCAACGCAAGGATTTCGCCAATGACGACGACAATGCAAGCAGCAGTAGTAACCGAATTCGGCAAGGATCTTCAGATCCAGACCCTCCCCATTCCCACCCCGGGCCGGGGCCAGGCGCTGGTCAAGGTCATCACCACCGGCGTCTGCCACACCGACCTCCACGCGGCCGAGGGCGACTGGCCGGTCAAGCCGACACCGCCGTTCATCCCCGGCCACGAAGGCGTAGGCGAAGTGGTTGCCTTGGGCGAGGGTGTCACCGACCTGGCCGTCGGAGACCTCGTCGGCAATGCCTGGCTGTGGTCCGCCTGCGGCGACTGCCAGTACTGCCGCACCGGCTGGGAGACCCTCTGCGAAGCGCAGCAGAACGCCGGCTACAGTGTGGACGGTTCCTTCGGGGAGTACATGCTCGTGGACACGCGCTTTGCCGCCCGCATCCCTGCCGGCTCGGACCCCGTTGAAGTCGCCCCGGTGCTTTGCGCCGGCGTCACGGTATACAAGGGCCTGAAGATGACCGAAGCCAAGCCCGGACAGTGGGTCACCATTTCCGGCATCGGCGGACTCGGGCACATTGCCGTCCAGTACGCCGTGGCCATGGGCCTGCGGGTAGCCGCCGTGGATATCGCGGACGACAAACTCGCCCTGGCCAAGAAGCACGGTGCGGAACTTACCGTGAATGCGCTGCACGAGGATCCCGTCGAAGTCATCCAACGTGAAACCGGAGGTTGCCATGGAGTCCTGGTCACGGCTGTGCACCCATCAGCATTCGGACAGGCGATCGGGATGGCCCGCCGTGGCGGCACGATCGTGTTCAACGGCCTGCCGCCGGGCGACTTCCCGGCACCGATCTTCGAGATTGTGCTCAAGGGCCTGACGGTCCGCGGCTCAATCGTGGGTACCCGGCAGGACCTGGAGGAAGCCCTCGAGTTCTACGCGGAGGGCAAGATCCACCCCACCGTGTCCACGCGGGAACTCTCCGAGGTCAACGCCGTTCTTGACGAGATGAAGCACGCCAAGATCGACGGCCGCGTCGTCATCAAGTACTGATGATGGAGGCGAGGCTTGACGCGGCAGTGACGCTGCCCGGGGAAGACATCTCCCGCGTGGCGCTCACGGCCGAGGCTGTGGAACTGCTCAGGAAGCTGTGGGGCCAGCACGGGCCCCTCATGTTCCACCAGTCCGGCGGCTGCTGCGACGGCTCCTCGCCTATGTGTTATCCGGCCGGGGAGTTCATCACCGCGGAAGCCGACGTCCTCCTGGGGCTGTTCGACATCGCCGACGGCGTGCAGCCGCAGCCCCTCGAGTTCTGGATGTCCCGGGAGCAGTTCAGCTACTGGAGCCACACCCATCTGACCGTGGACGTGGTCCAGGGCCGGGGGAGCGGGTTCTCGGTTGAATCACCCGAAGGCAAGCGGTTCCTGATCCGGTCAAAGCTCATGGACTGGCCGGCCTGACCAGCCCGTCCCGGCAGCACGAACGAACACTTGAGGCCCCTCGCGAGAGGGGCCTCAAGTGTTCGTTCGCGCCAAAACTCGACCCCGCTATGATCTTCAGGCTGGGCATGCGGCGTCTCACTATCCGGGATAAATATGACCGTCCACTGGATGGACACTACTCTTGATAAGTCTGTTTCCAACAAGCTATCGAGATTGTGGACTTTCCTATGAACCTTTTCCGGACAAAATCCATTGAGCAGTCGATTGCCGACGCCGATGAACCCGGACGCAAACTGAAGCGTTCCCTGAGCACGTGGGACCTGATGATCATGGGTGTCGCCGTTGCTGTCGGCGCCGGGATCTTCTCCGTCGGAGCCAAGGCCGCCGCGAACTTCGCCGGCCCCGCTGTGACGCTTTCCTTCGCCATCGCTGCAGTCACCTGCGCCCTGGCCATCATGTGCTACGCCGAATTTGCCACGGCCATCCCGGTGGCCGGTTCCGCCTACGTCTTCACCTACGCCACTATGGGCGAGCTGCTGGCCTGGATCATCGGCTGGAACCTCATCCTTGAGCTGTTCACCGCCGGAGCCGTGATCGCCAAGTACTGGGGGATCTACCTCAGCAAGGTCTTCGCGCTGATGGGAGTGGACATTCCGCCCGCCATCTCGCTCGGCGGAATCGACCTCTACTGGGGCGCCTTCCTGATCGTGGCCGTATTCACCGTGCTGCTGGTGCTGGGAACGAAGCTCTCCGCCCGCGTAGGCAATATCTTCACCCTCATCAAGATCGCCGTGGTCCTGTTCGTCATCGTGGTGGGCTTCAGCTACGTGAAGTTCGAGAATTACGCACCGTTCGTTCCCGCCTCCGAGCCCACCGCCGCCTCAGGTGGTGCCGACGTGCTCAAGCAGTCCTTCTTCGGATTCCTGACCGGAGCCGTGCCGGCTCAGTACGGCACGCTGGGCATCTTCGCCGGCGCGGCGCTGGTCTTCTTCGCCTTCATCGGATTCGACGTCGTGGCTACCTCGGCCGAAGAGGTCAAGAACCCGCAGAAAACCCTGCCGCGCGGCATCTTCGGCGGCCTGGCGATCGTCACGGTCCTCTACATCCTGGTCTCGCTCGCCCTGACCGGCATGGTGTCCTACACGCAGCTGGCGGAGGCCGAGAACCCCACCCTCACCACCGCCTTCGAAGCCGTGGGGAACACCGACGCCGCCAAGGTCATCGCCTTCGGCTCCCTGGTGGGCCTCACCACGGTGATCATGGTGCTGCTCATGGGACTGTCCCGGGTGGTCCTGGCCATGAGCCGCGACGGCCTGCTGCCGCGCTCGCTGTCCAAGACCAGCACTATCCGTGCGACGCCGGTCCGCCTCCAGATCATCTGCGGTGCAGGGGTCGCCGTCGTGGCAGGCCTCACCAACGTGGACCTGCTGGAGGAAATGATCAACATCGGCACGCTCTCCGCGTTCGTGATGGTCAGCCTCGGCATCCTGGTCCTGCGGAGGAAGCGCCCGGACCTCAAGCCGGCCTTCCGCGTCCCGTTCGGCAAGGTGCTCCCGGTGGTATCGGCGCTCCTGTGCCTCTACCTGATGACGAACCTCGCAGTGGAGACCTGGATCTTCTTCGCCATCTGGCTGGTCATCGGCGTGGCCATCTACTTCTCCTACGGCCAGCGCCATTCCCGGCTCAACGAGAAGTTCGCCGAAGCCAAGGCCGCCGTCAATGGCGCCCCGCAAGCTGTGCAGGACGCAGTACAGGACAAGGGCGCTGCGGACGACGAGGACGAGGGCGCGCTCACCCGCAGCTGACCCCCGCTCCAGTCCGCACGCCGCTGCGTCGGAATCCGCCCTGGCCATGACTCCATAAGATGGAGCCATGGCCAGAGCAGTTAAACCGGAGCGCAAGGCGGAGCTGTTGTCCGCCATTCAGGACTACCTGATGGACAAGACCCTGGCCGAACTCACGTTCCGGAGCCTGGCGGACGGCTTGGGCATCAGCTCCTACGTGCTGGTCTACCACTTCGGCAACCGGGAGCAACTGGTCAACGAGATCATCCGCTCCATCGAATCCCGGCTGGACAGCATGCGCACCACGGACGTGCGCGACATCGACCAGGAGGCCTGGCGGTCCTACCTGATGGAGTCCTGGCGCTGGACGATGGCCCAGCGGAACCGCCACCTGGCAAGGCTTGAGTTTGAGGCCACGGCACAGGACATCGTGGCGGCCTCGCCCCGCGGAACAGCCCAGGACCACTTCCGCATGCTCCACGAAAAAGCCCGCGACTGGCTGGTGGTGCAGGGCATCCGCCCGGAGTTCGCGGACACCGACGCCCGCCTCTTCACGTCCACGTTCTACGGCCTCCAGTTCGATTTTGTGGTGATGAACCAGCCCGAGGAAGCGACGAAGGCCTTCGAACTGATGGTGACCGTCTTCTTCTCGAACCTTGAGCACCGCCTGGCCACGGACGGCCAGCACTTCTGACGCCGTCACCCACCGCGGCCCGTACGGCACGCTGCCTTGCGGTGAAGCTGTCTACGGTGCAGCTGCCTTAGGGCGAAGCGTGGCGGCCCATCCACTCGACGAGCGGCCGCAACTGTTCCCAGAGCCCGCCAACCTCCTCCGCGGCGCCCGGCGTGGAGAGCCAGCCGGGTTCGCCCAGCTCCCTGCCGGCGGACAGCGACTTGTATTTGAGGAGCTCCGCCCGGGGATGCTCGCGGGGGAAGCCCCGCGGGACGGTCTTGAGCCGTTCACCCTCAACGGTGAATCCGGCATGGGTCAGCCGATGGACAATTTTCTCCAGGGATTCCCCGGTCCCGGTGGCATCCACCGAGTTCCGGAAGCGGGCAAGCTGGGCGGGCGAGATCGAATGGCAGCCGGCGGCCACCAGGAGGCCGTCGGCACTCAGCTGCACGTAGTACCCCACGCCCTCCTGGAAGGACGCGACCGCACCCTGGGCTGTCTTGTAGGGGGACTTGTCCTGGGAGAAACGGATGTCCCGGTTGGGCCGGAAGATCTTCGCGGGGCCAAACCTGGGCTCCAGCTCGGCAAGCAGGGCAGCCAGCGGTTCCCGGACCAGCGTCTCGTAGCGGGCCTTGTGTTCCAGCCACCAGTCCCGGTTGTTGTTCTGCTCAAGGTCCGCATAGAAGCCGGAGGCACCGGCGGGGATGCCGTCGAATGTGTTCATGTAGGGAGCCTAGGGCCGCCCTGCCGCGCAGGCCAGAGGCTTCGCACCGTATGTGGAAAGCGCCCGGAACGCAGAACACCCCGCCGCGGAAAATCCGCGGCGGGGTGTTCATATCAAAGGCAGTCAGGCACCGTTCAGGAGCGAGCCTTAGCTAATGAGCGAATCAGAGCTTGTTGGCTGCCTCGGCGTCTGATGCCGTCTGGCCTGCGCCGAGGTTGGCGCGCAGCTTGGCGCCGAGGTCGGCGTCGACGTTGGTCCAGTATTGGATGGCGCGTTCCTTGATCCCCGGGCTCTTCACGCCGCCCACTGCACCGGTGATGGTGTCCAGCAGGCGGGCCTTGGCGCCGTCGTCGAACACTTCGCGGTACAGCGTGCCGGCCTGGCCGAAGTCGCCGTCCTCGGCGTGCAGGGAGTGCGCGGAGAGCGTCAGCTCGCCGTCGTTCTCCCAGCCGCCTGCCGGGTCCTGCGGCTCAACAGCAGCGGGGCCGCCAACCGAGTTGGGGGCGTAGACCGGAACGGACGGGGCGTTGAAGTGGTAACGCCCGGCGCCGTCCTGGCTGTAGTTGTTGACCTGGTTCTTGGGCTGGTTCACCGGGATCTGGGCGTGGTTGGTGCCCACGCGGTAGCGGTGAGCGTCAGCGTAGGAGAAGATGCGGGCCTGCAGCATCTTGTCCGGGGACGCGGCGATGCCCGGAACGAAGTTCGACGGCGCGAAGGTGGCCTGCTCGATCTGCGCGAAGTAGTTCTCCGGGTTCCGGTTCAGCTCCATGGTGCCCACCTTGATCAGCGGGTAGTCAGCCTTCGGCCACACCTTGGTGAGGTCGAACGGGTTGAAGCGGTAGGTCTTGGCATCCTCGTACGGCATGACCTGGACGTGCAGGTCCCAGGACGGAAAGTTGCCGGCAGCGATGTTTTCCTGCAGGTCGCGGATGTAGAAGTCCGCGTCCGAACCGGCCAGCTCTTCAGCCTGGTCACCGCTGATGGTCTTGACGCCCTGATTGGACTTGAAGTGGTACTTGACCCAGAAGCGCTCGCCCTCGGCGTTGATCCACTGGTACGTGTGCGAGCCGTAGCCCTGCATTTCGCGCCAGGAAGCCGGCAGGCCGCGGTCGCCCATGAGCCAGGTGACCTGGTGTGCGGACTCGGGGGAGAGGGTCCAGAAGTCCCACTGCATGTCAGCGTCGCGCAGGTGGGTGCCCGGGAGGCGCTTCTGGGAGTGGATGAAGTCCGGGAACTTGATGCCGTCGCGGATGAAGAAGACGGGGGTGTTGTTGCCCACGAGGTCGTAGTTGCCCTCGGAGGTGTAGAACTTCACGGCGAAACCGCGGGGGTCGCGCCAGGTGTCCGGGGAGCCGTTCTCGCCGGCGACCGAGGAGAAGCGGATCAGCATTTCGGTCTCGACACCCGGCTGCAGGAAAGCGGCCTTGGTGTACTTGGAGATGTCCTCGCTGGTGGTGAACTTGCCGAACGCTCCGCCGCCCTTGGCGTGCACGACGCGCTCCGGGACACGCTCGCGGTTGAACTGTGCGAGCTTTTCGATCAGGTAATGGTCGGTCAGGATGATGGCGCCGTCAGCGCCGACAGCCTTCGAGTGAGCGTCGGAAGTGACGGGAGCACCGGACTGCGTGGTGGACACAGCGGGCGCAGAGATGTTCTGAGTCATCTTTCTCCTTCTGGTTGGGTTTCTTGCTTAGTTTCGTTCGGCGGGTAGCTTTTGGGTGCGCTGACAGTCCTGGCAGATGCCCTGGTACATGACGTCAGCGATCTGGATGGTCATCGGCTTGGCGTCCGGGTCCCAGTGCGGGGTGAGACAGGGGGCGTGGCCAACCGCGCAGTCCACGTCCTCCACCCGTCCGCAGCTGATGCACACGGCGTGGTGGTGGTTATCGCCCACCCGTGTCTCGTACAGCGCTGGGGAATGGGGAGGTTCGAACCGGCGCAGCATCTGGAGGTCCGTGAGGTCGCCAAGGACCACGTAGACGGACTGCGCGGTCAGTTCGGGGAGTTCCTCACGCGCGGCGGCAAGTATGCTTTCGGCCGGCGAGTGCGGGTGGTGTTCGACGGCGGTGAGAACCGCCAGCCGCTGCTTGGTCACCCGGCGGCCGTGGGCGCGCAGGGCAGCTGCCCATGCGTCCTGGCCGGCCTCGTGAACTGTCATAGCACCATTGAAGCACTTATTATGACTGAATCACAATAAGGCTAGGCTAATCTCCGGAGAACGCAGCACCCTTTCAAACGGGTTGACGGCCTCGCCGGCGGAGCGGCCCAGCGCGTGCAGTTCCAGCCGCCCGCCCGTAACGGCAGTGTCCGGCACCATGCAGCTGAGGCCCGCGACGCCCTGCCGCAGCGCCAGGGCTTCCAATGCCGCGGCCAGGGCAAGGAGTTCCTGCGGGGTGACGTCCTGCACGGACCCGATGCTCCGCTCCGGCGCCAGGACCGTGTGGTGCGTCCCGGCAGGGGTCGACGGCGGCCAGGTGCGGATGGCGGGCAGCGGCACCGCTCCTTTCGGGCCGTCGCGGCGGGGGCCGGTGCCGTCAGCTGAGCTGGGCCGGGCGGCAGTTGCCGCCGCCAGCAACGCGGTGCGCAGCCCGACGTCGTGCTTGTCCAGATCCTGATCCGGCACCGGCCTGCGGCGCTGCGCAGGCAAGGCGAGCTGTTCGGCAGGGGTGACCGGTTCGCCGTCCCAGCGGCCGAACAGGTGGAACGTGGGGGTGGATGACTCCGCGGCCGGTTCGCCGATCGAGGCACCGAGCGCATGCCAGCGGTGCGCAAAAAGCAGAGTGCAAGTGTCCGCCCCCAGGACGTCGGCCAGTGCCGTGCGGGCAGCGTTGTGGCACAGCAGCCAGTCGGCGGCCGACCGGTGGTCGAGGGCCGTCGCGGGATTGCTGAGGCGGATCATCAGGTGGCCGGAAGTCAGCGGCGTGCGCGGCCGGGTGACTTCCCATACCGCAGAGCCGAAAAGCAGCCTTCTGGACAACTCCATGCGCACTCCGTTCGCTGTTGTGTTTCCCCGCCCGAGACTATCAAGGTCAGCGCCACTATTCGGGGCCCTGCCGGGGTCACTGCCGGGGTGCCGGTGGCGGGATGGCCCGGTTCCGTCAGTGCCCGCGGCTAGAGTTGCCCGGTGGGTAAATTGCTGGCTGACATCACTCCGTTGCGCGAGAGTCCGGACTTCCGCCGGCTGTGGCTCGGATCAGCCGTCTCCAACCTCGGCAGCCAGCTCACCCTGGTGGCGGTCAGCCTGGAGGTGTACCGGCTGACGCAGGACAGCCTCTACGTCGGGCTGCTGAGTATTTTCGCGCTGGTTCCCCTGGTGCTGGGCGGCCTGCTGGGCGGGTCCATCGCCGATGCCCACGACCGCCGCAGGGTGGCGCTCCTGGCCACCACCGTGCTGTGGCTGACCACGGCCGCGCTGGCACTGCAGGCCTGGCTGGAGGTGGGGAACGTGTGGCTGCTGTACGTGCTGGTTGCCGTGCAGAGCGGCGCGCAGGCCATCAACCAGCCGGCCCGGAGCGCCATCATCCCCATGCTGGTCCGCAAGGAGCTGCTCCCCGCGGCCAACGCCCTGAGCATGATCAGCTTCGGCCTGGCCATGACTGCCGGTCCGCTCCTGGCCGGCGTGCTGGTGGCGTGGGTGGGGTTCGGCTGGACGTACACGCTGGACGTGGCGAGCTTCGTGTTTGCCTTCTGGGCCCTGCTGAAGCTTCCGCCGATGCCGCCGGGGAAGGAAGCCCACCGCGCGGGGCTGCGTTCGGTGGTGGAGGGGTTCCGGTTCCTAGGCACGCGCCCGAACCTCCGCATGACATTCGTGATCGACCTCGTGGCCATGATCTTCGCGCAGCCCCGGGCCCTGATGCCGGCCATCGGTGCGGTGATGATCGGCGGCGGCGAGGCCACGGTGGGCATCCTCCTGGCATCCACTGCAATCGGCGCCTTCCTGGCCGGCCTGTTCTCCGGACCCCTGGGCGGCGTCCGCCGGCAAGGAAGTGCCGTGGTGTGGTCCGTCATGGGCTGGGGCGCGTCCATTGCCGGTTTCGGGCTGGTGGTGGTCCTGGCGGGGCGCTCCGGCGCCGCCGGCGTAACGCTGTGGCTGCTGCCCGCCGCGCTGTGCTGTGCACTGGCCGGCATCTCCGATTCCGTGAGCGCCGTTTTCCGCACCACCATCCTCCAGGCGGCCACGCCCGACCACCTTCGCGGGCGGCTCCAGGGCGTGTTTGTAGTGGTGGTTGCGGGCGGTCCGAGGATAGGGGACATGCTGGCCGGCGGCGGCACTAAACTTTTGAGTGAAGGTTGGGTTTTGCTGCTGGGCGGCCTCCTGTGCATCGCTGTGGCATGGGCGCTGGCACGCTGGCAGTCGGGTTTTTTGAAGTACGACGCGCGGAATCCCGTTCCGTAGGGACCGCCCCGCAGTCATTTCATGAGGGCAGGAACTTCGCGAGGAGGCACAGTGCATAATCACCACAACGGGCTCAAGACCGCGGCGCTGTTCGGGGTGCTCTGGGCCGTGCTCCTGGGGCTCGGTGCCGTGATCGGCAGCAGCACGCGCAGCGCCACCCCCATCTGGATCATGGCTCTGGTGGGCGTGGGCACCACGGCTTACGGGTACTGGAACAGCGACAAGATCGCGCTCCGGTCCATGCAGGCCTACCCCGTCACCGAGGAGCAGGCCCCGCAGCTCTACCAGACTGTCCGGGAGCTCTCGGCCCGGGCCAACCAGCCCATGCCCCGGATCTACGTCTCGCCCACGCCCGCGCCGAACGCCTTTGCCACCGGCAGGAACCCGCAGAACGCCGCCGTCTGCTGCACCGAAGGCATCCTGCGGCTGCTGTCCGTCCGTGAACTGCGCGGCGTGCTCGGCCATGAGCTCATGCACGTCTACAACCGGGACATCCTCACCTCATCCGTGGCCGCGGCGGTAGCCGGCGTGATCACCTCGGTGGGGCAGATGCTGCTGTTCTTCGGCGGCGGCGACCGGCGCAATGCGAACCCGCTCGCGATGATCGCCATGGCACTGCTGGCCCCGCTCGCGGCGACCGTGATCCAGTCGGCCATCTCCCGGACCAGGGAGTACGACGCCGACGAGGACGGTTCCGAGCTCACCGGCGATCCGCTGGCGCTCGCCTCAGCCCTGCGCAAGATCCACCAGGGCGTGCAGATGGTGCCGCTGCCTCAGGACCAGAAGCTGGTGAACGCGTCGCACCTGATGATCGCCAACCCGTTCCGCGGCGGCGGGCTGAGCAAAATGTTCTCCACGCACCCGCCGATGCAGGACCGCATCGAACGGCTGGAACTGATGGCGGGCCACCCGCACAGCTGAGCGCCGCCGTCGTACTTTCTTCCGTGGTGAGGCGCATCGTGCTTTTCGACGCGCAAAGTGCCCTTCGACGCGAAAAGAGGCCGGCGCGGCCCGTATACGGGTGTCGCCGGCCTCTTGGTGTAGCGTCAGGTTTTTTTCGCGTCGAAAACGACGGCGGGGCTAGCTGCGGAAGTTCACGAACTGCAGGTCGGCCTCGTCGAAGCCCTTAAGCAGGTTCATGGTCTCCTGGAGGTCGTCGCGTGACTTGGACGTCACGCGCAGTTCGTCGCCCTGGATCTGGGACTTGACGGACTTCGGGGCCTCGTCGCGGATCAGCTTGTTGATCTTCTTGGCGAGGTCCTGGGCGATGCCCTCCTTGATGGAGGTCTCCAACCGGTATTCCTTGCCGGACGCGTAGGGCTCGCCCGTGTCGAGGGACTTCAGGGAAATCCCGCGGCGGATGAGCTTGGACTGCAGCACGTCCAGGACGGCGAGCACGCGCTCTTCGGAGTTCGCCTTCATCAGGATCTTCTCACCGCTGAAATCGACCTCGGCGCCGACGCCCTTGAAGTCATACCGCTGGGCCAGTTCCTTCTGCGCCTGGTTCAGCGCATTGGCAACTTCCTGCTTGTCTACCTTGCTGACGACGTCGAATGTGGATTCGCCTGCCATAACTGTCCTCCTGCTGATCGTCCCGATACCCCTTGAAGGGCGGTGTTGTCTGCATTCCAGCCTAGTACGGATGGCGTCCAAGTGAAGGCCGCGTCCCGAACAACGTTCGAAGTGGAACCGTTCCGGGCGATTCACAGTTTCCTCATAGCGAACGCAGGGCGGGAACGAAGCCTTGGCCCCCAGAGTTGAAGGTGTTGGAAGAGTTGCCCCGGAAGGAAAGCACATGCACCAGAAGGCCGTCCGTTATGTCACCCGCTCAACTGCAGCCGCAGCCGCAACAATCGCCACGGCGGCGACCTCCGTGGCAGCGGCCGCGGTGGCCGCGTCCATCATCCTTAGCCCCGTGGCAGACGCCTCTTCCCGAATGGACGGTGTGCACTCGGACCTGATGCGGGCAGTGCAGCTGAACCAGATCACGGAGGAGCAAGCCGCCAAGTTCGAGGCGAAACTGGCCGGACGCATTCTCGGTGAAGCCTGATTTCCGCGGAATTCCGGGGGCTTCGGGGCCTCTTGAGGCTCGATTCGATTCTTCGGCAGAAGTTCTGTAAAGTTGTCTTGCCCGCGGTTGCTGGAAGCGGAACGGATGGAAACAGCCGTTCTGAACATGGAAGCCGCGAGTGATCTTCTTTTGAAGTTCGGCAGATTACCCGAGCGGCCAAAGGGGGCTGACTGTAAATCAGCTGGCAACGCCTACGGGGGTTCGAATCCCTCATCTGCCACCCTTGGAAAAGTCTCCGGAACCACCAGGTTCCGGAGACTTTTCTGTTTCCGCTACGTTTTCGCGTCCCGGCCCGAGCTTGTCCGCGGTCCCTAGCCTTCAAGGCTCGGAACCGCGGACAAGCCTAGGAAATCAGTTGAGGCCTATCACCAGCATCTGGTTGGTCCCCGGGATGCAGGTCTGCAGGATCACCCGCGGAAAACCTCCGAAAACCGCTGAGACATTGTTCGTTGTACCGGGGTTGGGCACCTGGCCCCGCCCGGTGACCGTGTAGGTTCCGTAGCCGGGAATGCTGACCGTTTCGCCGACGCCGATCCCCGAGAACCGTGCCCACCCGCCGCAGAAGTCGTGTTCCGTGATGAACAGCGCGTACGCATCAGTCGGGGTGAAGTGAATCGGGCCGATACAGGCGTCCACCATCCCCTGGCCACCGGCGCCCGCGACGTAGATTGTCCGGACCGCGGGGGCCGGAGCAGGAGCAGGAGCGGGGGCTGGTGCCGGAGCCTGTGCCGGTGCCGGTGCCGCTGCCGCGGCCGGGGCGGCAATGGCGGGGCCTGTCAGCTTCAGGACCTGGCCCGGCACGATCGGCGAGTACAAGCCCAGCCCGTTGGCCGCCAGCATGGCGTTCATGTCGACGCCAAAGCGGGCAGCGATCGCCCCCACCGTGTCCCCGGCAACCACCGTGTACGTGTTGGATGCCTCGGGTGCCGGGGCGGGGACCGGTTCTGGGGCCGGTTCGGGTGCCTGCACGGCGGGCGCCGGTTCGGCAGCCGGTGCTTGCTGTGGCGCGGCTTCCGGAACGGCAGCAACAGCCGCCTCCGGCGTGTTGGCACCGGCCGTGGCAGAGGCGTCTGCGGAGTTGGCGGCCGCAGGCACCGCAGGCGTCACGGCCTGGGCTTCGCTGACCTGGGACGTCTGCGCGGCGCCGGAGAAGCTTATGGCGGTCACGGCAATCGCCGTCACCACGGCTCCTGCGGCCAGCATGATCCTCAGCCTGGTATTTGTGCCGCGGCCTTTTGCAAGTGTGGGGACAGGTGATCTGTCCTCCTGGTTAAGCTCGTTTTGATCCATCGGTTCCCCCCAAGAGTCAATGCCCTTGGGGGTCAACAGGACAGCAGGCCCCAGGGCGGTGGTGCGCCGGCCCCGGGCCGCACAAAGGGCAGCCCGATGCGTAAAGGCGCATGAAGTGAGCTGCCGAATTGACGAAGAATTGCGGAAGCCCGAATGATTAGACCCATGCCCACCTCTGTGGCCATGTGAAATTCCGGAATGCTGCTTGCCCTAGGAATATCGAGTCTATGAATGGGGAGTATTTGCCGCACGAGTGGGCATTACCCGAATCTTCACGCATAACACCCGCACATTGGCGGGACATACCCAATGCCGTTTTTTGTTCGACGGCGGGGACACTCGCTTGCGGATGGAGTGGTACTTGGCCTGGGGTGAGTACGCGGCCCGCGCATGTCGAGCCGCGAGGACGATGAGCGGCAGGACACGTGCGCATTGCGAATGCTGGTTAATTAGTTCTTTTACCTGGACAATTCTCGCTTTTTGGAAGAATGGCGCAAAACAAAATAATTCAGTCATCTGGATTTATTCAATGCCATTAGACAGCAAAAGATAGCCGCCCGGATGTAAAGCCCGGGCGGCTATCTTTTTGATTGAATGCGGTCGGTTGGCGGGCGGTTCTACAGCTCGCGCTCGCTGCGCAGTTCCGCCAATTCCCGGCGCAGGGCGGCAACCTCCACCAGCAGCTCCCGGACCTCGGTGCGGACCGGAACTTCAGCCGCTTCCACGGCCGCTTCGGTGTTCTCTTCCACCCGTTGCACCAGCCACGATGCGATGGACGCGGTGACCACACCCAGCACCGCGATACCGCTCATCATCAAAGCCGCTGCGACCATCCGGCCGATCGGCGTGACCGGAAAGAGGTCGCCGTACCCCACCGTGGTGATGGTGGTGATGGTGGTGATGGCCCACCAGGCGGCGTCACCGAAGGTGAGGATTTTGGCGTCGGGGGCGTTTTGTTCGACGTCCAGGACGGCAAGTGCGCCCACGAAGACCAGCAGGACCGCGGAGCCGGCCACGTAGGTGACCACGCGGCCGCGGAGGGTTTCACCCACGGTGCGGTGCAGCACGGAGATCAGCGTCACCAGCCGGAGCAGCCGCAGCGGGCGGAAGAACGGGAGGGCAACGATCAGCAGCTCGTGCAGGTTGAGGATGAACCAGTGCTTCCTGTTCTCCGCGAGCCACAGGTTGGCGGCATAGTCGGCGGCGAAGATTGCCCAGGTGATCCACATGATCCCTTCCAGGACGTCGGCCTGCCGCCCTTCGATGTGGCCGATCACCTGCCAGGCATAGGCTGCCAGGAACACCAGGGCTGTCCCCATCAGCGGCCACTCGGCTATGTCCCTGTAGCGTTGCTGTGTCATGGGGGAAATCCTACGGGGCTGCCTCTTGGCCCCGATGTTACTCATGGGTAACATGGTTGCATGCACCTGCTTTTGCGAACCCTCCTGCTCCTGTTCACTTCCTCGCGCCGGCCGCCCCTGAGCATCTGGGACACATCCTCCCTGCCGCTTCGCGTCCTGCCCACGGACATAGACATCGCCATGCACGTCAACAACGGGATGTACTTCTCGCTGATGGATCTGGGCCGGTTTGACCTGATGGCACGTAGCGGGACCTGGCAAAAGATGCGCCGGCGGGGCTGGACGCCCGTGGCCGCAGGGGAGACCATCGCCTTCCGCAAGTCCCTGCAGCTGTGGCAGCAGTACACCATCGAATCGCGGATCATCGGCCTGGACACCAAGGCCATCTACTTCGAGCAGCGCATGGTGGCGGACGGGGAAATCTATGCACGGGCGCACATCGCCACCCGTCTTGTCAGTAAGGGGAGGCCCGTCAGCCAGGAGGAGATCTTCGCTGAATTCGGTGAGCCCCCGGCCGGGTTGGAACTGCCGGAGTGGATCCACGAGTGGCGCGAAACCAATGCACTGCCCGGAGCCCGCCGTCCCGCGCCGAACCTCTGGCACTGAGACGCTGCGTCGCCGCTGAAACCGCGCCTGCCGCCTACACGCCCGCCGCCGCGGCACCTGCCGCTACGCGCCGACGTCGCGTCTGTCCAGCGCCACTGCGCTGAGCAGCACCAGTGCCACTGAGATGCCCCACAGCCAGCCAGCGGCCGCCCAGTCCGCCCCGCTCGCCACCGGGGAGTTTCCGTAGGCCCAGTGATACGGGGATAGTCCCAGGAGCCACTCGACGTCCTTGCTCTGCCGCCCCACTGCATTGAAGACGTAGCCCAGCACGCCCACGGCAGCACCGGCAGCAAGTCCATGCGTCCGGCGGCCCGTCAACGTGCCGGCGAAGAGGGCCGCGGTTCCGGTGAGCAGCGACAGTCCGGCGAACAGCACGGCGGCACCGAACAGGTTTTCCGGCATGATGTCCAGCCGTGCCGAGTCATTGAGCAGGCGCACCAGGACAAACACCAGGGCGGACAGCAAGATCACGCGAAGGAACAGGGCCAGGGCACGCTCCAGGACCACCTGGACACGTGTGACACCGTGCGCCAGCGTAAGTTCCAGCTGACCCGATTCCTCGTCGCCGCCCACCGCCGCCGCGCCCCAGGCCACCGAGGCAATAGTCATCAGCATGAAGCCGATCAGGCCGAAGAGCGTGGCCTGGGTGTAGCCCGGACCGGTGGCGATCTGATCGTAATTCAGGGCCTTGGTCATCTCCGGCGGCAGGGCGTCGATCATGTTCTGCATTTCGGCGCTGCCGCCAATGGAGGGGTAGAGCGGCAGGTAGAGGAAGACGGCAAAGGCCAGTCCGGCCGCCCAGCCGAGGGTCGACCGCCAGGAGTCCACGAAGGCTCTGGTGAACAGGGGAAGGGTCGTCTTCACGGCCGTACCCCGTTGCCGGCCAGGCTTCCGTACATCTTGAGCACTGATTCCTCCAGGTCGGGTTCCTCGAGCACCAGGTCGGTCAGATGCAGCCCAGAAAGCACGTGGAGCAGCGGCTGGATGGCCCCTTCAAGGGTGGCTGAGAGCTCGACGCCGTCGCCCGAGTCCAGCACCTCAAGCCGGGCGATGCCGGGGACCCGGCGGAGCATCGCGCCGGCGTCGTCCGCGGAAATCCGGGTGGCGCTGAGCCGGACATGGCGCACCGCGCTTTCCCGGAGCCTTGCCACCGAGGCCACCGTGACGATATGGCCGTCGCGCAGGATGGCGACCTCATCCGCGGCCTGCTGGACTTCGCTAAGTACATGGGAGCTGAGGAAGATGGTCTGCCCTTTGTCCCGGGACTCCTTCACCATGGCCAGGAATTCCTGCTGCACGAGGGGATCCAGGCCGCTGGTGGGCTCGTCCAGCACCAGCAGCTCCGGGTCGTGCATAAAGGCCTGTACGAGCCCCAGCTTCTGCCGGTTGCCTTTCGACAGCTTGCGTGTGTGCCGGTCCAGGTCGAGATCAAGCCGCTCCGCCAGCGCATCGATGTGGCCGCGCTTCACCGGGCCGCTGATGGCCTCGTAATGGGACAGGAGTTTTCGTCCCGTGATCCGTCCTTCCAGGAACAGTTCGCCGGGGAGATATCCGATCCGGCGACGAAGCTCCGGTCCCGCCCGCCGGGGGTCCTCGCCCAGCACCAAGAAACTCCCGGACGATGGCCTGATGATGTCCAAGAGGCAGCGCATGGTGGTGGTCTTGCCGGCACCGTTGGGCCCGATCACGCCGAACACCGTTCCCCGTTCCACCGTGAAGTCGATGCCGTGCAGCACCTCCCGGCTGCCGAATTTCTTGGTGAGTGACTGAACGACTATCGCCTGGCTCATCGATCTTCCTCCCTGTTCAGCGGTCCGGAAGGCTGTGCCCCGGCCTGTGCCCCGGCTCCGGCCCCGGCGGGAGCCTCCGTTCCGGAAGCCCCCATCGCGGACCGTGCCGCGTCCAGGAAGGCGGTGTCGGTGTAGAACCCGTGCGTGTGGAGCTCCAGCGCCGGCACAGTCAGCCGGCGCACCGTGTCGGCGCCGAGTCCCGTCGTCCCCAGCGACCTGGCGATGTGCCTGCCAAGCACCAGGATGGCCAGGCTGTTGGAAGCGATCACGACGGCGGCGGCGTGGGGATCGCTGAAGGCGCGGACGGTGCCGTGGGCCATGCCGGTTTCCATCAGCTGCGCTGTTTGCCGCACCAGTGCATCGAACAGGCGCTCGCCGGCCTCCGACTGGTCGCTGAGCGCCTGCCGGATGTAGGCGATTTCGTCGTCGTACTGCCCGGGGTCCGCAAGGTAACCCTCGACGAGGTCGCGGGCGCTGGCCGGATCCGCCTTTTCCTGGCCGCGCCGTGCCACGTACCCGATGACGAAGTCGTCGCAGGCCAGACGCAGGCCGGCCTTGCTGCCGAAGTGATGGATGACCAGCCCCGGACTGACGCCCGCGGCCGTGGCAACGGCGCGGACGGTGGTGCTTCGGTCGTCCCCGCGTGGGTCCGCTGCTGCTGAACGCATGTTCAAGATGCTAAACGCCTGTTTAAGCCCCGGTAAGGGCCGTAGGTCCCGGGGCAGGGCTGAAGCGGTGCAGGTGTGCCAAGAGCGAAACGCATGGGACATCCCCGGGCGGCTCGCGTACCGTTGACCCATGGCTACCGTAGACATTACAGGTGAACAGTTCGCAACAACCGTGGAGAACAACGACATCGTCCTCGTTGATTTCTGGGCCGAATGGTGTGGTCCCTGCAAGCAGTTTGGACCCACGTATTCCGCCGTTTCCGAGAAGCACCCGGACGTTGTCTTCACCAAGGTGGACACCGAAGCGCAACAGCAGTTGGCGGCCGAGGCCGGCATTACGTCCATCCCCACGCTGATGGCTTTCCGCGAGAAGGTGCTGGTGTTCTCCCAGCCCGGCGCGCTGAACGCCCAGCAGTTGGAACAGGTGGTGGACGCGGTCAAGGCACTGGACATGGAGGAAGTCCACGCCCATGTGGCCCGTTCGCAGGCTGAGGCAGCGGCTGCGGCCGGCAAGCAGGACGGCACCCAGATTCCGGAGGCCTAAGGCTTCCGCCGGGCGTCAAACGCCTGAGGCTCCACCGCCTAAACGCAGCATTTTAAACTCCAACGCGGGGTCACTTCCGCCCACGAACCAGGGTCGTGCGGGCGGAGTGACCCCGCGTTGTTTGTCGGGAAAAGCGGCAGGACTACAGCCGTTCGAGCTGGACGGGCTCGGCCAGCAGGGCGCTCAGCGATTCGTTCAGGTCCTGGACGGCGGTGCCCTTGGAATGCTTGTCAAGGTCCTCTTCGGAAGCCCACTGTTCGGTGAGCACCAGCTTGTCCTCGGTGGCCTCCGTCAGTTCGTACCGGATGCAGCCGGCTTCGTTGACCACCTCGTCGATCGCGATTTCGAGGGCGAGCTTCACGCGGAAGAATTCGCCGTCGTTGGGGATGAACGTTGCCTGCAGGTCAATGGGTGCACTCATGCGTTTCACAATACCGGCCCGCCCTTGCCGGTTCCGAAATATTTTGTAGGGCTTCCTAGTTTTACGCTTCTCTTGCCAGTGGTCTGTTGGTAGCGTGCCAGCATGCGCGCTTATACAGCCGGGGACACTGACGTCCCGCTGCTCGAAGAGACCATCGGACAGAATTTCGAGCGGATCGTGGCCCGGTTCCCGTTCCACGACGCCCTGATCGAGGCTGCTCCGGTTCCCGGCGCGGATGCCCGCCGCTGGAGCTACACAAAACTGAACGACGACGTCGACAGGCTGGCCCGCGCGCTGCTCGCCCTCGGCGTCGCCACAGGGGAGCGGATTGGAATCTGGAGCCCCAACTGTGCGGAGTGGACCATCCTGCAGTACGCCACAGCCAAGATCGGCGCCATCCTGGTCAATGTGAATCCGGCTTACCGGAGCCATGAGCTGGAGTTTGTGGTGAAGCAGAACGGCATGCGCATGCTTGTCACGGCGCCGTCGGACCGGAGCAGCGACTACACCGGGATGGCCCGGCAGGCCCTCGCCGAATGCCCTGAGCTGAAGGAACTGGTGTTCCTCCCGGAAGGCGGCCAGCCGCAGCTGCAGGCAGGTGACCCGGAAACGGACGCCGAACTCACCTACGCCGAGCTGCTCAAGCGGGCAGACGACGTCGGGCATTCCGTCCTGAAGGCCCGCCTGGCGGGGCTGGATCCGCACGATCCCATCAACCTGCAGTACACCTCGGGCACCACCGGCTTCCCCAAAGGCGCCACGCTTACGCACCGCAACATCCTGAACAACGGCTATTCCATCGGCGAGCTGCTGGGGTACACGGAGCACGACCGCGTGGTGATCCCGGTGCCGTTCTACCACTGCTTCGGGATGGTCATCGGAAACCTGAACGCCCTGAGCCACGGCGCCGCCACGATCGTTCCGGGGCGGTCCTTCACACCTGCGGCGGCCCTGGAGGCGGTCCAGGATTTTGGCGGGACATCGTTGTATGGCGTGCCCACCATGTTCATTGCCGAGCTGGCACTGCCGGACTTCGCTTCCTATGACCTGTCCACGCTGCGGACCGGCGTTATGGCCGGATCGCTGTGTCCCATCGAGGTGATGAACCGGGTCATCTCGGAGATGAACATGAGGGATGTGGCCATTTGCTACGGCATGACGGAAACGTCCCCGGTGTCCACCATGACCCGCGACGGTGACACCATGCAGCACCGCACCGAGACCGTGGGGCGGACCATGCCGCAGCTGGAGAGTCAGGTGGTGGACCCGGTGACAGGCAGTGTGTTGGAGCGCGGCGATATCGGGGAGCTGTGCACGCGCGGTTACAGCGTGATGCAGGGGTATTGGGACCAGCCGGACAAGACCGCCGAAGCGATCGACGCTGACGGCTGGATGCACACCGGCGACCTGGCCCGCATGGATGCCGACGGCTACGTGCTGATCGAAGGCCGGATCAAGGACATGGTGATCCGCGGCGGGGAGAACATCTACCCGCGCGAGATCGAGGAGTTCCTCTACACGCACCCCTCGGTCCAGGACGTGCAGGTGATCGGAGTCCCGGATGCCAAGTACGGCGAGGAGCTGATGGCATGCATCATCCTCAAGCCCGGCGCCGAGCCGCTGGACGCCGCCGCCGTCGCCGAGTTCTGCCGGGGGCAGCTGGCCCACTACAAGATCCCGCGGTACGTGGACGTCCGCGAAAGCTTCCCGATGACCGTCTCGGGAAAAATCCGCAAGGTGGAAATGCGCAAGGAAGCGGTGGCCCGGCTGGGACTCTCATAGCCGGCGGTCCTAACTGATGTTGCGGTTGATGGCCCGGATACCAACCACCAGTCCGACGGCGGCCGTCACCGACGCGGCCAGGAGGCCCAGGAGCGTATCGCTGCCGATATTCCCCGCGAACAGTTCCCGCTCGGCATTGACCAGGTAGGTCAGGGGATTGAACCAGCTTGCGGTCTTCATCCAGTCCGGACCGGCTTCAATGGGGAGCATGATGCCGGACAGGATCATCAGCGGGAAAAGCAGTGTCTGCTGCACTCCCCAGAAGATCCACTCCTTGTTCTGCGACACGAGGGCAAGGGCATAGGAGAGCGCACCGAGTCCGATGCCGAAGATGCCCAGGATGACCAGCCCGAACAGCACGTGCAGCGGGTAGAAGACGAAGCCGAACGGGATGCAGACCAGGGCGATGAGCAGCCCTTGCACCACCAGCGGCGCCCACTCCTTCAGCGCCCGCCCGATCATCAGCGACGAACGGGACAGCGGCGTGGCCAGGATCCGTTCGTAGGAACCGGTCATCAGCTCGTACTGCAGGTTGGACCCGGTCATGGACGTGCCGAACAGGGCGATCATGACCACGACGCCGGGCAGGAACCACTGCAGCGTGGACTGTCCGCCGAAGGCCGGTGCTCCCACCGCTGACCCGAGGAGCGGTCCGAAGAGGCCCAGGAAGACGAGAGGCTGGATCAGCGAAAAGATCAGCGAAAACGGGTCCCGCAGCGGCAGCAGCATCTCGCGCCAGAACACATACCTTGTGTCGTGGAGGACCTGGAACAGGCCGGGTTTCTTCGCGACGTCCCGGACATCCTGGACACTCATCAGTGGTCCGCTCCTTCCCTGAGGTTGCGTCCGGTCAGCTCGAGGAACACATCGTCCAGGGTGGGCGGTTTCAGTTCCAGGGACTGGGCGGGAGCGCCGGCGTCGTTCATTTCCTTGAGCAGCGCGGGCGCCAGCCGTGCGCCTTCCGGGAGGCGCAGGCGGAAGCTGACCACGCCGTCGTGCGTGTTTTCCTGGACCTCACCGCCCGCTGCTGCCCGTCCCAGCAGCCCGCGCACGCCCGGGGCCGACTCCGCTGCAACCTCAACGGCCAGCAGATCGCCGGCCAGGTTGGCCTTGAGGCGGGCCGCGGTATCGTCGGCGATGATCCGGCCGTGGTCGATGACAATCACCCGCCCGGACATGGAATCCGCCTCGTCCATGTAGTGCGTGGTGAGGACGATGGTGGTTCCGTGCTCGGCGCGCATCCGCATGATGTGTTCCCACAGGTTGGCCCGGTTCTGCGGGTCCATGCCGGTGGAAGGTTCGTCGAGGAAGAGCAGCCGCGGTGAGTGCATGAGGCCCAGGGCCACATCCATCCTGCGCCGCTGCCCGCCGGAAAGTTTGATGACCGTGCGTTTGGCGAGGTCGGTCAGGTCGAGGGATTTCAGGAGTTCCTGGGCCCGGGCGGCGGCATCGGTGGTGTTCATTCCGTAGAAGCGGCCCTGCATCATCATTTCGTCGATCACCCTGAAGCTGTGGCCGCCGCCGTTGCCCTGGCCGATGTAGCCGATCCGGGCGCGCACCCCGGCGGGGTCCGCCGAGACGTCCACGCCGGCAACCGTGGCGGTGCCGGAGGTGGGTCGGAGCAGCGTGGTCAGCATCCGCAGCGTGGTCGACTTGCCGGCGCCGTTCGGGCCGAGGAATGCCACGAGTTCGCCCGGGGCGACGTCGATGTCGACGCCCTTGACGGCCTCGACCGTTTCCTTTTTGACCGTGAAGTTCTTGGTGAGTTTCCGGGTGTGGATCACTGCGCGCTCCAGGATGCGGGTCACTGGCGTTCTGGCTGCCGGACGCCATGCCGCCACGCTATACCCAGCCGGCGGGGGCGTCCACAGGATCAGGGACAGCTTCGGTCCGCGATGGAGTGATTGGCGGGGAGATGCTGTGAAATGCCCGCAGCAGGGGAGGCTTAGTGCCGGCGGTGGTCCTGGATGGTCATGCGCGGGCCGAACGTGGGTTTCCGGAAGCCGCTGAGGCCGATCATCCGTACCACCCGCTGCCGGTGACCCTGCCACGGCGCCAGCAGCCGCAGCATCCCGGCGTCGTCCGTCCGGCGGCCGGTCAGCGCGGCGCCCACGTACGCGGCCAGATGGTAGTCGCCCACCGCGATGGAGTCCGGGCAGCCGTGCGTGCGCTGGACCACCTCCGCCGTCGTCCAGATGCCGATGCCGGGGATGGTCTGCATCTTGGCGGATGCCTCCGCGGCCGTGAGCCCCGCCAGGCGCTCAAGGGCGACGGCGGAACGCAAGGCACGCATGACAGTTGCCGAGCGCTGCGGTCCCACGCCGGCCTTGTGCCATTCCCAGGAGGGGATCCGCAGCCATTGCTCAGGAGTCGGCTGAACCAACAGCCCGGCCGGCGCGGCCGTACCGGCGGCGGGGGACGCCGTGCCGAAGCGGTACATCAGGTAGCGGTAGCCCCGCCGGGCCTCGATGACGGTGACCTTCTGCTCGAGGATGGTAGGCACCAGGGAATCGACTATCCGGCCCGTGGACGGGAGCCGCACGGCAAGGTTCCGGCGCCGGGCTTCCACCACCATCCGGGGGAGCGTGGCGTGGAACTCGGGGCAGTCAAAGCCGGACCAGTCGTCTCCGCTGCCCAGCAGCCGCGGCGCCGTCGAGATGGCGTCCCCGGACCCGGGCCCCCAGGCCTGCACGTCGACGTCCGGTTCGCGGGGGTCCCCGGAAACGGTGAGACGGAGCGTCGCCGGGCCATCCGGCGTCGTAAATGACATCCAGACACCATCGGGCCGGGAGGCGACGGCCGGATCTCCGTTGCCGCGCATCAGCGTTCCGAGGGTCTGCAGGAGATTGAAGGGACCGCCCGGATGCCACCGCAGCGAGGCGTCCGCCGCGGCGGCGAGGCCAGCAGGGACGTCGGTGATGGTCATACGTCTATCGTCCCACGCAAGGCTGACACAGCCCCCAGCGGCATGCCGCCCCGGCATCGCCTGCACGGCCTGCAGCCCGGTGGACAGGCAAGGCCAAAGGGCCCTGATTGGCTCCGGCCTGCGGGACTAGAATTTGCGTGTGGCGCGGTAGATCCGTGCCTCCACCCCCATTTTGTCAGGAGCGCACAATGGCTGGAATCGTACATTTTGAAATCCCGGCGGACGATCAGGGACGGGCCACCGAGTTCTACAAGGCGGCCTTCGACTGGACAATCAACCCGATGCCCCAGATGGACTACAACGTGGTCCTCACCACGCCGAGTGATGAAACAACCGGGATGCCCAAGGAACCCGGGGCGATCAACGGCGGACTCTTCGCCAGGGAGGGGGAACTGAAGACCCCCATCATCACCGTTGATGTCGAGGACATCGACGCCTCGCTCGCGCGGATCGAATCGTTGGGCGGAGCCGTAGTCAAACCCAAGGATGCCATCCCCGGAATGGGTTTCTACGCTTACTTCAGGGATCCCGAGGGCAACGTCCTAGGGCTGTGGCAGAACGCCGACGCAGGGGGAGCGGGCGTCAGCCCGGAATCCGCGGCAAACGACATCGGCGCGTAGGCCGCGGGGCCCGTGTGGCCCCTTCCTGCCCCGGGATCAGTGCATCCCTGAAGCCACCCACAGCGCCACGACGGCCAGGGGAACCGTCAGCGCTGCGGCCGCCAGGCCGGCGAGGGCGAATCCGCCCCACTTGATCCGGACGTTCAGGGCACGGAGCCGCTCGTGCCAGAGCAGCGTGGCCAGGGATGCCCACGGACTCACCAGCGGGCCGAGGTTCACGCCGATGAGCAGCGCGGTCAGCCGGGCCGGCGAGCCTGCTACCGGCTCCATAGCCAGGTAGGCGGGGAGGTTGTTGGCGGCGTTGGCGGCTCCCGCGCCGAGCCCGGCCAGCTGCAGGAGGGCGGGCAGGCTTTCGCCTGTTCCGGCCACCCCGGCCAGCAGCGAGGTTAGGCCGTTGGCATGCAGGGCCTCCACGAGCACGAACAGGCCCACGGTCAGCATCAACGGACGCCACGGAACCATCGACCACCGCAGCGCGGCAGGACGCCGCCGCAGGAAAACCGCCAGCAGGAAGGCGGCGGCCGCCATGGCGGGGTACTGGACAGGTACTCCGGACACCAGCGCCGGCAGCAGCACCAGCACTGTGCCCGCGGCGAATATCAGCAGGCCGCGGTCCCGCACACGATGGACTGGCTGGGGCCCGTAGCTTCCGCGCAGGTCTCCCCGGAACGCCAGCCACAACAGGGTGAGCGGAACCAGCAGTCCCACCAGGGCGGGTGCCCAGACAAGGCCCGCAAATCCCAGCGGGCTGAGCCCGAGCCTGTCCTGGGCCAGCAGGTTCGTGAGGTTGGACACCGGAAGCAGCAGGGACGCCGTGTTGGCGAGCCAGATGCTGGTCAGGGCGAACGGCAGGGGCGGAATGCCGGCATGGACGGCCAGGAGCACCACCACGGGGGTCACCAGCACCGCTGTGGTATCCAGGGACAGGAAAACCGTGGACACCGTGGCGACTGCAATGACCAGGAGCCACAGGAAGAAAACGCGGCCGCGGCCCAGGGCAGCCAGGCGGTCCGTGACCACCTGGAACAGGCCCGCCTCGTCCAGGAGCTCCGTCACCAGGGACATTGCCAGGACGAAGGACAGGACGGGAATGGTGCGGCCGGCCAGTTCCGCGAAGGCAGGCACAGGCAGCGCACCCAGGGCCAGGGCCCCCACGCCGGCCGCGAGCGTGATCCCCGGCAGGAGGTAACTCCGTCTCTTCGTCAACCACGCGAACCGCTGCACTGCCCAATCGTCCCACCCGTCCGGGCCTGTGCCCGCGCGGCACGCACCGGCGGGGCGGGCCGCCGAGGCAAGGGGTGCAGGCCCGAGACGGTAACTTTGTACCTATGAAGTACGCCCAGTCCGTCCTGGACCTCATCGGCCACACGCCGCTCGTCAAACTCAACCACGTAACGGATGGCGTCAAAGCCACCATCCTGGCGAAGGTGGAATACCTGAACCCGGGCGGATCCATCAAGGACCGCATCGCGGCGAAGATGATCGAGGAGGCGGAACGGGACGGCAAACTCCTGCCCGGCGGAACCATTATTGAACCCACCTCGGGGAACACCGGCGTCGGCCTGGCCCTCGTGGCCCAGCAGAAGGGCTACCGCTGCATCTTCGTGGTCCCGGACAAGGTCGGCGAGGACAAGCGCGCCGTCCTGCAGGCATACGGCGCCGAGGTGGTGGTGACTCCCACCGCCGTCGCCCCGGACAGCCCGCAGAGCTACTACAGCGTGTCGGACCGCCTGGTCACCGAAATCCCGGGTGCGTTCAAGCCGGACCAGTTCTCCAACCCCGCCGCGCCGGGAAGCCATTACGAATCCACCGGACCCGAGATCTGGCAGGACACCGACGGCCGGGTCACGCACTGCGTGATCGGGGCCGGCACCGGCGGCACCATCACCGGCACCGGCAGGTACCTCAAGCAAGTTTCCGCCAACCGGCCAGAAGTCGACGGCGGACCCGTGCGGATCATCGGTGCCGACCCCGAAGGCTCCGTCTACTCCGGCGGAACCGGCCGGCCGTACTTCGTGGAGGGCGTCGGCGAGGACATGTGGCCGGCCAACTACGACAAAACCGTCCCGGACGACGTGATTGCCGTCAGCGATGCCGAGTCCTTCGAGATGACCCGCAGGCTTGCCCGCGAAGAGGGCCTGCTGGTGGGCGGCTCATCCGGCATGGCCGTGGTTGCCGCCCTGCAGGTCGCCAAGGACCTGCCCGAAGACGCCGTGGTGGTCGTGATCCTGCCCGACTCAGGCCGCGGCTACCTGGCCAAGATCTTCAATGACCAGTGGATGCGGTCCTACGGCTTCCTGTCCGGCGGCGAGGAATCCTCCGTCGGTGAAGTGCTCAAATCCAAGACCGGTGAGCTGCCGGAGCTGGTGCACATCCACCCGAACGAAACCGTCCGCGACGTCATCAACATCATGAACGAGTACGGCGTCTCCCACATCCCGGTCCTGTCCCAGGAACCGCCGGTGGTTATGGGCGAAGTGCTGGGCGCCGTGGACGAACGGAGCCTCACGTCCAAGCTGTTCCGCGGCGAGGCGAAGCTGACGGACAAGATCTCCGAACACATGGGGGAGCGGCTGCCCGTGATCGGTTCGCTGGAGACCATCTCCGCCGCCCGCGAACTGCTCTCCGACGTCGACACGGTCATGGTCACCTTCGTCGGCGCCCCGGTGGGCATCCTGACCCGCCACGACCTCCTCGCCTACCTCAGCAACTAGTCCTGATTGCAAGCCCGATCGGCAGCCGAAAGGAACTTCATGTCTGTCTCTGAAAACCAAGGTTTCAACACCCGCGCCGTCCACTCCGGCCAGGCCTTCGAGCCGCGCACCGGCGCCGTGGTGCCGCCCGTGCACTTCTCCTCCACATACGCCCAGGACGGCATCGGCGGGCTGCGTGACGGCTATGAATACGGCCGCGGCACCAACCCCACCCGTGACTCGCTGCAGGAACAGCTGGCCGCGCTCGAAGGCGGCTCGCACGCGTACTCCTTCAGCTCCGGCCTCGCCGCCGAGGACTCGATGATCCGCGCCCTGACCCGTCCGGGCGACCACATCGTGCTCGGCAACGACGCCTATGGGGGCACCTACCGGCTGATCAGCCGCGTGCTGGGGGAGTGGGGCATCGGCAACACCCCCGTGGACATGTCCAACCTTGACGCCGTCGCGGAGGCTGTTGCGGCCGGCGGACCGGACGGGGGCAAAACCCGCCTCGTGTGGGTGGAAACGCCGTCGAACCCGATGATGAAGATCACTGACATCGAGGCACTCGCCAAGCTGGCGCACGACGCCGGCGCCCTCCTGGTGGTGGACAACACCTTCGCCTCGCCTTACCTGCAGACCCCGCTGGCCCTCGGCGCCGACATCGTGGTGCACTCCACCACCAAGTACATCGGCGGCCACTCCGACGTGGTGGGCGGCGCGATCGTGGTCAACGACGCGGAACTGGCCGAGAAGATCGGCTTCGTGCAGTTCGCCGTCGGTGCCGTCTCCGGCCCGATGGATGCCTTCCTTACCACCCGCGGCCTCAAGACCCTTGGCGTCCGGATGGACCGGCACAGCGACAACGCCCAGGCCGTGGCCGAGTGGCTGCTGCAGCGCCCCGAAGTGGAGGCCGTGCTGTACCCGGGCCTCCCGTCGCACCCGGGCCATGAGCTCGCGAAGAAGCAGATGAAGAAGTTCGGCGGCATGATCTCCGTGCAGTTCAAGGGCGGCGAGGCGGCGGCCCGCACCGTCGCGGAAAACACGTCCGTGTTCACACTGGCCGAGTCCCTTGGCGGCATCGAGTCGCTCATGAACTACCCGTCGGAAATGACGCACGCCTCCGTCAAGGGAACCGAGCTGGCCGTTCCGGTCAACCTCATCCGGCTCTCCTGCGGCATCGAGGACGTCGAGGACCTCATCGCGGACCTGGAGCACGCCTTCACCTTCATCGGGACGGGCAGCTAGCAGCCGGTGACCATCTCGCTCCGGGCGGTTTCGCCCACCAAACGCGGCTGGATCGCGACGGCGGCAGGCGCTGCCGCCGTCGTGATCGCCCTTGTGGTTCTGTACTCGGCGTACATCCCGCTGATGAACGACTTCGAGGTGTACTACTACGGCGGCAGCCGGGTGCTGCAGACCGGCGAGAGCGGCGTCAACGAGCTTTACGCCCCGCGGGACGGCCTCCCGTTCACCTACCCGCCGTTCGCAGCGTTGCTGTTCGCGCTGCTGGCGACGCTCAGCATCGGTGCCAGCAGCCTCATTTTCATTACGACGGCGCTGGCTGGCGCCGCCGTTGTGTCGGCGTGGCTGGCGCGGCACTACTTCGGGCTGCACCGCTGGAAGGACGCCTTCGCCGACTGGCGGTTCCGGGCCGTGGCGCTCGCGGGGACGGCGGCGATCCTGTTGCTGGGCCCCTGGCGGGACACGTTCGACTTCGGCCAGATCAACATCATCCTGATGGGGCTGATCCTGGCGGACTTTGCCCTGTATGGAAAATCCCGGGCGGGTGAGCTCCGCTGGCCGGCAGGTCTGCTGATCGGCATGGCGGCGGGGATCAAACTGACGCCGCTGGCGTTCGGCCTGTACTTCCTGGTGCGCCGGGACTTTAAGGCGCTCGGCTGGATGGCTGCGGGCTTCTTCGGCTCCATCGCGCTGTCCTGGGCTGTGCTCCCGCATGCCTCGGTGACGTTCTGGACCAAGATCCTGCCGGACACCGGACGGATCGGCGGGCCCGGCTACGTGGACAATCTTTCCGTCAAAGGCCTGCTGCTGCACCTGGGCATGCCGGACTCCGGAGTCACCAGCGCGGTGTGGCTGGTTCTTTCGCTGGCCCTCGTGGCCGTGGCGGCGCGGGTCATCAAATGGGCTGTCGAAGCGGACGAGAACTTCGTCGCGGTATCGGCCAGCGCCGTGCTCATGCTGCTCATCAGCCCGGTCTCTTGGTCCCACCACTGGGTGTGGATGGCCGTGGCGCTGCCCTCAATGGCCTTCGCACTCCACCGCATCCCGTCGAAGGACGGAAGGATGCGGCTGGCCGGCTGGATCATCGTGGCCGCCTCTGCAGTGGCGTTCTACCTGACGCCCAAATACCTCGCCGTGATGGCGGGCGCGCACGAATGGGGCAAGGACCCGCAAACGCAAGGGCAGCTCGCGGTGTCCAGCCTGGGCGTGGTGTGCGGCATCGCCATGCTCGCCTACTGGGCACTGGCCTACCGTCCGTCGAGGGCCACCCTCCGCTGACGTCTTACGCGACAACCTTAGCTTTCTTGAAGAGAGTCAGCTAGGGTTTCCTGCATGGCACTCCGCTCTGACTGGTCCCAACGCACCTGCGCCATGGCCCGCGGCCTGGACATCCTGGGCGATCCCTGGAGCATGCTGGTGCTCCGCGAAGTCTTCTTCGGCAACGGCCGCTTCGTCGCCATGAAAAAACGGCTGATGGTGGCTGACTCAGTACTCACCAAACGGCTCGCCGGCCTCGTGGACGACGGGCTCCTTGCCCGGAAACCGTACGACGACGGTGGCCGCACCCGGCAGGAGTACGTGCTGACCGAGAAAGGCGAGGACGCGCTGCCGGTGCTCAACGCGGTGGTGATCTGGGCCGAAAAGCATCTCCCGGCACCGTCCGAGCAGGCGCACATGTTCGTCATTCACTCCACCTGCGGCCAGCGGACGTCCTCCGCGGACAGCTGCACCGCTTGCGGTGAGCGGCTGACCGCGGAAAACACCAGCTGGCACAGCCTCACCCGCACGGCGGAGCCCGTCCGGCTGGCCACCTCCACCTCACAGAACGGACCCGCAGCATGAGCGCTTCCGAAACCACCCTGCTGCCCTCGCCCCGGAAACGCAAGCGCCGCCAGTTGCATCCCGCGTGGATCGTGGCCGCCGTCGCATTCCTGGCCCTCGTGGGCGCCGCCGGCTTCCGGGCCGCCCCCGGCGTCCTGATGGTGCCGTTGCAGGACGAATTTGGCTGGTCCACCACCGTGCTGTCCGGGGCCGTCAGCATCAACCTGGTGCTCTTTGGCCTCACCGCACCGTTTGCCGCAGCGCTCATGGAACGGTTCGGCATCCGCGCCGTGACGTCCGTGGCGCTGGTCCTGATCGGCGCGGGGAGTGCCCTGACGGTGCTGGTGAACCAGTCGTGGCAGATCTTATTGACGTGGGGGCTGCTGATCGGGCTGGGCACAGGGTCCATGGCGCTCGTCTTCGCCGCCACCATCGCCAACACCTGGTTCGCCAAGAGCCGCGGCCTGGTGATCGGCATCCTGACAGCGGGGAGTGCGGCCGGGCAGCTGGTTTTCCTGCCCTGCATCGCCGTGCTGGCCCAGGATCCCGGCTGGCGGCAGGCATCCCTGCTCATCGCCGCCGGCGCCCTGGCCGTGGTGCCGCTGGTGCTCAAATTCCTCAAGAACTCACCGGCCGACGCCGGAGTGCTGCCGTACGGTGCCGAGGCCGTCCCCTCCGCAGACACCGGCACAGTCGCCGGTAATGCGCGCGGCACTGAGTCCGCCGCCGCGCCCGCCGCAGCGGCGGAACCGGCCCCTTCCACTGCGCCCAGCAGCAACGCCGCGGTCCGGGCGCTGCAGGTCCTCAAGCGTGCCAGCAAGGTCCGGACCTTCTGGGCACTGGTGGCCGGCTTTGCCATCTGCGGTGCCACCACCAACGGTCTCATCGGCACCCACTTCATCCCCTCCGCCCACGACCACGGCATGGCGGAGACCACCGCGGCGGGCCTGCTCGCCGTCGTCGGGATCTTCGACATCGTGGGCACCATTGCGTCCGGCTGGCTGACGGACCGCTTCAACCCGAGGATCCTGCTGGCGGTTTACTACCAGTTCCGCGGCATCGGACTGCTGGTGCTGCCGCTGCTGCTGAGCGCCACCGTCCAGCCCAGCATGATCGTTTTCGTGGTGATCTACGGGCTGGACTGGGTTGCCACCGTTCCGCCGACCGCCGCCATCTGCCGCCAGGTCTTCGGGGCGGACGGCAGTGTGGTGTTCGGCTGGGTCTTCGCGGCCCACCAGCTCGGTGCGGCCGCCGCCGCCCTGGGCGCCGGCGCCATCCGTGACGCCACCGGCCAGTACACCTATGCCTGGTTCGGCGCTGCGGCCATGTGCACCATTGCCGCCGTCATCAGCGCCACCATCCGCAAGGATGCCGGGGCGCGGGAACCCGTCCTCGTGGCGGCCAGCCCCGCGGACCGCTGAGCCCGGCTGCCCCGCGGACCGCCGGGCGCGGCCGCCGACCAACGCGCGGCCGCCGACGCGTTCCGCGGCAGCAACAGCCTGACGGTTTGTGGTGCCCTGCCTGGTGCCCTGCCTGGTGCCCCGCCTGGTTTTGCCACGCCGGAGCCGCGCAGCAGGGGACAGGGCCCCTGTTTCAGTAGGATGTGAGGACGAGGCGCCGAATCCGGCGCGAGTCAGCCGGCACAACATCGCGATAGCGCGCAACGCGCCTACAGTGGCGCCGCTCTGCAGGAACAACGTTTGGGGACACGGGATGGCACTGCTCGACGCCGAAAAGGAGTTCGACGCCGCGACGCGGCACGTCGCCGACAGGAAACCCCGGCCACGCGCCGGGACCGCTGCACCGTGGTACCGGAGCAGTCTGGCACTGGGCGTCTCCGGCGAGCTGGTGACAGTCCTGGCCGTGCTGGCTGCCGCCGTGTTCATCTCTTCAAGGCTCGACGCCTGGGGCGAGCACGGCCTTGACTTCAGCGTCTATTGGCACGGCGGCAAGATCCTCAACGAAGCCGGCCAGTCGCCGTCGGACCTCTACAGCCGGACCGTGGGCTGGGCGGGCGGGCCGGAACTGCCGTTCACGTACCCGCCGTTCGCCGCGATGCTGTTCAGCCTGCTGGCAACGCTGCCGGAGAAGTCAGCGCTGATGCTCTTCAACGCTGCCGGGGCAGCCGTGGCCGTGTGGGTCGCCGTGCGCGGAGTGCGGTACTGGAGCGCCAAACAGGACTGGCGCAACACCTTCGGAGCCCCCGGGTTCCAGGCAACACGGAACCGGTGCGGCGCCGTCATACTGCTGCTGGCCGTGATCAACCTGGGACCGTGGCGCGAGACCCTGGCGTTCGGCCAGATCAACATCCTGCTGATGGGGCTCATGGCGGCCGACCTCCTCGCCAGGAACCAGCGCTGGAACCAGGGTGTCCCTGGGCGGGGGTTCCTGGTGGGCATGGCCGCCGGCATCAAGCTGACGCCACTGGTCTTCGGGCTGTACTTCCTGGTGCGTAAGGACTGGCGCGGACTCTTCAACATGGCCGCCGGATTCGCCTTCACCGTGCTGCTGGGCTGGCTGGTTCGCCCGGCGGAATCGTTCCAGTTCTGGCTGGAGATCCTGCCTGACACGTCCAGGATCGGCGGGGCGGGCTATGTGGACAACCTTTCAATCAAGGGTGCACTGCTGCATTTCGGTGTTCCCGAAGCTGGCGTCACTGTCCCCTGGCTCCTGCTCAGCGTTTTGGTGGTTGGCGTGGGCGCCATGGTCGTCAAGGCCGCCAGCGACCAGGGCGCGCGGGTGGTGGCCATTTCAGCAACGGCACTCACCATGCTCCTCATCAGCCCGGTTTCCTGGTCCCACCACTGGGTCTGGATGGCGGCCGTCCTCCCGGCGTTCGCCTGGACCCTGCGTGAGACACCGCAGCGCCAGCGGGTGACCCGCTGGTTCCTGGGCGGAGTGCTGGGGGCCTCGATCATCGTGTTCTTCTTTTCACCCAAGACCATCGGCGAGGCGCTCGGAGCGGAGAACCTGGACTTCCAGGCGCCCGAGCCCTGGCTCATGGCCTCCAGCGCCGGCGTGTTCTGCGCGGTGGCCATCCTTGCCTGCTGGCTCGTGGTGCTCCGGCGGAACTCGCTGGCCGAGGTGCCCGGATGAGCAGGACAGCACTGGTGACCGGCGTCGGCCGCCTGGCCGGCATCGGCGCCGGCATTGCCCGCCGCCTGACAGCGGACGGCTGGGACCTGGTGCTCACGTACTGGCAGGACTACGACTCCCGGATGCCCTGGGGAATCCGGGAGGACGACGTCGAACGGCTCCTGGCGGAGCTGGAAGCGACGGGCGCCCGCGCCCTTGCGTTGCCGGCGGATCTGGAGGACCCGCTGGCGGTGGACCGGCTCATGGCCGACGTGGCAGCACAGGCCGGGACGCTGCAGGGCCTGGTGCTCAGCCATGCGGAGTCCGTGGACTCCGGTGTCCTGGACACCACGCTGGCGAGCTGGGAGCGGCACTTCGCCGTGAACACCCGGGCCAGCTGGCAACTCATCGCCGCCTTTGCCAGGCAGGCAGGGCACGACGGCGGCGCGATCGTGGCGCTGACCAGCGATCACACAGCGTTCAACCTGCCGTACGGTGCGTCCAAGGGAGCGCTGGACCGGACGGTCATTGCCGCGGCAAGGGAGCTGGGACCTATCGGCATCACGGCGAACGTGCTGAATCCCGGGCCTGTTGATACCGGCTGGATGGATTCGGAGCTGCGGGAGGATCTCAGCCGCCGCCAGCCCGGCGGACGGCTCGGCACCCCCGCGGACGTGGCGGGCACCGTGGCGTTCCTGCTCTCACCCGAGGGCCGCTGGGTGTCCGGTCAGCTGATCAAGGCCGACGGCGGCTTCTCGGCCTGAGCCCGCAGGTGCGGCCAAGGTGCGGCGCGCACCCCAACTAGCTCGCATTTGACGTCGTCAAAAGCGCTTTTGACGACGTTAAATGCGAGCTACTTGGGAGGGGTTACCGGAAAGCGCCGATGCCGGTGATGTGCTGGCCCAGGATCAGGGTGTGGACCTCGTCGGTGCCCTCATAGGTGCGCACCGACTCGAGGTTGGCGGCGTGCCGCAGCGGCGAGTAGTCCAGGGTGATCCCGTTGCCGCCGAGGATGGAGCGGGCCTCCCTCGCAATGGCCAGCGCCTCACGGACGTTGTTCAGCTTGCCGAAGGAGATCTGCTCGGGCTGCAGGGTGCCGGCGTCCTTGAGCCGGCCCAGGTGAAGGGCGAGCATGGTGCCCTTCTGGATTTCCAGGAGCATGTTCACCAGCTTCTCCTGCGTGAGCTGGTACCCGGCGAGCGGCCTGCCGAACTGGAGTCGGTCCTGTGAGTACTTCAGGGCGGCTTCATAGGAATCGCGGGCGGCGCCCATGGCACCCCAGGCAATCCCGTACCGCGCCTCGTTGAGGCAGGCGAAGGGGCCGCGCAGGCCGCGGGCGCCCGGCAGCAGGGCCTCGGGTCCCAGCCGCACGCCGTCGAACACCACATCGCACTGGATCGAGGCGCGCATCGAAAGCTTCCGGCCGATCGGCGTCGCCGTGACTCCGGGTGTGCCGGCCGGCACCAGGAAGCCGCGGACGCCGTCGTCGGTCATGGCCCACACCACCATCACGCCCGCAACGGACGCGAGCCCGATCCAGCGCTTGGCGCCGTCCAGGACCCAGCCGGCGCCGTCCCCGGACCCGTCGCGGCGGGCCACGGTGGTCATCGCGGACGGATCGGATCCGGCGGTGGGTTCGGTCAGGGCGAAGCAGCCGATCACCTCTCCGGCGGCCATACGGGGGAGCCACTCCTGCTTCTGGTCCTCGGACCCCCACCGGTGGATGGCGGTCATGGCCAGGGATCCCTGGACCGAGACGAACGTGCGGATCCCGGAATCGCCGGCTTCCAGTTCCAACGCGGCGAGGCCGTACTCGACGGCGGAGCGGCCCGGGCAGCCGTAGCCCTCCAGGTGCATGCCGAGGACGCCCAGCTCGCCGAGTTCGGGGGCCAGATCGAGCGGAAAGACGGCGTCGTCGTACCAGCGGGCGATATCCGGTTTGATCCGTTGCTCGGTGAAATCGCGGATCCGCTCCCGGACCGCCAGTTCCCCGGGGGCCAGCAGGGCATCAAGGGCCAGGACGTCGGAGGGGTCCGAAACAGCGGGAACGTCAGCAGCGTTGCTCATTGGAGCATCCTACGGGTTGCTCCTAGCGGTTGCTCGGCGCCGGCCGCTGTGCCAGGAAGTAACTTCGCGTGGCGGGGGCGAAGCGGCACACCACGGCCAGCACCACGCCCAGCGCCAGCAGCACCACGCCGCTGACGAACGCACCGCCCACGCCGAGGATCTCCGTGTCCCCGTAGGCCGGATCCCACATCTGCACGGCGGAAATGAAGAACGCGACGGTCAGCATCAGCGCACCGAGCAGCGGCAGGATGCCCCGGAACCAGAGATTGCGGGCTGACTCGCGCAGGGTGCCGCGGAAGAACCAGAAGCACGCGAAGCCGGTGAGGGCATAGTAGAACGCGATGAACAGGCTGATGGAGCTGATGGAGTCGGAGAGCAGGTTCTGGCTCAGGAAGCTCATGGCCACGTAGTATACGACGGCGGCGGCACCCATCACCTGCGTGGAGAACCCCGGCGTCTGGTTGCGCTCGTGGACTTCCCCGAACTTGGCCGGAAGGGCCCCGTGGACGCCCATGGACAGTGTGCCGCGGGCGGTGGGCAGGATGGTGGTCTGCGTCGAGGACAGCACTGATGCCAGCACGGCCACCACGATCAGCCAGCCCCAGGGCCCCAGCACCACGTCCTTCATGGCCAGGAAGACGTCATCCTGGTTCTCGGCATTGCCTAGCCCGATCCCGTCCGTGCCCACGGTGGCATACATCATGACCAGCAGCGCCACGGACACGTAGATCGCCACGAGCACGAAGGCGGAGATGACGGCGCCGCGGCCGGGGGTCTTGGCGGGGTTCTCGGTTTCCTCATTCACGGCCAGGCAGGTGTCCCAGCCCCAGTAAATGAAGAGCGCCAGCAGTACTCCGTGCACCACCGCGCCCGGATCGGCGAAGGCGCCGGCCGGGTTGAACCATTCGATGTCGAAGGCCTGGCCTTCGGGTGCCCCGCCCGTGATCCGGAAAATGATCGCCAGCGCGAATATGCCCAGCGAAACATACTGCACGTAGGTCAGGACCCGCTGGACGTGCTCACCCAGCCGGATGCCGCGGTAGTTCACCAAGGTCATGAAGATGATGAACACCACGCCGGTGGCCGTCACCACCAGGTCGTTCTCCGCCAGCGACCCGTCGCCGATCAGCAGCCACAGATACTGCCCGGCCACCTGTGCCAGGTTGGCGAGGACCACAATGCCGGCCAGGGCAACGCCCCAGCCGCCCAGCCAGCCCGCCCACGGACCGAACGCCCGGCGGGCCCAGATGAAGGTGGTGCCGCAGTCCGGCATGGCGCTGTTCAGTTCCCGGAAGGCGTAGGCGATGAAGAGGACCGGCACAAACCCCAGGAGCAGGATCAACGGAGTGTAGTTGCCGTTGACCGCGACAATCAGGCCCAGCGTGGCCGCCAGCGAATAGACGGGTGCGGTGGAGGCCAGCCCCAGCATGACGGAGTCGCCCAGGTCCAGGATGCCGGCGCGCAGCCCCTTGGACGGAACAACCGGTCCCGGCCCGCCGGAGTCGCCCCCGGAGTTGCCGCCGGAGCGTCCCGATGTTCCCTCCGGGGGGCCTCCCGCCATCGAAGTCCCTGCGGTCATAGTGCGATACCTGCTTTGCTGGAGGAGGCCGAGGCGGCCTGGACTGAAAGAGGGGCCGGGGCGTCGATGGTGTTGGGAACGAACCGGCAGAAGTAATCGGTGATGGGTCCGTCGGATTCGCGGATGCCGCAGCCCACGGACTCGCCGTCAACCACCCACAGGCCCAGCACGGGATGGTTCCCGTCGAAATCGGGCAGGGAATGGAACTGCTGATAGCACCAGCCTTCGCGACCGTAGCCGCCCGGCTGCTCCATGTTGATGCCGGCAGCGTGGATCTTGATGTTGTCCCCTTCGCGGCCGTGCAGCGGCTTGGCGACCCATTCCCTGAGGGGCCCGGGATCGTTCAGGTACGCCGGGAGGAGGTTCGGGTGGCCCGGGTAGAGGTGCCACAGGGCCGCCAGCAGCGCCTTGTTGGACAGGAGCATCTTCCAGGCCGGCTCCACCCAGCGCGGATTGTGGGCACGCTGCAGCAGGCGCTGGCCGAACGGCTCCTTCATCATCAGTTCCCACGGATACAGCTTGAAGATGGTGCTGATCATGAAGTTGTCCAGGTCCACAAAGCGGTTCAGGTTGGGGTCCCAGCCGATGTCCGACATGTTGATGCCGATGGTGGTCCAGCCGCCCTGGCCTGCGACGTCGCGCATGTACGCGGCGGTCATCCAGTCCTCGCCGGACTGCTCAGCCTCCGAGTGCGCAATGTGCAGGGTGCTCATGCCGGTGCGGTACTGCAGCTTCTTCCACTGCCGGATGAGGGCTTCATGGATGCCGTTCCACTGGTCCTTCTCCGGGAACACATCCTGCAGCCAGAACCACTGCGCCACGGAAGCCTCGATCAGCCCCGTGGGCGTGTCCGCGTTGTACTCGAGCATCTTGGCCGGGCCGCCCCGGCCGTCGTACACGAAGTCGAAGCGGCCGTAGATGTCCATATCCGCGGCCTGCAGCGATTCGGCCGCCAGTTCCAGCGCCTGCGGGCCGATTCCGATGTTGCCCATGGCCCCGGTCGCGAGGTACTCGGCCGCCTCAAGGCACATCAGGTGCATGTCCTCGGCGGTCTTCTCGAGGGTTTCCACCTCGTCCATGGTGAATTCGTAGTACGCCGATTCGTTCCAGTACTCGATCTTCTTGCCGTCCGGCATGGTGGTGGTGGAAAAGACCAGCCCCTGTTCCTCGATCTTTTGCTTCCAGTCGGGCCTGGGGGTCGCCTGCAGTCTCTTCACGCCTAGCCTCCCGTGCTTCCGCCCTTGGAGCTGCTGCCAAAGCCGCCCCTGCTGACCGTTCCGCCCTTGGTGCTGTATCCCTTGGACGTTTTGGCCCCCTGCGGCACGGTCTTGGTGAAGCCGGTGTACTGCGAGCGGTTCTGCCCGACAGCCGGGACGCTGGCGCCGCGCGAGTAGAAGTACCAGGCGTAGATGGCCGAGCTCCGTCCGGCGCTGCTGCTGTTGTCGCACTGGGCGTCGTCCACGCGCTCGCCGGTTTCATCGTTGAAACAGACCTGCGCGTAGTCGGCCTCCGCTTCGTTGCTGGCCACGATGGCGGTGATGGTGCCCGCCAGCAGGGCAGTAACGCCGAGGCCGACGACGACGGTACGGCGTTGCGAGCGCTTCTTGCGTGCCGCCGCTTCCCGTTCGCGTTCGCGCTCGAAGGGGTCGATCACGGGTCCAGGTCCAGGTCCGGATCCCGGTCCGGTTCCGGGCGCCGTGCCCGGGCCTTGACCAGGACCAGCAGCCGCGCCCTTCTGCCGGCGTCCTGCCTTTCTTCCTGCTTCGGGCTGGGCGCCTGCCGCTGCCGAATCGCCGAGCAGGTCTGGGCGGAGCTCGGGTTTGGGAACCTGCCAGGGCGGCAGCTGGCCGGTAGCGGGATCGTGGGGCTGCGGCGTGAAATCGTCGGGCGAGGTCATCCAGCCCGGTCCCGAAGCCCCGGGCACGCCGGGCGCCGCTGACTCGCCGTCCGGTCGCTGCGGTCCGGAACGGTTGTTCTTCGGATCCTTCTTTGGATCCTTCGAAGGATCCTTGTTCGGGTCCTGCGGCTCCATGGGTCCCCCTTGGTTGTCCATGCTGAATCTGTGACCGCCCACGCGCGCCAATGCTGCGTGGCCGCCCGCTTTGCAATACGCGTGGCCACGCGGACGGCAAGGCACAGTTGTGTCAATCCTGAAGTCAGCCTAGTGCCTGGAGGGAGGTCCTGGTAACGGGAAACAGGGGGAGAACTGCCCATGCCAAGATGGAGCCATGGCAGCAGTTGAACCCGCCCGTTCCGGCGCCCCGCACTCCGGCCCCGCCGGTTCCGGGACGGCGCGCTCGGTGCTTCAGGGCATTGGACGGAGCCGCTTCGCCCTGGGCATGGTCCTTGCCGTGGTCCTGCCGCCTGCCGTGGAAGTGCTCGTGACGCTGGCGGGGTACCGGAACTTCAGCATCATCATGCTGCTGCACCTCGCCGTCGCCGTCGCAGTGGCTGCCATCGGGGGACTCTGGCCCGCCGTCGTGGCAGCCGTCCTGGGCACAACGCTCCTCAATTACTTCTCCGCCGATCCGGTGGGCTCGCTGTCCATCGCCGATCCCTCCACGTTGTTCACCCTTCTGGTGTTCCTGGCGGTTGCCTGCAGCGTGGCCCTTGCCGTCGGCCTGGCGACCCGTCGGGCCGAGGAAGCCGCGCGGTCCGGGGCCGAAGCCACCGCACTGAGTGAGCTTTCCCTGCGGATCCTCAGTTCCGACGGCAGCCTGGAGACGTTCCTCGAGAAGGTCCGCAGCAGGCTGGCGGTGGACGCCGTGACCCTGCTGGCCGGAAGCTCCCCGCCCGGCCCGGGCAGCGCGGCCGGCCCGGGCGGCACAGGATCCGCTGCGGCAGGCCGACCGGGACGCGGACCGGGGAGTAATACCGAATGGACTGTGGTTGCCAGCGCCGGGACCAGTCCGCCGGTGACCCATGCGGCCGCCGACCACACCGCCGCCGTCGATTCCCGGTACACCCTGCTGATCAACGGCGGCCCACCGGCCGGCCAGCCCTTTTCCGGCCAGCACCAGCGGATGCTGGCCGCCTTTGGCGCGTTCCTGGTGGCCATCCTGGAACGCCGGCAGCTGGTGGCGAGCAGGCAGGACAACCAGCGTCTCTCCGAGGGCAACAAGATGCGCACGTCCATCCTGAGGGCCGTCAGCCACGACCTGCGCACACCGCTGGCCGGGATCAAGCTGGCGGTCAGCAGCCTCCGGCAGGAGGAGGTGCGGTTTTCCCCGGAGGATGAACGCGAGCTGCTCGCCACCATCGAGGATTCGGCCGACCGCCTGGACCACCTGATCGGCAACCTCCTGGACATGTCCCGGATTACGGCTGACTCCGTCAACCCGCTCCTGCGCGGACTGGGGTGGGTGGACGTGCTGCCCGATGCGCTGAAGGGGCTGCCCCCAGGGCGGATCCGGGTGGAACTGCCGCCCAACCTTCCCCGGGTGGAGGCCGACGCCGGGATGCTGGAGCGCGTGGTGGCCAACCTGGTGGAGAACGCGCTCAAATACGCGCCGGAGGCCGACGTGGTGCTGACGGCTCGGGCGGGGGAGGGGATCGCGCTTGCGGGCCGCCCCGCCAGCGAATTCCGCGTGGTGGACCAGGGCTCCGGAGTGGCCCCGGCGGCCGTGCTGGACATGTTCCGGCCGTTCCAGCGGCTCAACGATTCCCAGCGCACCGACGGCGGACGCAACGTCGGGATCGGGCTTGGCCTTGCCGTGGCGAACGGCTTCACCGAAGCCATGGGGGGCACGCTCGCAGCGGAGCCGACGCCGGGCGGCGGGCTGACCATGGTGGTCACCCTGCCGCTGTGGGAGGGGCCGTTGCCGTGACCTTGGTGCTGATTATCGAAGACGAGGCACAGCTGGCCCGGGCCATGCAGATCAACCTCCGCGCCCACGGCTACCAGGCAATCAGCGCCGGCTTCGGAGCGGACGGACTGAAGCTGGCAGCCCAGCACCCGGTGGACATCGTGGTGCTGGATCTCGGGCTTCCGGACATGGACGGTGTCGACGTGATCCGGGGGATCCGCGGCTGGAGCTCGGTGCCCATCATCGTGCTGTCGGCCCGCCACGCCTCGGAGGACAAGGTGGATGCCCTCGACGCCGGGGCGGACGACTACGTGACAAAGCCGTTCGGCCTCGACGAACTCCTGGCGAGGCTGCGGGCGGCCTCCCGGCGTTCCCCGGCGCAGCGCGAGGCGCCCACGGTGGAAACCGCGGACTTCGTGGTGGACCTCGCCGCCCGGAAGGTGGTCCGGGACGGAAAGGAAATCCGGCTCACCCCCACGGAGTGGAACATCCTGGAACTGCTGGTGCGCAATGCAGGAAAACTGGTCAGCCAGCAGCAACTCCTCACCCAGGTGTGGGGGCAGGCGTACGCCAAAGAGACCCAGTACCTTCGCGTCTACCTGGCCCAGCTGCGGCGCAAACTGGAGCAGGACCCGGCCAACCCGCGCCACCTGCACACGGAGGCCGGAATGGGGTACCGCTTCGATCCGTGAAGCGGCCATTAGCCCGCCCGCCTACACTGGTGCCATGGACACCGCATCTGTGCTTGCCGTCTGCCGGGTACATCAGCTTCTGAGCGATGAGGGAAGCGTGGGCGTTACCGCCATCGATAAACGTGCCGTCGACGGCCCGGTCAAGGTTCACAAGCTCGGGCTCCATGGGGACGTCCAGGCCAGCCGCATCCACCACGGCGGCGTGGACCAGGCGCTGTACGCCTATTCGCAGGACGACGCCGACTACTGGGTGGGTGAACTGCAGCGCGAACTGCCGCCCGGGATTTTCGGTGAGAACCTGCGCGTCGCGGGCATCGGCACCACCACCGCGGTGATCGGCGAACGGTGGAAGATCGGACTCGACGTCGAAGTCGAGGTCACCTCACCCCGTGTCCCGTGTGCCACGTTCCAGCGCCGCATGGACGAGTCCCAGTGGGTCAAGCGTTTCACCGAAGCGGGCCGGGTGGGCACCTACCTCCGCGTCATCAGGACCGGGACCATCCAGGCCGGCGACCATATCCACCGGCTGTTTGTTCCCACCCACGGCGTGACCGTCGGCAAGTGGTTCAGCGAGGCCACCGTCGAGGATATGGAAGCGCTGCGTGATGCAGACGCGGACGGCGAGATCCGCCTTCAGCCGGAGTACCACGACGAATTCGAGAAGATTCAGCGGCGCCTGGGCGTCTAGTTCCACCGGCTTCGGGCGGGCTGTGCGGCCCCATGTGCGCCCGCTGTGCGGCCCCGTGTGCGCAACGTCACCGCCCCTGGGCCACCTCCGGGTTAGTGCAACGCGGAACCATGCCTTACACTTGAAATATCCCCCACTCCGGAAATCCCTTATTCCTGCCCAATTTTTGAGGCAGGACTGGCAAGTGTTGGGGCCCGCACAAGCGATGCGGGCATTTTCATAGGGAGAGCCGGCTAAAGAAAACGCTGTACAGACTGCTGGGATAGCAGCCAAGAGATGCAGCGGGAAGTCCTGCCACGGGATTGCGAAAGCGCCGGACTTCTACGTGACCGGCCGGTCAATGTCTGCCCGGCGTCCAAACGGCACATGTACTGCGGCTCCGCTCACCTCGGGTTGTGCCGCCTGGCCCCCTATGGATGAGGAAAACTCCCCTATGCCCGAAATTCACAACGACGCTACCGCCGAAGCCGCAACCGTCGACACCCCTGCCGAAAACGCTACCCCGGTAGCCGGCGCTGCCCCCGTCTTCACCGAGGCCCCGGCACCTGCCGAAGCGCCTGCCGCTGAAGAAGCCATCGAGGCTGAAGCCCCGAAGTCTGAAGAAGCCCCGAAGGCTGAAGCCCCGAAGTCTGAAGAAGCCCCCAAGGCCGACCCGACGAGCGGCGAAACTGACACTGAAGCCGAAGGCATCCGCTTCGTGGACCTCGGCATCGACCCCCGCGTTCTTGCCGCCCTGCAGGATGTCGGCTACGAGAAGCCCTCACCCATCCAGGCAGCCACCATCCCGCTGCTCCTTGAAGGCCGCGACGTCGTGGGGCTGGCCCAGACCGGCACCGGTAAGACTGCAGCATTCGCAGTACCGGCACTGTCCCGCCTGGCTGAGCTCCACGACCTCAATGGCCCGTCCCGCAAGACGCAGGCCCTGGTCCTGGCTCCCACCCGTGAGCTGGCGCTCCAGGTTGCCGAGGCCTTCACCTCGTACGCCAAGCACATTGACGACTTCACTGTCCTCCCCGTCTACGGCGGCTCCGCCTACGGCCCCCAGCTCGCCGGCCTGCGCCGCGGTGCCCAGGTGGTTGTCGGTACTCCCGGCCGTGTGATCGACCACATCTCCAAGGGTTCCCTGGACCTGTCCGAGCTCCAGTACCTGGTGCTGGACGAGGCCGACGAAATGCTGCGCATGGGCTTCGCCGAAGACGTGGAGCAGATCTTCCAGCAGACGCCGTCCGACCGCCAGGTTGCCCTGTTCTCGGCCACCATGCCGAGCCAGATCCGCCGGATGTCCAAGCAGTACCTGAACAACCCGGCCGAGATCTCGGTGAAGTCCAAGACCACCACCGGTGCGAACACCCGCCAGCGTTACCTGCAGGTCATGGGCCCGCACAAGCTCGACGCGCTGACCCGCATCCTCGAGGTTGAAGAGTTCGACGGCGTCATCGCCTTCGTGCGCACCAAGATGGCCACCGAGGACCTGGCTGACAAGCTGAGGTCCCGCGGCTTCCAGGCTGCCGCCATCAACGGTGACATCCCGCAGCAGCAGCGCGAACGGACTGTCGATGCGCTGAAGGAAGGCCGCATCGATATCCTGGTGGCCACCGACGTCGCGGCCCGCGGCCTTGACGTTGAGCGCATCAGCCACGTGATCAACTACGACATCCCGCACGACACCGAGTCCTACGTGCACCGCATCGGCCGCACCGGCCGTGCAGGCCGCAGCGGTGACGCCGTGCTGTTCATGACCCCGCGGGAGAAGTACCTGCTGCGTTCCATTGAAAAAGCGACCCGCCAGCCGGTGGAGCAGATGCACCTGCCCACGGCCGAGACCGTCAACACGCTTCGTCTGGGCAAGTTCGCCGAGCGCATCACGGAGACCCTCGAGTCCGAAGACGTCTCGGCCTTCCGCGACCTCATTGCCTCCTACGAGGAAGAGCACAACGTTCCGGCCGCCGAGATCGCTGCAGCACTTGCCGTGATGGCCCAGGGCGGACAGCCGCTCCTGGTCAAGGAACTGCCTGCTGCTCCCGAGTTCCAGAAGCGCGAACGCGCCAAGGACGGCTTCGGTTCACGTGGCCCCACCCGCACCCTGACCGAGGGCAACGCCACATACCGGATCGCCGTCGGACGCCGCCAGCGCGTCATGCCGGGTTCCATCGTTGGCGCCATTGCCAACGAGGGCGGCATTTCCTCCGCACAGATCGGCGGCATCGACATCCGCTCGGACCACTCCCTCGTGGAGCTTCCGGCGGACCTGAGCGCCGACCAGCTTAAGGCCCTGTCCCGCACCCGGATCGGCGGCGAGCTGATCCACCTCGAGCTGGACAACGGCCGCAAGCCGTCCGGTGGCGGCGGCGAGCGTGGCGGTTACCAGGGCAACCGTGGCGGCGACCGCGGCGGTTACTCCGGCGGCGGCGACCGTGGCGGCAACTTCAAGGGCAACGGCGGGTTCAAGAAGGAATTCCGCAAGAGCGACGGCGAGCGTTCCTCCGCTGACCGCGGCGGCCGTTCATACAGCGACCGTTCGGAGCGCACTGTTGGCGCTGACAGCGGCGCCACCCGCGGCCAGGCCAGTGACTCCCGCTTCGGCGGCCACGGTGACGGCTCACGCAAGCCCCGCCACGGCAACGAAGGCGGCCAGGGCGGCTTCAACCGCAAGGGCAAGTGGTAACCACTAGCAACACCAGACACTAAGAACGGGCCGGCAATCAGCCGGCCCGTTTTTCTTTAACCGGCACCCTGTGTTGGCTTCATCACATCAGTGCTGCGGAGAGCGTCACGGGGTCCGCCGACAGCGGCGAAATGCCTGGAATTCCGGGCTTTTCGGCGGATTTTCCAGCCTCGCGGACCTGTCCCGCCGCCGATTTGTTGGGAGCGGAATCTTCCGGTAGAGTATTTACTCGTTGCCCCCCTAGCTCAGTGGTAGAGCGCGTTCTTGGTAAGAACGAGGTCACCGGATCGATTCCGGTGGGGGGCTCTGAATGAGGGCCTGTGTCAAGGCGGTTTTTGACCGGCTTGATGCAGGTTTTTCTCATTCGTGGCGGTGTAGCTCAGTTGGTTAGAGCGCACGACTCATAATCGTGAGGTCGGGAGATCGAGCCTCCCCACCGCTACCAGGCAGAACCCCCGGGATCCTTGAGATTCCGGGGGTTCTTTGTTTTTCAGCCGTTGGGGTGTCCCCGCCGCCAGGACCGTGACAACCGGCCTGTTTCGCCGTAGCTTTGCAGCACCAAGCGGATGGGGATCTCGGTGGACTTTGAAACAATCATGCTTCCGTTCCAATGGCTGGTTTCCATCATCATGGTGGGCTTCCATGAGGGGTTGAGCGCCATTGGCATGCCGGCGGCCGACGGCTGGACGTGGACGCTTTCCATCGTTGGACTGGTGCTGGTCATCCGTGCCGCCCTGATCCCAGTGTTCCTGAAGCAGCTCGACGCCCAGCGCCGAATGCGGCTGCTCCAGCCGGACCTGAAAAAGCTCCAGGAGAAATACCGCGGCAAGACCGACCAGCTCTCCCGCCAGGCCATGGCGCAGGAACAGATGGCAATGTACAAGAAGCACGGCACCAACCCGTTCTCGGCGTGCCTGCCCATGCTTATCCAGGTGCCGTTCTTCCTGGCCCTGTTCCAGGTGCTCTCCGGCATCAGCACTGCAGCGCACCAAGCCGAAGGCATCGGTGCCATGAGCCACGAGCAGGTGGTGCAGTTTGATCAGTCCAGCATCTTCGGCGCCCCGTTGTCCGCCACCATGCTTCATGGCACGCCCCCGGGCGGCAATGTTGTGGCGGTGTGGATCCTCTCGATCGTGATGATCCTGGCGATGACGGCAGCGCAGTTCATTACACAGAAGCTGATCATGGCTCGAACTATGACCGACGAGGCCATGGCGACTCCGTTCATGCGCCAGCAGAAAGCCATCCTCTACGTCCTGCCGGTCATCTTCGGCGCCGGCGGCATCGTGTTCCCCATCGGCGTCCTTATCTACTGGACCACCACCAACCTCTGGACCCTGGCGCAGCAGTACTTCGTCGACCGGGCGGTTGGTCACGGTCGGTCTTCCTAGGATCGGACTCGCAGGCATCAGCCGAAAAAATTCTGTGGTGTGGGTAACCTCTGGGTGGGTGCCGGAAACAATACAGATGACAGGCGGCTCAGGACACTACATCAGGGGGAACCGTGCTTTCCGAGCGTGAATTGGCGTTCATCGCCATACACAAAGACAGCTACGCAGGCGTTTTCCGGTTCGTCCGCCGAAGAGTGGAATCCCCGGAAGTGGCCGAGGAAATCGCTGCGGACGTCTTCCGGGTGGCGTGGCAGAAGTGGGCAGATGCACCACGGACGGATATCGCATGGCTCCTCACCGTGGCCCGGAACCTGATCGGGAATGCGTACCGGAGCCGTGACCGTCAGCAGGCGCTGCAGGAGAAACTGCGCGCCGCCGCTGTGCTGGCCGGCGGGCATGGATCCGAAATCGTTGCCGTGCACGATGCCATGGCAGCCATGCGGGAGAAGGACCGGGACATTCTCCAGTTGGCCTACTGGGACGGGCTGGACACGTCGGAGATAGCCGGCGTGTTGGAGTGCAGCGAGTCGGCGGCCAAAGTCCGGCTGCACCGGGCGCGGGCTGCGTTCCGGAAACAGATGCCTGCGGGCGCCGAAATGATCACACAGAGGATGGGTGCCTGAGATGGATCCGATCAAGAACACTATTTCCGCCGCGGATCCGTTGCACAAGGATCCGTCCGCACCTGACGGCGAAGAGGCGCTTCGTCACATCCTGTCCGAACCGGCCGCGTTCAGCGATCGCCTCCCTGCGGGTGAAACTTCGCTCGCGGAACGCAGGCTGCGGCGGGCCCGGTTGGCCGGTGTGGTCACCTTGGCAGCGGCAGCTGTCACCGTGGGTGTCCTGGCGGCCACCAACCTTGGTCCGCTGACTTCCGCGCCCGGGCCGGCGGGCACCGTCACTGCATCGGAAACACCAGTGCCGAGTGCATCGGAAATGCCGACGCCGGCTGCGTCGGTGGCGCCGCCCCTTGCGGAGAACACCACGACCGTACCGCCTCACGGCGAGCCTTCGCCGACGGGGACGCCGCCCCAGACGGCCCCCCGCCAGACCTTCGTCTTCCCCGACGGGCACATTTCCTTTGCCTACCCTGACGACTGGAGTGTCAGGACGGAGCAGGGGCCTTACCTGACCGAGGAGGCTAAGGCCGGCTCCGTGTACGCAGTGGTGCTTGACGGTTCCGGCTCCGAGGTGGCGCGGGTCCTCAGCGGGATGTATGGCGACGGCGCCGCGGGCAGCGTCAAGCGTACTGTTCTTGACCATGCGCCCGTGCCCGGGATCACCGACGCCTCGGGGATCCCCGCCGAGTTTGGCTTCGCCTCAGACCAGGTCCTCCCCGTCCCCTATCCCGGGATGCCGGAACCCACGGAGCCCGCGGACAGTTCCTCCCTCTACTACTTCATGGACGTCCGGCTCGCCCAGGAGTTCCTTCCGGCGCAGTCCCAGTCCGGAACCAACCAGATTCCCTTACCGAACGGCGTCATGTCTGCCTACGTTGTGTTCGACTTCGAAAAGCAGCCCGTCTTCGCCACCCCTGATGCCGCGAAGGCCTGGATGGCGAGCGAACAATACGCCCAGCTGAAGGCCCTGCTGCTCAGCCTGACCTACTCGTAGCCCGATCCCCGGGCCTGCGGGCACCAGATCCTCCCACCCGCTCCAGGTGGGAGGATCTGCTTTTGATTAAGCCCGTTGCGAGCGACGGTGCGGGCACTTGGCCGTTGCGACAGAATGGGTCAATGACGCGCATCGCAATCATCGGCGGCCACGGCAAAGTGGCTTTGGAACTGGCCAGAATCCTCGTGGCGGACGGTGAGGACGTCACGTCCTTCTTCCGCAACCCGGACCATACGGAGGACGTCGCGGCGACGGGCGCCACGCCGTCGGTCCTGGACGTTGAACACACGACGACGGCGGAACTCATCGGCGCCCTCCGCGGCCATGACGCCGTGGTGTGGTCAGCCGGTGCCGGCGGCGGCAGCCCCGACCGCACCTATGCGGTGGACCGGGACGCCGCCGTCCGTTCGATGGACGCGGCGGCGGAGGCCGGCGTCGGGCGCTACATCATGGTGTCCTACTTCGGTGCGGGACCCGACCACGGAGTTCCCGCCGACAACAGCTTCCACGCCTACGCCGAGGCGAAAGCCGCCGCGGACGAGTACCTGCGCGGCACGGACCTGGCCTGGACCATCCTGGGGCCCGGGTCGCTGACGGAGGGGCCGGGCAACGGGCTGATCGACGTCAACCCGGCGGACACCTCCGCGGGCACCGCCACCTCACGCGCCAATGTGGCCCTCGTGACGGCCGCCGTCCTGGGTTTGCCGGAAACCGCCGGCCGCACCATCGAATTCCGCGACGGCACCCTGCCGGTCGCCGCGGCGCTGGAGCCCGGCAACTAAACGGGGGGTGGCACCGACCCGCACCCGATATCGTGGAGGAGGCGCCTGCGCATCCCCGCGGGCACCTCCTCTTCGGGGAAAGTGAGCACATGGACCAGCTGGCACTCATTATCGGGCTCCTGCTTGCCACGGTGGTGGCCGTGGGCCTGGGGGACCGGCTCCGGCTGCCCTATCCGGTGCTTATGCTGATCCTGGCGGCATCGCTGACGTTCATCCCCGGCTTTCCGGAAATGGACATCTCGCCGGAGCTGATCCTGCCCATCTTCCTGCCGCCGCTCCTGTTCGCCACCGCCCAGCGCAGCTCGTGGGCTGTGTTCAGGGTCCGCTGGCGCACGCTGATCATGCTCGCCGTGGCCCTGGTGATCGTGTCCACCGCCGCGGTGGCCGGGGCGGCCTGGCTCATGATCCCGGGAATCGGGATCCCCGCCGCCATCGCCCTGGGCGCCATGGTGGCCCCGCCGGACCCCGTTGCCGTGGAATCCGTGGCCGGCCGGGTGCACATGCCGCGGCGGCTCATCACCGTCCTGCAGAGCGAGGGCCTCTTCAACGACGCCGCCGCCATCGTCATCTTCCAGGCCGCCGTTGCCGCCGCCGTTTCCGGCAGCCGGATAGGGCCCGACGTCGTCCTCAAGTTCCTTGTAGGGGCGGCGGTCGCGGTGCTGGTCGGCATTGCCATGGGCTGGGTCACGGCGCTGATCACGCGGCTCGTGGCGTCCATGGTGGCCCGCAGCTCGGTCACCCTCGTGGTGCCCTTCGCGGCATACATCCTCGCCGAGGAGGTGCACGCCTCCGGCGTGATCGCCGTCGTCGTTACCGCCCTGGAGATGCAGCGCCACTCCCGGCCCCAGGACGCCGCCGAGAGGGTCACGCGCACGGCCTTCTGGGACGTGGTGGAGCTACTGGTCACGGGGCTGGCGTTCGGGCTGGTGGGACTGGAAATCCGCCACGTCATCCACGACGAAGGCACTGAAATCTACGGCATGATCGGAACCGCGGTGGTGGTGTGCATCATTGTGTTCGCCGTCCGGTTCCTGTGGCTCGCCCTCCTGGCGGCCTCGGCACGCAAGCGGGAGAACCTGCTGCAGCCCACGTCGGCCAAGGAGGTCCTGATCCTGACCTGGTGCGGCATGCGGGGCCTTGCGACGCTGGCGCTTGCCCTGGCCCTGCCACTGACCTTGGCGGACGGCACTCCCTTCCCGGCGCGTGACCAGCTGCTGGTCATCGCCTGCGCGGTGCTGCTGGCCACGCTTGTACTGCCCGGCCTGACGCTGCCCTGGCTGATGAAGGTGCTGAAGGCCACCGGGGACGGTTCGGAGGAACGCGACGCCGCCCGGGTGCTGGCCAAGCGGGCGCAGCAGGCTGCCGTCGCCGCGCTGAAGGACAACGACCTCATGAAGGAGCTCCCGCCGGAGAAGGTGGCATTGGTCAAGGAGAAGATGACGCGCCTGCATGCGGAGCTCCTGGACGGAAGCCTGAAGAACGAAAGCGTGGGGGAGAAGCGCAAGCGCGGCCGCGAACTGGCCATTGCCGTGCAGACCATTGCGCTCGATGCCGCCCGCCAGGAAGTGGTGGCAGCCCGGAACGAACCGGACATGGACCCGGAAGTCGCGGACCGCGTGCTCCGCCAGCTGGACCTGCGCACCATGATCATGCCGGAGTAGGCTGCTCCCGCCGACGATGCCCAGCCTAGTCCGGGGCCGCAAGCTCCAGGTCAAGGGTGTTTTTCTCGACGTAGTCCAGGGCGCACCGCACGGCACCCACGGTCACGATTGAGTCGCCGAGGGGGGAGACCGCCACCGTCGGGGGAGTGGCCGTGAACTCCTTCAGTCGTTCGGCGATCGGCCCAAGCAGCACGCCCGCCGAGTTTGCCACCGCGCCGCCAATGACCACCAACTCGGGGTTGATCATGGTGGCCACGGCCCCGATGACCCTGGCCATCCTGTCTGCCAGCCGGTCGAGGATTTTCAGGGCAACGGCGTCTCCGGCGGCGGCAGCGGCGAAAACGTGCTCCGCCTCGACGCCTGCGCCGGAGTGCTCACGAAGTGAGGTTTTGGCCTTGCCGGCAAGGGCGTCTGCGGCCCATCCCCTCGCCAGGGATGCGATGCCGAAGGTGTCGCCCACGCCCTCGACCATGTCGAGGAAGGCGAGCTCACCGGCACCGCCCCCGCGGCCGTGCAGCAGCCGCCCGCCGTCGATCACTCCCGAACCCAGCCGTTCACTGGCGAGGATAACCACGACGTCGTCCACGCCGGCCGCCGCCCCGCGCCAGCGGTCCCCCAGAGCGGCGAGGTTGGCGTCGTTTTCCAGCAGCACAGTCCACCCGCGCCGGTCCAGCAGCGCCGCCTTCAGGCCGACGTCGAACAGTCCCCAGAAGTGCTGGGTCACCAGCACGTCGCCGTTGCGGTCCACCGGGGCCGCGATGCCGGCGCAGACGGCGAGCACGGAGTCAGGGGAGGCCCCCACGCCGTGCAGGGCCATCATGGCGGTCCGGTCAATGACGGCGATCCGTTCCTCGGCCGAAATTTCGGCACCGGCGAACGGCTGGCTGGACCGGCCCAGGGTTTTGCCGCGGAGATCGGACACCACCACCGTGGCCTTGGAGATGCCCACGTCCATGCCCAGGACATAGCCTGCGCGCTCGTTGAGCTCGAACCGCCGTGCCGGCCTGCCTTTCTGGTAGCCGCCAAATGCCCGCTGGTTTTCCAGCTCCGTGATCCAGCCGCGATGCATGAGGTCCTCGCACACGGAGATTGCTGTAGCCCGGGTGAGTCCGGTGGCTTCCATGACTTCAGTGACCGTCACCGCCTGCGAGGCGCGCATGAATTCCAGCACCGCTCCGGCGCTCACGCGCCGCAAAAGCTGGGGCGTTGCAGCAGTCATTTCAGACATGGTGTTGACCTCTCTGTGCTTTGCACCACATAATACTTGAGGAACTAAATTTAGATTCCATATAAACTCAGACCATATGGACCGGACGGCCGCCGACCACTGGCTTTACTTCCAGCCCTTCACTCAGCCTTTTGCAAAGGAGCAACTGTGAACCGCATCCTGAAGCACTGCCCGCCCGGACCCCGGCACCAGCCCCGCCACCCACGCACGTCAGCCCCCGCCCTGTGAACGCCGCCGCGCCCGCATCACTGCTGAGCAGGCGTTCGCTGCTCCGGGCCGCCGGCCTGGCCGGTGCAGCCGCCATGATTCCCCTTAGCGGCTGCGCGTCAACGTCCGGCCCGCAGAACGGCCTCACCACCCTGCGCTTCATGCAGAACAAGCCCGAGGTGGTGGCCTACTTCAACCAGGTCATCAAGGACTTCGAGGCGCTGAACCCGGACATCCACGTGGTCCAGGACTTCAATGAGGGCAACTTCGTTCCCGGGCTGGTCCGCAACGATCCTCCGGACGTGGTGACCCGTGGCTTCGCGCAGGCCACCGCCGATTTCGTCCGGAAAGGCATCTTCGCCGACCTCTCGGACCTGCCCGTGGCCGCCGGCATCGACCCGAAGATGCAGGAGCTCATCAGCTCCTGGGGCCAGTACAACGGCAACGAGGTCAGTGCGTTGCCGTTCTCGCTGGCCGCGGCCGGGGTCATCTACAACCGCGACATCTTCGAAGCGCAGGGTGTCGCCGTCCCCACCACGTGGAGCGGGTTCGTCGCGGCCTGCGAAACCTTCAAGGCCGCCGGCATTGCCCCGATCTACGGAACGTACAAAGACACGTGGACCCTCGCCCAGGGCATGTTCGACTATGTGTCCGGCGGCTCGCTGGACGTTGCGGACTTCTTTACCAGGATCAATGCCAGGGCCGCCCGCATCAGCAAGGACGCGGCCGAGTCGTTCTCCAACAACTTCGGCCCGGCGCTGCCCAAGATGCTGCAGCTCGCGTCCTACGCCCAGAGCGGCGCCGCCAGCAAGAACTACGCGGACGGCAATGCGGCGTTCGCCAAAGGCCAGGCAGCGATGTACCTGCAGGGCCCGTGGGCGCTGTCCCAGCTCGTTTCAGCCAACAAGAACATCAGGCTCGGGAGCTTCCCGCTGCCGGTGACGGACAACGCCGAGGAAACCAAAGCCCGCGTGAACGTGGACATGGCGCTCTCGATCACCCGCAACACGCCCAACATGGCCGCGGCGCAGAGGTTCGTCAACTACCTGCTGGAGCCGTCCGTGGTGAACACGTTCAACGAAAAGAACGCGGCCTTCTCACCCCTCAAGGACGCTCCCGCCGTCAGCAACCCGCAGATCAGCGGGCTCGGCGAGTCGGTCAAGGAAGGACGCTACTACCAGGGCGCGGCGACCTACTTCCCGCCGTCAGTGCCCCTGAACAACTACATCCAGTCCTTCGTGTACGGCAAGAACGGCGAGCAGTTCCTTTCAGCGCTCGACGACGAATGGCGCCGCGTTGCCGAGCGCACCGCAGTCTGATCCCACCCCGACTCCAGGAGTTCACATGACTACAACTTCCCGGGTGGCCCAGACAGCCCGTCCCGCAGAAGGCAAGACCCCGGCCTCAGCCTCCACAGGCACCGGAGCATTCCGGTCCAAGAGCAAGATCGACCCCACGTACTACTGGATGGTGGTGCCGGTACTGGCACTGTTCGCCTTCTTCATCACCCTGCCGGCACTCGTGGGCGTCTTCTTCAGCCTCACGAACTACGCCGGTTACGGCGACTGGAAGTTCATCGGGCTGATGAACTACGTCAACATCTTCAAGGACCCGGCAGTACTGCAGTCCTACATCTTCACCTTCGTGTTCGCCCTGACCACCACAGTGGTGGTCAACGTCGTGGCGCTCGCCATTGCACTGGGACTGAACGCGAAAATCAAATGGCGCACCGGCATCCGCACCGTCTTCTTCATACCCATGGTGCTGTCCGCGCTGATCGTCTCCTTCGTGTTCAACTACCTTTTCTCCAACACGCTTCCGGTGCTTGCGGAGCGGTTCGGAATGACCCCGCTCGCCACCAGCATCCTCGCCAATGAGAACCTGGCCTGGATCGCCATCGTGGTGGTCACTGTCTGGCAGGCGGCGCCCGGCGCCACCATCATCTACCTGGCAGGACTCCAGAGTGTCCCTTCCGAGGTCTATGAAGCCGCGGACCTGGACGGTGCCGGCAGTTTCCGCCAGTTCCTCAGCCTGACGCTGCCGCTGATCCTGGGCTACCTGGTGATCAACGTGATCCTCGGGTTCAAGGGCTTCCTGGGGACCTACGAGATCATCGTGGGCCTCACCGGCGGAGGTCCCGGCATGGCGACGCAGTCCGTGGCCATGCGCATCTTCTCCGGCTTCACGGGCGGCGACTACTCCTACCAGATGGCGAACGCCGTCATCTACTTCCTGATCACCCTGCTGATCTCCGTCATCCAGCTGCGCCTCATCCAGCGCCGGGGGGTTTCACTCTAATGACCGTTTACACACGCCCCGAGCCCATCACCGGAGCCGCAGCGCCCACCGGCGCCACACCGGGCTTCCGCAAGAACCGCAGGTCCAACCGCGAGGGCTTCAAGGTCAACTGGTGGCTCACCGCACTGATGCTGGTGGCCTCGCTGACCGTCCTTCTGCCGTTGTACTTCACCGTGGCCATGGCACTGAAGTCCCCGGACCAGATCGGAACCGGCACGGGCCTCGCCTGGCCCAACCCGATGAACTGGGAAAACTTCGCCGCCGCCTACGTGGCCACCAACTTCCCGCGGGCATTCATGTCTACCGGGTTTGTTACCGTGCTGAGCGTCCTCGGTTCGCTGGCCTGCAGCTCCCTGGTGGCCTACGCCATTGCCCGGAACTGGAACCACAGGTTCTTCCGGGGCTCGTTCGTCTACCTGCTCTCGGCGATGTTCATTCCCTTCCCCGTGATCATCCTGCCGCTCATCAAGCAGACAGCGCTCCTTGGCCTGGACAACCCGGCCGGTGTCGTGTTCCTGCACGTACTCGGCGGAATCTCGTTCAATACGCTGCTGTACATTGCCTTCGTACGTTCCATTCCCGTGGAGCTGGAAGAGTCGGCACGCATGGACGGCGCCACCACGTGGCAGGTGTTCCGCAGGATCATCTTCCCGCTGCTGGCTCCCATGAACGCAACCGTGGGGATCTTCGCCTTCCTCGGCTCCTGGAATGACTTCCTGCTGCCACAGATGATGATCGCGGACCCCGCACTGCAGACCCTCCCCGTGGTGCAGATGCTTTTCCAGGGCGAATTCAACACCAACTACAGCCTCGCCTTCGCGTCGTACCTGATGGCCATGGCGCCCACGCTGGTGGTTTACATCCTCGCCCAGCGTTGGGTACTGTCCGGAGTCATGCGCGGTGCAGTGAAGTAACCGAAGTAACCGGCGACGTAGCCAGTGAAAAAGGCGCAAGGCATCCGGACGCGCCCATCCATTTTTCCCGTAACAAAACAACCAACCCAAGAAAAGGAAATTTCTTTTGTCCACCACCGCCACTCTGGCAACCCTGTCCGATTCAAACCTCGCAGCCGATCCCAACTGGTGGCGCCAGGCCTCCGTTTACCAGATCTATCCGCGCAGCTTCTCGGATTCGAACGGTGACGGCCTGGGCGACATCAAAGGCATCACGGCCAAGGTGCCGTACCTGAAGGAACTGGGGATCGACGCCGTCTGGCTGAGCCCGTTCTACCCGTCCGCGCTCGCGGACGGCGGCTACGACGTCGACGATTACCGCGACGTGGACCCCAAGCTGGGCACCCTGGATGACTTCGCCGAGATGTCCGCCGCGCTCCACGAAGCCGGCATCAAGCTCATTGCGGACATCGTCCCCAACCACTCCTCCGACCGGCACGAATGGTTCAAGGAGGCCCTGGCCGCGCCGAAGGGCTCCGTTGCGCGCGAGCGCTACATCTTCCGTGACGGCCTGGGCAAGAACGGCGAGCTGCCGCCGTCGGACTGGGACTCCGTCTTCGGCGGTCCCGCCTGGGAGCGCATCACCGAACCGGACGGCACCCCCGGCCAGTGGTACCTTCACATCTTCGCCAAGGAGCAGCCGGACCTGAACTGGGCCAACCGCGAGATCCGCGACGACTTCCTGAAGACCCTGCGCTTCTGGTCCGACCGCGGCGTGGACGGCTTCCGCGTGGACGTGGCGCACGCCCTGACCAAGGACCTCACCGAGCCGCTGCTCTCCAAGGCCGAACTCACCGAGGACAACACCGGCACTGACGGCTTCCCGGACGGCTCGCACCCGTTCTGGGACCGCGACGAGGTCCACGAGATCTACGCCGAATGGCGTGAGGTGTTCAACGAGTACAACCCGCCGCGCACCGCCGTCGCCGAGGCCTGGGTGCACGCCACGCGCCGCGCCCGCTACGCCAGCCCGCAGGGCCTGGGCCAGGCGTTCAACTTCGACCTGCTGCAGGCCGATTTTGATGCCGAGGAGTTCCAGGAAATCATCACCCGGAACCTCTCCGAAGCGACGGCAACCGGGGCATCCTCGACCTGGGTCTTCTCCAACCACGACGTCGTCCGGCACGCCACCCGGTACGGCCTGCCGATGGGCGACGGCGTCCACGCCAAGGGCCAGGACGGCAAGGGCTGGCTGCTGGCCGGCGCCCCCGCCGAGGAACTGGACACGGAGCTGGGCCTGCGCCGCGCCCGTGCGGCCAGCCTGCTGATGCTGGCCCTCCCGGGCTCGGCCTACCTGTACCAGGGCGAGGAACTCGGCCTGCAGGAAGTCGGCGAGATCCCCGACGCCGAGCGCCAGGACCCGGCCTTCTTCCGCAACAAGGGCGTGGAGATCGGCCGCGACGGCTGCCGCGTGCCGCTGCCGTGGGCCACCGAGGGCGCCTCATTCGGTTTCGGCGCCGGGGACGCCCACCTGCCCCAGCCTGAATGGTTCAGCCGCTATGCCGTGGACGCCCAGGACGGCGTGGAGGGCTCCACCCTGGAGCTCTACCGCAAGGCGCTGAAGCTGCGCCGCGAGCTGCAAACCGCGGAAGAGCTGGAATGGGTGGAAACGGGCAACTCCCAGGTGCTGCAGTTCAGCCGGCACGGCGGCTGGCAGTCCGTGACCAACTTCGGTGTGGTGCCGGTGGAGCTCCCGGCAGGCGAGGTGCTGCTCAGCAGCGGCCCGCTGGTAGCCGGCGAGCTGCCCGGCAACACCACGGCCTGGCTGCGCTAAGGCCGGTGCCAGGCAGCATCCGTTAGCTTCACCATAAAACCCGTCCCGGTGGCGGTGCCCGGGCAGGGCACCGCCACCGGGGCTTTTTTGCCGCTGGGCCTTCGCCGGAGCAAGTGAAAGAGTGACGACATGAGTAAAAATGCTGCAAGCCAGGAACTGAGCCGTAAACAGGAACTGATCTATGGCTGCATGGGGCTGGGCGGCAGCTGGTCCGCCGAGCCGTACGCATCCGAGCACGTGGGCCAGGCGGACGCCGCCATCAACGCCGCGCTGGATTCCGGCATCACGCTGTTTGACCACGCTGACATTTACCGCGGCGGCAAGTCGGAGTCCGTCTTCGGTGAGGTCCTTGCGATTACGCCGGGCCTCCGGGAACGGATCCGGCTCCAGACCAAGTGCGGCATCCGGCTCAACGAGCAGGGGCTGGAGACGCACTACGACCTCAGCCGCGACGGCATCCTCGAACGGGTCAACGGCAGCCTGAAGCGGCTGAAGACCGAGTACGTGGATGTCCTTATGCTGCACCGCCCCGACCCGCTGGCGGACCCCGCCGAGGTGGCGTCCGCCGTCGGGCAGCTGATGCAGGAAGGCAAGGTGCGCCAGGTTGGCGTGTCCAACATGTCCGCCCCGCAGATCGAGGTGCTGCAGGACCACCTGGAAACACCGGTGGTTGCCAACCAGCTGGAAATGAGCCTGCTGAAACGGGCCTGGCTGGAAAGCACCGTGCTGGTCAACCATGCCGAGGGGCTGGACCACAGCTTCCCGCACGGCACCGTCGAGTTCTGCGGCCGGCAGGGGATCACGCTGCAGGCCTACGGGGCGCTGGCAAGGGGCCACTACACCGGGGCCCCGCCGGAAAGCCCGACGCCGGCAGAGGCCGCCACAGCGGCGCTCGTCGCCGACATGGCGAAGGCCATGGGAACCACCAGGGAAGCCATCCTCCTCGGCTGGCTCATGCGGCACCCGGCCGGGATCGCCCCCGTGATCGGCTCGGCCAACCCGGACCGGATCCGGGCCTGCGCCGGCGCTGCCCGTGTTGCCGCGGCCATGACCCGCGCCGAGTGGTACCGGCTGTGGGTCACCGCCCGGGGGAGCAACATCCCCTAAGCCCCTGCCCGCCCACGTTCCCCGCTTAACCCAACTAGGTCGCAGTAGATGTCGTTATGAGCGCTCAAAACGACATTAACTGCGACCTAGTTGGGTTGGCGGACAACTGATGGTGCCGGCCACCTTGCCGGCCACACGGAACCTCGGGCGGCACCTAGACCGGTGCCACCACCGAGTACGTGGACGAGTCTCCCTTCAGGGCCTGGCTCTGCTTGCCGTCCACACCCACCGGAACGTCGCCGGCAATGGTCACCCGGTTGAGCTTGCGCGGCTGGCCGTCATAGTTGTCCGGGGCGTAGTGCTGGGTGATGCGGTTGTCGAACAGGACCAGCTGGTTGGGCTCCCAGTTCACCCGCACCACGTTCTCGGGGCGCGTGACGTAGGCCTGCAGCAGCCGGATGATGTCCTTCGACTCGGTGTTGGACAGCCCCACGATCCGCAGCCGCTGCGCGAAGCCCCCAATGAACAATCCGCGCTCGCCGGTCAGCGGGTGCACCCGGACCACCGGGTGGGCTGTCTCGAACTTCAGCCGGGTGAACTCCTTGCGGCGTTCCTCGGCGTTCTGGTGCTCCAGGTTCTTGGGCACCGAGTAGTCGTAGTCGTTGGTGTGGATGGCCCACAGGCTGTCCGCGAAGTTCCGCAGTTCCTCCGGAAGGTCGGCGTACGCCCCGGCCGAGGACGCGATCAGGGTTTCCCCGCCGTAGGCCGGCAGGTCGATGCTGCGGAGCGTGGATGCCTGCGGCGGGTTCACCACGAAAGTGACGTCCGTGTGCCAGTTGTTGGCGGAGCCGTTCTCGCTGTCCACCGGCAGGACGTTTTCTTCGCCCTCAACGGAGGCCACGGTGGGGTGCGCCTTAGTGAGCGGCCCGAAGTGGCTGGCGAACTTCACCTGCTCCTCGCCCGTACGGATGTTGGCCTCGCGGAACACTAGGGCCTTGTGCTCGTTCAGGGCCGCGCGGATCCGGGCCACGGTATCCGCGGAGAGGTCCCCGCTGAGGTCCAGGCCGCGGATTTCAGCCCCGATGCGGGAGCCCAGCTTGGCGAATTCGAGCTTGGTTTTGGTGATGGTGGTCATTGCTTTTTCCTTACCGGTTGATGATGCGGACAGGCTGTTGGTGCTGGTGAAGCGGTCAGTTGCCGGCGCCGACGGCGGTGCGCCAGCGGGAGAAGTGCCGTTCCAGGGCGACGAGGAGGACGTTCACCGCCAGCCCCAGGATGGAGACGGTGAGGATGCCGGCGTACATGTCCGGGATGAGGAAGCTCATCTGCGAATTGACGATCAGGTAGCCCAGCCCGGCCTTGGCACCCACCATTTCGGCGGCGATGAGCACCAGGATGGAGGACGTGCCGGCCATCCGGATGCCCGTGAAAATCGTCGGGACAGCCGAGGGCAGGATGACCTTCTGGAAGAGCCGGAAGCTGTTCAGCCCCAGGGACCTCGCGGCCCGGATCAGCAGAGGATCCACGGTCCGGACGCCGGCGATGGTGTTCAGGAGCACCGGGAAGAACGCCGCGTAGGCCACGATGGTGATCTTCGATTCCTCGCCGATGCCCAGCAGCAGCGTGAACACCGGCAGCAGGGCCAGCGTCGCCGTATTGCGGAACAGCTCCAGCAGCGGGTTCAGGAATGAGCTCAGCCACCCGTACCAGGCGATCAGCAGCCCCAGCACCACGGCGGACACCACAGCGATGCTGAACCCGGAGACGGAACGCGTGAGGCTTGCCTGCAGGTGGTTCTGCAGCTGGCCGGTCTCTACCAGCTTCACGCCGGCCGCGAGGACCTCGTGCAGCGGCGGCAGGAACACCCGGGTGGAGGGGCTGGCCAGGTACGTCGGGCCGAGTCCCCACAGCGCCAGGAACAGCAGCACGGCGAGGGATTTCCAGCCGGCCCGTCCGGCGAGCCCGGCCAGGGCAGCGAACCTGGCCGCCGGCGTCGTGCGCTGTCCACTTTCCGGACCGGAACCGGTCTGCAGGGAAGGTTCGACGGCGGCAGCCGCCTCTGGCGGTCGGGTCAACACAGCGCTCATCAGGCAGCGCTCCTTTCCTTGGGTTGTTCGTCGGGGGCCGTGCCGTCGGGGAGGATCTTGCGGTGTCCGGAGCCCTGGGCGAGCCGGACCTCGTCGTGCAGGAGGGACCAGACCTGGTGCCGGTGCTCCACGAACGCCGGATGGGAGCGGATATCGTCCTCGCCGTCGCGGTCCGGGATGTTGATGTCCACGATTTCCTTGAGCCGGCCGGGCCGGGCGCTGAGCACGGCCACACGCTGGCCCAGGTACACGGCCTCGTCGATTCCGTGGGTAATGAAGACTATGGTTTTGCCCGTTGCCTTCCAGATCCGCAGCAGCTCGTCCTGGAGCTGCTCGCGGGTCTGCGCGTCCAGGGCGGCAAACGGTTCGTCCATCAGCAGGATGTCCGGCTCATAGGCGAGGCTTCTGGCGATGGCCACGCGCTGCTTCATACCGCCGGACAGTTCGTGCGGATAGCGGTCCTCAAACCCCGCCAGCCCCACCAGGTCGAGGAACTCGCTGGCCTTGGCGGCCCGTTCCTTCCGCGAAAGCCCGGAGTTCTCCAGCCCGATGGAGACGTTGGCCGACGCTGTCCGCCAGGGGAAGAGCGCGTACTGCTGGAAGACTACGGCCCGGTCCTGGCCCGGACCGGTCACTTCCTTGCCGTCCACCAGGACGCTTCCCGAGCTGGGCCGGGAGAGGCCGGCCAGCAGGTCCAGCAACGTGGTCTTGCCGGAGCCGCTGGGGCCCACGAGGGTGAGGAACTCTCCGGCAGCGACGTCCAGGCTGAGGTCATCCAGGGCCGTCAGCACGGACGGGCCGGCCTGGTTCCGGGTGCCTTTGCCCTGGCGCACCGCGAATTCCTTGGTGACGTTCCGGAGGCTGATTTTCGGCGTCATGGTTGTCCTTTCGTGTTGCTGGTGGTGGCGCCGGGGCTGGCTGTGCCGGAAGCCGCACCGGTGCCGGTTGCCAGGCCGTTGAACTCGTTCGTGTAGAGCTTGGGCAGGTCCAGGGCGCCGTCGATGATCCCGGCCGAGGTGAGGTAGTCGCTCCACAGGGTGAAGTCCGTGTCCTGGATGCGGCCGCCTGGCGAGGCAACCCCCACGCTCTTCCAGTACTTCAGGGCTTCGCTGGATTCGTTGCGGCCGCGTTTGGCGATGATCTCTTCGAACTTCGCGATCACCGTCTCGCGGGGCGTGGTGCGCTCCCATTCGATGGCCTTGGCGATGCCGGTCACGAGCTTCCGGCTCGTTTCCGGGTTGGCGGCCAGGAAGTCCTTGCGGATGACGTACTGGCCGGCGTCGAACGGGCCGCCGATCACGCCGACGTCGGTGAACAGGGCACGGACGCCCCCCCTCCGCGAGCGCCCGGTCCTGCAGCACCCCGCCGAGGGTGCCGGCGTCCACCTGTTTCTTGCGCAGTGCCTGCTCGGTTTCGTTCGGCGGCACCACCACCAGCTGCACCTGCTTGATCTCCTCCGGTGACAGTCCGCTGTTCTTCAGGAAGGTGGAGATGACGGCTTCGTGGTGGGCTCCCAGCGTGTTGACGGCCACCTTCTTGCCGATCAGGTCCCGGGCCGCGCTGATGGGGCTGCCTTCCAGCACGTAGTAGCCGGTGAAGGTTTTGTCGTCCTCGCCGTAATAGTTGATGACGGCCTGAACGGGTGCGCCTGCCTCGATCAGCTTGATCACGGCGCCGGTGAAGGCACCGCCGATGTCCGTCTGGCTGGTGGCGACTGACTGGATGCTCTGCGGGCCGCTGGTGGTGTTGCTGACCCATTCGAGCGTGATGTCCTCGAGCAAGCCCAGGTCCTGGGCGAGTTCGGGCAGGGACACGTTGTTGGGTGAGCCCTGGTACCGCACCGTCTTCACCTCGTCACCGGCGGGCTTGCCGGCTGTGCTGGCGCCGGCGGCAATCCCGCCGCAGCCCGTGGCCGTGAGGACAATGAACGATGCTGCTCCGAGGGCGGATGCCAACACGGCACGGCGGGGCAGGACGATCTTTCCCGGGGTCGCGGCGCTCATCCGGTCACCAGCTCGTTGAACTCGTTGGTGTAGAGCTTCTTCGGATCCAGTTCGCCTTGGACAATCCCGGTGTCCTTGAGCCACTTGCCCCAGCGGGTGAAGTCCTCATCGTTGATCTCGCCTTTGGCCGGAACACCCACGCTCTTCCAGTACTGCAGGGCAGCCGGGTTCTCGTTCCGCCCGCGTTCCTGCAGGATCTTGGTGAACCGGGCAATCACTTCCTCGCGCGGTGTGGTCCGCTCCCACTCGATGGCCTTGGCCACACCCGTGGTGAACGTCCGGGTGGTGTTGGGGTTCTTGGCGATGAAGTCCGTGCGCAGCACGTAGGGGCCGCCGGCGAAGGTGCCGAACAGTTCGGCGTCGCTGAACACCGAGCGCAGTCCGCCGCTGGCGATTGCCTTGTCCTGCAGGACGCCGCCCAGCGAACCGGCGTCCACCTGGCCGCGGCGGATGGCTTCCTCGGTGTCGTTGGGCGGCACCACCACCAGCTGGACCTGCTTGATTTCCTCGGCGCTCAGGCCGTTCTTCTGCAGGTAGGTGTTGATGACGGCGTCGGAGTGCGCACCCAGCGTGTTCACGGCGATCTTCTTGCCGATGAAGTCCCGGCCGGTGCGGATGGGGCTGTCTTCCTTGACGTAGAAGCCGTTGAACGTCTTCTCGTCCTCGCCGTAGTAGTTGATGACGGCTTTCACCGGGGCGCCGGCTTCAACGAGTTTCACCACCGCTCCGGCGAAGGCACCGCCGAAGTCGGTCTGGCCGGTGGCTGCTGACTGGATGTCCTGCGGGCCGCTGATGGTATTGCCCATCCAGTTGAGCTTGACGTCGCCGAGGTAGCCGAGGTCCTGGGCCAGCTCGGGAAGAGTGACGGAGTTAGCCCAGCCCTGGTAGCGCAGCTCCTTCACCTCGGTGGCGCCGGAGGCGCCTCCGGAGGAACTACCGCCGGCTGTGTTCGCGACTGAGCTTGCGCCTGCGGCGCCCCCGCCGCACGACACCGTCATCGCGATGACGACGGCGGCCGCGGCACTCATGATGGTCAGGTGTCGTTTCATTCGGGGTTCCTTTGTGAAGCATTGGGGAGAGGTTGTGGAGTTATGCAGCGGGGTTGTTTGCCTGCCACTTGAACGATGTAAGCGCACCTTTCCGGCCAATAAAAGCGTTGCTGTCACGCCGGGAACCCGCGGAAATGCGCGGAAACAGGAGGAAACGGCGGGTCACAAGACGCCCCGTTTCGCCCGTAACGGCCTGTGAAGGAGTTTGACGCGCAGGCAACCGCGGATTTTGGTCGTAATGTTCGCGGTATTGTTCGCCCGGCGGGCGGCTGTTACTTAGCGTTTGTGCGTACCGGGCGGATACGGTAGATGCATGACCTCTACCTCCGCCACCGTCGAGACTGTACGGCCCGAACGAAACATCCCCGCCGAAATTGCCCGTTCGTGGCTTTTGGTCAACGCAATGAAGCCTGAGCTTTTTGACGTCTCGGCCGTGTCGCGCGCGGACTCGATCATCTTGGACATCGAAGATGCCGTGGACCCCTCGCAGAAGGACACTGCCCGCGAGCACGTGGTCAACTGGCTGACTGCCGGCGGCCAGGCCTGGGTACGGATCAACGACGCCACCAGCCCTTTCTGGGCCGCAGACCTCGCCGGCCTGCGCGGCACCCCCGGACTGCTAGGCGTCATGCTGGCCAAGACCGAGTCCGCGGACCAGGTCACAGAGAGCTACCACCGCATGGACGGCAAGACCCCCGTGATTGCGCTGGTCGAATCGGCCGTCGGCATCGAGGAAGCCAACAACATCGCCAAGGCCCAGGGCGCGTTCCGCCTGGCCTTCGGCTCCGGTGACTTCCGCCGCGACACAGGCATGGCCGCCACGGCCGAGGCCATGGCCTACCCGCGGGCCAAGCTGGTTGTCGCCAGCCGCGTGGGCAACCTCCCGGGCCCCATCGACGGCCCCACCGTGGGCACCAACCACCCGATCCTGCGTGAGCAGACCGGCATCACCGTGATGATGGGCATGACCGGCAAGCTGTGCCTGGCCATCGACCAGACCAACGTCATCAACGAGGTCATCAGCCCCACGCCGTCCGACGTCGCGTGGGCCACGGACTTCATGGCCGACTTCGAAGCCAACGGCCGCGTCATCCGCGATGGCTCCGACCTGCCCCGCCTGGGCCGTGCCGAAAAGATCATGAAGCTCGCCGTAGCATTTGGCGTGCAGCCGGCGCTCTAGCGTCCCCAGCAATCCAAGGAGGCCCCGTGACCGATACCCGCTATCTGGTCCACGGGGTCTTTTGGGATGGGGCGCCACCCGGTTCCGCGGAGGACCGTCAGTCCGGGAGGAACGACGGCGGGACTCCGGTCATGCGGCTCCAGGACCCGGCCGGCGGCTTCAGGGAGCTGACGCTCGACGCCGGCAGCCGGCTGGGCTACCGGGTGGCCGCCGAGGGTAAGTTCTGCCTGGGGCATCACAGGGTGCACGGTCCGGCCGACCGGGACCATGTGGTCTGCCCGGCCAAAGCGCCGGCAGTCAGGGGCAGCCAGTGCGAGCGCTGCTTCGTGGTGGATGATTCCCGGCTTATCCACGACTTTCACCGCGGCGGTGGCGTTCCTCCGGGCCTGCGCGCGTACCTGATGCAGCAGCACTGGCTGTACGTGGCCACGTTCGCCAACGGGGCCAGCAAGGTGGGTACGGCCTCGAACCTGCGGAAATGGAACCGGCTGGCCGAGCAGGGCGCCGTGGTGGCCCGGTATGTGGCGCGCGCGGACGACGGCAAGGTTGTCCGCATTCTCGAAGACATGCTCACCCGTGACGGTGGGCTCCCGCAGCAGGTCCGGTCGGCGGCCAAAGCTGCGGCCCTGGTGGCGCCGGCCCCCGCCGTCGAACTGGACGCCCTGAACGGGCGGCTGGCAGCAGAGGCCCGCTCACTGCTGACGTGCTCCGGCATTGAAGGCTTTGACGTGGTGGACGAGAGATGGATGCGGCCAGGCCTCGCGGACGGGGCGTGCACGCCGGCGGCCCGGCATTCCTACCCGCATGACCTCAGCCACGGCGCGCACGGATTCCGGATTGACGCGGTGAGCGGGAGCATCGCGGTTGCCGCCCTGGATGGCGCGGAGCTGGAGTTCGTGGTGAACCTCAGCCAGCTCAAGGCACGCGCCGTGGAACTCGGGGACCACTACCGATCAGAGGTTCCGGCGGTGCAGGAGTCCTTGTTCTGAACGGCGGCCCGTAGAATGGCACGGTGCTGAACGAATTCTGGGCCACCGCATCCGCCGCCTACAAGGTGCTCGTTTTCAGCGCCATGGGCCTGATTGCCGCAGGCATCATCCTCAACCTGGTGGGCAACACCTCGAACAACCAGGGCCTCGCCGTGGCCTCGCTGCCGGTGATCGGGCTGGGCCTGGTCCTGCATGTGGTGGGGATCGTGGTGCGCGGCCAGCAGATCCGCAAGACCTACAAGAGGTAGCCGGCGTTTCGGCGGACGTGGCTGCGCGCATGGTCCACGGCCGCCGGCAAGTCCGTGAACAGATGCTTGTGGTGGCGAAGGGACCGGATCACGCCGACGTTGGTCACGAGGGCCATATGTTCCGGCTGGACCCCCTTGACCAGTACGGTGATGCCCCGAAGCTCGAGGGCTGAGATGACCTCCACCAGGGCGTGCGCCCCGGTGGCGTCCAGCATCTGCACCTGGGACAGCCTGATGATGGCCACCTGGATGTCCTTCACCTGGCTGATTTCCTGCAGGATCCGCTCAGCTGCGCCAAAGAACATGGCGCCGCCAAGGGTGAAGACGGCAATGTGCTCGTCCCCTTCCACCGGTGCCCCGGCAATGTCCTCGCGGCGGACGCCACTCAGCGACGCGAACTTTCGCAGCGTCAGCAGGGCGGCAGCGGCCAGGCCGATCTCGATGGCGACGATCAGGTCGAACGCCACGGTGATGAGTGCCGTGAGGAGGAAGACTGCCGCATCGGCCCTGGTGGAGCGAAGAATGGCGGTGACGGTGCGCTGTGAAACCATCCGTGTTGCGGTCACCATAAGGATTCCGCCCAGCACGGCCAGCGGGATCCGGCTTACCAGCCCGGCGGCAAGGTAGATGATGGCCAACAGCACCAGGGCGTGCACGATCGCGGAGAGGCGGGTTTTGGCGCCGGAGCGGACGTTGACGGCGGTCCGGGCAATGGCACCCGTTGCCGGCATGCCGCCGAAGAGGCCCGCTGCCATGGAGGCCAGCCCCTGGCCGGTGAGCTCGCGGTCCGGCGTGTAGGGGCCGCTGAGCCTGCCGTCCGGTCCAACCAGTCCTGCGCCCACCCGTGCGGACAGTAGCGACTCGATGGCGGCCAGCATCGCGATTGCCACTGCGGGCATCACCAGGCCACCCAGCGCGGCAGGATCAAGCGACGGCACCCGGGGCACCGGCAGGGAATGGGGCATGGCCCCGATCCTTGGGATGTCCAGCTGCAGCAGCTCCGCTGCGACGGTGACCAGCAGTACTGCGATCAGGCTTCCGGGCAGCGACTTGTGAAGCCTGGGCGCTATCAGCATGATGGCCGCGACCCCCGCCACCACGGCCAGGGTCTGGGCAACTGTGGGAAGGGTGGCAGCCGATGCGCTCTCGATGGCGGCGAGGAGGATGTTGTGGCCGGGGATGCCTTCGGTGCCCATGGCCGAAGGAACCTGCTGGAGGAAGATAATGGTGGCGATCCCCAGGGTGAAGCCTTCCACCACGGGCCAGGGAATAAACGCCACAGCACGCCCGAGCCCGCTGATGCCCAGGGCACAAACCATCAGGCCCGCCATGAGGGAAACCAGGGCGATACTGCCGGCCCCATGCGTCGCCACCACCGGGGCGAGCACCACCACCATGGCACCGGTGGGGCCGGACACCTGGACGTTGGATCCGCCCATAACCGCGGCCACGAGGCCGGCCACCACGGCCGTGATCAGGCCGGCCTCGGCTCCCACGCCGGAGCTGACCCCGAATGCCAGGGCCAGCGGGAGCGCCACGATACCCACGGTGATGCCGGCCAGCAGGTCCGTCTTCCACGAGGAGCTGAGACCGTCATAATCCCTGCGGGAGGGAAGGTACCTCGCCAGTGCGGAGCGCAGCCTCGTCTTGGGGGAGGCCGCCGGAACGGCGCTCACAACGCGGTACCCGGGAGGTGCGCATTCGGCAGTTCCTGGGCCAGCCGGAGCTGCTCATTCGAATCAGCCAGATTGTCCAGCAGGAAGGTCCGTGCAATGGCTAGCAGTTCGGCAATCTTGGGGTGTGCCAGGCGGTACGTGACGGCATTCGCCGTCCGCACCGACGTGACAACCTTGTGCCGGCGCAGGGTTGCCAGGTGCTGGGACAGATGTGAGGCCTCGAGCCCCGTTTCGGCCAGCAGATAGCTGACCGGGGCCGTGGTGTCCGGCGCTGCCGCCAGCAGTTCCAGGATCCGGATACGCGCCGGGTGCGCGAGTGCCCTGAAGAGGTTGGCCTTGATTTCGTACAAAGGAGCCTGTGCTGCGGAAAGCATTGGGACCTGCTGTCGCTGGTTCATGCCGGAGGATACCCGTGAGGGTCACCCTGAATTGATGGAATGATGAAACCATCATACCGCTGGCTTGGGAATGATGCCAGACCCTCTGCGCGTAACAGGCCGTGAGCCCGCCCACCTCTTCGGTGTCCGGCGGCGGCGGAACGATAGGCTTGAGGCCATGACTATCAATCCGGATCTGCAGGGCCGTAGCTACCCTGCCGCAGAGGTGTATGACGTCGGCCGCGAGAAAATCCGCGAGTTCGCCAGGGCCGTCAAGGCAACCCACCCCGCGCACTTTGACCTGGACGCGGCCAAGGCCCTTGGCCACAGCGACCTCGTGGCGCCGCCCACCTTCGCCATCATCATTGCCCAGCGCGCAGACGCCCAGCTGATCGAGGATCCGGAGTCCGGCATTGACTTCTCCCGCGTGGTCCACGCGGACCAGCGCTTTGTCCACCACCGCCCCATCTTCGCCGGGGACCGGCTGGTGGCCGAGCTGCACGTGGACGGTGTCCGTGCCATGGGCGGCGGCGCCATGATCACCACCCGCTCGGAAATCTTCGCCGTCAGCGGTGAAGCTTCAGCTGACGGCACGCCGGATCCCTCCCGGGAGGCCGTCGCCACCGCCACCTCATCCATCCTGGTCCGCGGAGAGGGACAGTAACCCATGAGCACTGCATCCATCGCCCCCGTCTTCTCTGAACTCGCGGTCGGCCAGGACCTCGGCAGCTGCAGCATCACCGTCAGCCGCCAGGACCTGGTGAAGTACGCCGGTGCGTCCGGCGACTTCAACCCGATCCACTGGAATGAAGCTTTCGCCACCGGTGTGGGCCTGCCCGGCGTCATTGCCCACGGTATGTTCACCATGGGCGCGGCAGTCCAGCTCGTCACCGACTGGGCCGGCGACCCGGCCGCCGTCGTCGATTTCCAGACACGCTTCACCAAACCGGTACTCGTCACGGACACCACCGGCACAGAGGAGCCGGGGGCCGTCATCGAGGTCAGCGGCGCCATTGGCGCGCTCGACGCCGACGCCGGCACCGCGCGCGTGGACCTCACCGTGGTCTTCGCCGGCCAGAAGGTCCTGATGAAGGCACAGGCAGTCGTCAGGCTTGCGTAACAGAAAGGCTGCCTTGGCCAGGGAAGCCTTCGTTCCGGCTGCCGAAATCACCCACTGGCGCAACGCCGTGGTGGTGGCCTACGGGGCCAGCGGACTCGCGTTTTCCACCTGGGTGTCCCGGTTGCCGGCCATCCGCGATGGCCTGGACCTGACTCCCGGCACCATCGGCCTTCTCCTGCTCTGCATGACTGCCGGTTCGTTTGTTTCAGTGTCCGCCTCGGGGCTGATCGTCCTCCGGCTGGGCTCCAAGCGGACCATCCGGATCGGCAGCATCATGGTGGGCTTCGGGCTGGTGCTGGCAGGCTTCGGCACGTCCGTGCTCGCCAGCCCGGTGGCGGTTGCCGCGGGACTGGTGATCATCGGGCTGGGCACCGCCAGCTGGAACACCGCGTCCAATGTCGAAGGCGCCGCGGTGGAACGCGCCGTCCGACGGCACATCATGCCCCGGCTGCACGGCTCCTTCAGCCTCGGAACGGTAGCCGGCGCCGGGCTGGGTGCCTGGGCCGCCGGGGCCGGCGTTCCCGTGGTCTGGCATCTTGCTGCCGGCGGCCTCGTCGTGGCCGTCTCAGTGGCAACGGCAGCCTCCTGGTTCCGGGCGGACATCACGCCGGTTCAAGGGGAGCGCCCGTTCAGGGCGTCCGGGACGGACACGTTCGAGGATCCCTCCACCGGGCCCATCCCGATCGTCCGCCAGACGGACGCGGTCCCGGAGCAGCCGCTGGACAACAAACGCCAGATTGCCCAGGCCTGGCGCGACAAGCGCACGCTGCTGCTGGGTGTGCTGGTCCTTGGCCTCGCCCTCGCCGAGGGGGCGGCCGGCGACTGGGTGGCCCTGGCCCTTGCCGACGGCCATGGCCAGAGCGACGCTGCCGGCGCGGCGGGCTACGGGCTGTTCGTTACCTTCATGACCATCGGCCGCTTTACCGGCACATTGGTCCTGGACCGTTTTGGCAGGGTGCCCGTGATGCGCTGGTGCGCCGCACTGGCCGTCGCCGGCCTGGGTTTGTTCGTGTTCGCCCCCGTGCCGTGGATGGCGTTCGTGGCGCTGGCAATCTGGGGCCTCGGGGCGTCGCTGGGCTTCCCGGTCGGCATGTCCGCGGCGGCCGATGATCCGGTCAAGGCCGCGGCCCGCGTCTCAGTGGTGTCCACCATCGGCTACGGCGCGTTTCTCTGCGGGCCGCCGCTGCTGGGGCTGCTGGCCGAACACGTGGGCATCCTCCACTCGCTGCTCGCCGTGATGGTGATGCTGGTGCTCAGTTTCCTGCTGTCCCCGGTGGCCCGGAAACTTCCCTGAATCCCGGTGCCGTCCCAATGACCGCTAGGCTGGACAGGTGACCCAGACTTTGCTTTCCGACCTGACCACTGCCGCCGTCGGCGGTCCCGCCGGCAACTACATCGAAGCACGCACGGAGCCGGAAATCATCGACGCCGTCCGCTCTGCGGACGCCGCCGGCGAACAGTTGCTGATCATCGCAGGCGGGTCGAACCTGTTGATTTCCGACGACGGGTACCCCGGCACCGTGCTCAGGATTGCCTCCGAGGGGTTCACCGTCAACGCGGAGGATTCCTGTGGCGGAGTTGCTGTGGTGGTCCAGGCGGGGCACAACTGGGATGCCCTGGTGGAGCACGCGGTGCGCCATGCATGGTCGGGAATCGAAGCCCTGTCCGGCATTCCCGGGTCCACCGGTGCCACGCCCGTCCAGAACGTGGGTGCCTACGGCGCCGACGTCTCCCAGACCATTGCCGCGGTCCGGACCTGGGACCGGGAACAGAACGCCGTCCGCACCTTCACGAGTTCCGAGCTGAAGTTCGGGTACCGGGACTCGATCCTCAAGCAGACCACCGTCCAGGGGTCCCCGCGCTACGTGGTGCTGACCGTCGAGTTCCAGCTGCCGCTGGGCAGGATGAGTGCTCCGATCCGGTATGCCGAGCTCGCGAAATCCCTGGGCGTTGAGCCCGGCAAGAGGGCATACTCCAACGATGTGCGCCGGGAGGTCCTGCGGCTCAGGGCCTCCAAGGGCATGGTCCTGGACCCGGCAGACCGCGACACCTATTCCACCGGTTCCTTCTTCACCAATCCCATCGTCCCGGCAGACGCGGCGGGGGCGCTGCCCGAAGGTGCTCCCCGCTACCCGGCCGGAGCGGACGGCCTGGTGAAGCTGTCCGCAGCCTGGCTGATTGACCATGCCGGGTTCGGGAAGGGCTTCGCGCTGGAGGCCGGCAGCGTCTCCGGCGGCCGCGCATCCCTGTCCACCAAGCACACCCTGGCCATCACCAACAGGGGCTCCGCCAGCGCGGCGGACATGGTCGCCGTGGCGCGCGAGGTGCGCCGCGGCGTCGTCGAACGCTTTGGCATCGAACTGCTCCCCGAACCCTTGCTGATCGGCGTCGAGCTCTAAGGAACAGCCACTCAGTTCCCGCTATGGCGCGGGGCTACCTTGCTGAACAGCATGAACGTGAACCCGGACGCCGCTGCGCCCAGCAGGAAGACCTCGCAGAATGCCACGGACTGCGCGCTGGGGCCGTTGCGGAGGACCAGCCCTGCACCGGCGAACACCCCTGCGCCCGCCAGCAAAGCGAAGGCGGCCAGCAGGAAACTCCTGATGGTTGGCGGCATCTCGCCGGCCTGCTCATGGGCCACGGCGCCGCGCTCCTGTTCACCGGCGCGCCAGCCGCGGTGCTGCGGCTGCAGCAGGGAGGCTGCGATGAAACTGATGACCGCCGCTCCCATGCTGATCGTAGAGACCAGCTGCAGGGCCTGGACGGTAGGGGAGAGGCTGGTTCCGCCGGCAATCGCGATGGACAGCCCGGCAGCCATGCCGGCGGCGCTCGTGACCCAGCCCAGCAGGGCGAGTGCCCGGCACAGGGGCCGCAGGTGCGGCCAGAGGTCTCCGATAGTCATGGATCCAGCGTAGGGACCTCTGCTGTAAACGGGCTGGGAGGAGGCGGGGTACTGCCCGTGCCCCGCCGCCGGCCGGGAGATTCCGGAAAAGCGGACGTGGATTGTCCGCGGCTGGACCTACGATGGGGGCATGGGAGCAGGCACGCGGATCAGGGTCACCCGGCATGTCATCGGAAGGCTGCGCCTCGCCGCGCAGGGGCTGCTGGCGCCGGACTTCGACTCCGTGCCCGAGGCCGTGCGCTGGATGACGGCCTTGCAGGCGCAGGACATGCAGGCCGCGCTGTGGGCGGTCGGCCTGAGGGTGCGTAACTCCGGCGTCGACACTGTCCGCTCGGCGCTGGATGAAGGGACGGTTGTCCGCTCATGGCCGATGCGCGGGACGCTTCACCTGCTTGCTCCGGAGGACCTGCGCTGGATCCTGGACATCACGGCCGACCGCCTGCTCCGGGGCATGGGCACCCGCCACCGGGAGCTCGAGATTGATGCCCGCGACATGGACGCTGCCCGTGAGGCGGCATTGGAACTGGTCTCGGGCGGCGGATCGGCCACGCGCCAACAGCTCTTTGAGGCTTTCGAAGCAGCGGGCCAGTCTACGGTTGGCCAGCGCGGCATCCACCTGCTGGGGATCCTGTGCCAGCGCGCCTTGTTGGTGCAGGGACCCCTCGTCGGGAACCAGCAGCTGATCAAGGCGTTCGACGAGTGGATCCCGAAATCCCGGGAACTGGGCCGCGCCGAGGGCATCGCTGAACTGCTGCTGCGGTACATGTTCAGTCACGGCCCGGCCACGGAACGTGACTTCGCCTGGTGGTCGAACACCCCGGTGACGGAAGTCCGCAGCGGCCTGGCCCTGGTGAAGGACCAGCTCGTTGAGCTGGAGTTCGAAGGGACCAGCTACTGGATGTCGCCGGCCACCGCGGCGCTGCTCGACGACGGCGTCCCCGGCCAGCGCTCCCTGCTCGCGCTGCCCGGGTTCGATGAGTTCCTGCTGGGCTACACGGACCGGTCGCTAGTGCTGCCGGCGGAGCATTCCCAGAAGGTTGTTCCCGGCGGCAATGGGGTGTTCAAGAAGACCATTGTCTCCGGCGGCGAAGTGATCGGCACCTGGGCGCGGTCAGGCACCGGCCGGACTGCCGCCGTCGTGCCTGAACCGTTCGACACGGTTAACGGACTGCGGCCTGCAGCCCAAAAGTCATTTGAGCTGCAGGCCGCAAGGTACCTGAAATTTGTCGGCAGTCCCTAAAGGGTGCCGGTGGCGATGTTGAGCATGCGGCGCAGCGGCTCTGCGGCGCCCCACAGGAGCTGGTCGCCCACGGTGAAGGCGCTGATGTACTCCGGGCCCATTTCCAGCTTGCGGATACGGCCCACGGGGATGTCCAGCGTGCCGGATGCAGCCACCGGGGTGAGGCCCGCCATGGAGTCCTCCTTGGTGTTCGGCACCACCTTGGCCCACTCGTTGTCCGCGGCCAGAAGCTTCTCGATCTCGGCCACGGAGAGGTCCTCGCGGAGCTTGAGCGTCAGTGCCTGCGAGTGCGAGCGCATGGCGCCGATGCGGATGCACAGGCCGTCCATCACGATGTGGTTCTCGCCGGAGGTGCCGAGGATCTTGTTGGTCTCGACGCCCGCCTTCCACTCTTCCTTGGACTGGCCGTTGCCCAGGTCCGCGTCGATCCAGGGGATCAGCGAGCCGGCCAGCGGGACGCCGAACTGCGTCGCGTCGATGTCGGTGCGCTGGTGCGCCAGGACCTTGCGGTCGATTTCCAGGATGGCCGACGCAGGGTCGTCCAGTTCCGAGCTGACCTCGGCGTTCAGCGTGCCGAACTGGCTGAGCAGCTCGCGCATGTGGCGGGCGCCGCCGCCGGAGGCAGCCTGGTAGGTCATGGACGTGCCCCACTCGACGAGGCCGTTCTTGAACAGGCCGCCGAGGCCCATCAGCATGCAGGACACGGTGCAGTTGCCGCCGATAAAGTCCTTGGTGCCGTTGACGAGGCCCTTGTCGATGACGTCCCGGTTGATGGGGTCGAGCACGATGATCGAGTCATCGTTCATGCGCAGGGTGGAGGCGGCGTCGATCCAGAGGCCGTCCCAGCCGCGGCTGCGCAGCTCGCCGTGGACCTGCTTGGTGTAGTCGCCGCCCTGGGCGGTGACGATAATCGGCAGCTTAGCCAGCGTGTCGACGTCGAACGCGTCCTCGAGCTTGCCGGCCGCGCCAGCGGCAGCACCGGCAACAGTCGGGGCGGCACCTCCGGCGTTGGACGTGGAGAAGAACACTGGGTTGATGTTGGCGAAGTCGCCTTCGTCCTGCATGCGCTGCATCAGGACGGAGCCGACCATGCCGCGCCATCCGACCAGGCCGACGGAGGGGGTAGCTGCTGTAGTCATTCGTCCAGTTTAGACTTCGGAACCGGCGCGGCGCAGTCGGTTACGTCACGCAGGCAATGCACGACGACGGCCCTCCCCGAAGCGGCTGGGCGGACTCAGTCCCTCACAGAGTTGCGCCTGGTGGGCAACTCGATGGTTTTGCCGTTCTGCCTGCGGAGGCGCGCTGCCTTGCGCTCATTGACGTAGTAGGCCCAGGTTGTGGGAACAATCCAGAGGCCGAAGGCAGCAGCGAACACAAGCTGGCCCCAATTGGGCTCCTCCGTGCCATCGGTAAGCACCTTGACCATGAGCACGGCTACCACGGTCACGATCAGCGTAATCAGGATGCTGAGGAAGAGCAGGCCGCCCGCCGAGTTGATGGGTTTGACGGCGCTGCCGACGTCGCCTTTGTAAACTCCGTACTCCTCGACGGTAAGACCTTGGCGTGCTGCCTCGGCCTCCACCTGTCGGGCGTAGTAGCCCTTCCTCCGACCCCGTTGGGGCTGTTCTAACGGCTGGCTCATGTCGTGCCTTCGCTCCGGGGCTGCAGGATCCATCCCAGCAGCCCGCTCGTGCCACGCTCGCATCTCGTCGTCGCGATGGCCATTTGCTGCATCATCTCGCATGGATTTAGTCCTGTTTGGATATGGCGGATCCGTCTGGACGCCCACTGAACGCTAGGAAACGTACCCGCTGCCGGGTTTGGGTGTGCCGCGCTCCTTGCGGAGCTGGGTTGCCCGGTACTCGTCCCTGGCAAGGCCGAAGGTGTACCAGCTGCCCAGCCCCGCTAATGCCATGAGGAACAGCGCGCCCCAGAACGGTTGCTCACCCTTGCCCAACGGCAGCAGGAGTATCACCCAGGAGGCGATGAACAACAGCCCCAGCACGGCAGTTACGATCCCCATGCCCCACCAGGTCCTGACCTGTACCTGGCCGCGGCCGGGCGAGAATCCGATTTCATCTCCGGGATAGCTGTGGAGCTCACCGGTGTCGGTCCTGCGGAGCACGCGCTTCTCGCCCCGGGCGAGGGCTTCCTTGTGCTCGGCATACACTGCGTCGTTGCGCCGCTCGCGCTCACGGTCAAATACCACGGTCAGTCCTGTCGGATGGAGCGGATACGGGCAAGGAGGGCAGCGTCATCCAGCCCGGTGCTTTCGGAGATGTCCTTCTGGGCGGGGCTGGACGTCCCAACGGTCCAGGACCCTTGCCCTTGCTTTACATAAAGGGTCTGGCCGGTAGGCTCCTCACGGCGGCGGAGCGTCGCCCCGCCCTTGGGGTTGATGCGCAGGTGTTCCTTGATGACCAAAAGATTCGCCTCGGCAGGGGAGAGGCCGGGGCGCTGGGCCATGGCCCACCAGGTGAGGTAGGCGCGGGGTTGGAAAAGCAGGTGGATGTCCTGGCTTTCAATGCCGATGACGCTGTCGCCGCCCTCGGCTGTGAGCAGGGAGATTTCCATGCGGCGCGTGGCGGTGGAAAGGGCGGCGGCCACGGCAGCGGTTGGGCCCGCCACGGAAAGTTCCCCATCAGCTTCCGCCGTTGCCAAACCACGTGCCACCAAAGACGAGGCGCCTGCGCTCACCACTTCGGTGTTGCCCAAGTACTCGGCAACCCGCAAGGCTTCGGCGCTCAACACCGCCGCATCGCCGCGGCGCATGCTCGCAAGCGTGGCGATCTCGGCGAACCCAAAGCCAATGGCGTCCGGGTAGGCGTCTCTCTCCGATGTGGTTTCAGTCATAATTCAATGCCTCTCGTTATGTGCTCAGAATCCGAAGAAGTCGCCGACCTTGTCAGCTGCATCGCCGGCACCTTCCCAGGCTGCCTTAGCGCCGTCAGCTATTGACCCGCCAATGGCGTTGACTGTTTCCTTGACTACCGGGACATTGTCGTAGATGGCCAAAGCACCGGAAGCGACCATAGCCACTGTCCCCACTGGTGGCGGTGCGAAGCTCGCCACGCCAAGTCCAGCCTTGATTCCCGAATAAACTGCGCCGCCAACTTCGCCGTTGCTGATGTGGTTGACCGTGTCCAGCGCATCGAGTCCCACCCCCAGCCCCCCGAGCAGCTTGCCGCCCATGTCAAAGAATTTGGCGGCCTTCCCACTATCGGCGAGGTTTAAGGCAGTGTCCCACTTGCCGTCGAAAAGCTCAGAGGATGTGTTGAAGTACTGGCTGAGCGGATTTGTGTCCTGAAATGCCTTGGCCACGTCACGGAAGTCCTTGGAGAAGAACTCGGCGAAGGAGTCCGCCTTCTTGATGAAGTGCGGGAGGTCGAAGAGACCGGCCCGAATATTTGGGAAGGCCTTGACCAGGTTGTATGTGTCCCAGCCTCCGCGGAAGGGGGAGTCATCACTGTCAGCGAGCCAGTCCGGACCCAGCTGGAACGGTTTCTTATCGTCACCGGCATCGCCGCTCGAACCGGCGCCACCCGGGGTCGGCCCGTCGCCGCCGCCAGTGCTGGCCTGCTCCTGCTGCTCGGCCTGGGTCAGCAGCTTCTTCGACTCCTGCTTGAGCGCCAACGCTGTTCTCTGAATGAGGGCACGGTGGCTGCTGTTCCAGTCGGCGCGGAACGTGACCGCGTCCTGACCCTTCCACGCGGGGTTGTTGTTGATCTGATTGCTCAGCTGTGTTGACTGCTGAAGCAGGCTGTCGGATGTTTTGCCGAACTGCTGCGCGAGAGTCCGCAGCTGGGCAACATCCGCGCCCCACAAGTTTCCTGCCACAAGGCATCCCCCCAAAAAGTTCTGAGCAGCGGATATTCGTCAGGCTGCTCGCATAACTCTAGTAGCTGGACAGCACTGCCGCGATGGGCTGGTCTCCCCATCGCAAAGGCAACCCGCTGCCTTAGCCGTTACTCGGCGTCGTGCTGCTCCAGCACCGCCGCTTTGCGGAGGCGCAGTGCGTAGACCGCCCCGAACGCGAACGCCTGGGTGACCACCACCAGCACGATGGCGCCGGCGATCTTATTGCCGCCCAGGATCATGGTCAGCCCCACGATCGCGGAGAGCAGAGCCAGCAGCGGGAGCAGCATGTAGCCCAGGACAAAGAGTGTTTCCGGCTTCTTCAGCATGCTCCTAGCCCTCTGTCCGGCGCCACATGGTGAACCGGTATCGCGTTCCGCTGGTGGAGGTCAGCCAGCCGGTGGCCGGTTCGCTCGCGGCCAGCTTCCACTCGAAGCCGAGATCGGGCGCATAGGTGTCGCCGTCCGTCTCGGAATCAATGAACGTCACTACCGCGACGTTGGCGATGTCCAGGGTCTGCGCAAAGATTTCTCCGCCGCCCAGCACCCACACTGTTTCGTGGCCGGGAGCGAACTGCGACTCCAGCAGGGCGTCGTCGAGCGACTTCACCGCGAGGGCGCCCTCCGCCTCGGCGGTGTCGCCCCAGCCTTCCTGCCGTGTCACCACAATGTTGGTGCGCCCCGGCAGGGGACGGTACTTGTCCGGGAAGGACAGCCAGGTCTTGCGGCCCATGATCACCGGGTGCCCGTTGGTGAGCCGGGTGAAATGCTTCATGTCCTCGGGCAGGTGCCACGGCATGTCGCCGTCCTTGCCGATCACGCCTGCCGTGGTCTGGGCCCAGACAAGCCCCACTCCGGTGGTGTCGTCGGCAATTTTTTCAGTGAAGGCCAGGGGATTCATGGCGTTGTCGGTGCTCATACTGCGATCGGCGCCTTAATCGTAGGGTGGTGCTGGTAGCCGACGACTTCGAAGTCATCCAGCGTGTAGTCGAAAATCGTGTCCGGCTTGCGCAGGATCTTCAGCTGCGGGTACTCGTACGGCTCCCGCTTCAGCTGCTTGAGCACCTGGTCCATGTGGTTGTCGTAGATGTGCACGTCCCCGCCGGTCCAGACGAACTCACCCGGTTCCAGGCCCACCTGCTGCGCCAGCATGCATGTCAGCAGCGCATAGGAGGCGATGTTGAACGGGACGCCCAGGAACGTGTCCGCGGAACGCTGGTAAAGCTGGCAGGACAGCTTGCCGTCCGCAGCGTAGAACTGGAAGAAGGCGTGGCACGGGGGCAGGGCCATGTCCTGGAGCTCGGCGACATTCCACGCGGAGACGATGTGCCGGCGCGAGTCCGGGTTGGACTTCAGGTTCTCCACTAGTTCGGCGATCTGGTCGATGTGGCCGCCGTCGGGGGTCGGCCAGCTGCGCCACTGGACACCGTAAACGGGGCCGAGTTCGCCGTCGGCATCTGCCCATTCGTTCCAGATGGTGACGCCCTGGTCCTGCATCCACTTCACGTTGGTCTCGCCGCGCAGGAACCACAGCAGCTCGACGGCCACGGACTTGAAATGCACCCGCTTAGTGGTGACCAGAGGGAAGCTTTGGCTCAGGTCAAAGCGCATCTGCCGTCCAAACACGCTCAGCGTGCCGGTGCCGGTGCGGTCTGATTTGTGCGTGCCGTTGGCAAGGACGTCGCGCAGGAGGTCTTCATAGGGCGTTGGAATGCTCACCGTCCCAGTCTACTGATGGCCGAGCCGCACGCGCAGAATGCCCTGGAGCGTGCCGTCATCAAGTCCCGCCGCGCGGCCTTGCGTGATGTAACGGTCGACGGCGGCCACGACGTCCGCGTTGATGGCGCCACCGGGCGGTAGACCGTCGTCGGGCATTCCGACGACGACGGTGCCGTTCCGCCGCCGCGTTTGGATCAGGCCGGTCTGCTCGAGTTCCTTGTAGGCCCGTGCCACTGTGCCCGCCGCGATGCCCAGGTCCGCGGCAAGGCTGCGCACGGTGGGCAACCGGGTTCCGGCAGCCAGCGAGCCCACCGCAATCAGCGAAGAGATCTGCGTGCGGATCTGCTCATACGGCGGCACTGCAGATCCGAGGTCCACGGAAATGCCCGCCGTCATGTGATGGCTTCCCTGTCGGACAGGGGAGCGGACCGGAAGCCGGATCCCGCGAGGACACGCACCGGCAAGAGGGCCGTCACCATCGCCGCACCGGCCAGGATGGCACCGGCGAGGGAGGCGGGCCACCAGGGGATGGTCGGCATAAACGCCACGCCGAACACAGTTGCCCACGCTTGGCTGTTCATGAGCAAAACAATGGCTGCCTGCGCCATGAACATGGCCGACAGTGTCCGGACTATCCGGTATACGGTGATTGCCCGCAGGGCGGCGTCGAGGCCCGGGGGAGCGTCCCGGATTCCGTACCGGCGTCGCGTCGCGAGGAAAGCCGGGAGCGCCAGGATCACCGCGACTGCGCTGAGGACTGCGGGAGGCAGCCACCCTGCGTCGTGGCCAATGAGCGAGTTTCCGGCCGCTGACACAACGAGCGTTGTCACGAAGACGAGCAGCGCCAGGATCGCGGTGGTAGACAATGCTGGCGACACCGGCTGCCGAGGCCAGGCGCGGGGCTGGTCAGCGTTGGCGTAGTTGCGCTGCAGGAGGAGCTGACCCGCGGCGAGAACCAAAAGGACCAGCGCGGCCACCAAGGCCACGAAACCGGGCGGCCCGTAGCCAGCTGGCGCGGCCATGATCGCGGGCACGAGGAAGACTCCGACGAGGAGGGGAAGGGCCGCGGCGACACCGAGGGCGGCGCCGACCGAGGAAACCAGCCGGGCTGCGGGGTGCGACCCTCCGGCCGGCGCAGTGAGTTTCGCCTGGGAGCCTGTCGGCCCGGCCAGTTTCGGCGGCGCCCAGACCAACATGGCCAGCAGGACAGCCATCCCCCCAAGACCTGCGAAGTTGGTCCACGACGTGCTGCCGACGGCGGGGTCCGGCCGGGCCGCGAAGTTACCGGCGGTGACTGCCAGGCCCGACGCCACGGTTGCCACCGTGCGCAGGAGCCGGTTCATGGCAATCGTCCGGAGCAATGAGTTGTCGTGATCCGTCAGCGGCTCGAGCTGCCTGCGGTGGGAGATCAGCAGCAGCACCACCCATGTGCCCGCAGCCAGGACAACCAGCGCCGCTCCAAGCCAGGTGGCCAGGTCGATGCCGGCGATTCTCCCGTCGCCGCCGATGGTCCGGAATCCTTCCGGCTGGACTGACCCGTAGGGCATCGGTACATACGCTGGAAGCGTGCCCGTCCAGGCAATGAAAAGTGCCGCACCCGTGAAGATGGCCAGGGTTGTCCACGCCAGCGGCTGCGGAAGGAAATCGCGGATCTTCCGCACATGGAGGCTTGCCTTGCGGTGGAGGCGTTTGGGCCGCGGATAGCTGACCTGGCCGATGGCATGGATCCCGAGGACGCCAACGATAGGCCAGGCCAGTACCGGCATGACTGTCTCGGGTGTCACCAGGATAGGTCCGATGACAGGGCTGTTAATTCTGCCGGCCGGGATGATGCCGATATTCATGGCACCCTGCAGTGAACTGGCCATCCAGCCGATGACCCCGACCCACAGCGCGTGCTGGGAGACAGTTTCGGGTGAGGCGCCCGTCCTGGGTTCCCATACCACCCACCTCAGGATGAGATAGACAACGACGGCGGCGGCCAGCGGTCCCAGCAGCATCGGCGGCAATTCGAATTGGACCGGCATAATCCCCCCCAGATTTTGCATCAATGTACTGAGTATTTGATACAAAGACCTGGGGGTCAAACCGACCCATTACTTGGCGTGCCGGGCGGGCGGGCGCCGGCACGGCCGCTAATCGTCGAAGGGCCTGAACTGTTCCACTGCGACGATTTTGTGGTTGCTGCCGCGGGCCACGTGGCACACGATGATCTCACCCGGAGCCAGGTAGGGGTCGGAGGACGGCAGGAGCGCCCGCAGCCGGCCGTTCATGTGCTCCCCGAGCTGCTTGATGACCGTAGGCAGTGCGGGCCGGTGGGTGCACAGGGCAATGGCGCGCTGTTTGTCGAAGAGTGACTCGACGACGGCAGCGGTCTTCTTGGGGCTGCGGGCGTGGCGGTGCTCCGTCAGGGCATCGTGAAGTTTCACCTTGGCCTCGGCAGACTTGGCGTACGGGGCAATCGTGGCCACGCAGCGCTGCCACGGGCTCGAGTGCACGCGCATCGGCTTCCACACATGCAGCAGCCGGCGGACGGCCTGTGCCTGGCGCAAACCGGTGGCCGCGAGCGGTCGGTCGCCTTCCGCCTTGGTCCAGGAAGAACGTGGCTTGGCCTTGGCATGGCGGACCACCAGCAGCGGCCAGGTATCCAGTTCCTTGCGGTCGTGGGCTGCCACCAGCCGCTCGAGCGGCGCCACATCACCGGGGTTGCTCAGCAGGGCGGCCGCCTTTTCCGGCGAACACCACATCACGCTGTCCACCTCCTTGCCGTCCGGACGAAGCACAGCACCGTCCACATCCACGGCCCAGTAGTGCACCACCTTCAGGCCGGCAGACACATGGTAGTGAATGGGCGGAAGGGGAATGCCCAGGGTGGCCTTGAGCCCGATCTCCTCTTCGATCTCGCGGACGGCGCACTCAGGGATGGTCTCGCCGGCGTCGATCTTGCCCTTGGGCCACGACCAGTCGTCATAGCTTGGACGGTGGATCAGCAGGACTTCCAGCTTGTCCTTGTTGACGCGCCACGGCAAAGCGCCCGCCGCAACCACGGCAATGGGTTCGCCGGGATGGTCGGTCTGGTCGGCAACGAGCGAATCGTTTGCCGTGTCGTTGCTGACGGCACCTGTCTCGTCACTCTTCAAGGCCAGGGTCCTACCGCCTTACGGTCGGGCGCTGGCGGGAGCGCGATGCGAGCAGCCATGACTGGACGTCGTCCAGGAGCCGGCCGTCGTCGCCGAGGTGGTGCCTGGTCCATTCGCCTTGGCTGTCCAGGTACCAGCTGGCGGTCTCCGGGTCCATGTAGCGGCGGAGCATGTCCAGCACATAGGCCGTGTCGTCGCCGCTGGTGAGCTGGACGAGGGCTTCCACGCGCCGGTCCAGGTTGCGGTGCATCATGTCGGCGGAACCGATGTAGACCACGGGATCGCCGCCGTTGGCGAACGCGAAGACCCTCGAGTGCTCCAGGAACCGTCCCAGCACGGAGCGCACCGTGATGTTTTCGCTGAGGCCCGGGATGCCCGGGCGCAGGGAACAGATGCCGCGGACGATCACGTCAACGTTCACGCCGGCTTGCGAGGCGCGGTAGAGCGAGTCGATGATCGCCTCGTCCACCATGGAGTTGACCTTGATCTGCACCCTGGCGGCGATGCCGGCCTTGGCGTTGCGGATTTCCTTCTCGATGCGGTCGATAAGTCCGGAACGCACCGACCGGGGCGCCACAAGGAGCCGCTTGAAGGTGGATTTCGGCGCGTAGCCGGAGAGCTGGTTGAAGAGTTTGGAAAGGTCCTCGCCCACCTGTTCGTTGGCGGTCAGCAGACCGAGGTCCTCGTAGTAGCGCGCCGTGCGCGGGTGGTAGTTGCCGGTGCCGATGTGGCAGTAGCGCCGCAGGCCGTCCACTTCCTGGCGGACCACGAGGGACAGCTTGCAGTGGGTTTTAAGGCCCACGATGCCGTACACAACGTGCACGCCGGCCTGTTCCAGTTTCCGGGCCCAGGAAATGTTGGCCTGTTCGTCGAACCGGGCCTTGATCTCCACCAGGGCCAGCACCTGCTTGCCTGCCTCCGCGGCGTCGATGAGGGCGTCGACGATGGGGGAGTCGCCGGAGGTGCGGTACAGGGTCTGCTTGATGGCCTGCACCTTCGGGTCCGCCGCGGCCTGTTCCAGGAAAGCCTGGACGGAGGTGGAGAAGGAATCGTAAGGGTGGTGCAGGAGGATGTCCCGCCGACGCATGGCGGCAAACACGTTCGCCGCCTTGGACGTTTCCGATTCATTCAGGTACCGCGAGGTGTGCGGCACATGCTTGGGGTAGTGCAGGTCCGCGCGGTCGATCCCGGCAATGACGGACAAACCGCGGAGGTCCAGCGGGGCAGGAACGGAGTAGACCTCGGACTCCTCCACGCCCAGTTCGCGGATCAGCAGGGCCCGGATGTTCGGGTTGATGTCGTTGGTGACCTCGAGGCGCACGGGCGGGCCGAACCGGCGGCGCAGCAGTTCCTTCTCGAGCGCCTGCAGCAGGTTCTCGGCGTCGTCCTCTTCGACCTCGACGTCCTCGTTACGGGTGACGCGGAAGGTGTGGTGCTCCAGGACCTCCATGCCGGCGAACAGCTGGTCCAGATGGACTGCGATGACCTCTTCCAAAGCGATGAACCGGGCCACCCGGCCGGGCACGGATCCGGCACGCGGGCCGTCGATGGAGATGAGGCGGGGCAACTGGTCCGGAACCTTGACGCGGGCGAACAGCTCCTTGTCGCTGACCGGGTTGCGCACCACCACGGCCAGGTTCAGGGACAGCCCCGAGATGTAGGGGAACGGGTGTGCGGGGTCCACCGCGAGGGGCGTCAGGATGGGGAAGACCTTCTCCGCGAACATGGCGCTGAGCTGGTCCTTGGCCTGGTCATCCAGTTCGTCCCAGTGCATGAGGTGGATGTGCTCGTAGGCGAGGGCGGGCCGGATCTGCTCGGCGTAGACCTGCGCGTGGCGCTGCTGGAGCCGGTGGGCGGCTTCGCCGATCTGGTCCAGAACCTGCATGGGGCTCAGGCCGGCCGGGGACGGTACAGCCAGTCCTGTGGCGATGCGGCGCTTCAGGCCGGCAACACGGACCATGAAGAACTCGTCCAGGTTGGAGGCAAAGATGGAGAGGAAACTGACCCGTTCCAGGAGATAGAGGTTCGGGTCCTCGGCAAGTTCCAGCACACGCGAATTGAAGGCCAGCCAGCTGAGCTCACGGTCCAGGAACCGGTCCGGGCTGATGTCGCCTTCCGGCTCAAGGTTGGGGGCGAACTCGGGGATGTCGATCCGGTCCTGCGTGGCACGGGAGGCCGGCACCTCGGAGGACCCGAAGCGGGCGCGCGCTGGCCGCACCTTAGCTCCAGACGTGGCTGTCCCGGCTGATTCCGGTTGCATGGTCTCTCCTTTTGCTGGCGCGGTTTACCTTCAACCTTACAAGCATTCGATTCGGGGGATATGTAGATTTCCTGAACCGTCCCGCATGCGTCAGCCGATTGGATTAACCGGCGTTTAAGGGTCCATACATAACGTCCGCATCCCATCGCGTGAAGCCGAGCCTGCGGTAGAGCGAAACGGCGGGAGCGTTGTCGGCATCCGTGTACAGCATGACCGCGTGGAGGCCCTTGTCCTGGAGGTATTTGATGCCTGCCACAGTGAGGGCTTTGCCGAGTCCCAGGCCCTGGGCCTCGGGGGCCACACCCACCACGTACACCTCGCCCATCGCAGGGTGGCTGCCGTGACGTGGGTGCACCTTGGTCCAGTGGAACCCGAGGATCCCCCCGGACGGGTCGACGGCCAGGAGGAAGCCGGCCGGATCGAACCAGTCCTCGGCCATCCGGGCCGAGAGGTCCTGCCGTGTCATGTTGCCCTGCTCGGGGTGGTGGGAGAAGGCGGCCTTGTTGGCTGCAAGCCAGGCCTCTTCATCCTGGCCGGGCACGAAGGCGCGCAGGGTGACGCTGTCCGGGAGGGCGGCGTCGGGGAGTTCCGCGTCGGACGCGGTGAGCCGCATCTTCCACAGTTCCCGGATAGGGCCGTACCCGTACTTGGCTGCGAGGTCTGCCGCGGCCTCGTGGTTCCCGTGGGACCAAGCCTTGAGCCCTTCGAATCCCCGGGATGCCTTGAGTGTGGCCACCAGCCTGTCTGCCACCCCCTGGTTGCGGTAACTCGGGTGCACTGCCACCTCAAGCACGCCGGTGCCGTCCGCTTCCTCAACCACCACCGCAAATCCGGCAAGGTCCTGGGCGGTGGCAGGGTCCGAATCCTCATCCGGCGCGTAGAGAGCCAAAGTCAGGAGCGAATGGCTGCCTGACTCGCCGGCGCGGAGCGTCACAAAGGTCTGTTCGGACAGCGGAGGGTTGCCGTCCGACTCTTCGGCGGCTGCAGCGAGGGCGGTGAAATCCCTCAGCAGCTCCTCATCCACTTCGCCTTTGATGACGAGCACGGGCCAGTTTTCGGGATGCGCAGGACTCATGGAGTAAAGGCTATACGGCCCGTCTGGCTGGCAGAGGGATTGGGCGCCGATTTGATGCCGCGGGATCCGGCACGTATAGTCGTTACCTGTTCCGGCTTCCTGAAGCGGGAATTGAGGGGGATCCACCACTGGGGTGGCCTCGATACGTTCGACCCGTATGTCCTCCACCGCCGGCCTAAAAGCCCAACGAGAAGCCCCGGACCAGTGGTCCGGGGCTTCTTCGTTTCCCTGCATTGTTTGGGGCCGATACCCGGCCTGCAGTCGTGCGGGGCTCTATGCCTCCGTCAGCTCTTCCTCGGGCTGGCGCACCAGGGTCAGGCGGTAGCCGACGTTGCGGACCGTGCTGATCAGGTTTTCGTGGTCTGCGCCCAGCTTGGCCCGCAGTCGCCTGACGTGGACGTCCACTGTGCGGGTGCCTCCGTAGTAGTCGTAGCCCCACACCTCGGTGAGCAGCTGCTGGCGGGTGAAAACCCGGCCCGGGTGCTGCGCCAGGTACTTCAGGAGTTCGAATTCCTTGAAGGTCAGGTTCAGGGGAGCACCGTTGACCCGGGCCGTGTAGCTGGCTTCGTCGATGACGACGCCGGCGGCGCGGATTTCGGTGGGAAGGTCCTCTTTCTCGGGCACGGCACGTGCGACAGAGAGCCGGATCCTGGCTTCGACTTCAGCCGGACCTGCTGAGTCCAGCAGGATGTCATCGACGGCCCAGGCCGAGGAGACGGCCGCCATGCCGCCTTCGGTGAGGATCAGCATCAGGGGCGCGCTGAGCCCGGTGGCCTTGAGCAACTGGGTCAGGGACCGTGCTCCCACCAGATCCTTGCGGGCGTCCAGGAGCACAACGTCGCAGGGGTCAGTTTCCAGCAGCGCTGTTGGCTCGGCCGGCAGGATATGTACCCGGTGGTTCAGGAGTTCCAAGGCAGGCAGAATGTCCACCGAGGATCCGGTGCTGTTCGTCAGTAGCAGGATGTGCGACATTGTTCCTCCAAGGGGCTGTCCGCGCATCATTGGGCGTCTGAACCGGGCTTTCACCGGCCGGTACTGGCTGCCCGCGTCGGTAGTGGCCAGCCGGAATCCGGCCGGGTCCGCGTCCTCCGAAGGAAGCGTAGCTGAGCTTTGAGTATACCTAATTGACCCTTAACGGACACTGATCCGGCCGCTTTCAGTTCACGTTTTGCGACATAAGCAGGTCATATAGGGCAGGATTGGACCCAGCGAGATGACGTCAGCAGAGAGTGAGCGCGGGTAAACAGTGAAGCCGTGGACCATCGGAACCATCGGGCTGGCCGGGCTTGCTGTATTTGTCGGCGGGGCGTACACCTCGCCGGAAGTCCTGCTCGGCGTTGCCATTCTGGTGGCATTGGCCGTCGGAATCGGCTGGCCCCATTTCCTGGGCATTCCCGCCAAGAAGACCCTTGCCGCAATCATCGGGCTCCCTGGTGCGGGCTCAGCCGTGGCTGCCACTTACGTCCCGGCACCGGGTTTCCTTGACTGGACGCCGGCCTTTATCGCCGCAGGTGTCATGGCTGTGTTCCTAATGCAGCTGATGCGGGGCACCGGCCAGGCCCAGCGGCTGGAGTCGACACTGGGCTCGAGCGCCGGAGTGCTGCTGTCCTGTCTCGGCGCAGGGTGGATCGCGGCGTCGAGGTTCAACGGAGTCAAGGAAATGCTGCTCGTGGCCGGCATCAGTGCGGCGTTTGCCTTACTGGCAGGCCTCATCCGCTGGCCTGACCGGATCGTGGCGCCCCTGGGCATTGTGCTGGCGGGCCTGACGGCGCCGCTTGCCGGCCTGATCTTCTCGAACATCGCCGTAATACCCGCCGCCGTGGTGGGAGTTGTGGTGGGTGCGGTTCTGGTCAGCCTGCGCAGGCTGGTTATACTCCGCGGGGACGCAATTAACATTCCTGCCGCCCTCGGCATGGGACTTGCGCCCGTGGCTGCGGTGGGTTCGCTCGCCTACTTCATAGACAAACTACTCATCTACTAACGCGTTAGGATGGCATCATGTCCGTACTTGCATTTGAGATTTTCTTCCTTGTCCTGCTTGGCATTGCCAGCCTTTCCATGGCCTGGTTCGCGGGTTTTGTGGTTTACCGCCTGTTCAAGGGCCAGAAGTAATACCAGCCCAGCTGGTTATCTGCAGAGGTAGTTACTGTGCCGATTGAAATTCCTACAGACCTCACTCCCGAGCTCGTCCCGTTATCCTGGCTCATTGGTGAGTGGGAGGGCAGCGGACGGCTGGGAGCCGGCGAGGAGGATTCCGAGCACTTCTTCCAGCGGGTGTCCTTCACGCACAACGGCCTGCCGTACCTCCAGTACCGCGCCGAGAGTTGGCTCACTGACGACGAAGGCACCAAGCTGCGGCCACTGACGGTCGAGACCGGCTTCTGGGCGCTGGAGCGGAAGCAGCGTGAGGAAGACGGCGGGCCCGGCCTGATTCCGGCGGACATCGTTCCCGTCCTGAAGAGCGCCGACGAAGTCGAGGCATTGCGCAACAGCGACGGCGGCTTCGGCATCTCAGTTTCCATTTCGCATCCCGGCGGGATCTCCGAGCTGTACTACGGGCAGATCAAGGGCCCCCAAATCCAGCTGAGCACCGACATGGTGATGCGGGGCAGCCACTCGAAGGAGTACACGGCGGCCACCCGGATTTTCGGCCTGGTGGAGGGAAAGCTTCTCTGGCGCTGGGACGTTGCCGCCGGAAAGGGTGCCACACCGGGCGGCGGACTGGAAGCCCACGCTTCGGCCATCCTGAGCAAGGCATCGTAGATCCAAGCGCCGCAGAGCAAGGCATACTAGGCGCATCAGGCCGGTCCAAACAGCTGGCCGCAGGTCTCACTGATTTTTGTTGTCCGCAACGAGTGCAGGGAGCAAGACCGTGAACAGCCAGCAGCCAGGCCCGGGGAAGAGCGCAAACTACGGCGACCTCAAAGCCGTTTTCTTCAACGGCACCCTCAAGAAATCTCCGGAGACCAGCAACACAGAGGGCCTGATTGAGGTCAGCCGCCTGATCATGGAGAAGCAGGGCGTCACCACCCGCGTGATCCGGACCGTCGACCACGACATCGCCAGCGGGGTGTACCCGGACATGCGCGAGCACGGCTGGGCCACCGACGAATGGCCGGAACTGTACCCTGCGGTCAAGGAAGCGGACATCGTGGTGGTGGCCGGACCTATCTGGCTCGGCGACAACTCCTCCCAGACAAAAAAGCTGATCGAACGCCTTTACGCGCACTCCGGGCAACTGAATGAGCAAGGCCAATGGGCCTTCTATCCCAAGGTGGGCGGCTGCCTTATTACCGGCAACGAAGACGGCATCAAGCATTGCTCGATGAACGTCCTGTACAGCCTCCAGCACGTCGGCTTCACCATTCCGCCGCAGGCTGATGCAGGGTGGATCGGGCCGGTAGGGCCGGGCCCGAGCTACCTGGACGAGGGGTCCGGGGGTCCGGAGAGCGACTTCACCAACCGCAACACAACGTTCATGACGTGGAACCTGCTGCACTTCGCGCGGATGCTCAAGGACGCCGGCGGGATTCCTCCCTACGGCAATCTGCCGGAGGAATGGAAGGCCGGTACCCGGTTCGACTTCGAAAACCCCGAGTACCGCTAAACCGCCGCCCGCGCCAACGACTGCCGGGAGCCGGGCTTGCCGGTGCCGGAATACCTGCCCACTTAAGGATGTTCCCTTCATATGACTACCAAGAGCCCCCTGTTGTCGCGCCCTGGCGCCGTCGAGGCCGGCGGTGCGGACTCCGGCGTCGCGTCGCATTACGGTGAGCCGCTGCGGGAGCAGCGGGCGCTGGCAGCCGGAACCGCCGTCGTCGACCTTTCCCACCGTGGTGTGGTCACCGTCTCCGGTCCGGACCGCTTGAGCTGGCTCAACACGCTCTCTTCCCAGCAGGTCACCAACCTTGCCCCGGGCGAATCCAGCGAACTGCTGCTGCTCAGCATCCACGGCCGCATCGAGTTCGACGCGCGGGTGGTTGACGACGGCGGGACCACCTGGCTGATTGTGGAGGCCGCCGAAGCAGCGCCGCTGGCCGAGTGGCTGAACCGGATGAAGTTCATGCTCCGCGTCGAAATCGCGGATGCTTCCGACGAGTGGGCGGTCCTGGGGACCACCCGGCGGGTGGAGGAATGGTCCGGCCTGAAAGTGTGGGAAGACCCCTGGCCGCATGTGGGTGCAGGCGGCTACGCCTACTCCGTGGTCGGGGAAGAATCGCACCCGGGCATGGAGCGGCCCTGGTTCGAATACCTGGTCCCGTCCGCGGAACTCGAGGCGACCGTGGGTGACCGGCCGCTGGCCGGCGCCTGGGCAGCGGAAGCGCTCCGCGTCGCCGCGTGGCGCCCCCGTCTTGGCGCCGAAACCGATGACAAGACCATCCCGCATGAACTGGACCTCCTGCGCACCGCGGTGCACATGGCGAAGGGGTGCTACAAGGGCCAGGAGACGATCGCCCGCGTGCACAACCTGGGCCACCCGCCGCGCCGCCTGGTCTTCCTCCAGTTGGACGGCTCCCAGCACACCCTTCCCGCTGTCGGGAGCGAAGTGCGGCTGGGGGAGCGCAAGGTGGGAACAGTGACCTCTGTGGTTCAGCACTACGAAATGGGTCCTGTGGCACTGGCAGTCATAAAGCGTTCAGTCTCCCCGGATGAAATACTGACGGTCGTAGACGGCGATGAACCATACACGGCCGCGCAGGAAGTCATTGTGGCTCCCGACGCGGGCCAGGTGGTGGGCCGCCAGACCGGCTTCCTGAAGGGAACACACCGATGACAGACAATGCAGGGGACAACACCGCCTTGGGGCACAACACAGGACCCGACGACGACACCCTCGCCCTGGCCCATGCGCTCTTTGACGCGGCACGGCAGGGCGACGCTGCACTGCTGGGCAGCTACCTTGATGCCGGGGCGCCGGCCAACATGACCAATGCGTCGGGGGACTCCCTGCTGATGCTGGCGGCGTACCACGGCCACGCCCCCGCGGTTCAGCTTCTCCTGCGGCACGGTGCGGACGCCAACGCTGTCAACGACCGCGGGCAGACGCCCCTCGCCGGGGCAGCCTTCAAGGGGTACACGGACGTGGCAGAGGCGCTGCTGGGCGCCGGGGCCGACCCCGACGCCGGGACGCCCTCGGCACGTGCGGCGGCAGAGATGTTTGCCCGGACCGAAATCCAGGCCCTGTTGGGCTGAACGCACTGCCTTGCGGGTAAGTCGCCGCGCGGCGGCGGCACCGCCTCAAAGCCCGTGGGTCGCCGGACCCGCGGGCTTTCTTGCGCCCTAATATTCCATGTGGAATAGTTGAAGCGGAATAATGGCGGTTTGCCGCCGAACAACACTGCGCTGTCGGATTACAGGGGGGACCGGAATCATGCCACGATCCGCTCCGCTGACGCCGCTCGGCATCTCGGCCCTCTCACTCCTGGTGGAGGAGCCGATGCATCCGTACGAGATGTACCAGCTCCTGATGGCCAGGCATGAAGACCGGCTGGTCAAGGTGCGCCCCGGTACGCTCTACCACGCGGTCGGCCGGCTGGAGGAACGTGGGCTGGTGGAAACGGCCGGCACCGACCGGGAGGGCAATCGGCCGGAACGGACGACGTACCGGATCACGCCCGCGGGGCGGGAGGCCCTGACGGCGCGCCTGCAGGACATGCTTGCCGAGCCGGTCAACGAATATCCGTCGTTCCCGCTGGGTATCGCCGAGGCCTACAACCTTCCCGCCGCCCTCGTTGTGGAACTCCTGGACCGCAGGCTGGCGCTGCTGCAGGAACAACTCGAGTTCCTGCAAAGAGGGGAGGCGGCTGTCCTGAAGAAGGACGTGGCACGCAAGTACTGGATCGACCTCGAGTACCAACAGACCATGCTGGGGTCCGAAATGGGCTGGATACGCAGCCTGCAGGACCAGCTCCGCTCCGGGGAAATCCCGTGGTAGCGGAACACACCACAACCACACCCGAAGGATTCACATGGAAAACGTAGCTAGGCCGTGGCCGGCCCTTTGGTCCCTGGTGATCGGCTTCTTCATGATCCTGATCGACACCACCATTGTCTCGGTCGCCAACCCCCGGATCATGGAAGGACTGAACGCCGACATCAATTCCGTCATCTGGGTGACCAGCGCCTACCTGCTGGCCTACGCCGTGCCGCTGCTGATCACCGGCAGGCTGGGCGACAGGTTCGGACCCAAGAAGCTCTACCTGACGGGCCTTGTGGTCTTTACCCTCGCGTCCCTGTGGTGCGGCCTGTCCGGCGACGTCCAGACGCTGATCCTGGCCCGAGTGGTCCAGGGCTTTGGTGCTGCGATCATGACACCCCAGACCATGGCGGTCATCACGCGGATCTTCCCGCCGGACCGGCGGGGCGCGGCCATGGGCATCTGGGGCGCGACAGCCGGCGTCGCCACCCTGGTGGGACCGATCCTCGGCGGTGTCCTGGTGGACGGCCTGGGCTGGGAGTGGATCTTCTTCATCAACGTGCCCGTCGGCATAGCTGGCTTCATCCTGGCCCTGCGCTTTGTTCCGTCGCTGACCACGCACCCGCACAAGTTCGACATCCCCGGCGTGCTGCTCAGCGCCGTCGGGCTCTTCCTGCTCGTGTTCGGCATCCAGGAAGGCGAGACGTACAACTGGGGCACCATCAGCGGTCCCATCACCGTCTGGGGCCTGATCATCGCCGGCCTTGCGGTGCTGGTGGGGTTCGTCCTGTGGCAGCGTTTCAACAAGGGCGAGCCGCTCCTGCCGCTCTCGCTGTTCAAGGACCGCAACTTTTCGCTTGCCAACATGGGAATCACCACGGTGGGCTTCACGGTGACGGCCTTCGGCCTCCCGCTGATCTTCTACTACCAGGTGGTCCGCGGGCTGACTCCCACGCAGTCGGCCCTGATGATGATCCCGATGGCGCTGATTTCAGGCGGCCTCGCGCCGGTGGTTGGCAAGATCATCGACCGCGTGAACCCGAAATACATCACCGCCGGCGGCCTGGCGCTGATGGCCGTGGCGCTGTTCTGGAATTCAGCGCTGATGCACCCGGACACGCCGATCTGGCTCTTCCTGCTGCCCAGCGCCGTGCTCGGCTTCGCCAACGCGGGCATCTGGGCGCCGCTGAGCTCCACTGCCACGCGCAACCTGCCGCCCCGGCAGGCCGGGGCAGGCGCCGGGGTCTACAACACCACCCGGCAGATCGGCGCCGTGCTGGGCAGCGCGGCCATTGCCGTCCTGATGCAGGCGCGGCTGGCTGAGGAGCTTCCGGCGGCGGCCGGCGGTGCCTCGGGGGAGGCCGGCCGGAGTTTCGGCGGCCAGCTTCCGGAGGCCCTGCACGAAGGATTCTCGACGGCGATGGGACAGTCCATCATGTTGCCGGCGGCAGTGATAGTGCTTGGTGCGGCCGTGGCGTTGTTCTTCGCAAAGCCCAAGCCGGTGGAAAACTGGGGCGGCTCCGCGGCCCCGGCATCGGACACCGCGGCGGCCAAATCAGCGCAGGCCAAGTCCGTCTAAGCCTGCACGGCTGAACCTGTTGGGCTGAACCCGTTGGGCCGGCCGGGCCGGTCAGCCCAACCGGACCATGGTGTGGATGCCGCCCGTGGCGAATCCGAGGCTGCGTGCGATTGCGAGGGCGCCCTTGTTGCTGACGTCAGAACGCCACTGCAGGGTGAGCCCCGCCGCCAGCGCCTCATGGGCCGCGATAGACGCGGCCAGCGAGCCGAGTCCCCGGCGGCGCCAGTCAGGGTCAACGAGAACCCCCATATGGGCGAGGATGCCTTCCCACTCGGTATAGGCGCCGCAGGCCACCGGAATCTTGCGGCCGTTGTCATCGCGCATGATGGTGTAGCGGTGGTCGAGGTCGGACAACCCGACCTCGTTGACGTCGTCGGGCGGACACATGCCTTCCAGCTCAATGGCTTCGGGGTTTCCGTGCGAGACCGTGAGTTCCTCCGCCGGCTGGAGCAGCGGGAGATCGTCCGCGAAGAGGAGGGCGGCCGCGCCCTGCCCGTGTCCGCCGTGCGGACGTGTGATGGTCAAAAGGGTTACGTGCTGGGCGAGCTCCTCATCAGGAATGCCCTCAGCGGCGTCCAGGGCCCACTGCGGTCCTACGAGGGCCGAGGCGCCGAAGAGGCGCACAAAATCAACTGACTTCCGGGATTCGTCCGAGCGGGTGATCCGGGCAGCGCCCGCAGGCGAGGCGGCCCCCGCGGCGGCGGCATCGGCGTCGAGCTTCCGGGACTCGGCGAACACTCCGTCATCGAGGCCCAGGCGGCGGGCCCAGGCCAGCTGGATGATGTCTGCGGAACCGGCGTCGAGAGTCATGCCTCAACCCTACCCAGCGGGGACCCGACCCGGCGGAGGGAAGCGCGAACAGACACTTGGGGCCCTCCGGAGAGGCCCCAAGTGTCCGTTCGCGCCAAAGCGGCCTAGCCGAAGAGGACGGCGGCCTCGTCGTAGCGGTCCTGCGGGACACACTTGAGGTTGCCCAGGGCGGCGTCGAAGCCCACGTGGACGATGTCGGTGCCGTGGAGCGACACCATGGTGCCCCAGCGCTGGTCCACCACGGAGTCGATGGCGGCCATGCCCAAGCGCGTTGCCAGGACACGGTCGAACGCCGACGGGACGCCGCCGCGCTGGATGTGGCCAAGGACGGTTGCGCGGGTCTCGATGCCGGTCCGCGCCTCGAGTTCCGGGGCCAGCATCTCCGCGATGCCGCCCAGGCGCGGGCGGCCGAAGGTGTCCAGTCCGCGCTCGGAGTGCGGCGTTTCCTGGCCCTCGGGCACAAAGCCCTCGGCCACAACCACCAGGGGTGCACGGCCACGGTCGTGGGCTTCCTGCACCCACTCGGTGATCTGGTCCATGGAGGCCTTCTGCTCCGGGATGAGGATTGCGTGGGCGCCCGAGGCCATGCCGGCGTGCAGCGCGATCCAGCCCACGTGACGGCCCATGACCTCGGCGATCATGCAGCGGTGGTGCGATTCGCCCGTGGTGCGGAGGCGGTCGATGGCCTCGGTGGCGATCTGGACGGCGGTATCGAAGCCGAAGGTGTAGTCCGTGGCGTCAAGGTCGTTGTCCACGGTCTTGGGAACACCGACGATCTTCAGGCCGGCGTCGGTCAGCCGCTTGGCTGCGGCCAGCGTTCCTTCGCCGCCGATGGCGATGATCGCATCAATGCCGAGCCGGTCCATGTGGCCCTTGATGACCTCGGGGCCGCCGCCATTTTCAAACGGGTTGGTCCGCGACGTTCCAAGGATGGTGCCGCCCTGCTTCGCGATGCCGCGGACCATGGTGCGGGGAATGTCAATCACATCGCCCTCGACGACGCCGCGCCAGCCGTCAAGGAATCCTACGAATTCGTGGCCGTGGATGGCGATCCCCTTGAGGACGGCGCCGCGGATGACGGCGTTCAGTCCGGGGCAGTCGCCGCCGCTGGTGAGAATTCCAATTTTCATGTCTCGGCTCAAATCCTGGTGAGAGAGTGTACAGGCAGAGCGCCACGCTGAGCTCACCCTAGATTCTAGTGCTGAGTGTGGGTTACGACACAAACTGGTTACAAACTGCCTCGTTCCATGGCAGACGAAAGGCCCCCGCTCCGGGGAGCGGGGGCCTGCGGGACCAAGCGGTCAGGATCCGTTGATTGATCGTTTGTCCAGGAATGACTGGAGGATGATGGCGTTCCGCTGGTCCGGGAGGATCAGCCACGCCGCCAGGTAGAACACGAAGGCCGGACCCGGCAGGAGGCTCAGGAGCAGGAACGCGATCCGGACGAAGGCGACGTCCACATTGAGTTTGGCTGCGATGCCCCCGCACACGCCTCCCAGCCACCGCTGCGGTCCGCGCTTCAGGCCGAAGCCCCTGACGATGCTGAAGAACTTATCCATGCCTCAAGACTTCCCTGTTGTGGGTTGTTTGTCACGTCCGCGGGCGGACAGGAGCCCGCCCACTACCAGGGCGGCGCCGGCGCCGATCATCAGGCCGATGAGCACGTAGGTTCCATTCAGTGCCACGATGCCGAGCTGGCCGATGATGATCAGCACTGCCAGGGCGAGGACGATAAGGCCCCAGACCACTGTGCCCACCCGGGCGGGTGAGGGTCCGCCGTGCCTTGCTCCTGAGCTGTGTGCCGGTTCTGCGGGTGAAGCCTTTGCCTGCGGCACGGTGTCCGGAGCAGGTTCGTAGCTGCTCATGTCAGTTCCCTTCCTGGATGGTGATGTTGCTCATAGTGCCGTCGATCTCAAGGACGAGGGCGGCGCCCGGCTTGTCGGTGTTGTAGTTGCTCTGCTGGTTCGTCATGCCCCCGCGGTTCTGCGAACCGTCATTGAGGTTCCCCAGGGTCATGTCCGCCCGGATTTCCACGGGAACCGTGTCCGGGATGATCACCGTCAGGTTGCTGGCCGTGACGTCCATGGGAATTACGACGTCGGTGCCCAGCGGCGGTGTGAGGCTCAGCTGCGTCAGGTCAGCGGTTCCGGTGCCGCCGGTGATGTCAAAGCCTTCCTTTGCCTGCTCGATGCTGGCAGGGTTCCAGTTGGCGTTCTGGAAACGGAACCGGTCACCGTTGGGCACCACGTTGAAGATGCCGCCGATGATGAGTGCCACTACGGCAAAGAATCCGAGGATTCCCGAGGTCCTGCCCCTGAGGCCCGCGATCAGGATGCCGAGGCCCAGGACGGCGGCACCGCCTGCCCACACCACCGCGTTCGTGGCGTCACCCAGGTTGGTGATGTTGAGGGCTTCAAGGGCCTTGATGCCGCCGCCCACCAGGAGGGCAAGGCCGGCCGTCACCGCGACAGCCGGGGCGCCCGGGCCCATGTTCGGAGCCTTTGGCGCGGGAGCGGACGGACCGCCGTAGCCGCCATACGGCTGGTTGGGGCCATAAGGAGGATTCGCTCCCGAGGGCCCAAAATTGCCGGGCGCGGGGGTGTTTGGATCCGCGTAGGGGCCGTAACCGCGTGAGCCGGGAGCGCCGCCGTCGTAAGAGCCGTCGCCGTAGGAGGCACTGGCGTAAGGGCCCGCGTAGGGGCCGGCCGCATACGGCGCGCCTGCCGCCGGGGACGGTGTGCCGGCCGGCGACGTGGCTGCGAAGGCGGTTCCGCCGGCTGCTGCGCCGGCTGCGGCGCTGGTGTTCATGATGGGCGCTCCGTTTCGGGTCTTGTCGCGCTGCGAGAGGTAGTAGACGAGGTAGATGGCCCCTGCGATCCAGAAGGCCGTCCAGAGGAAGCCGCCGAAGCCGTTACGCTCCCAGCCCCAGAATCCGCCGCCCAGGCTGGGAAAGCCGATCACCGTGGTGATGAGAGCGCCGGTCATGCCGGTAGACCATCGGCCAGCGCCTGCTTCCTGGACGTGGATGCGGCCGTCTGGTTCGGGTAGGAGTGCCCAGGCAACGCCGTACAGCAGCACGCCGATGCCGGCGAAAATCGAGAGGACAATGAAGACGCCGCGCACGATCAGCGGATCGACGCCCAGCCGGTGTGCGATGCCGCTGGCGACGCCGCCGATCCAGCGGTCCGGCCCGCGCTGGATCCCGTGTCCCCGGACCCAGTTGAAGAAGTTCTGGGGTTGGGACTGCGGGTGTCCGTAGGGGCCGTTGGCGGACTGGGCGTCCGGGAATTGCGGATTCGGGTAGAGCGGCGGTGCGGGCAAGGGGCCGTCCGCAGCGGGGCCGGGCTCCGAGGGGGAACCGGTTGAACGCGGTGCGTCGGGGCCGGCGGGCGGACCGTCCTGTGCCGCGTAGGAGCTGTCCGGGGCTGAAGCGGTGCCGTCGTCGCTTGAGGAGGCGCGGTCGTCGGATGTGCCTTGCGCTGAGTCGGCGGAACCGGAATCGGGACGGCCCGACGGCAGCGGATCTTCATCTGGGTGTGCATTGTGCGAGTTCATACTTCGATCCTGCCGTCCGCAGCGGCCGCGCTCTATTGGGGAACACCCTGAGCTTCCCCTGAGTGACCCCAGGTTCATGCCGAGATCAGGCGTGACGAACCCTGATCCGTGTTTGGATTGACACATGACAACGGCCATCTCCCGCCCTCCGCTTGTCCGCAGCAGCGACCGCGTTATCGCTGGCGTCTGCGCGGGCCTCGCCGCACATCTGGGCTGGCCGGTGCGGATGGTCCGGATCGGCATGGTGGTGGCCGCGCTCGCGGGTGGGGCAGGGCTGGCTTTTTACGCGTGGCTCTGGATCATGGTCCCCACAGCGGACGAGAACGCGAAGCGGAACGCGCGTCGCCCGGCGTCGCCCATTGCCCCGGCCGTCAGTGCACCGGGGCTGCCGGTGCAGGCGGGCTTTGTTGCCGCACCATTCGCTGCAGCGCCATTTCCGGCCGGAGTCACCTACCCCCACGCGCCAGGGTCACCCGGCACGCCAACCGTGCCCGGCACGCCGGGGCAGGGCTCCCCGGCGCAGGGCTCGCCGGCATGGCAGCCGGGCCCGGCGCCCGCGTCCGGTCCTGCCCGGGGGACGGCCGGTTCGCCATGGTTCCGTTTCCGGCGCATGCCGTACGGCAAGGAAATCCTGCTGGGCGCCGGCCTCTTGCTGGCAGGTGGAATCCTGACCGCACGGATGCTGGGGGTCGACGTTCCGCTGGGCACCCTGATCCCCGCCGCTGCCATCCTTGGCGGGGCTGCCATCGCCTGGATGCAGCTGGATGAAACCCGCAGGGCCGGGCTCCTCGACAAAACCAAGGCGGACCAGGCTGGCGGCTGGGCCCGGCTCGGCGCAGGGCTTGCCCTGGTGGTCGCCGGCGTGCTGGTGATGGTGTCCGGCTCGGGCTCCTGGGAGCAGACCTGGCTGGCACTCCTGGCTTCCGTTGCCGTCCTCGGCGGGGTGGCCCTGGTGCTGCTCCCGTGGGGCCTGAAGTTCTGGCGGGACCTTGAAGCGGAACGTGCGGGCAGGGTCCGGGCCACGGAGCGGGCCGAGATTGCAGCGCACCTGCACGACTCCGTCCTGCAGACTCTCGCACTGATCCAGCGACGCGCCGGCAACGAGCACGACGTCGTGCGGCTGGCCCGCGCGCAGGAGCGGGAGCTGCGGGGCTGGCTGTACCGGGACCCCGGCAAAGAGGCCGGGCAGCTTTCGGAGCGCATCAAGGCTGCCGCGGCGGAAGTCGAGGACTCCCTGGGGAACGCCGTGGACGTGGTCAGCGTGGGGGACACCGCCATGACCGAGCGGCACGAAGCCGTGGTGCAGGCCAGCCGTGAAGCCATGGTGAACGCATCCCGCCACGGCGGCGGCACCGTGTCGGTCTACCTGGAGGTTGCCGACGGCGGTGTGGAAATTTTCGTCAAGGACCGCGGGCCCGGCTTCGACCCGCAGTCGGTTCCTGCCGACCGCATGGGGGTCCGGGAATCGATCATCGGGCGGATGAAACGCCACGGCGGCACAGCCGTCATCAGCAGCAGTGCGGACGGTACCGAAGTGCGGCTCAGGCTGCCTTCGGACGCCGCGGACAACGGAGAGGGAAAGTCGTGAACAACATCGACACAGCGGGCGCGCATGCAGGAGGTGTTCCAGTTATCCGCGTGGTCATCGTGGACGACCACGCCATCTTCCGGTCGGGACTCAAAGCCGACCTGGACGCCCGGGTCACCGTCGTAGGCGAAGCCGGAACAGTGGAGCAGGCCATCGCCGTCATCGCACAGACTCGGCCCGAGGTGGTGCTGCTGGACGTGCACCTGCCCGGGGGCCTGGGCGGGGGAGGGCGGGAAGTGATCGCCGGCTCGGCGGCCCTGCTGTCCAGCATCCGGTTCCTCGCCCTGAGCGTCTCGGACGCCGCGGAAGACGTCGTTTCGGTCATCCGCGCCGGGGCCCGGGGATATGTCACCAAAAGCATCTCCGGCACCGAAATCACCGACGCAGTGCTGCGGGTTGCCGGCGGAGATGCCGTCTTTTCGCCGCGGCTGGCCGGGTTCGTCCTGGACGCGTTCGGCACCGCTCCGGCGGATATCGCCGACGACGAACTGGACCGGCTCTCCGCCCGTGAGCTGGAGGTCATGCGGCTAATCGCAAGGGGCTACAGCTACAAGGAAGTGGCCAAGGAGCTCTTCATCTCCATCAAGACCGTGGAAACCCACGTCTCCGCCGTGCTCCGCAAACTCCAGCTTTCCAGCCGGCATGAACTGACCAAATGGGCGGCCGAGCGCCGGCTCCTCTAGCCGGCCCCAGACGCTCTCTCACATCCTGCCGCTTAAACCCAAACGCTCTCTCACCAGGTGAGAGAGCGTTTGGGTTTTTTGCAGCGAAAAGTGCGGGAGCGTGCCTACTTGGCCTTGCCGAGGAAGCCCTGCAGCCGGGCCACACCGGTGGCGAGGTCATCGTCGCCCAGTGCGTAGGAGAGACGCAGGTAGCCGGAGGGGCCAAAAGCCTCGCCCGGAACAACCGCAACTTCAACCTCGTCCAGGATGAGCGCCGCCAGCTCGGCGGAAGTCTCCGGGCGGACGGTTCCGTTCGCCGTCTCAAACTCCTTGCCCAGCAGTCCGCGGACGTCCGCGTAGACGTAGAAGGCTCCCGTCGGCGTCGGGCATTCCACGCCGTCGATCGCGTTCAGGCCGGCGACAATCGCCTTGCGGCGCCGGTCGAAGGCCACCTTCATCTCATCCACTGCGGTGAGCGGGCCCGAGACGGCCGCGAGGGCAGCGATCTGCATGATGTTGGAGACGTTGGAGGTGGCGTGCGACTGCAGGTTGGTGGCCGCCTTGATCACGTCCGCCGGACCGATCATCCAGCCCACCCGCCAGCCGGTCATGGCGTAGGTCTTGGCAACGCCGTTGAGGATAACCACCTTGTCGCCGAGTTCAGGCACCGCCGTGGCAATGGAGGTGAAGGGAACGCCGTCGTAGGTCAGGTGTTCGTAGATTTCGTCCGTGACCACCCACAGGCCCTTGGAGGCAGCCCAGAGGCCGATTTCCCGGACCTGTTCGGGCGAGTAGACGGAGCCCGTAGGGTTCGACGGCGAGACGAACAGCAGGATCTTGCTGCGCTCGGTGAGGGCGGCTTCAAGCTGCTCGACTGTGACCAGGTATTCCTGCTCCGGTCCGGCGAACACCTCAACCGGCACGCCGCCGGCCAGGCGGATGGCTTCCGGGTACGTGGTCCAGAACGGGGTGGGGACAATGACTTCGTCGCCCGGATCAACCAGCGTGGCGAAGGTGTTGTACACGGCCTGCTTGCCGCCGTTGGTCACCAAAACCTGGGATGCCTCGGCCTTGTAGCCGGAGTCCCGGAGAGTCTTCGCGGCAATGGCCTGCTTGAGCTCCGGCAGGCCTCCTGCGGGGGAGTAGCGGTGGTACTTCGGCTGGCTGGCGGCCTCAATGGCGGCCTGCACGATGTAGCCCGGCGTCGGGAAGTCGGGTTCCCCGGCGCCGAAGCCGATGACCGGCCGTCCGGCTGCCTTAAGTGCCTTGGCCTTGGCATCAACGGCAAGGGTGGCGGATTCGGCGATAGCGGAAATGCGTTGGGAAACGCGGGCGGCAGGCATGGCGGGGTCCATTCTTCGCTTGCAGCTCGATGGCTGGTTGTGGGTTTCGACGAGATCTACTCTATGCTGTTCAGCGGATCGTTCAGCGTGGCGGCCAGGAATGTGACCGTGTCCCGGTCTGCGGCTCCCGGCAGCGGCAACGAAGGTCCAAAATGAGGCTGGTTCGACGTAAGCGCAGTTGTTGCGTAGACTAGTTCTCCGGTGTTGAAAACACGATGATGGCCTGCGCCCCGTGAAGTTTGCGGGAAGTGTGGTGTGATTGGTTTTCGATCCATAGGGTAGTGGCGCAATTGGTAGCGCAGCGGTCTCCAAAACCGCAGGTTGCAGGTTCGAGTCCTGTCTGCCCTGCGCAAGCGGTTCCGGCGGTGAGCCGGAGCCAGCGCAGCAACCATGGTTCAGTTCAGAACCGGGTATCCGACATTGCGAGGATGAGTGAGGACCAGGTGACCGAAACGGCTGCAAGCAGCTCCAAGGGCCGCCCCGCCAAGAATGCCGCTAAGGCAGGCCTCTTCGCTCGCATCGCACTCTTCGTCCGCCAGGTCATCGGCGAACTGAAGAAGGTCGTAGCACCCACCCGCAAGGAACTGATCAACTACACGCTCGTGGTGCTGGTGTTCGTTGTCATCATGATGCTCATCGTTACCGTCCTGGACCTGGCGTTCGGGACCGGAGTGAGCTGGGTCTTCGGCGGCACGGGCCCCACGGACCGCTAAGGCGATCCGTCCGCAGACTGCGTGGAATGCTCCGGGAAATCCGGAAGCATTCACGGGGTGTGCGGAATTGAGCCATTTAAATAGGCATGTTTAGCAATGAGGAAGCAGGAGGCCAAGTGTCTGAGCAGGAGCTCGAGGTAACTGAGACTGAGCTGGATGATAACCAGGACGCCGTGGCGGTAGCCGGGGAAGAGTCCGAGGTTGAGTCTGCTGCGCCCGATTCCATCGACGATTCCTCTGAAGCCGACGCTGACGCCGACGCTGGCGATGAAGATTCCGACGCCGAAACGGACGAAGCCGGCGCTGACTCCGATGAAGAGGCTGACGCACTGGCCGCCGCGGCCGCCAAGGCTGAGGTTGATCCGGCCGAGGAATTCAAGGCCAAGCTGCGTCGCCAGGAAGGCGACTGGTACGTCATCCACTCCTACGCCGGTTATGAAAACCGCGTCAAGGCCAACCTTGAAACCCGCATCCAGACCCTGGACATGGAAGATTACATCTTCGAAATCCAGGTTCCCATGGAAGAAGTCGTGGAGATCAAGAACGCCCAGCGCAAGGTCATCAACCGCGTCCGCATTCCCGGCTACGTCCTGGTCCGCATGGACCTGACGGATGCCTCGTGGGGCGCCGTTCGCCACACCCCCGGTGTCACCGGCTTCGTGGGCAACGCCCACAACCCCGTGCCGCTGCGTCTGGACGAGGTCTTCTCCATGCTGGCCCCGGTCTTCGAAGAAGAGCAGGCCGAGAAGGGCAAGCCCGTCAAGCACGCGGCCGCCCAGATCGACGTCGACTTTGAAGTGGGCGAGTCCGTCATCGTCAAGGAAGGTCCGTTCGAGACCCTCCCCGCCACGATCTCCGAGATCAAGATCGAGTCCCAGACCCTCGTGGTTCTGGTATCCATCTTCGAACGCGAGACCCCGGTCACCCTGGCGTTCAACCAGGTCTCCAAGATCTAGCAAAACCCACAGAATTCGCTCCGGGGCTGCCCGCTTAGCAGCCCCGAAGCGGCCGGTCGCCTCGCCATGGCGGCCACCAACCTGAGGCACGCTCCTGTGTCCCAGGACGAAATTGAGAGAAGGACCCTACATTGGCTCCCAAGAAGAAGGTCACCGGCCTCATCAAGCTGCAGATCCAGGCAGGTGCCGCTAACCCGGCCCCGCCGATCGGTCCTGCGCTTGGCCAGCACGGTGTCAACATCATGGAATTCTGCAAGGCGTACAACGCTGCGACGGAAGCCCAGCGCGGCAACGTTATTCCTGTTGAAATCACGGTCTACGAAGACCGCTCGTTCACGTTCATCACCAAGACCCCGCCGGCTGCAGAGCTCATCAAAAAGGCTGCAGGCGTCGCCAAGGGCTCACCCACGCCGCACACCGTCAAGGTTGCCAAGCTGACCCAGGCCCAGGTCAACGAGATCGCCACCACCAAGATGGAAGACCTCAACGCCACGAGCCTCGAAGGCGCAGCGAAGATCATCGCCGGCACCGCTCGCTCCATGGGTATCACCGTCGAGGGTTAATTCCCCACCGCTGATGCGGCTTCTGAATTCGGAAAAGTAAGAAACCGATGACGACGCCGGACGGCACCGCCGGGCGACCGGCACCACTGAAACATTGAAATGTCAGGATTCCACACCGGAATGCTCTGACTGTGGCAGGGCCCAGCGCGGTCCGCAGACCACAACTGCACAAGGAGAATAAGCAGCATGGCAAAGCGCAGCAAAGCATATGAGGCAGCCGCCGCCAAGATCGACGCGGAGAAGTTCTACGCGCCGTTCGAGGCAGTGACGCTCGCCAAGGACACCAACCCGTCCAAGTTCGACGCCACCGTTGAGGTCGCTTTCCGCCTGGGTGTAGACCCGCGTAAGGCCGACCAGATGGTCCGCGGCACCGTTAACCTGCCGCACGGCACCGGTAAGGTTGCCCGCGTCCTCGTCTTCGCAACGGGCGACAAGGCCGAAGCAGCAATCGCTGCCGGCGCCGACTTCGTTGGTTCCGATGACCTGATCGAAAAGATCGCAGCCGGCTGGACCGACTTCGACGCCGCCGTCGCCACCCCTGACCTCATGGGCAAGGTTGGCCGCCTCGGTAAGGTCCTGGGTCCGCGTAACCTGATGCCGAACCCGAAGACCGGTACGGTGACCGCTGACGTCGCCAAGGCTGTCAATGACATCAAGGGTGGCAAGATCGACTTCCGCGTCGACAAGCACTCCAACCTGCACTTCATCATCGGCAAGGTTTCGTTTGACGTCCTCAAGCTGGCCGAGAACTACGCAGCAGCACTGGAAGAGGTCCTTCGCCTGAAGCCGTCCGCTTCCAAGGGCCGCTACATCCAGAAGGCCACCGTGGCTACCACGTTCGGCCCGGGCATCTCGGTTGACCCCAACGTCACCAAGGTCCTGACCGAGGTCTAATACTTACCAGGCTCGTAGGAAAGACCGTCCCGCATCTGCGGGGCGGTCTTTCTGCTTTTGTCCTTCCGCTTCCGTTTGCTGCGGTCTCCACGGCGGTTAGGCTGTCCCCGTGAATGCAGTGCCGTACCTCATAGAACCCCTAGTCCTGCCCGCGTCCCTCGACGCCCCGGATGCCGGAGAGTTCCTGGAATTCGGCGAACTTAGCGATGCCCTGGTGCTAGAGACCTGGGGGAACCCGGACCGTTCGTCACCGGCACAAGCGCGGCTCCATTATTGGCGAGACAGCCCGTACACCCAGTTGCGGCTCTTCTTGGCACGGGTGGACGGACGCATGCTGGGGAGATCCTGGATCCGGTTCGGGCTCCAGGAGAACGTCCACACCGCGCTGCTCCACGTGAGTGTCCTGGCGGAGTTCTCCGGACGTGGCATCGGCCGCGCGCTGATGGACCATGCAGAGGACCTGGCTGCTTCACGCGGTTGCACCACGCTGCAGACTTTCAGCGAGCACCCGGCGGACTTCGATGTCGAGGATCCCCGGTTGCTCAAGCCCGGGACGGGAACCGGAGGAGTGCCTGCAGAAGCACGGTGCGTCCGTTTCGCGCGGAGGGCCGGCTACAGGCTGGAACAGGTGGAACGCTTCAGCGCGTTGACGCTGCCTCCCGCTGAAGACACCTTGGCTGCTCTTGACGCCGACGCACTGTCCAAGGCGGGGGAGCACTATGAGTTGCTGCACTGGATCGACAGCTGTCCCGACGAGTACACGGCCCAACTGGCGGTCCTCATGTCCCGCATGAGCACGGACACCCCCGCCGGCGGCCTCAGCTACGACGAGGAAACCTGGGACGTGACGCGGGTCCGCCATGTTGAAAATACGTGGAAGCAGGCAGGCCTGGACTCCCTCGTGGCAAGCGCCCGGCACCGTGACACGGGTGAGCTGGCTGCGTACTCGGTCCTTCAGGTATCGGACCGGAAACCCTGGCTGGCGAACCAGGACGATACCTTGGTGGCCAGTCACCACCGCGGTCACCGCGTGGGCATGCTGGTCAAGATCCTCAACATCCGCCGGCTGCTCACCGGCTACCCCAACGTGGAGCGCATCGTCACGTTCAACGCCGCCGAGAACGACCACATGCTGGCCATCAACGTGGCCCTCGGGTTCCGTCCCGCGGGGTACGACGGCGAATGGCAGAAGACGCTATGAGCGGCCCGGCCATCACCGCCGTCCCCATCCCGCGGCCCGGGGACGAGGGGACCGAACGTGCCACTGGCCTGCTGGCGTGCCGTGCCATCCGGGACAGGCACCATCTGGACCAGTGGGGAAACCTGGACCGCGCTTCGACCCTCCGGGAGGACCAGGAATATTGGCGGGGCAGCGAGTACGAAGACCGCCTGCAGTTCCTGGCCACACTGGATGGAGTGCCGGTGGGAACCTGTTCGGTGGTGCTGCCGCTCAAGGAGAACACCGCCGCGGCCTGGATCGAAGTGGTGGTTACCGCAGCATACCGACGGCAGGGGATTGGCCGGCGCCTGCTGGCGGTCGCCGAGGAAACGGCCCAACAGCGAGGGCGCCGGGTTTTTGAAGGCTATTGCGAGGAGCCTGTGCTGCCGCAGGCCGGACGGACGGGGTCGGAGTCCGACAATCAGGAGCTGCCGGCGAAATCGGGGAGCGGTGGACTTCCGCTGAATCTCGCCTCAACCCGTTTCGCGCTGGCCTCCGGCTACGAACTGGAGCAAGTGGAGAGGTCCAGCAGGCTTCCGCTGCCGGTTGACCCCGGCCTGCTGGACAGGCTGGAGGCTGACGCCAGGGCGCATGCCGGCGGCTACCGGGTGGTGGGCTGGCAAGGCCGATGTCCGGACACCCTTGTGGACGCCTATGCGGTGCTGAAGGGCCGGATGAGTGCAGATGTGCCGACGGCGGGCCTGGAAGCAGAGGCCGAGGACTGGGACGTGCCGAGGGTTCGGGAGGAGGAACAAAGCCGGCAGCGCGGCGGCGTGGCTTCGCTCGTGGCCGCGGTGCAGCACTCAGGCACGGGGGAACTGGCGGCCTACACGGTGCTGAGCTACCGGCCGGAGCGCCCCGGTACGCTGATCCAGGAGGATACGCTGGTGGCAGGACCGCACCGCGGCCATCGCCTGGGCATGCTGGCCAAGATCGCAAACCTCCGGCGCGCCCAGGAGGTGCGCCCTGCCGCCGGGTCTGTCATTACGTGGAATGCCAGCGAAAACCGGCATATGCTGGCGATAAATATTTCGCTTGGATTCAAGCCCGCTGGCTTTGAAGGTGAGTGGCAGAAACGACTGGAATGACGCCCTTTATGGCTCAAGACGTACGGATCGAACAACTCTGGATTCCCGATTCCCTGGACGGGCCCGACAGCGCCGATTTCCTGGCCGCCGTCGAAGTTGGCCGCAAAGTGCGGATGCAAACGTGGGGGAGCGACGACCTCGCCTACACCCCGCTTGAAAAGCTCCTCGAACTTGCCGACCCCTACGAACGCCAAGTCATCCTCGTTGCAAAGATCGACGGCGACATAGTGGGCGCGGTGGATATTGCCCTGCCCCTGGCCGACAACCTCGACCACGCTGAGTTCACGCTGGATATCCTGCCGGAGTTCCAGCGCCAAGGCGTCGGACGCCAGCTGTTGGAGGCTGCAGAGCAGTTTGCCCGGGGCGAAGGACGGACCATGATCCTGATCGACACCAATCATCCCGGCGTCTCGCTGAACAGCTCCATCGACGACCAGCTGGTCCCCGGCTCAGGCCTGGGCTTTGTGCCGCTGGGCAGCCGGGAAGTGGAGTTTGCCCGCAAGACGGGATACACCTTGCAGCACATCGAGCAGTTCAGTTCGTGCCTGCTGCCGCTGGACAGCAAGCTGGTCGCGGAGCTGGAGGAGGAAGCCGAGCAGGCCAACGCGGGCCGCTACCGCCTGCATCATTGGACGGACAGGTGCCCGGACCAGTGGCTCGAAGCCGTTGCCGCGCTGGAAAACCAGGCAGGTGAGGACACCACACCGTCGTCGCGGACCGAAGAGCAGCTGGTGTTCGACGGCGCCATGATCAGGGAAGCTGAAGAGGCCACCATCGCGCAGGGACGGCGCACGGTGGTCACCGCCGTCGAGCACATCGCCACCGGAATGCTGGTCGGGCTGACCACAATCAGCGTCCTGTCCCAGCGGCAGGACGTGGTGTTCCAGGACGACACGGTGGTGATGCAGGAACACCGGGGCAACAAGCTGGGCCTGCTGATCAAGGTGGCCAACATGGAACGCCTTACGGAGCAGTTCCCCGATGCCAGGGTCATCTACACGTGGAACGCTCCGGAGAACCGGTATTTGCTCAAGGTGAACCAGCAGCTGGGTTTCACCACTGCAGGTGTCACGGGAATCTGGCAGAAGGATCTCCCGGACTTCGGGCCGAGCAGCAGCTGAGCGGCGCTGGGCAGCAGCCTCACCTCCCGCATGGAGACCGATTTGGAGTACGGGCCGCGTTGCCCGTAAGCTTGAGCTACCAAAGACCGTCGGTTGTTGGAAATCCACTCTCCTGAGCATTACTCAATACTGCAGTTGTGTGCGGGAGAGCCAGTGGGTTTTCGGACGAAGGACCCTGAACATAGGGCGGCCGGCGCAGGTGAACGAAGCAAAGCTCCGCAGTTAAGCTGTGTTGAGCCAAGCCCCGTGCATCTGCGCGGGGCGTTTTTTAGTTTTAGCTCACCTGAGCGGGGACCCGGTATACCGGCACTATCCCCGGAAGGAGGGTTATGGCAACGCCTGCAAAGGTTTCAGCAGTAGCTGAGATCACTAACGATTTCAAGGAATCGAACGCCGCTGTCCTGACCGAATACCGTGGGCTCACTGTTGCACAGCTCAAGCAGCTGCGTGTTTCTCTCGGCCAGGACACCAAGTTCTCGGTCGTCAAGAACACCCTGACCGCCATTGCAGCCAAGGAAGCTGGTGTCGAAGCATTCGACGGTCAGCTCGCCGGCCCCACTGCAATCGCGTTCATCAAGGGTGACGCAGTTGCAGCGGCCAAGAGCCTGACGGATTTTGCCAAGACCAACAAGCAGCTGGTCATCAAGACCGGTTACTTCGAGGGCAAGGCACTGAACGCCAGCGAAGTTGCTGCCCTGGCAGCACTCGAGTCCCGCGAGCTGCAGCTCGCCAAGGTTGCAGGGATCCTCAAGGCTCCTGCTGCCGCCGCTGTACGCATCATTGACGCCCTGCGCCTCAAGCTTGAAGAAGAGAACGGTGCACCGGCAGCAGCCGAAGCGCCCGCCGCTGAAGAAGCCCCGGCCGCAGAAGCAGCAGAGACCGAAGCTCCGGCCGAAGCCGCAGCTCCCGAAGAGAACTAACTTTCTCTTTCAAATCAGACTCCGGTGCGAAGGCAACGGCCCAGGCCGCCAAGCACCACCTATAGGAAGGACGCCACACCATGGCGAAGCTCACCAACGAAGAGCTCATTGAAGCTTTCAAGGAACTGACCATCATCGAGCTCTCCGAGTTCGTTAAGCTCTTCGAAGAGACCTTCGAAGTTACCGCTGCTGCTGTTGCTGTCGCCGGCCCCGCCGGTGGCGGCGCCGCTGAAGAAGCTGAAGAGCAGACCGAATTCGATGTCGTTCTCGAAGCTGCTGGCGACAAGAAGATCGCAGTGATCAAGGAAGTTCGCGCCATCACTTCCCTGGGCCTCAAGGAAGCCAAGGACGTTGTCGACAGCGCTCCGAAGGCCGTCCTCGAAGGCGTCACCAAGGAAGCTGCAGAGAAGGCCAAGGATCAGCTCGAAGCTGCCGGCGCCCGCGTTACCGTCAAGTAACACTCTCTGCTCCGGAAGGCTTCCAGCTTTCCGTACGGCTCCGGGAAACCCCGTCCACTCCGGTGGGCGGGGTTTCCTGCCTTTAACCCCCGGGATCGGAGATATCCGCGACCACGGCGTCCAAGGCAGTGGTCAACGCATCGGCGTCCACGAACGCGCTGTAGCCATGCTCCCCGGCGCCCATGGAAATGCGCCTCCCAGTGATGGTCCGGTCCGCGTATACCGGCCACGGCGTCGTACTGCCCAGCGGCGTGATGGTGCCGCGTTCGTAGCCCGTCGCTTCCAGGGCGACGTCGGCCGGTGGCAGCGAGAGCTTGTTGACCCCCACCAGCCCCCTCAGCTTGGGCCAGGAGATCTGCCGGTCGCCGGGTATCAAAACAAAGAGGAAGCTTCCGTCCTTGTGCTTCACCACCAGGGACTTCACAATGTCCGCCGGTGTAATGCCCAGTATGCCTGCGGCCTCCTCAAGGCTCCTGGCTGCAAGCCGTTCCACTATTTCGACGTCGAGGCCCCGCGCGGCGGCGTCGGCCAGGAACCGTGCCCTGCCGACGCCGCCGGCCACCTCGGCCGATGAGGCCGCCATCAGTCCCGGTACAGGAGGAGGGCCTCGCCCTGGCCTCCGCCGCCGCAGAGGGAAACGGCGGCCTTGCCGGTGCCCCGGCGTTTCAGCTCGTGGGCGGCATGTCCGGCCAGGCGCGCACCTGACGCACCAATCGGGTGCCCCAGGGCGATGGCGCCGCCGTGGATGTTGCATTTCTCCAGCGGGTACTTGAGGTCCTTGAGCGACTGGACGGCAACTGAACCGAAGGCCTCGTTGATCTCAATGAAGTCGAGATCCTCGGTGGTCCATCCCGCACGGTCGAGGGCGTTCCTGATGGCGTTGGACGGCTGCGAGTGCAGTGAATTGTCCGGTCCTGCGACCTGGCCAGGCTTGCCCACCACCGCAAGGTAGTCCAGGCCGTTGTCTTCCGCGAATTTCCTGGTGGTCAGCACCAGGGCCGAGGCGCCATCGGATAGGGGAGAGGAGTTTCCCGCCGTGATGGTGCCGTCGCTGACGAAGGCGGCACGGAGGCCGGCCAGCGACTCGACCGTTGTGTTGGGGCGCACGCCTTCATCGGTGGTGACAACGATGGGGTCGCCCTTGCGCTGCTTGACGCTGATCGGTGCGATTTCGTCGTCGAAGACGCCGTTCTTTGCCGCCAGCGCGGCACGCTGGTGCGACTGGGCGGCCACATTGTCCTGCGATGTCCGGTCAATGCCCAGGACGAGGTTCTTGCTTTCCGTCGAAAGGCCCATGGAGTGACCGTCGAAGGCATCCGTCAGGCCGTCATGCGCCGCCACATCCAGCGCCTGGATGGCCCCGTAGGTCCAGCCCTGCCGGGAACCCGGCAGGATGTGCGGTGCCCGGCTCATGGATTCCTGGCCCCCGGCGACGACGACGGCGGCATCACCGCTGCGGATCATGCGGGCTGCGTCGATTACCGCCGTGAGACCGGAAAGGCACACCTTGTTGATGGTGACCGTGGGGACGTTCCAGCCAATGCCGGCACCGATGGCGCTCTGCCGTGCCGGGTTCTGGCCGGCTCCGGCCTGCAGCACCTGGCCCATGATTACCGCGTCCACCTGGTCTGCGCCAACGCCGCTGGTGGTGAGGGCCGCCTTGATGGCGTGCGCTCCGAGTTCCACCGCCGTGAAGCTGGCCAGCTGGCCGTTGAGGCGGCCCTGCGGCGTGCGTGCCGCGGCGAGGATGACAACATCGTTGTTGTCTGCGGAGTTGCTCATGGTTATCTCTTCCGATCTGTGACGATGTACGCCAAGGCTATCGTGAGCCGAATCACCTATCCATTCAAACGCACGTGAGGCGGGGTCCATTCCGTGCCGTGGATACGGAAACTCCCGTCGGATATGTCCGCGCAGGTGAGGACGTTGTGGGGAAACAGGAGCTCAAATGAAGAAGATACTTGCAGTCGTGGCATTCGCTGGTCTGGCCGGGCTCACTGCCTGCGCTGGCACAGGACCCGACAGCGGTTCCGGAACAGAAACCAGCGTGCCGAAAACGCAAACGTCCAGCGCCCCTGCACTGTCGCCGTCGGCCTCCAAGTCCGCTTCCAAGTCCGCCGCCGGAACATCCGGTGTGAAGGAAGCGTGCGAGGCGTTCAACTCCCTCTACGCCGAGTACAAGGCGATCCAGAACGATTCGAACGCCTACGAGGACATCCATCTTGCCGCGGACGACGCCCAGGACACTGTGACGGGGAATCTGGTGGGCCTGTCACGTCGCTCAAGGTCCTCGCCGTTGATCACTCGTCGGCAGTTAATAGGGACGCCCAGCCGGAGCGGGAGTCAAAGGATGAAGTCCGCGATGCGGTGTTCGCCAACGCGGGCGAGTGCACCGCAGCGGGCGTGACGCTCAGGCTGTAGGGGGCGCAGGCCGGGGGCTGCGGCCAATTAGGTGCCTTCGGCAACGGTGCTTGCAATAACCGGGGAAGTGGGGTAGACACGTACGCCGTTTTGCCGTATCGTAGATATTTGCGTCTTCCCTGTTTACCTTCAGCCTTCATATAGCGGTGGGCTTTGCCTAGCAGCTGATCCATCGACGTGCCGTCCGAGACGTGCAACATCATGGACAGCGTAGGTCCCGGGTCATATAGCGGAACCGGACTGGTAGCACTGCGGAGTCATTCTGCAGGGCTTTCAACGGGGGAGATCTGAAAACGCCTGAAGGTCTGTGGAAGGATCCCTCTTGGTCGCCTCGAGCACCTCTAATGTAAACAACGCTACCGCTATCAATGCCGACAGCACCGATGGTGCCACTCGCCGGCTCTCATTCGCAAAGATTCACGAACCTCTTGACGTTCCGAATCTGCTTGCCCTGCAAACGGACAGCTTCGACTGGCTGGTCGGAAACGAACGCTGGCAGGCACGCGTTGCGAAGGCCGTCGAAGAAGGCGACCTCAGTGTCGCCACTAGCTCCGGTCTGTCTGACATCTTCGAAGAGATCTCCCCGATCGAGGATTTCCAGGGCACCATGTCCCTGAGCTTCTCCGACCCGGAGTTCGCTGACCCCAAATACACCATGGCTGAGTGCAAGGACCGGGACGCTACGTACTCGGCTCCGCTGTACGTTAAAGCCGAGTTCATGAACAACAACACGGGCGAAATCAAGCAGCAGACCGTGTTCATGGGTGACTTCCCGCTGATGACCGAGAAGGGCACCTTCGTCGTCAACGGCACCGAGCGTGTCGTTGTCTCCCAGCTGGTCCGTTCCCCGGGCGCCTACTTCGAGCGCACCGCTGACAAGACCAGCGACAAGGACATCTTCACTGCGAAGATCATCCCGTCCCGCGGCGCCTGGTTCGAGCTCGAGATCGACAAGCGCGACCAGGTCGGCGTGCGCCTTGACCGTAAGCGCAAGCAGTCCGTCACGGTGCTGCTGAAGGCCCTCGGCTGGACCGAAGGCCAGATCCTCGAAGAATTCGGCCAGTACGACTCCATGCGCGCAACGCTGGAGAAGGACGCCACCGAAACCCGCGAAGACGCCTTGCTGGACATCTACCGGAAGCTGCGACCGGGCGAGCCGCCCACCGTCGAGGCTGCCCAGTCCCTGCTGGACAACCTGTACTTCAACTCCAAGCGCTACGATCTGGCCAAGGTCGGCCGTTACAAGATCAACCGCAAGCTGGGCATCGACCGCTCCCTTGGCGACAAGGAAGCGTCGGTCCTGCACGTTGAAGACATCGTTGCAATGATCAAGTTCCTGGTTGCACTGCACGCCGGCGAGAAGACCCTCACGGGCAAGCGCGACGGCCAGGACCACGAGCTGCGCGTTGAGATCGATGACATCGACCACTTCGGCAACCGCCGCATCCGCGCCGTCGGCGAGCTCATCGAGAACCAGGTCCGCACAGGCCTGTCCCGTATGGAGCGCGTTGTCCGCGAGCGTATGACCACGCAGGACGTCGAGGCCATCACGCCGCAGACGCTGATCAACATCCGCCCCGTTGTGGCAGCCATCAAGGAGTTCTTCGGAACCTCCCAGCTGTCGCAGTTCATGGACCAGAACAACCCGCTGTCGGGTCTGACCCACAAGCGCCGTCTGTCCGCGCTTGGCCCGGGTGGTCTGTCCCGTGACCGTGCAGGCATGGAAGTTCGAGACGTTCACCCGTCCCACTACGGACGTATGTGCCCCATCGAAACTCCTGAAGGCCCGAACATTGGTCTGATCGGTTCGTTGGCTTCCTACGGCCGCATCAACCCCTTCGGCTTCATCGAGACTCCTTACCGTCTCGTGTCCGAGGGCGTCGTTTCCGATGAGGTCGAGTACCTCACGGCCGACGACGAAGCAGAGGTCCTGATCGCTCAGGCCAACGCTCCGCTGGACGAGAACAAGAAGTTCGCCGAAGAGACCGTCCTGGTCCGCGCCCGTGGTGGTGGAGGCGAGCCTGTGCTGGTTCCCGCCGGCGAGGTCGAGTTCATGGACGTTTCCCCGCGCCAGATGGTGTCCGTGGCTACCGCCCTGATCCCGTTCCTCGAGCACGACGATGCTAACCGCGCCCTCATGGGTGCCAACATGCAGCGCCAGGCCGTGCCGCTGGTCCGTTCCGAGGCCCCGTTCGTGGGCACCGGCATGGAGCGCGCCGCGGCCGTCGACGCCGGTGATGTCACCATCGCGAAGAAGGCCGGTGTGGTTACCGAGGTCTCCGCTGAGCTGGTCATCATGCTCAACGATGACGGTACGGAAACCAACTACCGCATCAACAAGTTCGCACGCTCCAACCAGGGCAACTGCTACAACAACCGTGTCCTGGTGAGCGAAGGCCAGCGCCTGGAGGTCGGCGGCATCATCGCTGACGGCCCGGCAACGGACCAGGGTGAACTCGCCCTCGGTAAGAACCTGCTCGTGGCATTCATGTCATGGGAAGGCCACAACTTCGAGGACGCCATCATCCTCTCGCAGCGCATTGTTGCCGAGGACGTTCTTTCCTCCATCCACATCGAGGAGCACGAGATCGATGCCCGCGACACCAAGCTTGGTGCCGAGGAAATCACCCGTGACATCCCCAACGTGTCCGAGGAAGTCCTGGCTGGCCTGGACGAGCGCGGCATCATCCACATCGGTGCCGAGGTTGAAGCCGGCGACATCCTGGTCGGAAAGGTCACCCCGAAGGGTGAAACCGAACTGACCCCGGAAGAGCGCCTGCTGCGTGCAATCTTCGGTGAGAAGTCCCGCGAAGTCCGCGACACCTCCCTGAAGGTTCCGCACGGCGAGTCCGGCACCGTTATCGGCGTCCGCGTCTTCGACCGCGACAACGACGACGAACTGCCCCCGGGCGTCAACCAGTTGGTCCGCGTCTACGTGGCCGCCAAGCGCAAGATCACCGACGGCGACAAGCTCGCCGGCCGTCACGGCAACAAGGGTGTTATCTCCAAGATCCTCCCGATCGAAGACATGCCCTTCCTTGCCGACGGTACCCCCGTTGATATCGTCCTGAACCCGCTGGGTGTTCCGGGCCGTATGAACGTCGGCCAGGTGCTCGAAACGCACCTCGGCTGGGTTGCCAAGACCGGTTGGAAGATCGAAGGCGAGCCCGAATGGGTCAAGCAGCTGCCGAACCTGCCGCGCGAGAGTGGCTCGACCACTGTTGCAACGCCGGTCTTCGACGGTGCGCGTGAAGAGGAAATCACGGGCCTGCTCGATTCCACGAACGTGACCCGCGACGGTGTCCGCCTGATCAACTCATCCGGCAAGACCCGCCTGTTTGACGGCCGCTCCGGCGAGCCGTTCCCGGATCCGATCTCGGTCGGCTACATGTACATCCTGAAGCTCCACCACCTGGTGGACGACAAGATCCACGCACGCTCCACCGGCCCGTACTCCATGATCACGCAGCAGCCGCTGGGTGGTAAGGCACAGTTCGGTGGCCAGCGCTTCGGTGAAATGGAAGTGTGGGCGCTCGAAGCTTACGGCGCCGCCTACACGCTCCAGGAACTCCTCACGATCAAGTCGGATGATATCCACGGTCGTGTGAAGGTCTACGAAGCAATCGTCAAGGGCGAGAACATCCCCGAGCCGGGCGTTCCTGAGTCCTTCAAGGTCTTGATCAAGGAAATGCAGTCGCTGTGCCTGAACGTGGAAGTGCTTTCCACGGACGGAACCACAATTGAAATGCGTGACTCTGATGACGCAGTCTTCACGGCTGCGGAAGAACTGGGCATCGATCTGTCTCGTGCAGAGCCCAGTTCCGTAGAAGAGGTTTAGCAGGGGACTTACCGGGAAAAGCAGCGCACCACCCGCGCTGTCTTTTTCCGGTAAGTCACCTCCCTCTTCCCGTAACCCAAGACTTCAGAATTTAGAGAACAAGAGAGAACAGGGACCATATGTCCAGCGAATCCTCCTTCGGCCTCATGCAGATCGGCCTCGCCACCGCGGAAGACATCCGTGGCTGGTCTTACGGCGAGGTTAAGAAGCCGGAAACCATCAACTACCGCACGCTCAAGCCCGAGAAGGACGGCCTCTTCTGCGAGAAGATCTTTGGCCCGTCCCGCGACTGGGAATGCTACTGCGGCAAGTACAAGCGCGTGCGCTTCAAGGGCATCATTTGCGAGCGGTGTGGCGTTGAGGTCACCCGTGCAAAGGTCCGCCGTGAGCGCATGGGCCACATCGAGCTGGCCGCCCCGGTCACGCACATCTGGTACTTCAAGGGTGTTCCGTCCCGCCTGGGCTACCTCCTTGACCTGGCACCGAAGGACCTCGAAAAGGTCATCTACTTCGCTGCTTACATGATCACGAGCGTCGATGCCGACAGCCGTCACGAAGAACTGCCCAACCTGCAGGTTGAGCACGACATCGAGAAGAAGCAGCTGGTCGACAACCGCGACTCCGACATCGCCACGATCGCCCGCGACCTCGAGAACGAGCTTGCCCGTCTCGAAGGTGAAGGCGCCAAGGCTGCCGACAAGAAGAAGGCCCGCGATTCCGCGGACCGTCAGATGGCCAACGTGCGTAAGCGCGCCGACGCCGACATCGAGCGCCTCGAGCAGGTCTGGGACCGCTTCAAGAACCTGAAGGTGGCCGACCTCGAAGGTGACGAAGGCCTGTACCGCGAACTGCGCGATCGCTACGGCATGTACTTCGAAGGCTCCATGGGTGCCGAGGCCATCAAGAAGCGTCTTGAGAACTTCGACATGCAGGCCGAGTCGGACTCACTGCGCGACATCATTGCCAACGGCAAGGGCCAGCGCAAGACCCGTGCCCTGAAGCGACTGAAGGTTGTCAACGCATTCCTGACCACCAACAACAGCCCGCTCGGCATGGTGCTGGACGCCGTCCCGGTGATCCCGCCGGAACTGCGCCCCATGGTCCAGCTGGACGGCGGCCGCTTCGCGACCTCCGACCTCAACGACCTTTACCGCCGCGTGATCAACCGCAACAACCGTCTCAAGCGCCTGCTTGACCTGGGTGCTCCGGAGATCATCGTCAACAACGAGAAGCGCATGCTTCAGGAAGCTGTTGACAGCCTCTTCGACAACGGCCGCCGTGGCCGTCCGGTCACCGGACCGGGCAACCGTCCGCTGAAGTCCCTGAGCGACATGCTCAAGGGCAAGCAGGGCCGCTTCCGCCAGAACCTCCTGGGTAAGCGCGTCGACTACTCCGGCCGTTCGGTTATCGTCGTCGGTCCGCAGCTGAAGCTGCACCAGTGTGGCCTGCCGAAGCAGATGGCACTGGAGCTCTTCAAGCCGTTCGTGATGAAGCGCCTGGTTGACCTCAACCACGCCCAGAACATCAAGTCGGCCAAGCGCATGGTTGAGCGTTACCGTCCGCAGGTCTGGGACGTTCTCGAAGAGATCATCACCGAACACCCTGTGCTGCTGAACCGTGCACCTACCCTGCACCGCCTCGGCATCCAGGCGTTCGAGCCGCAGCTTGTTGAAGGTAAGGCAATCCAGCTGCACCCGCTGGTTTGTGGCGCCTTCAACGCTGACTTCGACGGTGACCAGATGGCAGTGCACCTGCCGCTGAGCCCCGAAGCCCAGGCTGAAGCACGCATCCTGATGCTGTCCTCGAACAACATCCTGAAGCCGTCTGACGGCCGCCCGGTGACGCTTCCTTCGCAGGATATGATCATCGGTCTCTACCACCTGACCACCAAGCGTGTCGGTTCAGCTGGCGAAGGCCGTATCTTCTCCTCGGTTTCGGAAGCCATCATGGCGTTCGACCTGCACGAGCTGCACCTGAACTCCCAGGTCAAGATCCGTCTTGAGGGTTTCGTCCCGTACGCCGGCTGGGAAGCTCCGGAAGGCTGGGAGCCGGGTCAGACCGCTCTCGTCCAGACCTCCCTGGGCCAGGTCATCTTCAACGAGACCCTGCCCGAGGACTACCCGTGGGTTGAGGCTGTTGCTGACAAGGGCGAACTGTCCCGCATCGTCAACGACCTCGCCGAGCGCTACCCGAAGGTTGTTACCGCGGCAACGCTGGACAACCTGAAGGATGCCGGTTTCTACTGGGCCACCCGTTCAGGCGTCACCGTTGCTATCTCCGACATCGAGGTTCCGGCCGAGAAGCCGGTCATCCTTGCCGGATACGAAGAGCGCGCTGCCAAGATCCAGGGCCAGTACGACAAGGGCCTGATCGACGACGACGAGCGTCGCCAGGAACTGATCGAGATCTGGAACAAGGCAACCAACGAGATCGCCCAGGTCATGCGCGACAACCTGTCGCCGATGAACACCATCAACCGCATGGTGTCCTCCGGTGCACGTGGTAACTGGATGCAGGTCCGTCAGATCGCGGGTATCCGTGGCCTGGTGGCCAACCCTAAGGGTGAAATCATCCCGCGTCCGATCAAGTCCTCCTACCGTGAGGGCCTGTCAGTGCTGGAGTACTTCATCGCGACGCACGGTGCCCGTAAGGGTCTGGCTGACACCGCCCTGCGTACCGCCAACTCGGGTTACCTGACCCGTCGTCTGGTGGACGTCTCGCAGGACGTTATCGTCCGTGAGGAGGACTGCGGCACCGAGCGTGGCCTCGTCACTCCGATTGCCGTGGCTGACGCCAACGGCGAGCTGGTGCTGGACGAGAACGTTGAGAACAGCGCGTACGCCCGTACCCTGGCCGTGGATGTCGTTGACTCCAAGGGCAAGGTCCTGGCTGCCGGCGGCACCGACTGCGGCGACGTCGTCATTGCCGAACTGTTCGCAGCCGGTATCACCGAGGTCAAGGTCCGCTCCGTACTCACCTGTGAGTCCAGCGTCGGCACCTGCGCCCTGTGCTATGGCCGTTCGCTGGCCACCGGCAAGACCGTGGACATCGGCGAGGCCGTGGGCATCATCGCCGCACAGTCCATCGGTGAGCCGGGTACCCAGCTGACCATGCGTACGTTCCACACCGGTGGTGCTGTTTCCGCCAGCGGCGGCGACGACATCACCCAGGGTCTGCCCCGTATCCAGGAGCTCTTCGAAGCACGTACTCCGAAGGGTGTCGCACCGATTGCAGAAGCAGCCGGCCGCATCGCCATCGAAGAGTCCGAGCGTCAGATGCGCCTGGTCATCACTCCGGATGACGGCAGCGAAGAGATCGCTTACCCGGTCCTGCGTCGTTCACGCCTCCTGATTGAAGACGGCCAGCACGTCACGGTGGGCCAGAAGCTCATCAACGGTCCGGTCGACCCCAAGCAGGTTCTGCGCATCATGGGCCCCCGTGCTGCACAGAAGTTCCTGGTGGACGAAGTCCAGGGCGTGTACCGCAGCCAGGGCATCGGTATCCACGACAAGCACGTCGAGGTTATCGTTCGCCAGATGCTTCGCCGCGTCACGGTCATCGAGTCCGGTGAATCCGACCTGCTCCCCGGTGAGCTGGCCGAGCGCAGCCGCTTCGAAGACGCCAACCGCCGTGTTGTATCCGAGGGCAAGACTCCGGCTTCCGGACGTCCTGAGCTCATGGGTATCACCAAGGCATCCCTGGCCACCGAGTCCTGGCTGTCCGCAGCTTCCTTCCAGGAAACCACCCGCGTCCTGACGCAGGCGGCCATGGAAGGCAAGAGCGACCCGCTGCTCGGCCTCAAGGAAAACGTCATCATCGGTAAGCTCATCCCCGCCGGCACGGGTCTCCCGCGCTACACGGAGGTCACGGTGGAGCCGACTGAAGAAGCAAAGGCCAACCTGTTCACAGGTCCCAGCGCATTCAGCGACTTCTCCTACGACACCCTGGGCGGCGACGGAGCTCCTGAGTTCCACGCCATCCCGTTGGATGATTACGATCTCGGCAGCGACTTCCGCTAACCGCTAGTTCGTCGTCAGGCCCCGACCCGCTCCGCTGGAAACAGCGGAAGCGGGGCGGGGCCTTTCCGTTGGGCCAGGGCCGCCGATTAAGGCATGGCGGCCGTCCATGTTAGACTGGATACCAATTGTTATTGTGGCAGTGGATGAGTGCGCCGGTTGAGCTGAAAGGCTGAACCAGAGCGACGTTTCCGGTTTGCAGGGTTCTTGTGCAACGTATGCCACATTTTTGCATGCCTAGGGGCCGTTGCTGACGTGAGCCAGGTTCCCCGGTGTGCGATCCGACTATTAAGGCTTCGCCTCAGCTGCTCTGGAGATTCTTCAAAGCTCGGGCGGCGGGGCAAAGCAAAAGGAGAGCGGCTGTCAGCGGCCGCTCCGGATAAAACGGAGAACACGAGAGTGCCTACGATTAACCAGCTGGTCCGAAAGGGCCGCACGCCTAAGGTCAAAAAGACCAAGGCTCCCGCTCTTAACGGCAGCCCGATGCGCCGCGGTGTTTGCACCCGCGTCTACACCACCACCCCGAAGAAGCCGAACTCGGCTCTGCGTAAGGTTGCACGCGTGCGCCTTAACGGTGGCGTTGAAGTCACTGCCTACATCCCCGGTGTAGGCCACAACCTCCAGGAGCACTCCATTGTGCTCGTCCGTGGCGGTCGTGTGAAGGACCTTCCGGGTGTCCGCTACAAGATCGTCCGTGGCGCCCTCGATACCCAGGGTGTGAAGAACCGTAAGCAGGCCCGCAGCCGCTACGGCGCAAAGATGGAGAAGAAGTAATATGCCTCGCAAGGGTCCGGCCCCCAAGCGGCCGCTAGTTCTAGATCCCGTATACGGCTCCCCGCTGGTCACCCAGCTCATCAACAAGGTGCTCGTAGACGGCAAGAAGTCCACCGCTGAGCGCATTGTTTACGGTGCACTCGAAGGCGCCCGCGCCAAGTCCGGCGGCGACCCCGTTGCAGCCCTCAAGAAGGCCATGGAGAACGTCAAGCCTTCCCTCGAGGTCCGCTCCCGCCGCGTCGGTGGCGCCACCTACCAGGTTCCGGTTGAGGTCAAGCCGGGCCGCTCCACGGCCCTCGCCCTCCGCTGGCTGGTCGGCTACTCCAAGGCCCGCCGCGAGAAGACGATGACCGAGCGTCTCCAGAACGAAATCCTGGATGCATCCAACGGCCTCGGTGCCGCTGTCAAGCGTCGCGAAGACACCCACAAGATGGCCGAGTCCAACAAGGCCTTCGCACACTACCGCTGGTAATACTTCCCGGACGCCGCCGGCTCTGACGAGCCGGCGGCGAACGTGTAGTCCATCCGAAAGGGAGACACCGTGGCACAGGACGTGCTTACCGACCTTAGTAAGGTCCGCAATATCGGCATCATGGCCCACATTGATGCCGGCAAGACCACCACCACCGAGCGCATCCTGTTTTACACAGGTGTGAACCACAAGATCGGCGAAACGCACGACGGCGCTTCGACGACCGACTGGATGGAACAGGAAAAGGAACGCGGCATCACCATCACGTCTGCCGCCGTGACCTGCTTCTGGGACAACAACCAGATCAACATCATCGACACCCCCGGCCACGTTGACTTCACCGTTGAGGTTGAGCGCTCCCTGCGCGTCCTCGACGGCGCCGTCGCCGTGTTCGATGGCAAGGAAGGCGTGGAGCCGCAGTCCGAGACTGTCTGGCGCCAGGCTGACAAGTACAACGTTCCGCGTATCTGCTTCGTCAACAAGATGGACAAGCTCGGCGCTGACTTCTACTTCACCGTTGACACCATCGTTGGCCGCCTCGGCGCCAAGCCGCTGGTCATGCAGCTGCCGATCGGTGCCGAGAACGACTTCATCGGCGTCGTGGATCTCCTTGAGATGCGCGCCCTGGTGTGGCCCGGTGACTCCAAGGGTGACGTCACCATGGGTGCCAAGTACGAGGTCCAGGAGATCCCCGCCGATCTCCAGGCCAAGGCCGAAGAGTACCGCGCAACGCTCGTCGAGACCGTTGCCGAGGCTTCCGAAGAGCTCATGGAGAAGTACCTCGAAGGTGAAGAAATCACCGTCGATGAGCTCAAGGCCGGCATCCGCAAGATGACGATCAACTCCGAGCTGTACCCGGTGTTCTGTGGTTCTGCCTTCAAGAACCGTGGCGTACAGCCGATGCTCGATGCCGTCGTCGACTACCTGCCGAACCCGCTCGACGTCCCCCCGATGATCGGTCACGATCCTCGCGACGAAGAGAAGGAACTGACGCGCGCGCCGTCTTCCGAGGAGCCGTTCTCGGCTCTGGCCTTCAAGATTGCTGCCCACCCGTTCTTCGGCCAGCTCACCTTCATCCGCGTGTACTCCGGTCACGTCGAGGCAGGTTCCCAGGTGGTCAACTCCACCAAGGGCAAGAAGGAGCGCATCGGTAAGCTGTTCCAGATGCACGCCAACAAGGAAATGCCCGTTGAGGGCGCTACCGCCGGCCACATCTACGCAGCGATCGGGCTGAAGGACACCACCACGGGCGACACCCTGTGCGACTCCAGCAACCAGATCGTCCTCGAGTCCATGAGCTTCCCGGAGCCCGTGATCTCGGTTGCCATCGAACCGAACACCAAGGGTGACCAGGAGAAGCTCTCCACGGCCATCCAGAAGCTCTCCGCTGAGGACCCGACCTTCCAGGTCTCCCTCAACGAAGACACCGGCCAGACCATCATCGCCGGCATGGGCGAGCTCCACCTGGACATCCTGGTGGACCGCATGCGCCGCGAGTTCAAGGTCGAGGCAAACGTTGGCAAGCCGCAGGTTGCTTACCGCGAAACCATCAAGCGTGCTGTAGAGCGTCACGACTACACGCACAAGAAGCAGACCGGTGGTTCGGGTCAGTTCGCAAAGATCCAGATCGCGATTGCGCCGTTGGACACTTCCGATGGCGAGCTGTACGAGTTCGAGAACAAGGTCACTGGTGGCCGTATCCCGCGCGAATACATTCCGTCTGTTGATGCAGGTATCCAGGATGCACTGAACGACGGCGTCCTGGCCGGCTACCCGGTTGTCGGCATCAAGGCCACGCTGATTGACGGCGCGTACCACGATGTTGACTCCTCGGAAATGGCGTTCAAGATCGCCGGCCGTATGGCTTTCAAGGAAGCCGCACGCAAGGCAAACCCCATCCTGCTCGAACCGCTGATGGATGTCGAGGTCCGCACCCCTGAGGAATACATGGGTGAAGTTATCGGTGACCTCAACTCCCGTCGTGGCCAGATGCAGTCGATGGAGGATGCTCAGGGCGTCAAGGTTATCCGCGCACACGTCCCGCTTTCCGGCATGTTCGGCTACATCGGCGACCTGCGTTCAAAGACCCAGGGCCGCGCTGTGTACTCCATGACGTTCCACAGCTACGCCGAGGTCCCGAAGGCATTTGCCGACGAGATCATCCAGAAGAACCGCGGCGAATAGTCCACCGGACTTTCAAAGCGACAAACTCGGGTGCGTTTCCGGTTCCGGAAACTAACCCGGTGCAGATGGCGGGTTTCAGGCCAGCCCGGTTTCCGGCCATCAGCACGAACAGGCTCGAGGGACTAGTATTAGTTCCTGAATCTGCAATTTCACCAATCCAAGCCCCCCAAGTAGACTTACTGAAGTTTCGGCGCGACAAGCGCGACCGAAGGGTAAGTCATTTGAAAACGTTCTAGGAGGAACCTGTGGCAAAGGCAAAGTTCGAGCGGACTAAGCCGCACGTTAACATCGGCACCATTGGTCACGTTGACCACGGTAAGACGACGTTGACGGCCGCGATTTCCAAGGTGCTGTACGACAAGTACCCGACTCTCAACGAGCAGCGCGACTTCGCGTCCATTGACTCTGCTCCCGAAGAGCGTCAGCGCGGCATTACCATCAACATCTCCCACGTTGAGTACCAGACCGAGAAGCGCCACTACGCACACGTAGACGCTCCGGGTCACGCTGACTACATCAAGAACATGATCACCGGCGCTGCCCAGATGGACGGTGCAATCCTCGTGGTTGCCGCCACTGACGGCCCGATGGCTCAGACCCGCGAACACGTCCTGCTGGCCCGCCAGGTTGGCGTTCCCTACCTGCTGGTTGCACTGAACAAGTCGGACATGGTCGATGACGAAGAGCTCCTCGACCTCGTCGAAATGGAAGTTCGCGAGCTGCTTTCGGCTCAGGGCTTCGATGGCGATGAGGCTCCGGTTGTTCGCGTTTCCGGTCTGAAGGCTCTCGAAGGCGACCCGGTTTGGGTCAAGTCCGTCGAGGACCTCATGGAAGCTGTCGACGAGTCCGTTCCGGACCCCGTACGTGACCGTGACAAGCCGTTCCTCATGCCGATCGAAGACGTCTTCACGATCACCGGCCGTGGCACCGTTGTTACGGGCCGCGCCGAGCGTGGAACCCTCGCGATCAACTCTGAGGTCGAGATCGTCGGCATCCGCCCGGTCCAGAAGACCACGGTTACCGGTATCGAGATGTTCCACAAGCAGCTCGACGAAGCATGGGCCGGCGAGAACTGTGGCCTCCTGCTCCGCGGTCTGAAGCGTGATGACGTAGAGCGTGGCCAGGTTGTCGTCAAGCCGGGTTCCATCACCCCGCACACCGACTTCGAGGCTAACGTCTACATCCTCTCCAAGGACGAAGGCGGACGTCACAACCCGTTCTACTCCAACTACCGCCCGCAGTTCTACTTCCGCACCACGGACGTAACCGGCGTTATCACCCTGCCGGAAGGCACGGAAATGGTTATGCCTGGCGACAACACTGAGATGACCGTTGCGCTCATCCAGCCCATCGCCATGGAAGAGGGCCTCGGCTTCGCAATCCGCGAAGGCGGCCGCACCGTTGGTTCAGGACGCGTCACCAAGATCGTCAAGTAATACTTGCTGATCATGGATCAGCAGGCCGTCTGACGGTCGTCTGATACTTATCAACAGCCCTGCTGCGTGTATACGCAGCGGGGCTGTTTTTTGCTAAGATTTATCCAGTCGCTGGATAAATTGCTATTGAGCTTGCATCTCTGGCGATGACACTGAAAGGAACCGAGATGTGGTCCGCCCTTATGACGCTTCTGCTCATCATTGCCGCAGTACTCCTGATCGTCTCCCGGCATTCCGTCCGCCAGCTTAAAGCCGCCGGGGGCGACGCCTACCGGAACGGCTTCATGGCCGGCCACGTGCAGGGGTGGAATGACGCCAACGTGGCTGCCCGGTTACCGCAGCAGGTTGCTGCCGAGGCGCCCACTACGGCAGCGGCAGGCCATGCGGTCGGCTGGCCCTCCTTCCCGCCTGCCGAGGCACCGGGCCCGCCGGCCGAGGCGGCGGTGCCGGTGCCGGGCCTGGTGCCGGCCCCACCCGCGCAGCAGCCAATCACGCACCTGCCGACGTTGGGCGCCCCGAATGATGGGCCATCGTTGGGCGGGACATTCGTGGATGCGCCATCCTTGGACGGGGCTCCGTTCGAAGAGTCACCGGCCGAACGGCAGGCCCGCAAGGAGAAGCGCGAACGGCAGAACATCAACGTCACGCTCTACGTTGCCAGTCTGTTGCTGGTGGCAGCGGGGGCGCTCTTTGTGGGTACAAGCCTGCCGGCTGTGCTGCGTTTCGCCGGCGTTTGCCTCATCACGGTGCTCTTCTACGGCGCAGGATTTGCACTGCACGCAAAAGCTCCGAGGCTGCGTCCTGCCGCCGTAGCCTTTGCCGGAACCGGGCTTGCGCTGGTGCCCGTCGCGGGCCTGGCGATGTATAACTTTGCCGTCCAGGACGGTCCCCTCGCGTGGCTCCTGACCTCCGTTGTTGGAACGCTGGCCTACGTCGCTGCTGCTCTTCGGCTCGAAAGCCGCGTACTGGTGTATCTGTCCCTCAGCTTTGTGGTTTCGACGGCGTGGTCCGGGGTTTCCTTACTGGGTGCTTCGCTCATTTGGTACTTCGGGGCCATGATCGGCTTCGCTGCGGCGATGACCTTCGTAGCGCTGTTGAAGCCGCGCTGGGTCCCGCCCCTGTTCCTGCGTCCCATCATGCTTCTCGACCCGTTCGTTGTCCCGGCAGTGGCCGTAGCGGCAACGGTTCTGCCGCTGCACTTAAATCGAGGCGAATTCGCCCTGATCATGGCACTCTGCGGAGCATACTTCGCACTGGCGGCCGCCGTGCCGTCCGCTGGGCACCGTCTGCCAAAGATCTATGGTGCGCGATTGGCGATGACGTTTGCGGCTTCGGCCTGGGCCTGGCATCTGACCGGTACTGTCACGTGGGGCCTCGTAACGGCCGGATCCCTTCTGGCCCTGCAGTCGGTGGTGACGGCCGCGTGCGCGGCCACACTGCAGCGGTGGTGTCCGGCCCGGGGAGGAGAACGGCACTGGCGGGCTGACTCGTTCTGCACCTTTGGAGCGCAACTGCTGATGGTCGTGTTCATGCTGCTGCCGGTCCCCGGCAGCCAGGACGGCCTCTTGTTGTGGGCGGTGCTCGCCAGCGTAGCCACCGGCATGGTCATCGCGGTCAAAGCCGAGGGAGCCGCTGAGTGGGCGCCGCCGGCAGCGCTGGCCACGGGCATCATCGCAGGCGCGCAGCTGGGGCCGTGGCTGAACTTCAACATCCTGGCGGCCAGCACGCTCTTTTGGGCCGTGCGGTCGGCGGGTACCCGTTCGCCGATGCGCCGGCAGTTCATCCTTTCTGCGCGGATAGCGGGCACCTTGGCCGTTCCGGTCCTGACCTCCGCTGTGATGGAGGGGAACCCTGTCGTGCTTGCTGCTGCTATCTTCGCCCTGTCGCTGGCCCTCGTGATGCAGCAGCTAGCATCGGCCGCGGCGGAGCGTGCCGGCGCCGCGCTGCTTGCCCCCATGCCCACACTGGTCGGGTTTACCGCTGCCGGGATAGTTGCCACCGCCGCCCTGTCCGTAACGGACACCACCGCCGGGAACCTGCTGTTGGCCACAGCCCTCGTGGTTCAGCTCGTGGCGTCGCTGGCGACGGGCACGGTCCTGTTCCCGCGCATTGGCTTGGGCGTATCCTGGCAACCGACGGCAGCGGAGGCGTTGCCCCTGGCAGTCTCGGCGGCTGTCGTCCTGGGCTCCTACACGGGTGTTTCGCTCGGACTCGGCAACGGCGTCCTGCTGCTCGTCGTCCTGTATCTTGGCGCCTCGGCCCTGCGCTCAACGGCGGTCATCCGGCGGTGGGCCTACTGGTGGATGGGCCGGGCTGCGGCAACGCTCCTGCTGGTTCTTGCTTATGGGCAGTTCCAGGAGGCCACAGGGCCGGTGGTAGTCGGGGGTCAGGAAATTTCACTCGCCACAGTCCTGATTATTGCTTTGGGGAGTCAGCTCGTGTTCCCGCTGACCGCCGCTATGCGCGACCGGGCTCCGGACGCGGTGGTGGCCGACGTCGCCCTTGTTTTGATGCTGCAGACCACCACCCTGGCGGCGGCCGTAATTCTGCCCCACACAGCGGCGGTCGAGGGAACTTGGGACTGGCAACGAACCCTCACCATCACCGTGATGGCCCTTAGTGCAGCTGCCTCGGGATACGTGTTCCGTGACCTGGCGGCGGCAGCAGCCTTTGCGCCGTCCATGCTGGCGGTCCTGCTTGTCTGCAGCGGTGACCGCCTGTCCGACGTCGAACTTCTGCTGGGCATCTTCGCGGCCTTCAGTGCCGCCATGGTTGTGGCGGTGGAACCGCGACAGGCGAAGGGTGCCTACTTTGCCGCGGCCCGCCTGCTGACAGCGGCGCTGGCGATGGTCTTCAGCTTCGACATCACGGCGTCCGGCACCGTAGTGTCACTCACCTTCGCCGGCGTGCTGGCATTGCAGCACGTTGTCCGCTGGTTAATGCGGCACCGGCTGGAGCAAGTGCCGTTCCAGGACGCCGCGGTATGGGTAACCCTCGGGGCGCAGGCAGTCCTGCCCGCGCTGTACGTGATCCAGGGCGCCGGCGCCTCCGCCATCTACGCTGCCGAAGGCGGACGGGCAGTTGTCCTCGTTGAGTTGTTGCTGCTGGTGCTTGGTGCCCTGGCCGCCCATCGGCTGTTCGCGGCACGTGGGGCGCTCTACCTTTGCGTGTACGGGGGAGTGTTCGCCGTCGTCGCATCGGGACCGGCACTGCAGTTCGGGGCCGGAACCGTCCTCGCCGCGCCGCTTCTCAGTTGGGATGGCGTCCCCCTGGCCCTCCTGGCCGCGTCACTGGCTTTCAACATCGCGGGCATTGCACGGCAACGGCACCGCGACGGTTCACGCGAAGCTGGCGTGGACCGCTGGTTCTGGCTCGCCGGGGCAGCTGCTCCCGCCCTCACCGCCGTACTTGTCGTCGGTCAGGCTGCGGACTGGATTCCCGGCGCTACCCTCCTGGTGCTAGTCGCCACCGGGTTTACGGCATCGCACGTGGAACGCACACCGTTGCTGTATCCGCCGGCCTCAGCACTTGTCCTGGCGGGGTCAACGTTGATTGCCGCCGCCGTGTTTCGCGGTACCGAGGCGCCGTGGGGCGCCTATCTGCCCTGGCTGGCCGGATGCGGCCCGGCGGCATTGGTTCTCTTCGGGGCCAGCTTCGCGCTCGGTGATCAGGACGGAGTGCGGCGGAGGACGCTGGTTTCCGCAGCGGCGCTCGGGCTGGCCGCGACAGCGGTGGCGGGCATGGTGCCCGATGCCACTGCCCTGACCGCGGCCCTATTCGTGGCTGCATCCGTGTCCGTGGCCGTGAAGGAAGTTCCGGTACGGGCGCGGAGGCTGACTCTCGAGATTGGCGCGTTCCTGGTGACCATGGCGGTGCAGCGTGCCGTCCTCATCACGGATGGCCACCTGCAGGCGCCGTTCTGGGCGGTGCAGTGGTACGTCCTGTTGGCCGCAGCCCTCGCCGCGCTGCGTTTCGCTGCCGGATACCGGGCAGCCGGCCGCGTCATCCTGGGGGCGGGCGCCGCACTGCTTGGCCTGAGCGGGCTGGGTATTCTGTTTGGCGGATCCGGCGGCCAGCAGCTGTGGGTGCTGGCCCTGCACGCGGCACTCCTGCTGACCGGACTGCTTATCGGAGAACGGATGTTCGTCTGGTGGGGTGCGGCCGGTGTCGCGCTGTGCCTGACGTGGGCCCTTCGGTCCTATACCTTCGCGCTGCTTGCGCTGATCGCCGTCGGGCTCATAGCCTTTGCCCTGTGGAAGCTGGCCCGCGCCAAGCCGGAGGCGCCGGCTGACGAAGGGCCCCAATCCGCGGCCCAGCCGACCCCCGACGGGCGGGATCGTTTGCACTGAAGCCTTGGTAAGGTGGCTGACAACGAAAGGACAGCATCATGGAATGGATTATTTTCCTCCTGGTTGCCGCTGCGGTAGTCGCCGGCGTTTTTTGGGCGAAGAAGCACTTCCGCCAGGAGATCGACCGCGCCAAGCGCATCAACCGGGCCAACAAGAACCAGTAGGCCCGCGCTCAGGCCTTCCGTGCCCTGCTGAGCGCCTGGAACCAGTAGAAGGATTCCTTAGGTGTGCGCTCCAGCGTGTCAAAGTCCACGTGGATCAGCCCGAACCGCTGGGAATATCCAGCCGCCCACTCGAAGTTGTCCAGCAACGTCCACACGTAGTAGCCCAGCAGCTTCACGTCCTCGGCTATACCACCCGGGGACGTGGCCGCAATCGCGTGACTCAAATGGTTGGCCAGGTATTCGATTCTCTTTGTGTCGGCAATCGGACCGGACACGTGCTCCGGCTCCGGGAAGCTCGCCCCGCTCTCGGTGATGTATAGGGGCGGCAAGGCATCGCCGTACCGGTCCTTCATTTCGCGGAGCAGGATGCCGAGGTGCTCCGGGGCCACCGGCCAGCCGAACCCGGTGGTCTCGTACTCCGGGTAGCCCACTTCGTGGAAGGGCAGCCGGGCCAGTGCCGCAGAATTGTTCGCCGGCACGCTGACCGTCCCGCGGCCCATGGCCACTTTTACGGGGTAGTAGTAATTGAGTCCGTAGAAGTCCAACGGCTGGTGGATGGTCCGGAGGTCGGCGTCGGAGATCTTGCCCATGGAGCGGAACCACGGCCGGACTACAAGGGGCAGCTTCGGGTAGCGGCCCAGCAGGACGGGGTCCGCGTAGACACGGTTCATCAAGGTGTCGAAAATCCTCGCCACCATCCTGTCGCCGGGCTTGCCTGTTGCCGGCCGGACAGGGGAGTGGAGGTTGGTGACGCCCACCCCACCGGTGACGCCTGCGGCCCGCAGGGCCTGGACCGCGAGGCCGTGCCCCAGCAGCTGATGGTGAATAGACGGCAGGGCGTTGAACAGGAGATCGTGGCCCGGGGCATGCACGCCCAGCGCATATCCGTTGAGGGTCACCGAAACCGGTTCATTCAAGGTGACCCACTGGGCAACCCGGTCGCCGAATCTTTCCCCTGCTGCTGCGCTGTACTCGGCAAAACGCTCCGCCGTGGACCGGTTCATCCAGCCGCCGCTGTGTTCGAGCGGCAGGGGCGTGTCCCAGTGGTACAGCGTGGCCATCGGTGAGATGCCGGCGTCGAGCAGCTGGTCGATCAGCCGGTCATAGAAGTCGAGGCCCTGGCCGTTGAAAGGGCCGCGGCCGTCAGGCTGGATCCGGGGCCAGGAAATGGAGAACCGGTAGGAGTCAACGCCCAGCTCGCGCATAAGGGCCACATCTTCGCCGGAGCGGTTGTAGTGGTCGCAGGCAACGGCAGGGGAGTGGCCGTCCATGATGCTGCCCGGCTTCTCGGCAAAGGCATCCCAGCCGGAGGGTCCGCGCCCGTCAGCTTTCAGCGATCCCTCGATCTGGAACGCGGCGGCCGCCACACCCAGGGTGAAGTCCGGATCCAGCCGTCCGGCCAGGCTCTGCAACGCCGCAGAGTTCTGCACAGTCATGTCCCTATCATCCATTCGACTGTTGCTGAAGGCAATGACGGGGGGCAAGGCTCCGCATAGCCTGATTGGCTTCTGCCCATAAAATCCGGCATACTAGATGAGTTGTTCAAGCGCTCCTTCGCGTCCCGATCCGGATAATGCCGGGTGTCAGGGTCCAAGTAGGAGACCAAACATAACCCACTCCCCATGGAACTGCGGACGAGTACGCGTGGTGAGCGCGACACGCCCGACCGCGGGGGTCGGTTACGCCGGCAGGTTGAGGAACCCGGATTCTTCCGGATTCAGCTTGTGCGGCGGGTGGTAGTTACGACTTCAATGCTTCGGCAGCCACACAACGAGTAAGTGAACAGGGCAGCCCCAACCAGGGGAAGCACAGACTGAAAGAGAGTCAGGCGACATGGCGGGACAAAAAATCCGCATCCGGCTGAAGTCATACGACCACGAGGTCATTGACGTTTCAGCACGGAAGATCGTTGAGACGGTCACGCGCGCAGGCGCAACGGTAGTCGGCCCCGTGCCGCTGCCGACGGAGAAGAACGTGTACTGCGTTATCCGCTCTCCGCACAAGTACAAGGACAGCCGCGAGCACTTTGAAATGCGCACGCACAAGCGTCTGATCGACATCATCGACCCCACGCCGAAGGCTGTTGACTCGCTTATGCGTCTCGACCTGCCGGCTGACGTGAACATCGAAATCAAGCTGTAGGGAGGTGCTGAGAGACTATGACCGCAACCCGTAACGTAAAGGGCCTGCTGGGCACGAAGCTCGGCATGACCCAGGTCTGGGACGAGAACAACAAGCTCATCCCCGTCACTGTTGTCCAGGCTGACTCAAACGTCATCACCCAGCTGCGTAATGCAGAAGTTGATGGCTACGTCGCCGTTCAGATCGGCTACGGCCAGATCGATCCCCGCAAGGTCACCAAGCCGCTGGCTGGTCACTTTGAAAAGGCAGGCGTCACGCCTCGCCGTCACGTCGTCGAACTCCGTACCGCAGATGCTGCCGAGTACGAGCTGGGCCAGGAGCTCTCTGTTGAGGTCTTCGAAGCCGGCCAGAAGATCGACGTCGTTGGCACCACCAAGGGTAAGGGCTTCGCCGGTGTTATGAAGCGTCACGGCTTCCACGGCGTTGGAGCTTCCCACGGTGCACACAAGAACCACCGTAAGCCCGGTTCAATCGGTGGCGCATCCACCCCGAGCCGCGTCTTCAAGGGCATGAAAATGGCCGGCCGCATGGGCGCCGTTCGTCACACCACGCTGAACCTCACGGTTCACGCAGTTGACGTCGAGAAGTCGCTGCTCCTCATCAAGGGCGCCGTTCCCGGTGCCCGCGGCCAGGTCGTCCTCGTACGCACCGCCGTGAAGGGAGCCTAGTTCAATGACTAGCACTGTCAAGGTTGACCTGCCTGCAGAGATCTTCGACGTACAGACCAACGTGCCGCTGCTGCACCAGGTCGTCGTTGCCCAGCTCGCTGCTGCTCGCCAGGGTACCCACAAGACCAAGACCCGCGCTGAAGTTTCCGGTGCAGGCCGCAAGCCGTTCAAGCAGAAGGGCACCGGCCGCGCCCGTCAGGGTTCAATCCGTGCTCCTCACATGACCGGTGGTGGCGTTGTCCACGGCCCGACCCCGCGTGACTACAGCCAGCGGACCCCCAAGAAGATGATTGCTGCTGCACTGCGCGGCGCACTCTCTGACCGTGCCCGTAACGGCCGCATCCACGTTGTTGCTGAACTGGTAGCCGGCACCAAGCCGTCCGCCAAGGATGCACTGGCAACGCTGCGCGGCGTGTCCGAGCGCAAGAACCTGCTCGTTGTCATCGAGCGCGCCAACGATGTTGCCGCACTGTCCGTGCGCAACCTCGCAGATGTTCACGTTCTGTACGCAGACCAGCTGAACACCTACGACGTGCTCGTCTCTGACGACGTTGTCTTCACCAAGGCTGCCTATGAGGCATTCGTTGCCGCCAAGGCAAAGAACGAGGAGGATGCCAAGTGAGTGCAGCCACCATCAAGGATCCGCGCGACGTTGTGCTTGCACCCGTCGTATCGGAAAAGAGCTACGGCTTGATCGATGAGGGAAAGTACACCTTCCTGGTGGACCCCCGCTCGAACAAGACCGAGATCAAGCTGGCTGTGGAGAAGATTTTCTCCGTCAAGGTCGACTCGATCAACACCATCAACCGTGCCGGTAAGCGCAAGCGCACCAAATTCGGATGGGGTACCCGCAAGAACACCAAGCGTGCAATTGTGAGCCTCAAAGAAGGCACTATCGACATCTTCGGCGGTCCGCTCTCGTAGCGGAGACCACTTTAACGAGGAAATAAATTATGGGAATCCGTAAATACAAGCCGACTACACCGGGCCGTCGTGGCTCGAGCGTAGCGGACTTCACTGAAATCACGCGGTCGACGCCGGAAAAGTCGTTGGTACGTCCCCTCCCGAAAAAGGGTGGCCGTAACAACACCGGTAAGATCACGACCCGTCACAAGGGTGGTGGCCACAAGCGCCAGTACCGTCTGATCGACTTCCGTCGCCACGACAAAGACGGCGTTGACGCCCGCGTTGCCGAAATTGAGTACGATCCGAACCGCACGGCTCGCATCGCCCTCCTGCACTACGTTGATGGCACCAAGCGTTACATCATCGCCCCGAACAAGCTGTCCCAGGGTGACTTCGTAGAGGCCGGTGCCAACGCTGATATCAAGCCTGGCAACAACCTGCCCTTGCGCAACATCCCGGTGGGTACCGTTATCCACGCAGTAGAACTGCGTCCGGGTGGCGGCGCCAAGATGGGCCGCTCCGCCGGCGCATCGATCCAGCTCGTTGCAAAGGAAGGCCGCTTCGCCCAGCTGCGTCTGCCTTCCGGCGAAATCCGCAACGTTGACGTGCGCTGCCGCGCCACGATCGGCGAGGTCGGCAACGCCGAGCAGTCGAACATCAACTGGGGTAAGGCCGGCCGTATGCGGTGGAAGGGCGTTCGCCCGACCGTCCGTGGTGTCGCCATGAACCCGGTTGACCACCCGCACGGTGGTGGCGAGGGTAAGACGTCCGGTGGACGTCACCCCGTCAACCCGAACGGTAAGCGTGAGGGCCGCACCCGCCGCCCGAACAAAGAGAGCGACAAGCTTATTGTGCGTCGTCGTCGTACTGGCAAGAACAAGCGATAGGAGCCTGGACACATGCCACGCAGCCTGAAAAAAGGTCCTTTCGTTGACCAGCACCTCTTTGTGAAGGTGGACAGGGAAAACGAAAAGGGCACCAAGAACGTAATCAAGACCTGGTCCCGCCGTTCGATGATCATCCCCGACATGCTCGGGCACACGATCGCCGTACACGACGGACGCAAGCACATCCCGGTGTTTGTCACCGAGTCGATGGTCGGGCACAAGCTCGGCGAGTTCGCTCCGACGCGGACATTCCGCGGCCATGTCAAGGACGACCGTAAGGGCAAGCGCCGCTAGGCGCCTGCACTTACGTCAAAGACGAGAGAAGGAAAGCAATGGAAGCCAAGGCAATTGCGCGTCACATCCGCGTAACGCCTATGAAGGCCCGGCGCGTCGTCAACCTTGTTCGTGGTAAGCAAGCGAACGAGGCTCTGGCAATTCTGAAGTTTGCCCCCCAGGCAGCTTCGGAGCCGGTATTCAAGGTAGTTCAGTCAGCAATCTCCAACGCCCGGGTCCTCGCGGACCGCGACGGCGTGGCGTTTGACGAAGGTGACCTCATCATCAGCGAAGCGTTTGTTGATGAAGGCCCGACCATGAAGCGGTTCCAGCCGCGTGCCCAGGGTCGTGCATTTCAGATCAAGAAGCGCACGAGCCACATCACCGTGGTAGTCGCTACCCCGGAGAAAGAGGAGGCTCGCTAAGTGGGACAGAAAGTTAACCCGCACGGGTTCCGACTCGGCATCACCACCGATCACGTATCGCACTGGTTTGCTGACAGCACCAAGGCCGGCCAGCGGTACAAGGACTTCGTTCGCGAAGACATCCGTATCCGCCAGCTCATGTCCACGGGCATGGAGCGCGCCGGTATCGCCAAGGTTGAAATCGAGCGCACCCGCGACCGTGTCCGTGTGGATATCCACACGGCACGTCCGGGCATCGTCATCGGCCGCCGCGGTGCAGAAGCAGACCGCATCCGCGGCGAGCTCGAAAAGCTCACCGGCAAGCAGGTTCAGCTGAACATCCTCGAGGTCAAGAACCCCGAGATGGAAGCACAGCTTGTTGCCCAGGGCGTTGCAGAGCAGCTGACTTCCCGCGTGGCATTCCGCCGTGCGATGAAGAAGGCAATGCAGTCCGCACAGCGTGCAGGTGCCAAGGGCATCCGTATCGCCTGCTCCGGTCGACTGGGTGGCGCTGAAATGTCCCGCTCGGAGTTCTACCGCGAAGGCCGTGTGCCCCTGCACACCCTCCGTGCGAACATCGACTACGGCTTCTATGAAGCCAAGACCACCTTCGGCCGTATTGGCGTGAAGGTCTGGATCTACAAGGGTGACGTCACCTCCAAGGAACTGGCTCAGCAGGCAGCTGCTGCTCCGTCCCGCGGCCGTGGTGCCAGCGATCGCCCGGGCCGCCCGGGTGGCGCTGACCGTGGTGACCGCCGCCGTCGTACCGACCGTCCGGCAGCGGAGGCAGCTCCGGCTGCCGAAGCTCCGGCAGTTGAGGCTGCACCTGCTGCAGTAGAAGGAGGACAGGCTTAAATGCTTATCCCACGTCGAGTCAAGCACCGTAAGCAGCACCACCCGGGTCGTTCCGGCGCTGCTACGGGCGGCACCAGGGTCTCCTTCGGTGAGTGGGGCATCCAGGCTCTGAGCCCGGCATACGTCACGAACCGTCAGATCGAATCTGCCCGTATCGCGATGACCCGCCACATCAAGCGTGGCGGTAAGGTCTGGATCAACATTTACCCGGACCGTCCGCTGACGAAGAAGCCTGCCGAAACCCGCATGGGTTCCGGTAAGGGTTCTCCGGAATGGTGGGTCTCAAACGTCAAGCCGGGCCGGGTTCTCTTCGAACTCTCCGGTGTCAGTGAAGAGGTAGCTCGCGAGGCCCTGCGCCTGGCAATCCACAAGCTGCCGTTGAAGGCACGCATTGTGCGTCGCGAAGGTGGTGAGTAGAAATGGCAGTAGGATCCAAGGAACTTGCATCCGCACAGCTGGACGGTTTCGACAACGAGCGTCTCGTTGAAGAACTCCGTAAGGCCAAGGAAGAGCTGTTCAACCTGCGTTTCCAGTCCGCCACCGGTCAGCTGGAGAATCACGGTCGTCTGCGCGCGGTAAAGAAGGACATCGCACGCATCTACACCGTTCTCCGTGAGCGCGAGCTCGGCATTCGTGTCGAGGTAGCCGCACCGGTTGTGGAAGCCAAGGAAGAGAAGAAGTCCAAGAAGGCTGCAACCAAGAAGGCCGACAAGGCTGAAACGGTTGAGGCCGAGGAGGATGCCAAGTGAGTGAAAAGGACGAGAACGTGACGGAAACTGTTTCCGACGCAGCCAAGGCTGACGAGCGCGGTTACCGTAAGACGAAGCGCGGCTACGTCGTCTCGGACAAGATGGAAAAGACCATCGTTGTCCAGGTCGAAGACCGCGTGAAGCACGCCCTCTACGGCAAGGTCATCCGCCGCAACACGAAGATCAAGGCCCACGACGAAGAGAACACCGCCGGCATCGGCGACCTCGTTCTCCTCGCCGAGACCCGCCCGCTGTCCGCTACCAAGCGGTGGCGCCTGGTGGAGATCCTCGAAAAGGCCAAGTAACCCCTGAGCCGGACCTGTCCGGCCTAGGTCATTACTGGCCAGAAAGGCCCGTTCCCCGCAAGGGGAGCGGGCCTTTTCGTGCCCTGCCCAGTCCCCTGCCCGGGTGCCGGGCCCGGTCCGTCGCCGGTTAGTATCCGAGGGCCGGAACGTGCTAGGATTTTGAGTTTGTATGGCGCCCTTCGTGCGCCGTCATTAACCTCGTAAACAATCGTGCCACGGCATAGTGCCCCCTTGAGCTCCGATCCGTCGGAATCGCCTGGGAAGCAAATGTTTTTGGCACGGGAGTTTAGGCCTGGTCTGGCAAAATCCAGGCAGGTCAAGAGACACCCCGATCAACCGTTCCGCAAGGCTCATTCCGTAGGAAGATTTTCGGTCTGAGAACCAGCGCGACGCAAGGAGTAAATAGTGATTCAGCAGGAGTCGCGACTCAAGGTCGCCGACAACACGGGTGCTAAGGAAATCCTTACCATTCGCGTTCTCGGTGGATCTGGCCGTCGCTACGCAGGCATTGGCGACGTTATCGTCGCTACCGTCAAGGACGCAATTCCGGGCGGCAACGTAAAGAAGGGCGATGTCGTCAAGGCTGTCATCGTCCGTACCAAGAAGGAACGCCGCCGTGCGGATGGTTCCTACATTAAGTTTGACGAGAACGCAGCTGTGATCCTGAAGAACGACGGTGACCCCCGCGGTACCCGTATCTTCGGACCGGTTGGTCGTGAACTTCGTGACAAGAAGTTCATGAAGATCGTTTCTCTGGCTCCGGAGGTGCTCTAGTCCATGGCTAAGATCAAAAAGGGTGACCTCGTTCAGGTCATCACTGGCGCCAAGGCTGAGCGCGGCGGCGACAAAGGCAAGCAGGGCAAGGTTCTGCGCGTATTCCCGGAGACCAACCGCGTGTTGGTCGAGGGCATTAACCGCGTAACCAAGCACACCAAGGTCGGTCAGTCGCAGCGCGGCTCCAAGACCGGTGGCATCGAGGTCGTCGAGGCTTCCATCCACATCTCCAACGTGGCCCTGGTTGACCCCTCCACCAAGAAGCCCACCCGCGTCGGTTTCCGCACCGAAACCGTTGAGCGCGATGGCGTGAAGCGTGAAGTGCGCGTACGCGTGGCCAAGAGCTCCGGGAAGGACATCTAATGACTGAGACTCTCGAGACTCCGGCAAGCAAGATCGTTCCTCGTCTGAAGACCAAGTACGCGGATTCCATCAAGAGCACGCTCATCGAGGAATTCAAGTACGAAAACGTCAACCAGGTTCCCCGTCTGGTCAAGGTCGTTGTGAACATGGGTGTTGGAGATGCCGCCAAGGACTCCAAGCTGATCGACGGCGCTGTCCGCGATCTGACCCTGATCACCGGTCAGAAGCCGCAGGTAACCAAGGCCCGCAAGTCGATCGCACAGTTCAAGCTGCGCGAAGGCATGCCCATCGGTGCACACGCAACTCTGCGTGGGGACCGCATGTGGGAATTCCTGGACCGTCTGGTCACGCTGGCACTGCCGCGTATCCGTGACTTCCGGGGCCTCAGTGGCAAGCAGTTCGATGGCAACGGCAACTACACCTTCGGTCTGACCGAGCAGGTTATGTTCCACGAGATCGACCAGGATTCCATCGACCGCGTTCGCGGTATGGACATCACCGTCGTGACCACCGCCAAGACCGACGACGAAGGCCGCGCGCTGCTCAAGGCGCTTGGTTTCCCGTTCAAGACCGAAGCTTAATCTAGCTACATAGAAGGTCCGGCCTTGCCGATTCCCCTAGGGGATGGCAGGGCGGAAACCGTTATGAGGAAGGGCAAGAGCCCAACATGACCATGACAGATCCCGTCGCAGACATGCTTACGCGTCTGCGCAACGCAAACTCGGCATACCACGACACCGTGACTATGCCGTACAGCAAGCTCAAGGCACGCGTTGCCGACATCCTGAAGGCTGAAGGTTACATCGCCTCCTGGAAAGAAGAAGACGCTGAGGTTGGCAAGAAGCTGACCCTCGAGCTCAAGTTCGGTCCGAACCGCGAGCGTTCAATCGCTGGCGTTCGTCGTATTTCCAAGCCGGGACTGCGCGTTTACGCAAAGTCCACCAACCTGCCGCACGTGCTCGGTGGCCTGGGTGTCGCAATCCTGTCCACCTCTTCCGGCCTCTTGACTGACAAGCAGGCCGGCAAGAAGGGCGTGGGCGGCGAAGTCCTCGCTTACGTCTGGTAACGGGAAAGGAAGAGAATAATGTCACGTATTGGACGTCTCCCCATCACCGTTCCTGCCGGCGTTGAGGTCAAGGTTGACGGCTCTGTCGTCAGCGTCAAGGGTTCCAAAGGCGAGCTGAGCCACACTGTGGCCAGCCCGATCGAGGTTTCCCTGGAAGAAGGCACCCTGACTGTCGCCCGCCCGAACGACGAGCGCGCCTCACGTTCGCTGCACGGCCTGACCCGCACCCTGATCGCCAACATGATCCAGGGTGTCACCGCAGGCTACGAGAAGAAGCTTGAGATTGTCGGTACTGGTTACCGCGTCCAGGCCAAGGGTTCTGACCTGGAGTTCGCTCTGGGCTACAGCCACCCGGTCAACGTCTCGGCACCGAACGGCATCACCTTTGCAGTTGAGACCCCGACCAAGCTCTCTGTTTCAGGTATCTCCAAGCAGCAGGTCGGCGAGGTTGCTGCCAACATTCGCAAGCTGCGGAAGCCGGACCCCTACAAGGGCAAGGGCATCCGTTACGCAGGCGAAGTCATCCGCCGCAAGGTCGGAAAGGCTGGTAAGTAACCATGGCGATCGCAATTAACAAGAAGCGTACGAACAAGAGCAAGTCTGCCCAGCGCAGCCGCCGCCAGCTTCGTATCCGCAAGCGCATCTCCGGTACGGCTGTACGCCCGCGTCTGGTCGTCAACCGCTCCGCACGCCACATCTTCGTCCAGGTTGTCGATGACACCAAGGGCCTGACCGTGGCAAGCGCCTCCACACTGGAAGCCGACCTTCGTGCATTCGATGGTGACAAGACCGCCAAGGCCAAGCGCGTTGGCGAACTGGTCGCCGAGCGTGCCAAGGCTGCCGGCGTCGAAGCTGTTGTCTTCGACCGCGGTGGTAACAAGTACCACGGCCGGATCGCCGCCGTCGCTGACGGCGCACGTGAAGGTGGGCTGTCACTGTGACGGAAGCAAACAAGGAAAAGGACACTGTGTCTGCAGATCAGAAGGCGACTGAAGCCGTTGCTGCTCCGGCCACTGAGACCGCTGCTCCCGCTGCTGCCGACGACCGCCGTGGTGGCGCTCGTCGTGGCGAGCGTGGAGACCGTGGCCAGGGCCGTGGCGACCGTGGTGGCCGTGGTGGCCGCGACGGCGGCCGCGAAGCCGAAAAGAGCCAGTTCGTAGAGCGCGTTGTAACCATCAACCGCGTTTCCAAGGTCGTCAAGGGTGGTCGTCGCTTCAGCTTCACCGCCCTCGTCGTTGTCGGCGACGGCAACGGTATGGTCGGCGTTGGCTACGGCAAGGCTAAGGAAGTTCCTGCCGCCATCGCGAAGGGCGTTGAAGAAGCCAAGAAGTCCTTCTTCCGCGTTCCCCGCATCGGCAGCACCATCCCGCACCGCGTTCAGGGTGAAGCCGCCGCGGGCGTCGTTATGCTGCGTCCGGCTTCCGCCGGTACCGGTGTTATCGCCGGCGGTCCGGTCCGTGCAGTACTGGAGTGCGTGGGCATCCACGACATCCTCTCCAAGTCGCTCGGTTCCTCCAACGCCATCAACATCGTTCACGCGACCGTTGATGCCCTGAAGCGCCTCGAAGAGCCGGCAGCAGTGGCAGCACGCCGCGGCCTCCCGCTCGACGAGGTCGCTCCGCCGGCAATGGTGAAGGCTCTCCTGAACCAGAAGGCAGGTGTCTGAGTCATGGCTAAGAACCTGATTCCCTCCGACGCTCAGTTGGAGATCACTCAGATCAAGTCCGCCATTGGCGGCAAGCAGAACCAGCGCGACACCCTTCGGTCCCTCGGCCTGAAGCGGATCGGACACACCGTTGTCCGCACCGCCGATGCCGTGACCGTTGGAATGCTCAACACGGTTCCGCACCTGGTAAAGGTAGAGGAGGCGAAGTAAATGGCAGAGAAGAACACCGCCGAAAAGGCACAGGGCGCCGCTGCTGAGAAGCAGAACGCACTGAAGGTTCACCACCTGCGTCCCGCCCCGGGTGCCAAGACCGCCAAGACCCGTGTTGGTCGTGGTGAAGGTTCCAAGGGTAAGACCGCTGGTCGCGGTACCAAGGGTACGAAGGCCCGTTACCAGATCAAGGCTGGCTTTGCCGGCGGCCAGCTGCCGCTGCACATGCGCCTGCCGAAGCTGCGCGGCTTCAAGAACCCGTTCCGGGTTGAGTACCAGGTTGTAAACCTGGACAAGCTCAACGAGCTGTTCCCCGAAGGTGGCGCAGTCACCGTGGAGAACCTGGTCGAAAAGGGTGCCGTTCGCAAGAACCAGCCCGTCAAGGTGCTGGGCACCGGCGACATCACCGTCAAGGTTGACGTCACGGTCCACGCATTCTCGGCCAGCGCCGCAGAAAAGATCGCAGCAGCAGGCGGAAGCACCACCGCCCTCTAATCGGGGACGGCGGGGCGACTGCCCGTTGTGAGAACTCCCGGTACGCGGGGCCCCAGGCCCCGCGTACCGGGAGTTTTTTCTCATTTGGAACCTCGCCGATTGTTCGCAGGACGCATCAACCCGTTAGACTCGGTTGTTGGGTTTTATTGACCTATCTCACACGACTTTATAAACACATCAGGAGGACGCTTGCTTAGCGCATTTGGCCGGGCCTTTCGCACGCCTGATCTGCGACGCAAGTTGTTGTTCACGCTGGGAATCATCACAATCTTCCGCTTGGGTGCCTTCATCCCCTCGCCTGGTGTGAACTACCAGAATGTCCAGCAATGCTTGCAGAACGGTCAGACCTCGGGCGGGATCTACCAGCTCGTCAATCTGTTCAGCGGCGGTGCATTGCTGCAGGTGTCCATCTTCGCCTTGGGCATCATGCCGTACATCACGGCCAGCATCATTGTGCAGCTGCTCCGGGTAGTCATTCCCCGGTTCCAGCAGCTGTATGAAGAGGGCGCATCCGGGCAGTCCAAGCTGACGCAGTACACGCGTTACCTGACCATCGCCCTGGGCCTCTTGAACGCCACGACGCTGGTGTCGCTGGCACGTTCCGGCCAGCTGCTGCCCAACTGCCAGCTGGACATCATTCCCGATGCGAGCGTCATCACCACCATCCTCATCATCATCACGCTGACGGCCGGCACCGGCCTGATCATGTGGATGGGCGAGCTCGTCACCGAGAAGGGTGTGGGCAACGGCATGTCGCTGCTCATCTTCACCTCGATCGCCGCCAGCTTCCCGACGTCGCTCGGCGCCATCTGGACCTCGCAGGGCCCGGGCACCTTCTTCATGGTGTTGGCGATCGGCCTGCTCACCGTGGCTCTCGTGGTGTTCGTAGAGCAGTCCCAGCGCCGCATCCCCGTGCAGTACGCCAAGCGCATGATCGGCCGGCGGACCGTGGGCGGGACCAGCACGTACATCCCCATCAAGGTGAACATGGCCGGCGTCGTGCCCGTCATCTTCGCGTCCTCGATGCTGTACCTGCCGGGCCTGATCTCGCAGTTCAACCAGCCCAAGCAGGGCGAACAAATGGCGCCGTGGGTTGAGTGGATCAACAACAACCTCACCCGCGGTGACCACCCGATCTACATGGCGCTTTATTTCGCCATGATTGTTTTCTTCACCTACTTCTATGTCGCAATCACTTTCAATCCTGAAGAGGTTTCCGACAACATGAAGAAGTACGGCGGCTTCATCCCGGGTATCCGGGCCGGCAAGCCGACGGCGGACTATCTGCAGTACGTCCTTTCCAGGATCACCCTGCCCGGCGCCCTCTACCTGGGCTTCGTGGCATTGATCCCGCTGGTCGCCCTGGTCCTGATCAATGCCAACCAGAACTTCCCGTTCGGTGGAACGTCGATCCTGATCATGGTGGGTGTCGGCCTGGAAACGGTCAAGCAGATTGACGCGCAGCTACAACAACGTCACTACGAAGGGCTTTTGCGATGACGAGAATGCTGATTATCGGACCTCCGGGTTCGGGCAAGGGAACGCAGGCGGATCGGATCTCCGAGCGCCTCGGCGTCGTTGCGATCTCCACCGGCGACATCTTCCGCGCCAACGTCAAAGGTGAGACGCCGCTGGGCGTCGAAGCCAAGAAGTACATGGATGCCGGGGATTTCGTGCCGGACAGCGTCACCAACAAGATGGTGCGCGACCGCCTGAGCGAGGACGACGTCGACGGTGGCTTCCTCCTGGACGGATACCCGCGCACCACCGCACAGGTGGACTACCTCGATGAGATCCTCGCCAAGGGTGAGCAGAAGCTGGACGTTGTCCTGCAGCTGACCGCCGACGACGAGGAACTGGTGCACCGGCTGCTCGGCCGGGCCAAGGAAACGGGCCGGAGCGACGACAATGAAGCCGTCATCCGCCACCGGCTGGACCTCTACCACGAGCAGACCGAGGCCGTTGTGGCCAAGTACGCCGAACGCGGCATCCTGACCCAGGTTGACGGCATCGGCGCCATCGACGAGGTCACCGACCGCGTGATGGAAGCCATCAAGGCAGCACAGGCAGCCTGATTTAGGATTAGCCGGGCATCAAGGCAGATGCCGGACCCGGCCCGCCTTCAGTGCCAGGCAGGGCGCGTCCCGTACCATCGTGTACGGGACGCGCCCTGCCTTTTTTTGGGGCGGCGCCCTGTACTGAGGGCGGCGCTTGAGGACGCTTTCAGGTGCTCAGGACCGGAACCGGGAATCACCGGACGCATTGTCTGTGGGGAGATACTGCATGAACCAGACCCTTCCGGGGGCGGCGAGGATCGCCGGCCTCGAAGTCTATGTGCCGCCCGGGCGGCTGGGCACCGGGCAATTGGAGCGGCAGCTCGCAGCCTCCAGCCCGGAATTTCGGGTCCCCAAGGGCCTGATCGGCAGGCTGACGGGCATCCGGACACGGTCTGTGATGGCCGTGACCGAGCAGGCGTCCGACCTTGCGGCCGTCGCCGCCGCCAAACTGCTGGCGGACCAGGGACTCCAGCCCGCCGACGTCGACCTCCTCCTCTTTGCCTCGGCGAGCCAGGACATGGTGGAACCGGCCACCGGCCACATGGTCGCCGCAAAACTCGGCATGGGCTGCCCTGTGATGGACATCAAGAACGCCTGCAACAGCATTCTGAACGGCCTCGAGGTGGCCGATGCCCTGATCGGAACCGGCCGTTACCGGCGCGTCCTTCTGGTGAGCGGGGAATCGCCCTCCAGGGCGGTGCGGTGGGCCGTTCCGGACCAGGAGACCTTCGCCGCAGCCTTCCCGGGCTACACCATGAGCGACGCCGGGTGCGCGCTGCTGCTCGAACCGGCAGACCCCGACGACGACGCCGGGTCCCGGGTGCTGGGAATGGGGTTCACCGCGAAGAGCAGCCACTGGGCGGTGGGAACGCTCGCCACCGGCGGTTCCGTAGCCCCACGGGACCCCGAAGCAACGTACTTCAACATGGACGGCGAAAAGCTCAAGGACGCATTCCTTGACCTGGGCCGGGGCATCCTGGACGAGACCCTGGGGCGGCTTGGCCTGGCCTGGACGGACTTCGCCGTTGTCTGCGTCCACCAGGTGAGTGCCCCGTACCGGGACATCTTTGCCCGCGGCGCCGGGGTGCCGCAGGACAAACTCGTCAGGACCGTGGAGGATTTCGGCAACATGGCCTCGGTCAGCCTGCCGCTGCAGCTGAAGGTGGCGCAGGACCTGGGCCGGTGCGGCCCCGGCGACCTGGTGGCGCTGGTGGGGCTGGCCGGCGGCGTGAGCCTGGGCATCGCCGTGGTGCGGCTGTGACGGCACCGGTCCCCGGCGGCGATTCGGTCCCCGCCGACGAACCGGCCGCCGGCGAACCGCCGGTGCGGGCGCTCTGTGTCGCGATGCCGGCGCTCAACGAGGAGAAGCTGATCCGCCAATCACTACAGGCGCTGGCCGCCCAGGTGCACAAGGACTTCACGCTCGTGGTGGTGGACAATGGCTCCACGGATGCAACCACGGCAATCGTCGCGGACTTTGCACGGATTCACCCGGCCATGGATGTCCGGCTGATCCACGAGCCGCAAAAGGGGACCGGAGCCGCTGCCGATACGGGGATGCGTTTCGGCGCCCTGAACGGCGCCCGCTGGCTGGCACGCACGGACGCGGACTGCCTGCCGGCTCCCGACTGGACACTGCGCATCGTGGAAGCGTTCGACGACGGCCTGGAAATGATTGCCGGGCAGCTGAACCCCCGGCTGGACGAGGGCCTGGGCCGGGCAAACCGCTGGCTGATGCTGCTGGCCGTGGAAGTTGCCTCGTTCTTTGGCCGCATCCGCCCGGGCAACAAGGGGGAGGGCTACCTTGGCCCTTACCAGATGCTGCCCGGCTGCAACATGGCCATCACCGCGGAGCTGTATCTGCGGTCAGGCGGATTTCCCCGCACCAGCATCGAGGACCTGCACGAGGACCGGGCGCTATCCAACAGCGTCCGCAAACTCACGCGCGCCTATGAGCTCCGGCGCAACGTGGTGGTCTTTGGGTCCTCCCGCCGGGTACAGGCTTGGGGCCTGCCCAACACCCTCGCATGGTATGCGGACCACCGGTTCCGCCCCGACCACGTGGACATCCGGTGAGCACCGATACGGCGCCGGCCGCGGCCACGGGAGGCCTGGCCGGCTGGGAGCGGCGGCTGCACACCGGCGCCCATCCGGTGGCCTACCCGCTGATCCGCGGGCTGGGGAAGCTCCGGCCCGTTGTCCGGCTGCCGGGCCTCGGCGTGCTGGTCAGCGAGGCCTCACTGGTCCGCGATGTCCTGATGGACGCCGGCTACTCGAAGTCCGGGACCCGGGCTTCCGGCGCGCTGTGGACTCCCGTGGTGGGACCGCGCGTCCTGCTGAACATGCACGGGGCAGAGCACCTGGAGCTGCGGCGCCGCCTCAACGGACTGTTCACCCCGCGGGCCGTTGAAGCCATCGTCGCGCCCGCAGGCGAACGATTGCGCGAACGGTTGGCCGCGGGGCTGGAGAACGGTGGCTCCGTGGAGTTCGTCGGGCTGGTCAAGGAACTGTCCGGCGGAGTGATCAGCAGGCTGCTGGGTGTCCCGGACGATGCTCCCGGTCGCCTGCCGGACACCGAACTCTTCACCCTGGGTACCTCCATCACCTCGCTGGTTCGCCTGGGCCGGCCACGGCTAACGGCGCCGCAAGTCGCGAAGGCGAAGGCCGCCGTCGAAATTCTTGCCGGACCGGTGCGCAACGCCTACCGCAGCGACGACCCCTCCACCTTTCCCGGCCGCCTCCGCGTCATGGGCCTCAGCGAAGACGAAGCGGTGGGGATCGTCAGCGCCTTCGTGATCGCGGGGACCGAGACCTTGGTGTCCTACGTTCCGCGTCTCGCCGCCATGCTGTTCGACGGCGGCCGGCTGCCCGGACTGGCAGCTGACCGCAGCGGGCTCCCGGACGCCGTCAATGAGGGCCTTCGGTACACGGCGCCGTCGCCCATGATGCTCCGCGAGGCGACGGCGGCCGGGCGGCTGGGCGGTGTCAGGATCAGGCCGGGGGACCGCATCCTGCTGTCGACCGTGCACGCGGTCAAGAGCCTGGGCGGCTTTGACCCGGATACGCCCGTCCCGCCCGCGGCCCGCCAGCTGTGGTTCGGGGCGGGCGCCCACTTCTGCATCGGCATGCCCCTCGCGATGGCCGAAATCAACTGCGCGCTGGCCGCGCTGCTGGACGAGTACCGCCGGAACCCGTGGTCCATCCGGTCCAGGACTGTCAGCCGCAACGTGCTCATTCCGCACTACAAGTCCCTGGAGCTGACCCGTGCCAACTGACCTGCCGGATGACCTCATTGCCGCGGTGTACGACGCCGCATCGAAGTACCCGGACCATCCGGCCATTACGGCACCGGGCAAACGCAGCGGAAGGCCCGGTAAGACCATCAGCTACCGGGACCTTGCTGGCGGGATCGAATCCACGGCCGCAGGCCTGCGGCGTGACGGGTTCGGCCCGGGGGAGCGCCTGCTGTTTTCGGTCCGGCCGGGTCCGGCGGCTTTCACGCTCGCGCTGGCCGCCGTCAGGGCAGGCGGGGCCATTGTGTTCATCGATCCGGGGGTTGGGCCCGAGCTCTTCCGGAACAGGACCGCGCTGGCATCCCCGCGCTGGGCAGCCTCCGAGTCGCTGCTCTATGCCCTCAGCGCGCGCGGCCCGCTGCGGCCACTTGCCCGGCGGCGCGGCCTGCTGCTCCCGGACTACGGAGCCATGAATGTCAGGCACTACCACTCCGGCCCGTGGCTTCCGGGAGTCCCGCTGAAGTCCACCAACATCCGTTCGCTGTCCCGCAATGCTCCTGCCGCTCTCCCGCCGGTCAAAGCCGCGCCAGGGCAGGAAGCGGTCATCATCTTCACGTCCGGCACCACCGGGAATCCCAAGGGAGTGGTGCACAGCCGCGGGACCCTGGCGGCCGGCTTTGGCCAGCTGAGCACGCGCTGCACGTTCGCGGCCGGTGACCGCATCCATTCGGAGCAGCTGATGATGGGCCTGCCTGCGCTGATTGCCGGTGCCCACTGGACCATGCCCGCGTATGGTCTGTCCGCTGCGATCGATCCGCTGCGGTTCGCGGCCGAGCTGGGGCCCTCGCCCGGGCATAAAGCGGCAAGCCACGTGTTCCTGGTGCCCTCGCAGCTAGCGCCGATCCTTGACGCCGTGGAAACAGGACAGCTGGTGTGGCCGGACACCCTGAAAACGGTGATGCTGGGTGCCGCACCCGTGCTGGCATCCTTCCTGGAACGGGCCGCCCTGCTCCTGCCCGGAGTGCGCTTCCATTGCATCTACGGGATGACCGAAGTACTGCCCATTGCGATCGCCGACGGGCGCGAGAAACTGGAGTTCGCTTCCGGGAAAACCGCGGAATTCCGGACGCGGGACGGCTCCGGGGAGGGAGACTACCTCGGCCAGCCCCTGCCGGGCGTGCACATCCGGGTAGCGGAGGACCACGAGCTGACCGTCTCCGGCCCGAACATGTGCCTGGGCTACCTCGGCGGGGACACCATGGAGGAGCACGCCACCGGCGACCTCGTGCGGCTGGACCACGGACCGGAGGGGCCCGTCGATGACCCGGCCGGACCGGCCGGCTCCTCGAGCGCGCCGAGGCTGGTCCTGCTGGGGCGCAAGAAGGACATGATCATCCGCGGCAAGACCAACATCTACCCGGGCCTCTACGAGCCCGTGATTGCCGGCATCGAAGGCGTCGGCCAGGCGGTGATGGTCGGCGTCCCGGACGGCATCGGCGACGAAGCGGTGTGGCTCGCCGTCGAACCGCAGCACGGCCGGAACCAGGAGACGCTGCTGCGGATGCTGCGGCGCGAGCTGCCCAAACTCATCGACGAATCGGCCCTGCCCGACCGGATAGAAATCATGCCCCGGCTGCCGGCGTCCGGCCGGCACCGCAAGCCTGACCGCATTGCCCTGAGGGCCCTGTTCGCGGAACGGCCGCCGGAGGGGAGGCCATGAGGATCGCTGTTACCGGTGCCAGCGGTTTCGTCGGCGGAGCCGTTGCTGAGGCCGCCGAGGAACGCGGCTGGGAAGTGATCCGGTACGGCCGGCGCAAGCTCCCGGGCCTCAGCGTGTGGGACCTCAGCGCAGGGCAACTGCCCTCTCCACCGGAAGTTGACGCCGTCGTACATGCCGGCGCGCATGTCGGCGACTGGGGCCCGCCGCCGCTGTTCCACCGCGTGAACGTGCTGGGGACAGAGGCCGTTGCCGCGACCTTCCCGGGTGCGCGGCTTGTCCACATTTCCAGTTCCAGCGTCTACCCCTGGTGGCAGCCGTGCGTGGACCGGCCGGAGGACGCGGTGGCGGGACGGTACCTGAACGCCTATTCCAGCTCGAAAGCCTTGGCCGAGGCCGCTGCAGCGCGGCACGGCAACGCGCTGATCCTCAGGCCGCATGGCGTCTACGGCCCCGGTGACGGGACGCTCCTGCCGCGGCTCATCCGCAACGTGAACCACGGCCGGCTGCTGAGCGTCGGAGGCTCGGACATCCGGCACCAGCTGACGTCCATCGGCAACCTGGCCCGGGCAGCGCTCGCCGCCTGCACCTCGGAGGCGACCGGTCCCGTGAACGTGGCTGACCACCGGCCGGTGGCACTCGGCCAGGTCCTCCGGGAGGTGCTGGACGCTACAGGCCGGGCCGACGTCGAACTCGGCTTCATCCCGATGCGCGCGGCGATGACGCTGGCGGCGTCCCTCGAGGCGGTGGCAGGCGTGACACGCAGGCCGCCGCGGCTCACGCGGTACGCCGTGAGCCAGCTCGGCTTCCAGCGGACCTACTGCACACGGCGGCTGCGGGAGGAGCTGGGCGTGGACCCTGTCCCGAGCAGCTTCGCAGGTGCGGGAGAATGGATCAGAGACCTGGGATGAACGCATCCCGCCAGCGAGACGAAGCACTGAGGTATACATGGCATTCGGACAGCCCCGCATCGAATACAAGACCAACGCCCAAATGCGCACCATGCATGAGGCCGGCCTGGTCCTGAGCCGCGCCCTGGACGCTGCGGTAGCGGCTGCCACCCCCGGCACCACCACGGCCCAGCTGGACGCCGTATTCGCTGCGGTCCTGGACGAGGCAGGCGCCAAGTCCAACTTCCTCGGCTACCACGGATTCCCGGCCACCATCTGCACCTCCGTCAACGAGGAAGTGGTCCACGGCATCCCCGGCAACCGTGTGCTGAACGACGGCGACATCATCTCGATCGACGGCGGCGCGATCGTGGACGGCTGGCACTCCGACTCGGCCCGCACCGTGATTGTGGGGACGCCCGATCCCGAGGACGTCCGGCTGTCCGAAGTCACCGAGGAAGCCATGTGGCGGGGCATCGCCGCGCTGGCCACCGGAAAGTTCGTGGGCGACATCGGCTGTGCCGTGGACGACTACGTGGCCTCCGTGCAGGGCAAGCCGCTGGGCATCCTGGAGGACTACGTGGGCCACGGCATCGGCTCCGAGATGCACATGGCGCCGGACGTGTTGAACTACCGCACCAGCCACCGCGGGCCCAAGATCCGTCCCGGGCTGTGCCTGGCGATCGAGCCCATGCTGGTCCGTGGCGGCATTGAGACCGCCGTGCTCGACGACGACTGGACCGTGGTGACCACCGACGGCAAGCGCTCCTGCCAGTGGGAGCACTCGGTGGCCGTCCACGAGAAGGGCATCTGGGTTCTTTCAGCGCCCGACGGCGGTGCGAAGCGGCTTGCGCCGCTGGGCGTGGTCCCCGTCCCGATCCCGTAGGTTCCGTCCCGTAGGCACGAACCGGCAGCGACGCGCCAATACCCTTGCGACGCACAAAATCCCTGGCGCACCCGGAATTACGGGTGCGCCAGGGATTTTGCGTATCGCGGGCCCTTTTGCGCGTCGAGACCGGGCGTCAGCTCTTGAGCTTGGGCTTGACGTCCTTTGTGTAGATGCCCTCCAGCGTGGACTTCAGGGCCGTCATGGTGGCTTTCACGTCACCCTGCTGGGTGAGGATCTTCGCGGCGGCCTTGGCCATTTCCTGGTCCGCGCCGGGCAGGAACACCCGGGCGTTGTCCTGGACGCGGGTGGCCGCGAGCTGGTCCATTGCCGTCTTGATCTGCGGCGTCTTGGCCAGGACCGAGGTCATATCGGCGGAGGTGCGGGTGGGCATGTAGCCCGTGGCCGCCGAGAATTCCGCGGTGTTTTCCGGCTCGGTCATGAACTTCAGGAACGTGCCCGCAGCGAGCTGCACTTCCTTGCTCACGCCGCTGGGGATGCCCAGGCCGGCCCCGCCCGTGGGGCAGACTCCGCTTTCCACCTTGGGGCCGCCCGGCAGGAAGCCCACGCCCACATTGAACTTGGCCGACTTCAGCACGCCGAGCAGGGAACCCGTGGACGAGATGGTGGACGAGGTGATGCCGGCGGCGAAATCGTCGGCCGCCTCCTTGGAGGAAACGCCCGCCCAGCCGTCCTTGTAGATGGAATCCTGGGCCCACTGCAGCGCCTCCACGGATTCCGCCGAGTCGCAGTTGATGGTCCACTCGTTGGACCAGCTGCCGCCCCAGCCCCAGAGGTTGTTCTGCAGGGTCCAGCCTGCGTAGCCGGCCAGTGCCGGGTAGATGTAGGCGTACTGCGCGCCCGAGCTGGCCTTCAGCTTCGGCGCCCACTCGGCGAACTCCTGCCAGGTCTTCGGGGCCCGGTCAGGGAGCCCGGCCGCCTTGAAGTGGTCCTTGTTGTAGTAGAAAAGCGGCGTGGAACGGCCGTAGGGGAGGGCCCACTGCTTGTCGTCGTACTGGTAGTCCGCCACGAGGGACTTCTGGAAGTCGTCCACCTTGATGTCCAGCTGCTTGACCAAGCCGTCCAGCGGAATGATGTTGCCGTTGGAGAAGTAGCGGAACCACCAGACATCGGAGAGCACCACAACGCCCGGCAGGGCCTCCTTGGCCGCCTGCGAGGTCTGGAACTTCTGCGCGATTTCCTCATAGTTGGCGCCGGCGGTGACCAGGTTCACCTTGATGTCCGGGAACTTGGCGTGGAATTTCGCGATTATGGACTTTTCCACGTCCTGGGACTTGCCCGGGTGGTTTGTCCAGAAATCGATGGAGGCGGCCGGCTTGACGCCGCTGAAGTCGATCTCGGCGGCTTCGCTCGCGGGCGTTGTTCCCCCGGTGGAGGGACCGCCGCATGCAGCCAGTGCCGCGGCGCCTGCCCCCGCGCCGGCCAGTCCCAGGAAATGCCTGCGGTCAAGATTCATAACCATTGTGGATCCTCTCAAAGGTGTCTGCTCACGCTGACTCGTTGTACGGGTTGGATGACGGGTGGTTCGGTAAGACTGCCTGCAGGGGTTGCCGAGACGCGGGTCTTAACCTGTGACGCTGCCCTGGGTGAGGCCGGCCACGATGTAGCGCTGGAGCGCTGCGAATACCACCAGGATCGGAACGATCACCAGCACGGCACCGGCCATCAGGATGCCCCAGCCGGAACCGTTGCCTTCCGAGTTCTGCAGCAGCGTCAGGCCCACAGGAAGGGTCATGGTCTCGGGCCGGTCGGTGATGATGAGGGGCCAGATGTAGTCGTTCCATTCGCTCACCACGGTGACCAGTGCCACGGTGGCGATGGACGGCACCGAAACCGGCACCACGATCCGCCAGAGGCGGCGCCAGTGGCCGGCGCCGTCGATCTCCGCCGATTCGAGGATCGACGCCGGCAGGGTCAGGAAGTGCTGGCGCAGCAGGAAGGTGCCGAACGCGGTCCCCAGGCCGGGGAGGATGATGCCCCACAGGGTGTTCTTTCCGCCCATCCCGGCGATGAGGATGTAGTTCGGCAGGATGGACACCTGCGGCGGGACCATCAGAGCCACGAGGATGAGCACGAAGATGGCGTTCTTGAAGGGGAAGCGGACGAACACCAGGGCGTAGGCGGTGAGAATGGCCAGCAGCACTTTGACGGTTGCGCCAACCACGGTGACGATGGTGCTGTTCAGGAAGAACCGGGCGAACGGCACCGTGGTCATGGCGATGTTGTAGTTTTCCAGGTTCAGGCTCTCCGGCAGGATCCTCAGGTCCATGGTGATGATCTCGCCGGGCAGCTTGAAGGAGCTGAGGATCATCCAGAGCAGCGGCAGGAACACCACCAGCGTGGCCAGGAGCAGCGGGACGTAACCGCCGGCAATGGTCTGGACAATATTGGCGCGGGACAGCGGCCGGTGTGTGCTCATGAGTAGTGCACCTTCCGTTCGACAAAGCGCAGCTGCAACACCGTGATGATCAGCAGGATGGCGAAGAGCACCACCGAGATAGCTGCCGAGTACCCGGCCCGGTTGTACGCGCCGAACGCCTGCAGGTAGGCCTCGTAGATCAGCGTGCTGGTGCCGTTGCCCAGCGGCGTCATGATCCTGATGAGGTCGAACGCCTGCAGTGAGCTGAGCATGGTGGTGATCAGCAGGAAGAACGTGGTGGGGGAGAGCAGAGGCACGGACATGCTCAGGAAGCGCCGGAATCCGTTGGCGCCGTCCAGCGAAGCAGCCTCCATGACGTCCTGCGGGAGCGACTGCAGCCCGGCCAGGTACACCACGGCGCAGTACCCCAGGTTCTTCCAGACGTACACAATGATCACCATGACCAGCGAGAGCTGCGGATCGTTGATCCACTGCGGGCTCTGCTGGCCCAGCCCGCGGAGGACCCAGGCGAGTACGCCGTAGCCGGGATCGAAGATGAACAGCCACACGAGGCCGACCCCCACGCCGCTGAGGACATACGGGGCAAAGACGGCGGACCGCGCAAAGGTGGTGCCGCGGACTTTCGAGTTCAGGGCCAGCGCGATCAGCAGCCCCAGCACCATGGAGCCGCCCACAGTGACCAGCGTGAACACCGCGGTGGTGCCCAGCACCTTGGCGGCGTCTGCGCTGGTGAAGAAGGTGACGTAGTTGTCCAGCCCCACTACCGTGGCCGAAGCCGATCCCAGCGTCCAGTCCAGGGTGGAGTAGTACACGTTGTTGAGGAGCGGGAGGTACGTGAACACCCCGATCAGCACAAGGTTGGGGAGGGCCAGGGCCAGGAAAACGAAGAAGTCCCGGCGCGTCCTGCCGGACCATTTGGCGCGGCGTCGCAGCGCCGGACCGGCTTCCGCGACGGCGGGCGGCCTGTCAGTCAGTTGTCGTGTCATTCGGTCTCTAACGGATCCGGGCCTGCGCGTGACTGGCCAGTGGGCGTGGGGATTTAGCTTCACTTCACCACATGGTTGGTGGGCAGAATCCCGCACAAGCCCTCGTCAGAGGATTGTTAGTCGAGGCTTCCTTGCCCGTTAACGCTGTGTTGCTTGCAGTATTACATAACGTTTGTTTTGGCAGCCGGAGTTGCCTCCGCGGGTCGCGGAACGCGTGGGAGCGGACACTCATTTCCTGTGCAGGGCGCACAATGGAGCCATGGGAGCGATTACCGATGTCACTGGGATCCGGGTTGGCCACGTCCAAAGATCAGGAACTGTCCAGGAGTCCGACGGCGGTGTCCCCAACGACGCCGGCTGGCTCACCGGGGTCACCGTGGTGCTGCCGCCGCCCGGAACGGTCGGTTCCGTGGATGTCCGCGGCGGCGGCCCGGCGACCTCCGAAACGGACGCCCTGGATCCCACCACGCTCTCGCAGCGGGTGGACGCCGTGGTGCTCACCGGCGGCAGCGCCTACGGACTGGTCACAGCGCGCGGTGCCCAGCGCTGGTGCGAGGAAAACGGCCGGGGCTTCCCGGTGCCCGGAGGCCTCGTGCCGATCGTCCCCGCTGCGGCCATCTTCGACCTCGGCCGCGGCGGCGACTTCGCTTCCCGCCCGGACGAGGAGATGGGCTACGCGGCAACTGCCGCCGCTGCCGCCCAACCGGAAGGCCACGACGTCGAACGCGGCAACGTGGGAGCCGGCACCGGAGCGGTACTCGGCCGGGGGACGTACAAGGGGGGAGTCGGGACGGCGTCCATCACCCTGGAGAACCGCATCGTGGTGGGTGCGATCGCCGTGGTCAATGCCGTGGGGATGCCTGTTGGCCGGCCGCTGGTTGAGCCCGCCGAAACCGGGGCGGCGGATTTCTACAAGCTAAGACAGCGGGATGCCCAGCTGCCGCCCCTGAACACAACCCTGGTCGTCGTCGCTACCAATGCCGTCCTCAGCAAGGCCGACTGTAAGCGGACGGCGTCTGCTGCCCATGCCGGACTGGCCCGGGCGCTGAATCCGAGCCATACCTTGGCCGATGGGGACACCGTGTTCTGCCTGGCAACGGGCGCCGTCGAGCTGGAGAGCATCGAGACTCCCAGGCAGTTCAGCCTCATCGCGCTGCAGAGCGCGGCGGCCGACGTCGTGACTGAAGCCATCCTGGACGGCATCTCCCGGGCCGCGGGCATCACAACCCCGGCGGGGGAATATGCTGCGTACGGCCCGGTAGTGCGCTACCATGGTCCGATTTAACATTCCTGCCGAGATGGCGTAGTGTTGTCTGTTGGTTGTCTGCCCTGTTTGCGCCCTTTTGCGGTCGGAAGGCAGAAACCAATCAATCAAAAACGTTCGTGGCCATGTCCGGTGCAATCCGGCAGGGCTGCGGCAACAACAGTTAGCGGAGGGTATGGCCAAGAAGGACGGGGTCATTGAGATCGAAGGCGTTGTGACTGAGGCGCTGCCTAACGCGATGTTTCGCGTTGAGCTGACCAACAAGCACATCGTACTCGCGCACATCTCAGGCAAGATGCGCCAGCACTACATCAGGATTCTCCCTGAGGACCGGGTAGTGGTGGAACTGAGCCCTTATGACCTCACTCGGGGTCGTATCGTCTACCGCTACAAGTAAATTCTGGGCGGCCTCAGCTTGAGCTGACGGCTGCTCCAGTTGACCAACTGCCACACGCAAAGGAACGCCATGAAGGTCAAGCCGAGCGTCAAGCAGATCTGCGAAAAGTGCAAAGTGATCCGCCGTAATGGCCGGGTCATGGTGATCTGCGAGAACCCGCGCCACAAGCAGCGCCAGGGCTAATTTCCCTCCTGAGGGAAATCCTGGGTTGCTAACCCACGCAAGTAAATAAAGGCAGCACAAGCTGAATTGGGACGTATGAGCCCGGACAGCTAACCCCCGGTCGGAGGCTGGGGCCGCACAGAATGTGCGGGTGTACTGCCTACGACCTCCGGTTTATTCAAGGAGCACTGCCACTATGGCTCGTCTCGCTGGCGTAGACATTCCCCGCGAAAAGCGGTTGGAAATTGCGCTTACTTACATCTACGGCGTGGGCAAGACCCGTGCACACGAAACCCTGGCTGCCACTGGCATCAGCGCTGACGTCCGCGTTAAGGACCTCACTGATACCCAGCTGGTTGAGCTGCGTGACTACATTGAAGGCAACTACAAGGTTGAGGGTGACCTTCGCCGCGAAGTAGCAGCTGATATCCGCCGCAAGGTCGAAATCGGCAGCTACGAAGGTATTCGCCATCGCAAGGGCCTGCCAGTGCGCGGACAGCGTACGAAGACGAACGCACGTACCCGCAAGGGTCCGAAGCGCACCGTTGCAGGCAAGAAGAAGGCTCGTTAAATCCCTCGGGATTGACTCGTCTTCCCCCAATAACTTTCTGTAGGAGAAAAAATGCCCCCGAAGACTCGTGGCGCGGTTCGCAAGCCGCGTAAGAAGGACAAGAAGAATATCGCGCTGGGCCAGGCGCACATCAAGAGCACTTTTAACAACACCATCGTGTCCATCACGGACCCGAACGGCGCTGTTATCTCTTGGGCTTCCTCAGGTGAGGTTGGCTTCAAGGGCTCACGCAAGTCCACCCCGTTCGCAGCCCAGATGGCTGCCGAAGCTGCTGCCAAGCGTGCGCAGGAGCACGGCATGCGCAAGGTTGACGTATTCGTCAAGGGACCGGGATCAGGACGCGAGACCGCAATCCGTTCACTGCAGGCCGCTGGCCTCGAGGTTGGGTCCATCCAGGACGTAACCCCCAGCGCGCACAACGGCTGCCGTCCGCCGAAGCGCCGCCGCGTCTAAGACGTTTCCAGCAGCAGGAGCTTGCCCGGACCTTCACGGGTCCGGGCAAGCCCAGCCGCGTTAAGTCTTCAGACCAAATTTCCACCACCTGTGTTGCGTCATATAGCGGATGCTCGCCGAAAGGAAACCTAAGTGCTCATTGCACAGCGCCCCACCCTCTCTGAAGAGGTCGTCTCCGATAACCGCTCCCGTTTCATTATTGAACCGCTGGAGCCGGGCTTTGGATACACTCTCGGAAACTCCCTCCGCCGTACCCTGCTCTCCTCCATCCCGGGCGCTGCTGTAACCAGCATCCGGATCGATGGCGTGCTGCACGAGTTCACCACGGTTCCGGGTGTCAAGGAAGATGTCACCGAGATCATCCTGAACATCAAGAACCTGTCGGTTTCCTCCGAGCACGACGAGCCGGTTGTTGCTTACCTGCGCAAGCAGGGCCCGGGAGTCGTCACCGCCGCGGACATCGCTCCGCCGGCCGGCGTCGAATTCCACAACCCGGATCTGCACATTGCCACGCTGAACTCGAAGGGCAAGTTCGAACTCGAACTGACCATCGAGCGCGGCCGCGGCTACGTTTCGGCAGCTCAGAACAAGTCCGGCGATTCCGAGATCGGCCGCATTCCGGTCGACTCGATCTACTCGCCGGTGCTGAAGGTTACTTTCCGCGTGGAAGCTACCCGTGTTGAGCAGCGCACTGACTTCGACAAGCTGATTGTCGACGTCGAGACCAAGCAGGCAATCGCCCCGCGCGATGCCGTTGCTTCGGCAGGCACCACCCTGGTGGAGCTGTTCGGTCTGGCCCGCGAGCTGAACACCGCAGCTGAAGGTATCGAGATTGGCCCGTCGCCGACGGACGCTGCCCTGGCAGCTGACATGGCCCTGCCGATCGAGGATCTGGACCTCACCGTCCGTTCCTACAACTGCCTCAAGCGTGAGGGCATCCACACCGTGGGTGAACTCGTTGCCCGCTCCGAGGCCGACCTGATGGACATCCGTAACTTCGGTGCGAAGTCCATCGACGAGGTCAAGGCCAAGCTGGTTGAACTGGGTCTGTCCCTCAAGGACTCCCCTCCCGGTTTCGACCTGGCAGCACGCGCCGCAGCCATCGAAGAGGACGACGCCGCGTTCAGCGACGACGAGCTCTAACAAGCAGATCTTGGCCGGCTGGCTGGATGCACCATGGTGTGCGCAGCCCACCGGCTTCCATATGAGGAGAAACAATTATGCCTACCCCCACTAAGGGTCCGCGCCTCGGAGGCGGCCCGGCTCACGAGCGTCTTATGCTCGCGAACCTGGCTGCAGCACTGTTCGAGCACAAGCGGATCACCACCACGGTGACCAAGGCCAAGCGCCTGAAGCCGTACGCAGAGCGTCTGGTGACTTTCGCCAAGCGCGGCGACCTCGCTTCCCGCCGTCGTGTACTCGGCCTGATCAGCAACAAGGGCGTCGTCCACGAGCTGTTCACCGACATTGCACAGGCAGTGGAGAACCGCGAAGGCGGCTACACCCGCATCACCAAGATCGGCAACCGCAAGGGCGACAACGCTCCCATGGCTGTCATCGAACTGGTTCTTGAGCCGGTTTCCGCAAAGCAGGCCGTTGTAGCCGAGGCTACCGCTGCCGCTAAGCGCGATGCGGACAAGGCTGCCCCGGCCGCCGAGGAAGCTCCTGCACCTGTTGCAGAAGAAGAGGTCGCTGAGACCGAAGCTGCTCCGGAAGCTGAAGCTGCTGCAACCGAAGAGGCCCCGGCCGCTGAGGAAGCCGCTGCAGAGGAAAAGGACGCGAAGTAATTCGCTAAATTCTTCGCATAGACTTAAGTCTATGAACCACCAGAAACCCGCTGCCCCCGTTTTGGGGGGCGGCGGGTTTTTGCGTATCCGATTGGATGTGGCGTACGACGGCGGCCCGTTCAGCGGGTGGGCCGTGCAGCCCGGCCTCAGGACAGTCCAGGGAGTACTGGAAGAGGCGCTGGCGCTGCTGGTGAGGCGCAAGGTGCGGGTGACCGTCGCGGGCCGGACCGATGCCGGAGTGCATGCCCGCGGCCAGGTGGTCCACCTGGACCTCACCGACGTGGAGTGGCTCGGACTGAACCGTGGTGTGGAACTGGACCCCGCCGTCGCCCTCCTGCGGCGCCTGCGCGGGGCGCTCAGCCGGGGGCTGGGGGACCTCACCGGAGCCATCGAAGTCCACCGTGTCACCGTGGCCCCGGAGGGGTTCGATGCGCGGTTCTCGGCGCTGTGGCGCCGGTACAGCTACCGCATTGCGGATGGTCCGGCACTTTGGGATCCGCTGGGCAGGTACTCCACGCTTTGGCACAGGGAACAGCTCGATGTGTCGCGCCTCAATGAAGGGGCGTCCAAGCTGCTCGGCCTGCAGAACTTCCGTTCCTACTGCAAGCCGCGGGAGGGATCCACCACCATCCGGGAGCTGCAGCGGTTTGAGTTCGCACGGGGGACCGACGGCGTCATCGTTGCCACCGTCCAGGCCGACGCGTTCTGCCACAACATGGTGCGTGCCCTGGTGGGCTCGGCCCTGTATGTGGGAGAGGGAGTAGAGAAACCCGGTTGGCTCTACGAGCGGCTGCTTGAGCAGAAGCGGGACGCGAAGTCCGTGCTGTCCGCGCCGCACCCGCTGGTGCTCGAGGAAGTCGCGTATCCATCGGACGGCGAGCTGCTGGCCCGTGCTGAACTGACGCGGGCGCAGCGGAAGTAGGGTGCGCGGCCGCTCGGGCGTGCCTAGAAGGACGGGGCGTGCCCGTCGGCCGGCAGGGACACCGTAAAAGTGCTGCCTTCGCCTGGCCGGCTTACACAGGAAATGCCGCCCCCGTGACGCTCAACGATCGCCTTGGTGATGGACAACCCAAGTCCCACGCCGGGGATGCCAGCCTCGAGTGCGGCCGGGCTACGGTAGAACCGGGTGAAGACCTTGGCGGTGTCCGCCGCGGTCATGCCCATTCCGGCATCCTCCACCTGAAGGCGGATCAGGCCATCCTCGGCCCGCGCCGAAACCTTCACCGTTCCGCCGTCGGGGGAGTACTTGATTGCGTTCGAAACCAGGTTGTCCAGTGCCTGGCCGATCCGGAGCGGGTCAACGTGCGCCCATAACGGCACGGGAACGTCCATCAGCAGTGAGACCTTCGTTGTTTCGGCGTGGGCCCGGGCCGACCCGAGGGACGCCTCAACCACGCCGGCGAGGTCCGTTCTGCGTGGGTGCACATGCAAAGCCTCGGACGCCGAAACCAAGAGATCGGAAACCAGGGTGAGGAGCCGTTCAGTGTTGCGTTGCGCCACCTCAAGCCGCTGGACAACCAACGGCGGAAGCCCTTGGTCTCCGTCGAGCACAAGGTCCAGGTTCCCAATCACTGAATTCAGGGGAGTTCGAAGCTCGTGGGAGACGTTCGAAAGGAAATCATCTTTTGCCGAAATGGCTTCTACCAGCCCGGTGACGTCATTGAAGACGAGTACCGCGCCGTCGAACTCGCCGTCGTCGTTCTTGAGGGGACGCGCCGCGGTGGATACAGCCCGCTGTTGCGTGCCTTCACCTAACCAAACTTGGTAGTCGGCAAAGGTTTCGCCGTGGGCAGCGCGGGCTTCAGGGCGGCGGTCCAGTGGAACCGGCGTCTTTCGGTCATGGCCGGAGACCATTAGCAGCGACTCTTGGGAGCGTCCCGGCAGACCCTCGGGACTTGCGGTCACCTCAAAGAGGGACTGCTGGTGGTTGGAAAGAAGGCGTTGGCCGTCGCCGCCGACAGCAATGATTCCGACGTCGACCGTTTCCAGGATGATGTTCAAGAGTCGCTCGCGCTCTTTGCTTTCTGCCAGGAGTGCCTGAAGCTCAATGTCTTTGGCTTCAAGTCTGCGTTGCTGAAGTCTCATATGAACGCTGGCAAAACGTATGGCGAGCGAAACGGCGAGCATCATCAAAGGCAAAAGCACAATGGACGTAACGTCGGCGGCCGTAATGTTCGGAATCTTTGAAAACAGGGTCGGCAATGCAATGAGCAACGGACCGAAGAAGCTGAGGATAAGGCTTGTCCTGGCTGAAATCGCCGAGGCGGAAAGCCAGATGACCGGAAATAGCGCCAGAACTCCCAGTCCCTGAAGATTTGCGGAGGCCCCGTTTCGGGTAAACCAGATGGCAACGAGGTCCAGCACCGGTATCAACAAGGGTGCATTGGGTCCCAGTTTCTCCCAAGGAACCAGCACGCAGGCTGCAAAAATAATGGCGTGAAGGACAAGGGCGGCCTGGAAGAGGCCGCTGGTCAGTACCCCCGCCCAAACGGCTGGCGCTGCGATGACCAGAGCAGCAATGAAAACTGTCAGGGGTGACTGGCAAAGAATGACCTGCGCCCGAGGCCGGAGGCCGCTGAAGTAGCGCTCCGCCTTTCGTGCCAGAAACCGCTCGCTCATTGTGCCACTCCTTACGTTGGGGCCAAATCGCTCGTTTCGCCTGCAGTGGCGGTTGGATGCGAGCAACGCTGCCCGCGATCTCCGACTTTCCAGAAGCAGAAGTTGCATTTGGTGTCATAGTAAACGAAGTGATGGGTGGGGTCATAGGGCAAAAAGTGATGACGATTTAGCTCCTGCGTTGTAACGTGAAATTGTGGTGGTGAATTTCGCATATGTGATGGGCATATTCGGACAATTCGTCAGGGTGGGGAGTCCATGGGTGATCTTGGGGTTGCAGTAGTTGTTGAGGATGACGAAGATGTGCGGAATCTATTGGAGGCCGTGCTGAGTCAGGCAGGGTTTGAGGTTTACTCAGCCGCGGACGGACGGAATGGAGTCGAGGTGGTTCGCGACCATGGCGCAAACGTCGTCACCCTGGATGTGGGCCTGCCCGACATCGATGGTTACGAGGTTCTCCGGCAAATCCGGCAGTTTAGCGACGCCTACGTAGTCATGCTGACAGGCAGGACAGAGGAACCGGACCTGCTAACGGCGCTACACTCCGGAGCCGACGATTACATCACCAAGCCGTTTCGGCCCTTGGAGCTGAGGGCGCGGGTAGCGGCAATGCTGCGCAGACCTCGGCCGCAGTCTCCACACGGGCGGACGCCTGCGCCGGTCCCGGCCCTGTCGCCTCCCACGAGGACCGCTGAGGAAGCGGTACTTGTGCATAATGGCTTGGCGCTGAATCGGAAGACCAGGTCAGTTGTTGTCCACGGAGACGCGCTACCCCTTACCCGAAGTGAGTTCGATCTTCTTCAGGAGCTGTTGCGGGTCGGTGGGGCTGTTTGCACGAAGACTGACCTGGTTCGCGTAGTCAGGGGCGAGGAAGATCGCGATGATACCTACGTCAGCGAATCCGATGAAAGGGCCGTTGAGGTCCATATCGGAAATCTCCGGCGGAAGCTGCACGAAGATCCCCAATCCCCACGATGGCTGCAGACTGTGCGCGGCGTGGGGTACAAGCTGACGCCGGCGGAGCATGAACGGCAGGAGATCCACGACCAGCGGTAGCTATTCATCCGCCAGGATGTAGGTGTCCCGAAGTTCCTTTACGGTCGCGCTCCCATGGAGTTCCACCGCGGCAATGAGGGCATGTCCTTTTTCGAGGTCTCCCTTTCGGATGAACTCTTCCAGCTGTTCCGCTAGCCGGGACAGCCGCAGGCCTCCGACCATGGCTGAAGCTATCTTCATACTTATGACCGCGTCCAGGGCACCAGCAGCATCCTGGCGATTCAGCGCGGCTGCCAGCTTCTGGTGGCGCTGGCTCCACAACGTCGCGTAGTCCCGTGCGAATTTCTGTGCAACGGCCGGATGCGCCAGCTGTTCTTCAAGGTCCTGCAGAACTGCGAGGTCCACGAGCGGAAGCTCAACGTCATCCCGATTTGATGCCGGGCCCGGGGCAGCCGTGGACTGTGAAGGTGCGGGGACAAAGCCCGCGCTTTCATCGCCGCTGAAGCTACCTGAGAGGGACATATGACAACGCTACTTCCTGAAACTGTCAATTCGCATGACTTCATCCAATCCTGTGGAAACCTTGCGGTTTCGCGGGCTGGGCGGGCGGACTGGCATGACGCATGGCGTCATTGACCGGCGAAGGTGTCAATTGTGTTGATCACCGCAGGGCCGAGAATCGCGATAAAAAGGACCGGAAAGATGAAGAACAGGAGCGGGAACAGGATCATGACCGGGAGCTTCATGGCCTTCTCCTCGGCGCGTTGCCGGCGCTTTACCCGCATGACCTTGGCCTGGATGCGGAGGACGCGGCTGATGGCGATGCCGTACGTGTCTGCCTGGACAATGGCTTGGACAAAGCTGCGGAGTTCCGGAATGTTCGTGCGTTCGGCAAGGGCGATGTAAGACTCCCTGCGGCTGCGCCCTACCTGCATGTCCTGCAGGGTGCGGACAAGCTCTTCGGAGAGGGGTCCTTTGCCGTTTTCTCCTGCCCGGGCCATGGCGCCCTCGAAGCCGAGGCCGGCTTCGACGGAAATGAGCATCTGGTCGAGGGTGTTCGCCAGTTCCAGCTGCATGGCTTTCTGCCGTTCCATGCCCTTGCTGTACAGGAGCAGGTCCGGGACGAAGTACCCAAGGAATAGCAGGAACAGGCCGGCCAGCTTGATCATCGGGCTGGGGCTGCTCATGCTGATGAGAATAAAAAGGGATGCCCCCACCAGCCCCAGGATGGGCTTTGCCGCCAGGATGCGCCCCAGAGGCCAGGCAGTGGGCCGGCCGGCCAGGGAGAGCAGCCGGTCGAGTTTGCGGACATATGCGGCCGGGGTCAGCCAGTAGCCGAATGTGTCCAGGAGGCTGCGCTGCCTGGATGCCGGTGCTTCGAGAGCACGCCTTCCCCTGGAGAGTATTTCGACTGTGGCGGCGCGGGACTTGCGGTCCACGGACAGGACGGACCAGGCGAGATAGCCAATGGGGAGGCACACCAGGAGGAGCGAGGAAAGCACTACGGGATTCATTGGTACCTCAGAACTTCAGATCGATGATCTTGCGCATCCACAGGCTGCCGATGGTCATGAGGACGGCCGACGCAGCCATCATGCCCCATCCAAGCGGATGCGTGAACATCGAATTCATATAGCCCGGGTTCACCATCATGAGCATGACCACGATCCCGAAGGGCATGGCAATCAGGATGTAGGCCGAGAACTTGCCTTCCGCCGCAAGCGCCTTGATGTGGCCCTTGATCTCGGAACGCTCCCGGATGGTTTCATTCACCTGATCGAGGACCTCCGCCAGGTTCCCGCCGACCTCGCGGTTGATCTGGATGGCCTGGGCGATCCAGACGAAATCCTCGTTCCGCATACGCTCGGACGTGTCGGTCAATGAGGCCAGCAGGTCTCGGCCCAGACTGGTCTCCGTGATGACCCGACGCATCTCTTCCGACGTCGGGCTTTGTGATTCGGTAGCCGCGGCGTCGATGGCACGGAGGATGCTGTGGCCCGCCCGCAGCCCGCCGGCCAGCAATTGGAGCGTGTCGCCGAGCTGCTGGTCGAATTTTGCCCGTCGTTTTCCGGCCAGGAAGCCCAGGACCAGGTGCCCTACAACAGGCGCCAGGATGACAAGGAGGACGGAGAGGACCGGCACGCCGATCACAAGGCCCACAAGGGCGCCTACGATGCCGCCGGCAATAACCAGGACGATGAACTCGGCCTGGCTGAGCCGGACGCCGGCGTTTTCCAGGGCATCTCGGCTGTAGAGGCGGACGTTCCTGACCGCCAGGAAGCGGCCGAGCGCCCCGACGGTGATGCCGGCCAGCCTGGTGAGTCGGGAGGGCGGGGCGGAGTCATATGGGCGGCGTCGGTTGAGGGCGATCTCGGGCGTTCCGGGTATCAGTATTGCCGCAGCCAAAAGGATTGGTGCCAGGAGGAGGAGCGCGGCTCCAACGGTCATGAGCATGGCCGCGCTCCTAGGCCTTTCCTTCGCCGGCGGGACCGGCGGGGGTGGCGAAGACCCCGGCCGAGACGTGGATCCCGAGGTCCTCGAAGCGATCGATGAACCGCGGACGGATCCCCGTGGCGACTGGCCGGCCAAGGAAGCGGCCGTGGGCATCGACGCCGGCGGAATAGTCGAAGACGAAGGCGTCCTGGAGGGTCACGATGTCGCCTTCCATTCCCTGCACCTCGGTCACGTGGGTAATGCGGCGGCTGCCATCACGCAACCGTGAAATCTGAACGATCAGGTTCACTGCGGACGCGATCTGTTCCCGGATGGCCCGCAGGGGCAGGTCCATTCCTGCCATAAGCACCAGCGTTTCAAGGCGGGCGACGGCGTCACGGGGCGAATTGGAGTGAACGGTGGACAGCGAGCCGTCGTGCCCGGTGTTCATGGCCTGGAGCATGTCCAGTGACTCGCCGCCGCGGACCTCGCCCACCACGATACGGTCGGGGCGCATACGCAGTGAGTTCCGGAGGAGCTCACGGATGGTCACCTCGCCTTTGCCTTCGGTATTGGGAGGACGGCTTTCCAGCCGGACCACATGATCCTGCTGGATCTGCAGCTCTACGGCATCCTCGATGGTGACAATCCGCTCGTCCGCCGGCAGGAAGGACGAGAGAACGTTCAGAAGCGTGGTCTTTCCAGTTCCCGTTCCGCCCGACACGATGATGTTGAGCTTGGCTTTCACGCAAGCATTCAGGAGCTCGGCCATTTCCGGAGTGAGGGTTCCGAAATCGATGAGGTTACGGACCGTCAGCGGCACCTTGCTGAATTTACGGATGGTCAGCGAAGATCCGCCGACGGCCAGGGGCGGAATCACCGCGTTGACACGGGAGCCATCCTCCAGCCGGGCATCCACCAGGGGAGAGGACTCGTCAATGCGGCGGCCAACCTTCGACACAATCCGCTCAATGACCTTCCGCAGGTGCTCCTCCGAGCTGAAGCGGGAGTCGGCCAGAGTGAGGTGGCCCTTGCGCTCCACATAGATTTGGTCCATCCGGTTGACCATGATTTCGGTGACGGCGGGGTCATCCAGCAGCCGCTGCAGGGGGCCGTAGCCCAGCACGTCGTCGGCGACGTCCTGGACCAGGCGGCTGCGCTCTTCCGCGGACAGCGGGACCTGCTCGGCGTCGATGATGCGCGTGAGCTCCTCACGGGCCGATGTCCGGAGCTCCTGCTCCGTGACCGCATTGTCGTTGAATCGGGACCCCATTCGCTCGAACAACGCGGTGGCTGCCCGCTCCTTTAGTGCGGCAAAGGCGTCCACGGGCTGTTGGGCTTTCGGTTTCACCTCGTCCGCGTGATCAGCCCCCGTTGAGGGAACGACGACGGCGGCAGGTTGCGCCGCCGTCGTACGCTTTTCAGTGCGAGGCGTTGCCCACGGTTCCGGCTGCCGGGTGGCCACGTCCGGCCGGTCCAGCTCGAGGGTTGCGGTGGAGCCCCCCGGGCGGTGTGACGGTGCGGGCGCCGGGTGTGTGCCTGCTTGGGTTTTTGCCTGCGCAGCATTGATGCGCTCTGAAAGTTTCATTTAGACCACTACCCTCCGGTGCAGTTTGCGTTGCGATTTAGCCCGTGATGCGGGGTTGAAGCGGTCGACGAGCTGGTTCAGGCCCTTGGTTGCCGGGTCCTTCACTGTTTGTTGGAGGACGGGTATGCCCCGGTTGGTGGAGAGCGCCACGGCCTTGGACCGCGGGATGCTCACGTCAATGGGGGCACCGATGGTTGACTCGAGGTCCTGGACTGTTAGCCCGAGCTTGGAATCCGCCATGTTCAGCACCACGTGCCGGGTCTCGGGCAGGATGTCCAGCTGGCGCAGGACGTCCAGCCCGGAGCGCAGGCCCCGGACGCTGGGTATGTCCATTCCGCTGACCCACACCACATCGGTGCACTGTTCCATGGCAGCGAGGCCGATTTCGGGCAGGCCCGGGGCTGTGTCCACCACGACGTACTGGAACTGTTCGGCAAGCTGTTCGAGCAGCCTGCTGACCTGGCCCGGGGTTATCTCGTCGGCGTCCACGGGGGTGGGCGGAGCGCAGACAGCGTAAATACTGGCCGGATGGACGGTGAGGAAGGCCTTCAGGACGAGTGAATCCTGGCTGGCAGCGGGGGAGACGGCGTCCGTGACGGTGTGTGCGGGGTCGAGGTACAGGGCAGAGGCGACGTCGCCGAACTGCAGGTCCAGGTCAACGATCACCACGCTCATTGGGGCGATTTTGCCCAGGCCGATGGCGATGTTGGTGGCAATGGTGGTTTTGCCTACTCCACCTTTGGGGGAGAAGACACCGATGACGAGCCCCTTGTTGGCTTCGGCGGCTGAGGGCGCTGCGTGCGCGCGGTACCGGCTCGCGAACGACTGGCTGGCGCGTTCCAGGAGGACCCTGATCTGCGCGGCATCGGCATCGGGGGAGAGGATGTCCCGGACGCCGGACCGCATGGCGTGCAGGATGAAGTCGGGATCCGGTTCAGTGGCCAGAATGACGCTGATCTCTGGAAACCGGACGTTCATGACTGTCGCGAGCCGCAGGGCTTCGTCGACGGGGACGCCCGGTCCCAGGACGAGGACCTCGGGCTGTTCTTGGTTGAGGCGGGCAAAAAGGTCGTTGGGGTCGCCGGGGAGCAGGCTGGTGAAGAAGGTCTGCACGCCGCCTTGGAGGCCGCCGGAAACGGCCTGGCGAAGACGGCCGTCGAAGGCGGCGTCGGGTGTGATGAGGACGAAGCGGCTCATTTGTAGACGTCCGGCCGGATCAAAACGCGTGGCCCGTTATCCTCGGCGTCGAGCGGTTCCCGAGTCAGCCAGATGGCATCGCCGAACTCAGATGCGAACACGATCTTGCCCGCGTTGATGTCGTTGACCGCCACGGTGATCATCAGGGATCCGGTGGGGAGGTTCACGTCCCGGGGGTCAGGTTCTGTTCCGGCGCTCGCCGACGGAGTGGGATTGGCGACTGCTCCCTCGGGGGCGCGCTGGACCGCGGTCACCAGCGCTTTGTGGATGGAAAGCTGGGTGGTCTCTTTGTCGGCCTTCGACTCGATACCGCCCACCTGCATGGAGATGAAGACGCCCACATGGTCGCCCGGCTCAAGGCGACCGCCGACGACGCGCTTCGGTTCCAGCTGGAAGGAGACTTCCTGAAGGCCCGCCGGCACCTTCACCGAGCCGGAGGTCTGGAGGTCTTCCGGGGCAATGAGCTTCTCTTCCAGCAGTTGCTCGCCGGGTACGAGGTCGGCGGCGGCCACCTTCCCGGTGGACGCGTCGAGAGTGTTCAGGGCGGATTTTGCGACGGCGGTTCCCGGCACTTGTTCCAGGGCGACCGATGCTTTCAGTGTGTCTACGGAAGACCCTGCCGGTACGGCTTTGGTGACCACGAGGACTCCCACCGGATCGAGGTCCTTGACTGCCCGCTGATCAGCCCCTTGGGCGTAGGTGACGACGAGGACCGCCCCGACAATGGCTAGGAGGACTGCCACCACTCCTGCCAACATGCGTGACTTCACTGGATGCTCCTGTAAGTTTCAAAATCGACGTGTCGCATGGCTAACTGCTGAGCGCCACTACGGTGGCGCCGTCCGGGTTTATTGGTCCTAGCGTGTAACCGTTCGCCAGCGAGACGTATTTGACGAATGTTCCGATGATGCCGCGGCATGGTTCCCTGCATTCAAGGGCAGCCGGGACGTCTGGAGTTCGGTTGCGGAAGGTGAACGGAAGCCCCGGATTGCCAACCTTCCACCCGGCAACCTTGAACGCGGCGAAGGTGGTTAGTCCGAAGACTGCATTTGTTCCTGTGCCGGTTACTTTATTGAAAATGGGCAGCAAGATAATGACGTCCTTGCCTGCATTCATGTCCGCCGCCCAGGAGTTCAGTGTGGCCTGACAGTTGGGCGGGGGGTTGTTGCCGGTGTCGCCGTTGGCCAAGCTCTTTGCAATGTCAATGAAAGCTCCGCAGGAATTGGGGTCCTGCTGGAGACCACCGAAGCCGCCCTCGACGGCGGCGCCGGACGGTCCGTAGAAGCAGCCGGGATTAGCCCCGGTCCCATGCAGGCGCAGAAGCTGCATAATGTCTGTGTTGTTGCGAACCTGGCAGATCGACACGGTGATGGGAAACGCCGTGGTGCCCTTCACCGGACTGCCCCACCGCACTGTCGAAGGGGCGCTGACCTCGGTGGTGTTGAGGCCGAAGACGCGAGCGAAGAACAGCGACACTTGGTTGGGCGTATGTCCTGCCTCCTGAGAGCCGGCTGTGACGGTCACAGTGCCACCCGTCTTGTCCAGCACAATTGACTTGATGTTGCTGAGGCCGTCGTTGGCGTTGCCGTTGGCGAAACCTGCTGCCAACGATGATGTGTTGGAGCAGTCAGGATCGGTGGCGCTCTTGGCACACTTCTGGGCGATGGCGAGGGCTGCTGCGTCGGCGCCATTGCGAAGCTGGGTCCTTTCGGCGTAGAGCATCCCGACGTCCACGGCGATCGCTCCAAAGCCGAGGAGCGCTACCAGAAGAAGGGCGACGACCACGCTCACGGCGCCGCGTTCGCCGCCGTGTTTCAGGGACCGGGGTGTCAGCCGCCGCATAGCATGGCTCCTTTGCCCGTCATGGGAAATGGGCCGGCTACGCCCGTCATGGTGGACAAGTTGTAGCTGATGGTGATGGTCATTTGGGCATTGGGTGCGCAGTTTGCAACGCCGAAACTGATGTTCGCGTCCGTGAGAGCGGGCTTGAGCGAAACTGCGGCGTTTTTGGCCGCGGTGCGGGCAGCTGCCTGGTCGTTGGAGATGGCCATGACCCGGACACCCTCGCGCGCTGCGCTGGAGAGCGACGACTGGGCGTTGTAGGCCCGGCCGAACTCCGTGATGCCCAGTAGCAGCATCACGAGGACGGGCGCCAGGATCGCAAACTCGACCGCTACGGCTCCACGCTCGGATGCCCTGGACATGGGTTGCCTTTCCGTCAGGCCAATGGGGAGTTACAGCCGAAGTGGCGGCGGCTTAGTTGCCGCCGCCACCGTGCTGGATGATGTGCCGGTGCACATCCGGGGTTGGGGCGAGTGGTTACGGGATGGTGCAGTGGCCGGCTACTGCAGTGGCTCCTGTACCGGCTGTTGGGATAAAAGCGCCCTTGCCCGCGACATTGCACTGGATCCCGCTGAATGTGTCACTCAGGGTCGATCCGAGGAGGGTGACGGCAACGATGATGACGACGGCGATGAGGGCGACCATGATGCCGTATTCGACGGCGGTGGCGCCTTTTTCTTCGCGAAGGCGGTTGTTGAAAGAAAATCCGAAGGACTGAACATTGGCGATAAGGGAAAGCATGGGGACTCCTGAGCGAGTTTGGGTGGGCTGGTCCTGCACCAGCTCTGCCAAAAATGTAGCAACCACTTTCCAGCTTTCGGCCGGAGCTTGGCGCATCCTGCGCCAAGCCTGTCCGGCTTGCGCATTGCCTGCGTTAATCCTGCGTCTCTGCTGCTCCTTTGATGCGCAACCCGCGTGTTCGCCGCCCGCCACGGAAACACAAAAGGACTCCCTCAGCTCTATCGGCTGGGGGGAGTCCTGAGTTTAGTTAGGGATTGTCGGTGAACACTTGGTCTCCATGAAGGCCCTGAACGTGCACTCACACGCGCCCAGGGCCTTCTCCCCGGTGCGAGGTGCCGCTCCTCGGTGCCGGGTGGCAACGGACACCTCTCGGTTCTGGGTGCCGAGAGGCGCCGGGTCTTGGCATCATGTCCGGGCTACTACCCCAGAAGTTCCATGATGTTGATGGCTGCAGGGCCAAGGAGAACGATGAAGAGCACTGGAAAGATGAACAGCATCAGCGGAAAGAGAACTTTGACGGGAAGCTTCATCGCCTTTTCTTCCGCCCGTTGCCGGCGCTTAACCCTGGCCTGCTTAGCTTGGGTACGAAGGACTTTGGCGAGGCCGATTCCATATTTGTCCGCCTGAACCACGGCCCGGACGAAGCTACGCAGGTCCTGGACAGAGGATCTGTCCGCGAGTGCTTGGTACGCCTCCTGACGGGGACGCCCAACCTGCATGTCCTGAAGCGTCCGCACAAGCTCCTGCGCCAAGGGTCCCTCCCCGTATTCACCCGCCCTCGCCATGGCTGCTTCGAAACCCAGCCCGGCCTCAACAGAGATCAGCATCTGGTCGAGCGTATTCGGCAATTCGAGTTCTATCGCCTGCTGACGCTTTACTCCCTTGTTGTGCACCAGAAGGTCAGGGACAAAGTACGCAAGTACTGTAATGAAGATCCCGATGCCGACGTTCTGCAGGCTTGGTGAATTGCGAAAGACAAGGATGCCAAGCACGGCTCCGACCAGCGCGAGGAGCGGCTTCGCGATGATGAGCTTTTCCAAGGGCATCGATTCAGGGCGGCCCGCCAGTGCCAGCCATCGGTCCAGCTTCGCTTCATAGCTTCCCGGAGTCAGCCTCTTGGATATTCCCAGCAACATCGGCGGACGTTGGGTGGCAGCGGTTCCGTTTTGTGTAAACCCCTGACCCAGGTTCGTTTGGACGGCCAACGCGCCCCGGCGGTCTAAGGTGACCAGCACCCAAGTGAAATAGGCCAACGGCAGCACAACCGCTTCGATGATCAACCACGCTATTGGAGTCATGGCATTTCCCCCTAGAACTTGATCTTTACTGTGCGGTTCATCCAGAAACCGCCGATGATGAACATGACCAGGCTTACGACCATCATCGTTATGCCTACTGGCCCTTCGACAAAGACATTCATGTATCCCGGGTTGATGACGGTCAGCATGATTGCGACCGCAACTGGCATGGCCATCAGGACCATTGCCGACATCTTGCCCTCTGCGCTCAATGAACGAACCTGCCCTTTGATCTGGCTGCGCTCACGAATGGTCCCTGCCACCTGTTCGAGTACCTCGGCGAGATCCCCTCCGACTTCTCTATTAATTTGGATGGCTTGGCCAATCCAACGGAAGTCTTCGCTGTCCATTCGGTCTGCGACTTCCTCCAAGGCTTGGCGGGCGTCTTTGCCGATGCGTGTTTCGTTGACGACGCGCCGGAGTTCGTCCGACGTTGGCGTCTCGGATTCGAGGCCGGCTGCCTCGATCGATCGCATAACGCTGTGGCCTGCGCGTAGGCCGCCGATCAGCATCATGATGGTATCGATGAGCTGGGCTTCAAACTTCCCTCGGCGTTTGTCTGTCCGGATAGCGAGGACTAGACGTGCCATGAAGGGTGTGGCCACACCGAGAAGTGTGCCAATTACGGGATTGGTTAACAGCGTTCCAAACAAACCAGCGAGGAAGGCTGCGACTGTGACCATGACGGTGAAATCTGCCGGAGCCATCTTTACGCCGGCGTTGTAGAGAAGGTCCCGGTTGTACGGTCCCCCGGACTTACCCAGGACACCTCCCATACCATCCACAACCGATTGTGAAACCCTACTGAATGATGACTCCTCGGGATTGGCGTCCGGACGCCGTCGATCTACCGGAATGGCGCCGAAACGGGGCTTGAGAACCACGAAGAACAGCAGGAGAAGCGCGCCAAAGCAAAGAGCGATGGCCAAAATGAGAAATGCGGTAGTTCCCATGGCCTACCGCCTCCCGGTGGGGGTCATTGCGGTGCCAAAGACTGCTGGCGACACGCTGATCCCGAGCTCCGAAAAACGATCCAGGAACCGGGGCCGAATTCCAGTCGACACTGGCCTACCCAGGAAGTGTCCCTGCGCATCGATTCCCGCCGCATAGTCGAACAGGAACACATCCTGAAGCGTGACGATGTCGCCTTCCATCCCCTGCACTTCTGTAACGTGCGTCACCCGTCGGCTGCCATCACGCAGCCTGGTGACTTGGACGATGAGGTCCACGGCTGATGACACTTGTTCCCGAATTGCTCGAAGGGGAAGGTCCATCCCTGCCATAAGCACTAGCGTTTCCAGGCGGGCCACGGCATCGCGAGGGGAATTGGCGTGCACAGTGGACAGCGAACCATCGTGGCCGGTGTTCATCGCCTGGAGCATGTCGAGGGATTCTCCGCTGCGAACCTCGCCCACAATGATCCGGTCCGGGCGCATGCGGAGGGAATTCCGGACGAGCTCGCGGATGCCGACGGCGCCTTTTCCTTCTATGTTGGCTGGCCGGCTTTCAAGCCGAACAACATGCTCCTGTTGGAGCTGAAGTTCAACAGCGTCTTCGATCGTCACGATGCGGTCATCTTCCGGAATGAAAGACGACAGTACGTTCAGCAGAGTCGTCTTACCGGTACCCGTTCCGCCGGAGACGATAATGTTCAATCGTGCACGCACGCAGGCGCTTAGCAGTTCGGCCATTTCTACGGTTATGGATCCCCATTCAATCAGGTTCCGCACCGTCAACGGCACGTGGCTGAATTTGCGAATAGTCAGCGAAGGTCCATTCACGGCCAGAGGAGGGATGATCGCGTTGACACGAGAGCCGTCCTCCAACCGTGCATCCACCAGCGGCGACGATTCGTCGATGCGGCGGCCCACCCGGGAAACAATCCGTTCAATGACTTTTCTCAGATGGTCATCAGAACTGAACTGCGAACCGGTCAACGCGAGGTGGCCGTTCCGTTCGATGTAGATTTGGTTATAGCGATTGACCATAATTTCCGTCACTGATGGATCTTCGAGGAGTCGCTGGAGCGGGCCGAGCCCCATGACTTCGTCCGCGATTTCGCGAATGAGGCGACGGCGTTCTTCCGGAGACAGAGGAACCTGTTCGTCGTCGATGACGGCGGACAGCTCCTCTATTGCTGATGCCCGTAGTTCGTCTTCAGATGACGAGGACGTGTCGCCAAAGCGCGTTCCCATCCTCTCAAACAGGGCCAACGCGGCCCTCTGCTTGAGTCCAGCCAACGCATCGACGACAGGCGCAGGAGTCCCACTCAGGGACGACAACGGCGACGCATACGGTGCACGTACCGGGGTTGACGGCTGATCCGCAATGAATTGCGGTGCCGACGAACCCTCCGATGCCGCGCTGGAAGACGCTTCCGGGGCGAGTGATGTCACGTCTTTCTGTGACCTGGAGAGGCGATCTGACAGTCTCACGAGACAACCACCCTTCGATGGAGTTTGTTGTGGGTGGTGGACACCCATTGGGGATCGAATCGGTCCACCAGCTTTTTTAGACCTTTCGACGCTGAATCCCTGGTGGTGCTCTGCAGCACTGGAATTCCGCGGTTTGTTGAGAATGGAAGTGTTTTTGAACGGGGAACTACGGCATCAATTGGGACGCCAATGGTGGCCTCGACGTCTAGCACCGAGAGCCCGCTCTTCCGGTCGGCAAAGTTCAGAACCGTGTGCCGTCCTTGGGGCAAGAGTTGCAGCTCTTTCAAAACGCCGAAACACTTGCGCAGGCCACGGACGCTGGGAACATCCATGCCACAGACCCACACGCCGTCCGTGGCCTGTTCCAGTGTCGCTAGGACGTGCTCGCCCAGACCTGGTGCGGTGTCGACCACCACGTATTTGAACTCACTCGCCAGTTGGTTGATTAGCCGGGTGACATGGTCGGCGGTAATGTAGTCGGATTCCGCGGGGGTCCGTGGAGCGCAGAGTGCGTAGATGCCGGCAGGATGCACCGTGAGGAAGGCCTTGAGGACCATTGAATCCTGGGAAGCGGCGCCATGGACGGCCTCCGTGATGCAGTGTTCAGGCTCCAATAGCAAACCGGAAGCCACATCACCGAATTGCAAATCCAAATCGACGATCACCACGCCCATGGGCGCCACCTTGCCCAATCCGATGGCCAGGTTGGTGGCTACAGTCGTCTTGCCTACGCCTCCCTTGGGTGACATGACTGCTATCACTCGCCCACGATCCTGGGCTGGTTCTGCGGCCGGGGCCATTCCTCGGCGACGGCTTGCCGCGGCAAGACAAGCACGCTCAAGGAGTATGCGCAGGTCGTTCACCACGATTTCCGGGGTGACGACGTCCCGGATACCGGAATGCATGGCGCGAAGCACCAAGTCCGGTGTGGGCTCGGCAACCAGGAGCAGGCTGACCTCCGGGTACTGGAGGTCGAATACGGTCGCCAGCTTCAGCGCATCCTCTGGAGCCACGCCGGGGCCAAGGATAAGAACCTCCGGCGGTGCGCCATTGAGCTGTTTGAACACGTCGTCCGGGCCACCAGCCAAGACGTCGGGGGCGAGGGTCTGTAATTCACCGTGCAGTGCACCGGTGATGGCCTGGCGGACGCGTCCTTCAAAGTCGCGAACCGCCGTGATTGCCACAAAACGGCTCATTAGTACAGCCCTCCGAAGGTAGTGACTGGGGGATCGCTCTTTGCGGTGGTGTCGGTCTGCTTGGCCAGCCAGATGGTTCCGAATTCGGCGCCGAAGACGATCTTTGCTGCGTCGGCGTCACTCCTGGCCACTGTGACAAAAGCGGATCCGTTAGGCATCGCTACGCCATTTTCTGTGGCAGCTGAGTCGGAATTTGAACCGGATTTTTTGGTATCGGGTGCCGCCTTCTGCACAGCGGTTACCAGGACATCATGAAACAGCAGGCCCGTGGACTGTTTCCATCCCTTGACTTCGGCGGGAACATTGGCGTTGGCCGGCATCTCATCCTCGGACTTGAAAGAGGTGTAGACGGTGACCTTGTCGCCGGCCTCAAGCCGGCCACCAAGGATGCGTTCCGGTGCAAGGAGAAAGGTGACCTCCTCCAGGCTGTCCGGCACGGGAACCGTACCCGGCAAGAGATCGCGGGGATCGACCAGCCTTGCGGCCAGGAGCTGTTCACCGGGTTCCAAACCAACCGAGGTGATCTTGCCCTTGTAGTCATTGAGGCTTTCGATGGCGCCCTCGGGCACGGCGGCCTGCGGGATCGACTCCAGCTGGACCTTGTTGTTCAGGTCCTCTGCTTTGGTGCCGGCAGGGACCGGTTCTTTGACAACTAATACATTTACGGGTTCGAGACCTTGCGCTGCCCTGTTGTCGGCTCCCTGAACGTATACGACGAGTAGTACGGTTCCGGTGATTGCCAACAGCAGCGCTACGATGCCTCCCAGTAGGCGTGATTTCACTTCACTAGCTCCTTTTCGATTGTTTGTGTCATTTCAGGCGGAGAGCCCGGCAGCTACTCCGTGAGTGCAACTATGGAACCGCCGTAGTTCGCCCCTCCGCTCAACGTCATTCCCTCCTCGAGGGAGACAAAGCGGGTAAAGTACCCCGCCAGGTACCGGCAATTGCCGTCTGGTTTTCCCTTGGCGTTCAAACATTTCGGGGCCAGAGGGTCGATATGCTCATCGGTGCCACTGAACTTGTAGCCTGTTACCTGGAAGGCTGCGAAGCCGATTAGTGAGTACACGGTGTTTTCGCCGTTGCCAGTGTTTGAGCTAAAGAGCGGAATGAGAGCCGGCTCGTCCATGATTGTGGAGTGCAATTCATCGCACACTTTTCCGTTCGGGAAGTGATTGCCAGTCTGCCCGTTCACGGTTTTGGAGAGGTCGATGTCTGTGGAACAGCCACTATTGGTTTCGAGCCAGCCGAAGCCACCGGGACGGTAGCCGTTCTGTGCTGCACAACCGGGATAGGTTGGAGTGTTTTCGTCGTAGCGCAAGAGAAGGTGTGTGTCAGTGGGGTACCCCGTGAAATTTCCAGTGCTAGTTAGAGACGCGAGTTGGCTCGGGGTCAGGAATTTCTTGAAGATGCACTCGCTGACTGTCCAAGGAAGGGTAGTGGCCGCGGATGGTGCCCCCCAGGAAGCTTCTGCCCTTGCATGAATGACGCTCGTTTCATGACCCAAAACGCGGGCAAAGAAGAGTGCGAAGCCGTCGTCCGTCGACCCTGCGGCCTGAGCATTGGTCTCGACCCGCACGGTTGTGGCATTGGGTTGGGTTACGGAGAACACCCCGCTGGAACCGTCATTGGCATTGTCGTCGGCAAGTCGGTTGGCCGATGCTGCCATAGCGGTCGCGCAGTTGAGGCCATTGGCGCAGTCGCCCGCAATGGCTAAAGCCGTAGCGTCCGCACCGTTCTGTAGCTGAGCTTTCTCTGCATACATGGCGCCAACATCCACAGCCAGAGCGGCGAAGCCGAGAAGTACCACCATCGAGAACGCAACCATGACCGCGGCCGCACCACGTTCGTCGGAAGCGCCTTCTCGGGTAGCTGCTGATCCATTCTTGGGACGCTGTGTTAGCCACCGCATCTCATCACCCCTACGCCTGTCAGTGTCATTGGAAAGAGGCCCGGAGATCCGAACCAGCCGGCATCCAGGAAGCCGGACATTGAGGACAAATTAACGCTCGTGGTTACCTCGACGTCTGAGCCAGGTCCACAGCTGCTGGCGTCGTCGGTGACGGTCACACCCAGCCCATCGAGGGATGGTGCGGCCGCTAGCGCCGTTCCTTCAACGTCCAAGTCGGCTTTGTTGTAGTGGATGGCCGCATGCCGGGCTCCTTCACGGGCGGCTTGGGTCAATGAATTCTGGACATTGAATACCCTGCCGAATTCCATGGTGCCAATCAGAATCAAAAGCAGTAGAGGGAGGATAAATGCCATCTCAACGGCTACTGCGCCGCGCTCTTTCTGTTTCGGTTTCAAGGCCGTCTCCCGGACTTAGTTTCCCCAACGGGTTTTTGGGCCTTGGGGGTCTTGCCAATAAGAGCTGAATTGGTTCTGGCGACGGTCTACTGACCGTCGCCAGAACTAACCGATGAAGAAATAGCTACGGAAGCTGGCCGTCGACGGCTACGAACAGATCGTTGATGCCGATGCCCAGGACGCCGGCGCCGACTGCGACAATTACTGCGATGAGGGCGACCATGAGGCCGTACTCAACCATCGTTGCGCCCTTCTCTTCGCCCGTGAGGCGGTTCTTGACGCCGGCGACAAAAGCGACGAGGGAGACCAGTGCTGAGTTCATTTTCGTGTTCCTTTTGTGAGTGCTGAATTGGATTTCGAATTTCCGGCTCCCCCCAACTTGGCGTTGCTGGAACTTCGATACACAAAGGAATACAGGAGTCACAAATAGACACACAATGAGTGGTTGTACTCGTCTTTTTCACAACAGAATCGGCCGTCTACTTGCCGTTACATCGCTTTATCCTGGGCACTCAAGTACACGACTACTTGGAGTACTCGGAAACTGCTAGCGCGGGAACACCGTAGGCAGGACGATGTGCCCGATGTCGACGCCCCACAGCACCGTCAAGACGCAGCCCAGGAACATGGAGGGTCCGAACGGTAACGCGGTCTTCCGCCCCGCCAATCCGCTTGTAACAAGAAGAACACTGCTAACAGCGCCCACAATAAAACCAAGGGCTATACCCAGTATCAAATGCCCGACAGAGAGGTAGCCCAAGTACAAACCAAGTGGCGCCGATAGCTTGACGTCCCCCATACCCATTCCGCGGGGAGAAATTAGGGCCAAAATCAGGTAAATCACGAAGGTTACGGCACATCCAATGACCGCCGCGAGCAGATTTCCCCATCGCTGGTTCATGCCGGCATCCAGAAGCAGCAGCACAAATCCAATTCCAAGCGTCGGAAGGACGATCCTGTTGGGCAACAACTTGTGTTGGAGGTCAATCCGAGATAGCACTAGCCCGGCTGCACACAGGAAAAGGAACGCCGGCAGCACCCACGACCAGCCGAATCGCCAGGCCATCGCGGCAAACAGCAGCGCCGTGACCGAAAAACTTGCGATGCTCTGCCATCGGACCTGCGCCAACTCCACGGCGGGCAGCAACCGCCGCGTTAACGCCAAAGCGAGGGGCGCTGTGGCCAGCCCCAGCAGGGCGCACAGAATTACCAACAGGGGAGCCGGGGGCATTTCAGTCAACGGGGCACCTAAGCTCGGAGTCACTCGTGGTCCTAAGCGCCGGATCCGAGCATCAGGACCGGCGCAGGCTGGCCACCTAGAGCCTATTTTGACCAGCGGCCTCTATACCCGCTATTCTTGATAGTCGTTGTGCGTGTCCTTTCTCGATGATGCGTGCCCGCTGAGAATCCGGTTGCAGGATAACTACTCCTCGGGCACATTCGAGACTCCGGGACCACTGGATTCATAGAGCCCTCACCTCTGTTCCGGTAGCGCATAGATAGTAGGTGCACACGCTTACGTGACACCTAAACAAGAACGCCAGAACAAGAACGAGGCAAACACCGTGCGTACGTACACCCCGAAGCCCGGCGATATCAACCGCCAGTGGCACGTCATTGACGCCACCGACGTTGTCCTTGGTCGTCTTGCCAGCCAGACCGCAATCCTGCTGCGCGGCAAGCACAAGGCCACCTTTGCTCCCCACATGGACATGGGCGACTTCGTCATCATCATCAACGCCGAGAAGGTTGCCCTCACCGGCGCCAAGCTCGAGCAGAAGCGCGCCTACCGGCACTCCGGCTACCCGGGCGGCCTGACCTCCGTCACCTACGCGGAGCTGCTGGAATCCAACCCGGTTCGCGCCGTGGAGAAGGCCATCAAGGGCATGCTCCCCAAGAACTCCCTCGCTGCACAGCAGCTGGGCAAGCTGAAGGTTTACCGCGGTGCAGAGCACCCGCACGCCGCTCAGCAGCCCAAGACTTTCGAAATTTCCCAGGTCGCCCAGTAGTCCTGGCCACCAAACAACTTATCTATACAAGGAGAACCGTGGCTCAGAACGAAGAGACCACCGAAGCCGTTGCGGCTGAGGAAACCCTGACCAGCTACACCTCGGAAAGCGGTCCTGCGGAAGCAGAAGCGCCCAAGAAGGAGCGCCCGGCACTGACCGTTGCCGGCGCCGCAGTTGGCCGTCGTAAAGAAGCCGTTGCACGTGTTCGCATCGTGCCCGGTACCGGCAAGTGGATCATCAACGGCCGCGAGCTGGCCAACTACTTCCCGAACAAGCTGCACCAGCAGGATGTCAACGAGCCCTTCAAGATCCTTGATCTGGATGGTGCCTACGACGTCTTCGCACGCATCCACGGTGGTGGCATTTCCGGCCAGGCCGGTGCCCTGCGCCTCGGCATCGCCCGTTCATTGAACGAGATCGACACCGAGAACAACCGCGCCACCCTGAAGAAGGCCGGCTACCTCCGCCGTGACGCACGCGTCATCGAGCGCAAGAAGGCTGGTCTCAAGAAGGCCCGTAAGGCTCAGCAGTACTCCAAGCGCTAAATCCGCTTACCGGAAGCCCGTCCCGCCATTTGGCGGGGCGGGCTTCCGTCGCTTAAAGCACCATTGCTCCCGGGAGCAATAACGGCCGGGCAGGGAGCGCCAATGCCCGCCTCGGCGCGAGCCAAAGTCAGCGCCGCCGGGTCCATCGTCTAAACTTGACCCGATGTCTAGATTATTTGGAACAGATGGTGTCCGGGGCCTGGCAAACGGCCTGCTCACAGCAGAGCTGGCAATGCAGCTGGCGCAAGCGGCCGCCGTCGTACTCGGCCACCAGCGCACTACGAACGGTGCCCGGCCGCGCGCCGTGGTGGCCCGCGATCCGCGTGCCAGCGGTGAGTTCATCTCCGCGGCCGTCTCGGCGGGACTTTCCAGTTCAGGCATCGACGTCTATGACGCCGGCGTGCTTCCCACACCGGCAGCCGCGTACCTGGTTGCCGACCTCAAAGCAGATTTCGGCGTGATGATCTCCGCCTCCCACAACCCTGCTCCGGACAATGGCATCAAGTTCTTCGCCAAAGGCGGCCAGAAGCTGCCTGACGAGGTTGAGGACGCCATCGAGGCGCAGATGGGCAAGGACGCGTTCCGGCCCACAGGAAGCGACGTGGGCCGCATCCAGACCTTCTCCGACGCCGAGGACCGCTACATCGTCCACCTGCTGGGCACCCTCCCGCACCGCCTCGACGGGCTGAAGATCGTCCTGGACTGCGCCCACGGCGCCGCCAGCGGCTGTTCCCCGCAGCTCTTCAACGACGCCGGCGCTGAGATTGTGGTTATCGGTGCGGAGCCCGACGGCCTGAACATCAACGACGGCGTGGGCTCAACCCACCTCGGCGCCCTTCAGCGGGCCGTGGTGGAGCACGGTGCCGACCTAGGCATCGCGCACGACGGCGACGCCGACCGCTGCCTGGCCATCGACCACGAAGGCAACGAAGTGGACGGCGACCAGATCATGGCCATCCTCGCCGTGGCGCTGAAGGAGTCCGGAAAACTCAAGGACAACGTCCTGGTGGCCACCGTCATGAGCAACCTCGGCCTGAAGATCGCCCTCCGCAATGCGGGCATCAGCATCCGCGAAACTGCCGTGGGGGACCGCTACGTCCTCGAGGAAATGCGCGACGGCGGATTCAACCTGGGCGGCGAACAGTCCGGACACGTTATTTTCGCCGATCACGCCACCACGGGCGACGGCCTCCTGACCGGCCTGCAGCTGGCAGCGCAGGTGGCGCTCACCGGCCGGCCGCTGAAAGAACTGGCCACCGTCATGACCAAGCTCCCGCAGCTGATGATCAACGTCAAAAACGTGGACAAGGCGCGGGCGGGCACCGACGAGGGAGTCCTCGCCGCAGTGGCTGAGGCTTCCGCGGAACTGGGCGACACCGGCAGGGTGCTCCTGCGGCCTTCCGGAACCGAGGCCCTGGTCCGCGTGATGGTGGAAGCCGCCGACATGCCCACCGCGGAGCGTATCTGCAAGCGGCTCGCTGCCGTGGTGGAGGAACGCCTGGCGGTTGCACCGGCCGTCTGAGCCAACACGATCTGACACAGCACTCGAGAACCAAACAAAAGTGGTCCGCCTCCAGCCGGAGGCGGACCACTTTCGTCATAATGGAAAACTACGCCCGGCGACTGCCGCTCCTAAGCTCGTCCCGGATTTCCGTGAGGAGTGCGATATGAGGGTCTTCGGCGGCCTCTTCCTTGACTTCGGTACCAATACCGAGCCGGCGGTTGCGGCGTTCGATCATGTGGTTCATGGGCATGATGACCACGAAGTAGATGGCGGCGGCCACCAGCAGGAACGAAATGATGGAGGAGATGACGGACCCGTACATGAATCCCTCCCACTGCATCTCTTCGATGCCCTTGGCACTGAACAGGCGGCCGATCAGCGGAGTCAGCAAGCCTTCAACGATTGAGGTCACGACGGCGCCGAAGGCGGCACCCATGACCACGGCGACGGCAAGGTCTACGACGTTGCCCTTCATGATGAAATTCTTGAATCCGGTCAACATAGCTTCCAAGCTAATGCAGCCCCGTAAACATGGTGTGACAGCCAGGTAATTTCGCGGGGTGTGTCGCCCGTCACCTGGCTGTCGCCAGGTTCGCCCCTACAAATACCCCGGCGCCGCTTCCAGCCCGAAGTACTCCTCGAGCGTCGCGATTCCGCGGTTAGCCATGTCCGTCGCGGCCTCCACCCCGATGAAGCGCAGATGCCAGGACTCGTAGTAGTAGCCCGTTATCTCGTGGAGCATCCACGGGTACCGGACCACGAAGCCGAAGCGGTGCCCGTTGGCCTTGGCCCACACCGCGGCAGGCTGATCAGCGAAGCACGGCTGGAAGCTGCAGGCCCCGCCGCCGTCGCCGATGTCAAAAGACCAGCCGGTCTGGTGCTCCGAGAACCCCGGCCTGGCCGAGGCCGTGTCCGCCTCGGCCTGGCCCCTGGACGCAACATAGCTGTTGTACGTCGCCACCTGGGTGCCGTAGGAACGGTAACCGCTGGCCAGCGTCACGGTCACGCCGTCCCGCGCGGCCGCGGCGAACATCTGTTCCGCGGCGGCCGCCGTCGTGCTGTTCAACTGTGCCGCTTCGCCGGAAACTGCCAGTGCAATGTTCGGCTGAACCAGATCCGCCGGTACATAATCGGCGGGGGAGAGCGGGCGGTGCTTGTTGACCACCAGCCACGGGCTGGCGGGATCCGTCAGGGAATGCTGCTTCGCCAGCCCCGCCGCAGGCGAGGTGGGCGTCGGCGCGGAAGTGGTTGCCGGCGCGGGCGCCGCTGCTGTCCCCGGTTCAGTGGCGGGAGCAGTGGACGTCCCCGGCCCTGCTGACGGCGTCGCTGACACCGGCGAGACGGAGGCGGAGGTTCCGGGCGGGGAGGACGACGACGGCGGCTGGGTCCCGCCGTCGGGCGTGCACGCTGCCAGCGCAGTCAGCCCGGCGCCAAGCGCCAGAAGCTTGGCGACGGACCTCCTGCTCGGCACAGTCCCGGCGGTCGGCAAGGTTCCGGCGGCCAAGCCAGATTCGGCCGTTGCAGCACAGTTGTGGCACATGTGTGCTAGACCTTCCGCAGTAGCATGCGGCGGATGGAATGGTCTGCTTCCTTGGTGAGCACCAGCTGCGCCCGGCCCCGCGTCGGGAGGACGTTTTCCTCGAGGTTGGGCTCGTTGATGCGCTTCCAGATGTCGCGGGCGGTGCTTTCGGCCTCATCGTCGGAAAGGGTCGCATAGCGGTGGAAGTAGGACTCCGGCTGGGCGAAGGCAGTGGTGCGCAGTTTGCGGAACCGGTCCACGTACCACTCCTCAATGTAGGAGGTCTTCGCGTCCACATAGATGGAGAAGTCGAAGAAGTCGCTCAGCGCCAGCCCCTGCTTGCCGTCGTGGCGGGGACGTGCCGGGGCAAGGACGTTCAGGCCCTCCACGATCAGCACGTCCGGGCGGCGGACCACCACTTCCTTGCCGGGCACGATGTCGTACGTGACGTGGGAGTACCAGGGGGCCCGGACCTCTTCCGCGCCGCCCTTGATCTCACTCACAAACCGCAGGAGTGCGCGGCGGTCGTAGGACTCCGGGAAACCCTTGCGCTCCAGGAGGTGCCGGCGCTTGAGCTCGGCCAGGGGATACAGGAACCCGTCCGTGGTAATGAGCTCCACGTTGGGGGTGCCGGGCCAGCGGCGGAGCATCTCTCGGAGCACGCGGGCGATGGTGGATTTGCCTACGGCCACGGAACCGGCCACGCCGATCACAAACGGGGTGCGCTGCGTCTGTTCGCCGAGGAACGTCGTGGTGGCGGCGTGCAGCTGGCCCGCGGCCTCCACATAGAGGTGAAGCAGCCGGGAGAGCGGCAGGTAGACTTCGCGGACTTCCTTCATGTCCAGCGGATCGCCGAGCCCTCGGAGACGGACCACGTCCTCTTCATTCAGGGGCTGTTCCATCTGGGCTGCGAGCCGGGACCAGGTCTGCCTGTCCAGCTCCACGAACGGGGAGACTCCCTCTCCGTTCGCTTCATTGCGTTGCAAAGTCACCTAAGAGATTCTGCCCCGCGCGACGCTGAGAGCGAAATGGATGCCGCCCTAAGGGCCGTAAAGGACGGCTTGCGACCCGTCAAGGAGGCCGCGTTCGACGCCGGCGGCCCGCTCCGCCATATAAGCTTGCCTCTATGTGTGGAATCGTAGGATACGTAGGCCATTCGTCAGGCCGGGTAAATGTTGGCCACGGCGCGTTGGACGTTGTCCTTGAGGGACTCCGCCGCCTGGAGTACCGGGGATATGACTCCGCGGGCGTTGCTGTGGTGGCGGACGGGACCATTTCGTCCCGGAAGAAGTCCGGGAAACTGAGCAATCTGCTCACCGAACTGGAAGAGCGGCCGTTGCCGGATTCCGTCACCGGAATCGGCCACACCCGCTGGGCCACCCATGGCGGCCCCACGGACCAGAACGCGCACCCGCACCTGGCCGACGGCGGCAAGCTGGCCCTGATCCACAACGGCATCATCGAAAACTTCGCCGAGCTCAAGCTCGAACTGCTCCAGGGCGGCGCCACGTTCGCGTCCGAAACGGACACCGAGGTGGCCGCCGTGCTCCTGGGCGACATCTTCCGGAACAAGCTGGGCGGTGACCCCTCCAACGGCGGCCTGGCCAAGGCCATGCAGCTTGCCTGCCAGCGCCTGGAAGGCGCCTTCACCCTGCTGGCCGTGCACGCGGACCAGCCCGACGTCGTCGTCGCCGCCCGGCGCAACTCCCCGCTCGTGGTGGGCCTGGGCGAGGGCGAGAACTTCCTCGGCTCGGACGTCTCCGGCTTCATCGACTACACCCGCCGCGCCGTGGAACTGGGCCAGGACCAGATCGTGACCATCACCGCGGACACCGTGGAGATCACCGACTTCTTCGGCGCCCCTGCCCAGGGCAAGGAATACCATGTTGACTGGGATCCGGCCTCGGCCGAGAAGGGCGGCTACCCGTCCTTTATGGAAAAGGAAATCCACGACCAGCCCGACGCCGTCGCCAACACCCTGCTGGGCCGTTCGGACCTGGACGGCAAGCTGACCCTCGATGAAATGCGCATCGACCCCGAGCACCTGAAGAAGATCAACAAGATCATCGTGCTCGCCTGCGGCACCTCCGCGTACTCGGGCCAGGTGGCCAAGTACGCCATCGAGCACTGGTGCCGGATCGCCACCGAGGTGGAGCTCTCCCACGAGTTCCGCTACCGGGACCCGATCGTGGACGAGAACACGCTGATTGTGTCCATCTCCCAGTCCGGCGAGACCATGGACACCCTGATGGCCGTCCGGTACGCCAAGGAACAGGGCGCCAAGACCCTCTCCATCTGCAACACCAACGGCTCCACCATCCCGCGTGAATCAGACGCCGTGCTGTACACCCACGCCGGTCCGGAGATCGCCGTCGCGTCCACCAAGGCCTTCCTGGCCCAGATCACCGCCGCGTACCTGCTGGGCCTGTATTTGGCACAGCTGCGCGGCAACAAGTTCCAGGGCGAGATCAAGGACATCCTGGCCGACCTGGCCAAGGTCCCGGCGAAGATCCAGCAGGTCCTGGATCACGTGGACGAGATCAAGGAACTGGCCCGGTCCATGTCCGGGGCCAAGTCGGTGCTGTTCCTGGGCCGCCACGTCGGGTTCCCGGTGGCCATGGAAGGCGCGCTCAAGCTCAAGGAACTGGCCTACATCCACGCCGAGGGCTTTGCCGCCGGCGAGCTCAAGCACGGCCCGATCGCCCTGATCGAGGAAGGCCAGCCGGTGTTCGTGGTGGTTCCCTCCCCGCGCGGCCGGAACTCGCTGCACGCCAAGGTGGTCTCCAACATCCAGGAGGTCCGGGCCCGCGGTGCGAAGACCATCGTCATCGCCGAGGAAGGCGACGAAGCGGTCAAGGCCTACGCCGAGCACGTCTTCTACATCCCGGAGACACCCGTGCTCCTGGCACCCCTGCTGGCCACCGTGCCGCTGCAGATCTTCGCCCTCGAACTCGCCACGGCCAAGGGTTACGACGTGGACCAGCCACGCAACCTGGCCAAGAGCGTGACCGTAGAATAAGCCGCATGATTGTTGGCATTGGCGTAGACGTCGTAGACATTGAACGGTTCGGCAGGCAGCTCGAACGGACCCCCGGGCTCCGGGACAGGCTGTTCGTCCCGGCCGAGCGTGAGCTGAACACGCGCTCCCTGGCCGCGCGCTTTGCGGCCAAGGAAGCGGTGGCGAAGGTCCTGGGCGCTCCCGCCGGGATGAACTGGCAGGACTGCTGGATCGGACTGGACCAGAACGGCCCCACCATCCAGGTCAAGGGCACCGTGCTGGCCGTCGCCGAGTCCAAGGGCGTCAAGCGCTGGCACCTGTCCATGAGCCACGACGGCGGGATCGCCACGGCGACCGTCCTCGCGGAGGGCTGACGCGGCCTTTCACCCTGACAGCCCTGCCGTGGACCCAGCACCGATTGGACTGAACATGATCAGCGCCTACACCGGAACCCAAATACGGGAGGCCGAACAGCGCTTTGTCCAGGCAAGCCTGGGCGCTGGCACCGGCGCTCTTCTTATGCAGCGGGCCGCCTACGGGCTGGCCAACGCCGTGGTCCGTGAACTCACGTCGCGTGGCATCCGCCGCTACGGGGCGAGTGTTGCGGTCCTGGCGGGCAAGGGCAACAACGGCGGAGACGGGCTGTTCGCCGCCACTTTCCTGGCCGGCCGTGGAATGCGTACGACGGCGGTGCTCACGGCAGGGGAGGCCCACCCGGAAGGCCTTGCCGCCTTCGAACGGGCAGGCGGCCGCGTCCTGACACTCACCGACCACAACGCCGGTGAGCTGGCAGCGTTAACCGCCCGTGCCGACGTCGTGATTGACGCGGTGCTGGGGACCGGAGCCCGGGGCGGACTGCGCGGCGCCGCAGCGTCCCTCGTCGGGAAGCTGCGGACTGCGAACGACGGCTTCGTGGTGGCCTGCGACGTTCCCAGCGGCGTGGATGCCGACACCGGTGAGGCCCATGACCCGGTCCTTCCGGCGGACGTCACGGTGACCTTCGGCGGTGCAAAAGTCGGCCTCCTTTCCGATCCCGGCGCGGACTATTCCGGCCGGGTGCTGGTCATCCCCATCGGCATCGAAGAGCGGCTCCCGTGGCCGGCGCTGCGGCGGCTCGAAGTCGAGGACCTGGGCGCCCTGCTGCCCCGGCCGGCCAGGCGCGCGCACAAATACTCCCGCGGGGTGCTCGGCGTTGTTGCCGGCTCAGCCACCTATCCCGGCGCAGCCGTGCTTGCCTGCCGGGGGGCACTGGCCGCGGGTGTGGGCATGGTGCGCTACCTCGGGCCGCCGGAAGTCGCTGACCTGGTCCGCCAGGCCTGCCCGGAAGTGGTCTGCAGCACCGGGACCGTGGCTGAAGCCCACGTCCAGGCCTGGCTGGTGGGTTGCGGCCTGGACGAGGCCGATGGGCAGCAACTGCAGCGTGCGCGTGACGCCGCCGATTCGGGCCTGCCGACCATTGCCGACGCCGGCGCCTTGCCGGCACTTCCCGATGTGCTGGCCCCGCAGGTTGTTCTGACACCCCACGCCGGCGAGCTGTCAGCGCTGCTGGGGCGCCTCGGTGCGGAGCTGGACCGCTCCGCCGTGGAGGCCTCCGCGCTTGCCGCCGTGCGACAGGCCGCGGGCCTGACCGAGGCCACGATCCTGTTGAAGGGTGCCACCACGCTTGTGGCCTCGCCCTTCCAGGACTTCTACAGCCAGGCGGACGGCACACCCTGGCTTGCCACGGCCGGCAGCGGCGACGTCCTGGCCGGAATCATTGGGGCGCTGATGGCGCAACTGGGTTCCGACGTCGGACGCTTCACTGCGCGGGGCATCGATCCGGACGAGCGCTGGGCGGCCATCGGCGCCATGGCGGCAAGCCTGCACGGCCGCGCCGGGATCCTTGCCTCAGCCGGCGGCCCTGTGACCGCCGGCGCGATCGCCAACTACGTGCCCGAGGTGATGCGGACGCTGTAACGATCGGCCGCCAAGCGCGGGAAATTAATAGTAATCCTACTTACTAGTAGTCTGTCTAGAGATTTATTCGTCACGCACGAGGAGTACACATGGAAGTCTGGCCCGGATCGGCGTACCCGCTGGGAGCCACCTTTAACGGCACAGGAACGAACTTTGCGCTGTTCAGCGAACGAGCCGACAAGGTGGAACTGTGCCTCTTCGACGACGACGGTGTTGAGTCGCGGATCGAGCTCCTTGAAGTAGACGGCTACGTGTGGCACTGCTACCTGCCGCACATCCAGCCGGGGCAGAAATACGGCTACCGGGTCCACGGGCCGTACGATCCCGACTCCGGAAACCGGTTCAACCCGAACAAACTGCTGCTGGACCCGTATGCCAAGGCCGTGCACGGCCAGATCGACTGGGATCCCGCGCTGTTTTCCTACAACATGGGCGACCCCGATTCCCGCAACGACGCAGACTCCGCGCCGCACATGATGATGGGCGTAGTGATCAACCCGTTCTTCGACTGGAACGGCGATCACGCCCTCCGCGTGCCGTACCACAAATCGGTGATCTACGAGGCCCACGTCAAGGGCCTGACCCAGCTGCACCCCGAGGTTCCGGAGGAGCAGCGCGGCACCTACGCCGGCGTGGCCCACCCCTCGGCCATCTCCCACTTGCAGAAGCTGGGCGTCACCGCGATCGAGCTCATGCCCGTGCACCAGTTCGTCAACGACGGCATCCTCGAAGACAAGGGCCTCAACAACTACTGGGGTTACAACACCATCGGGTTCTTCGCCCCGCACAACACCTACAGCTCCACCGGGGACGTCGGGCAGCAGGTCCAGGACTTCAAAGCCATGGTCCGCTCGCTGCACCAGGCAGGCATCGAAGTGATCCTCGACGTCGTGTACAACCACACCGCCGAAGGCAACCACCTGGGCCCCACGCTGTCCTTCAAGGGCATCGACAACGCCGCCTACTACCGGCTGATGGACGGCGACGAGAAGCACTATATGGACTACACGGGCACCGGTAACTCGCTCAACGTCCGGCACCCCCACTCCCTGCAGCTGCTCATGGATTCCCTGCGGTACTGGGTCACCGAAATGCATGTGGACGGCTTCCGGTTCGACCTCGCCTCCACCCTGGCCCGCGAATTCTACGACGTGGACAAGCTGTCCACTTTCTTCGAACTCATCCAGCAGGACCCCGTGGTGTCGCAGGTCAAGCTCATTGCCGAACCCTGGGACGTCGGCCCCGGCGGATATCAAGTGGGTAACTTCCCACCGCAGTGGACGGAATGGAACGGCCAATACCGGGACACCGTCCGCGACTTCTGGCGGGGAGAACCGTCCACCCTGGGCGAGTTCGCGTCCAGGATCACCGGCTCCGCCGACCTCTACGAGCATTCCGGACGCCGGCCGGTGGCATCCATCAACTTCGTCACAGCCCACGACGGCTTCACCCTGTCGGACCTGGTGTCCTACAACGAGAAGCACAACGACGCAAATGGCGAAGGCAACAACGACGGCGAATCGCACAACCGTTCCTGGAACTGCGGCGCCGAAGGCCCCACCGACGACCCCAAGGTCCTGGCCCTCCGAGCGCGGCAGCAGCGCAACTTCATCGCCTCGCTGCTGCTGTCCCAGGGTGTCCCCATGCTGCTTCACGGCGACGAACTGGGCCGCACCCAGCAGGGCAACAACAACGGCTACTGCCAGGACTCCGAACTGACCTGGATCAACTGGGACAACGTGGACCAGCCGCTCGTGGAGTTCACGGCCGCCGTCAACGCACTCCGGCACAGGCACCCCACGTTCCGCCGCAGCAAATTCTTCGACGGCAGGCCGGTGCTCCGCGGCGAGGGAGAAAGGCTTCCGGACATCGAATGGCTGGACGTTGACGGTTCCACGATGAAGCCCGATGACTGGGACAGCGGCCTGGGCCGGTCCATCGGCGTATTCCTCAACGGTGATGGCATCCAGGGCCTGGACGAGCGGGGACGGCGGATCACCGACGTCAACTTCGTGCTGTACTTCAATGCGGACGTCGAAGAAGTGAAGTTCACCCTGCCATCCGACGAACACGCCCGGGCCTGGGACGTCATCATCGACACCGCCGGACACAACGCTGACACCGAACCCGTCGAAGCAGGCGGCGTCCTGCCCGTCGACGCCAAGTCCCTGGTGGTACTCCGCGCGCACAGCACCCCGGAAGTCGAGCCGGACCACTCTGTGGCGGCCTCGCTCGCGGCACTGTCCCAGACCTCCACCAGCGAGACTGCGGCGCTGACCAGCCCCATGATCGCGGAGCCGGGGCAAGTCAAGAAAACCAAGAGGAAGCCGGTGGACTCATGAAGACGCCGGTCTCCACTTACCGGCTCCAGATCCGCCCCTCGTTCACGCTCCAGGACGCTGCCGCCACGGTGCCCTACCTGAAGTCGCTGGGCGTGGACTGGATCTACCTTTCGCCGATCCTGACGGCCGAAAAGGGATCTGACCACGGTTACGACGTCACCGATCCGTCCGCCGTCGACGCCGACCGCGGCGGCCCGGAAGGGCTGAAGGCGGTATCCCGGGCAGCCCGGGACGCCGGCATGGGCGTACTCGTGGACATTGTGCCCAACCACGTTGGCGTGGCGTCGCCGTACCAGAACCCCTGGTGGTGGTCCCTCCTTAAGGAAGGCAAACAGTCCCCTTACGCCGAGGCTTTCGACGTCGACTGGGACTTCGCCGGCGGCCGCGTGCGCCTGCCCGTGCTGGGCAGCGACGACGACCTCGACAAGCTGGAAATCCGCGGCGGCGAACTCCGCTACTACGACCACCGGTTCCCGCTGGCGGACGGCAGCTACTCCGAAGGGGACGACCCCCGCGACGTCCACGCCCGCCAGCACTACGAACTCGTGGGCTGGCGCCGCGCGGACAACGAGCTCAACTACCGCCGCTTTTTCGCCGTCAATACGCTGGCCGGCATCCGGGTGGAAATCCCCCGGGTGTTCGACGAGGCGCACGAGGAAGTGGTGCGCTGGTTCCGCGAGGGGCTGGCGGACGGCCTCCGGATCGACCATCCGGACGGGCTGGCGGACCCTGAGGGCTACCTCCGGCGGCTCCGCGACGCGACCGGCGGCAGTTACCTGCTGGTCGAGAAGATCCTGGAACCGGGGGAGGAGCTTCCGTCCTCCTTCGAATGCGAAGGGACCACAGGCTACGACGCACTGGCGGACGTGGACCGGCTCTTCGTCGACCCCGAGGCCCAGACGGCCCTGGACCAGCTCGACGGCAGGCTACGCGGCGGCGAATCCGCCGACTACGAGGAGATGATACGCGGGACCAAGCGCAGGATCACCGACGGCATCCTGCACTCGGAGATCCTGCGGCTGGGACGGCTGATTCCGGCGGGAACGGAACCCGACGCCGGCCCTGCGGCGGACGCGCTGTCCGAGATCATTGCCGCCTTTCCGGTGTACCGGACCTACCTTCCGTTCGGGGAGGAAGTCCTGAAGGAGGCCTGCAGCCTGGCTGCGCGGAACCGGCCCGACCTGGCGCAGGCGGTGGAATTGCTGCAGCCGCTGCTGCTGGACTCCGGTTCGGCGCTGGCGCAGCGGTTCCAGCAGACGTCCGGCATGGTGATGGCCAAAGGGGTGGAGGACACCGCCTTCTTCCGCTACACCCGGCTGGGGACCCTGACCGAGGTGGGCGCCGATCCCACCGAGTTCGCTCTCGCTCCTTCGGAATTCCACCGCCGGATGGAACGGCGCGAAGCCGAACTTCCGCTGTCCATGACAACGCTCAGCACGCACGACACCAAGCGCAGCGAGGACACCCGGGCCCGGATTTCGGTGATTTCCGAGTTCGTCGGGGAGTGGGACAAGGTACTGACCAGGCTGCAGGAACTGGCCCCGCTGCCTGACGGGCCGCTCTCCAGCCTGTTGTGGCAGGCCATCGCCGGTGCCTGGCCCGCTTCCCGGGAACGTCTGCAGCAGTACGCCACCAAGGCAGCCCGCGAGGCCGGGAATTCGACTGACTGGCTCGACCCGGACGAAGCGTTCGAGCAGAAGCTGGCAGCCGCCGTCGACTCCGTCTTCGATAACCCGGAGGTCCGTGCGGAGCTGGAGTCCTTCGTGGCCCTCCTGGAGCCGTACGGTGCGGCGAACGCGCTGTCCGCGAAACTGGTGCAGCTGACCATGCCCGGGGTGCCGGACGTCTACCAGGGCACTGAGTTCTGGGACCGTTCCCTCACCGATCCGGACAACCGGCGGACCGTCGACTTTGCCGCGAGGCAGCGGGCACTGGCCGCACTGGACGCCGGCGAGCGTCCGGCATCGTACCAGGATGACGCTGCCAAGCTGCTGGTGGCCTCACGGGCGCTCCGGCTCCGGCGCGACCGGCCGGAGCTCTTCACCGGCTACGCGGCAGTCGCCGCGGCCGGCCCGGCAGCGGCGCACCTGGTGGCCTTCAGCCGCGGAACGGGTTCCGCTGGCTCGGAAACCGCCACCGCGACCGGCTCAGCCGGTGCCGTCACGCTGGCCACCAGGCTGCCGCGCCGGCTGGAACAGGCCGGCGGCTGGCAGGACACCACCGTTACCCTGCCCGTTGCAATGACCGATGAGCTGACGGGCACCAGCTTCGGGCGCGGGCAGGTGTCCGTTGCGGACGTCCTGGCCAGCTACCCCGTTGCCTTGCTCGTTCCTGCCACCTCTGCCAGTTCCGAACGATCGGAGAACGACGGATGACGACGACTGCAAGCAATCGCTTCGATATCTGGGCACCCGATGTCAGCGCCATCACCCTGCTGGCGGGCGGCTCTGAATATCCGATGAGCCAACGCGGCGGGGGCTGGTGGACAGCTCCGGCTGCCCCCGCCGACGGCGACGTTGACTACGGCTACCTGCCGGGGACCGACACCACGCCGTTGCCGGATCCCCGGTCCCGGCGGCAGCCGGCGGGCGTCCATTCCCTGTCCCGCACCTTTGACCCGTCCGCCCATGAGTGGGCGGACGGGAACTGGCCGGGCCGGGAGCTGCAGGGCGCCGTCATCTACGAGCTGCACATCGGCACCTTCACTCCCGAGGGCACCCTTGAGGCCGCGGCCGGAAAGCTGGGCTACCTCAAGGAGCTCGGCGTCGACTTTGTGGAACTGCTGCCCGTCAACGGCTTCAACGGCACCCACAACTGGGGCTACGACGGCGTCCTCTGGTACACCGTCCATGAGGGCTACGGCGGGCCCGCCGCCTACCAGCGCTTCGTGGACGCCGCGCACGCCGCGGGCCTGGGCGTCATCCAGGACGTGGTGTACAACCACCTCGGCCCCAGCGGCAACTATCTGCCGCGCTTCGGGCCCTACCTGAAGTCGGGGGAGGGGAACACCTGGGGCGACTCGGTCAACCTGGACGGGGGCGGGTCAGACGAGGTCCGCCGCTACATCCTCGACAACGCGGCCATGTGGCTCCGCGACTACCACGTGGACGGGCTGCGGATCGACGCCGTGCACGCCTTCAAGGACGAGCGCGCGGTCCATCTCCTGGAGGACTTCGGCGCCCTCGGCGATGCCGTGTCCGCCGAAACCGGCCGGCCGATCAGCATGATCGCGGAGTCGGACCTCAACAACCCCCGCCTGCTGTATCCCCGGGACGTCAACGGGTACGGGCTGGAAGGGCAGTGGAGCGACGACTTCCACCACGCCGTCCACGTGAACATCAGCGGGGAGACGGAGGGGTACTACAGCGACTTCGATTCGCTGGGCGCCTTGGCCAAGGTCCTGCGCACCGGTTTCTTCCACGACGGCAGCTACTCCAGCTTCCGCGGCCGGCACCACGGACGGCCCATCAACACCGGGCTGGTGCATCCTGCCGCACTGGTGGTGTGCAGCCAGAACCACGACCAGATCGGCAACCGCGCCACCGGCGACAGGCTGTCCCAGTCGCTGTCCTACGGCCAGCTGGCCCTGGCGGCGGTCCTCACGCTGACGTCCCCGTTCACCCCCATGCTCTTTATGGGGGAGGAGTACGGCGCCACCACGCCCTGGCAGTTCTTCACGTCCCACCCCGAGCCCGAGCTGGGCAAGGCGACGGCGGAAGGCCGCATCAAGGAGTTCGAGCGCATGGGGTGGGATCCCGCCGTCGTGCCTGACCCCCAGGATCCGGAAACCTTCCGGCGTTCAAAACTGAACTGGGACGAGGCCGCGGAGGGCCACCATGCCCGCTTCCTGGACCTCTACCGGTCGCTGACCGCACTGCGGCGCAGCACCCCGGAACTGGCAGGCCTGGGGTTCACGGACACCGCGGTGGACTACAGCGAAGAGGAGGGCTGGCTGCGGTTCCGGCGCGGAGACGTGCACGTGGCGCTGAACTTCTCGGAGCAGGCGGTCAAGCTTGACGACGTCGGAGGAACCTTGCTGCTCTCCACCGACGAGGTGACACGGCCGGACGGCGCCTCGCTTGCCTTGGCCCCCTGGAGCGCCGCCATTGTGAGGGCGTAGCCGCCGGTATTGTTTGTAGTTCCTGTTTCGCCGCGGGCTGTTTGTGTCAGCCCGCGGCGTAACACGGGCTTTAGGGGGTGTAGCCTGCGTCACAGCTGGCAGGATAGATAGTATGACTTATTCGGCAGCGGACAACCGCTATGAATCCATGCCCTACCGCCGCGTCGGACGCAGCGGCCTGAAACTTCCGGCCATCTCCCTTGGCCTCTGGCACAACTTCGGCCACGACAAGCGGTTTGATGAGCAGCGCGCCATCCTCCGCCGCGCCTTCGACCTGGGCGTCAACCACTTTGACCTGGCCAACAACTACGGCCCGCCGGACGGCTCCGCCGAAACCAACTTCGGCCGCCACCTGCAGGACGACTTCAAGCCGTACCGCGACGAGCTTGTCATCTCCACAAAGGCCGGGTACTACATGTGGCCCGGCCCTTACGGCGAGTGGGGCTCCCGCAAATACCTGATCTCCAGCCTGGACCAGTCCCTGCAGCGCATGGGCCTGGATTACGTGGACATCTTCTACAGCCACCGCCCGGATCCGGAAACGCCCATGGAGGAAACCATGGGGGCGCTGGACTACGCCGTGCGCTCCGGCAAGGCACTGTACGCGGGCATCTCCTCCTACACGCCCGAGCAGACCATCGAGGCGGCCCGGATCCTCAAGGAGCTCGGCACCCCACTGCTCATCCACCAGCCCAGCTATTCCATGCTGAACCGCTGGACCGAGAACGGGACGCCGAACCTGTATGAGGCGCTCGAAGAGGTGGGCGCCGGTTCCATCGCGTTCTCCCCGCTGGCCCAGGGCATGCTGACGGACCGCTACCTGAACGGCATCCCGGCCGATTCGCGCGCGGCCAAGGAACGGTTCCTGTCCGAATCGGCACTGACCGAGGATAAGCTGGACCGGGTCCGCGGACTCAACAAAATCGCCGCGGACCGCGGGCAGTCGCTGGCACAGATGGCCATCGCCTGGATCCTCCGCGACCAGCCCAAGGGCGCACCCGTAACGTCCGCACTGGTCGGCGCGTCCAGCGTCAAGCAGCTGGAGGACACGCTGTCCGCCATCAACAACCTGGCGTTCTCCCAGGAGGAGCTGAAGGAGATCGACGAGTTCGCCGTCGAATCCGATATCAACCTCTGGGCACAGAAGTAGCCGACGCGTAACAGAGCCGCCGGGGCCGGCCGGGAACATCTCCGGCCCCGGCGGTGTTAGCTAGAATGCAAGGGCGCCCCATGGCGCTGTGCCCATCAGCCGCCGCCGCACATCAGAGTGCAGCCGCGCCGGGCACGTGAAGTTTGTTCTCAAAGGAGTTCCGTGTCTTCAAATCCGATTCGTGTTGCCATTGTCGGTGTGGGTAACTGCGCCGCATCCCTGGTCCAGGGTGTCCACTACTACCGGGATGCCGACCCCCAGGCAACGATTCCCGGTCTGATGCACGTGGAGTTCGGCAAGTACCACGTCAACGACGTTGAATTCGTTGCAGCCTTCGATGTCGACGGCAAGAAGGTCGGCGTTGACCTGGCCGACGCCATCCTGGCCAGCGAAAACAACACCATCAAGATTGCCGACGTCCCGCCCACCGGTGTCACCGTCCAGCGCGGCCACACCCTGGACGGCCTCGGCAAGTACTACCTCGAAACCATCGAGCAGTCCCCTGCAGAGCCGGTCGACGTTGTCCAGGCCCTCAAGGACGCCAAGGTTGACGTCATGGTCTGCTACCTGCCCGTCGGGTCGCAGGAAGCCGCCGAATTCTACGCCCAGGCCGCCATCGATGCCGGTGTGGCGTTCGTCAACGCGCTGCCCGTGTTCATCGCCGGCACCAAGGCCTGGGCGGACAAGTTCACGGCCGCCGGAGTGCCGATCGTGGGCGACGACATCAAGAGCCAGATCGGTGCCACCATCACGCACCGCGTCATGGCCAAGCTCTTCGAAGACCGCGGCGTCACGCTGGACCGCACCTACCAGCTCAACGTCGGTGGCAACATGGACTTCAAGAACATGCTGGAACGCGACCGCCTCGAGTCCAAGAAGATCTCCAAGACCCAGGCTGTCACCTCCAACGTCGAAGCCGAACTGGCTGCCAAGGACGTCCACATCGGCCCGTCCGACTACGTCCAGTGGCTCGACGACCGCAAGTGGGCCTTCGTCCGCCTCGAAGGCCGCAACTTCGGCGATGCGCCGGTGTCGCTCGAATACAAGCTGGAGGTGTGGGACTCACCCAACTCCGCCGGCGTGATCATCGACGCCATCCGCGCCGCTAAGATCGGCCTGGACCGCGGCATCGGCGGCCCGCTGCTCTCCGCTTCCAGCTACTTCATGAAGTCCCCGCCGGAGCAGTTCAACGACGACCTCGCCCGTGACAAGGTTGAGGCCTTCATCCGCGGAGACCTGGAGCGCTAGGCCCAGTCCTTCCGCGACGCTCTCTCACTTTCTGCGGGATTTCGCGCAACGCTCTCTCACTTTCTGCGGGATTTCGCGCAACGCTCTCTCACTTTTGGTGGGGGAGCGTTGCGCGTTAAGCGTCCTCTTCGTAGCGCCGGATGGCATGGCTCGCCTGGGCAAGGGCGAGGAGCTTCAGCAGCAGCTGGCTGTGCATGTGCATGCCGACGGCGGCTGTAAGGATGAGCTGATCGACGCTGTCAGGAGCGGTGGTCACCGCAATATCGAGGCCGGCGACGTCGTCCATGGCTTTGCTGTAGGTGTCCAGGAGTTCGCGGGTTACGGGGATGTGCAGGCTTTCCATCAGTTCCAGATGGACGTTCAAAGCGTTTCGGGCGTCGCTTGGGTAATCGGGCCAGTTTCTGAGGCGTACGACGGCGTCAGCCGCCGGTGTGGGACGGTCGCCGCTGGCGGCGGCGGTGTCGAGGTGAAGCACCACCCGCTGAACCGCCGCTAAGACCGTAAGGCGCGGGGCGCCGTCGTCGGCCATTTTGAGGAGGCCGCGGATCTGCTCAATGTTCAGCCCGACTATCCGGCGGAGGGCCTGGATCAATTCGAGACGCTCGACATGCTTGGCGGAATACTGGGCGCGGGTTGCGTGGACGGTCTCGCCGGCCGGCAGCAGGCCCTCGCGCAGGTAGTACTTGATGCTGGCGGCCGATACTCCCGATTGCCCGCTCAGCTCCTTGAGCTGCATGCCGCCCTCTTTTCCCGCGGAGGCCGGATCCATTGGATAGCGGATCCGGCGCTAACTATCCTGATGTACACGCATTGGATAGTGGCTCTATCCTAAACCTATGGAGCACTGGAACATACTGCTGGTCAGCCACGTGATCGCCGCACTGTTCGTGCTCGCGATCGGTCCCTTCCAAATCCTTCGCCGACGCCGTGACCGCATCCACCGCACCATGGGCTACCTGTGGGTGGCAGCCATGTACTACGTCTGCATCAGCAGTTTCTGGATCGTGACGGCCGGACATTTCACCTGGCTGCACGGGCTGTCCGCCTTCACCATCGTGACGGTCACCCTTGGCCTTGTCAGCGCCATCCGCGGCAACATCCGGTCGCACCTGGGGAACATGATCGGCAGCTACATCGGCATTGCCGTGGCGTTCGCCTTTGCCGTTGCCGTGCCGGGGCGGGCCATTCCGCAGCTCCTCGCCGGGGACCCGGCCACCGCGGCATACGTTGCCGGACTGGTGGCGCTGAGCGTTGTGGTGGTGTTCGTTTCGCTCAAGCGCGGCGGCCGCACGGGCGCATCGGGCGGTTCAAAAGAACGGACGCTCTCTCACTTCCTGCGGGTTTAGGGCCGATCCTCTCTCACTTTTGGTGGGTTTTGGCGCGACGCTCTCTCACCCCGCGTCGGCGAATCCGGATGCATGGGGATGATCCAGCCACGCAGTGCGAAGCGTCCGCTTGATCTTCCCGATGGCGCGTTGGAAGCCGTCAGCATGATCGTCCTTGTCGAATATCAGGACAGTCCAGCCAGCCGATTCGAACGCCTTGTTTCTCCGTCTGTCACGAAGGGACTGGGAGTCAAGAAGGTGATGCTCGCCGTCGTACTGGATGGCGATCCGCCGGTGACGGTAACCGAGATCGGCGCTCGGGGACATGGTGTCAGCGTCACGCAACGCCAGCTGGAGGTCCGGTTCGGGAAGGCCGGCATCGGCCATCGCCAAGCGCAGCAGCGACTCGGGCGCGGAGTCCGCCCCCACCCGCATCAGGTCCAGGGCATCCCTGGCGCGGACAATGCCCTGCAGGTTTGGATGGCGGCCGACCAGGGAGCGGAGCCCGTCCAGGGTGTCGTACGGCTGCGTCCGGCCCTCGAAGTCCACTCGCGGAATGCGGATTAGCTGATCGCCCATGCACACGAGGTCACGTACCGACAGCTGCCGCGCCAGATCCAGCCACGTCCGCGATCGGGTGCTGACGCGAATGCCGTCGATCGATTCAACCTCATCGTCCCGGGCGAAGACCGTATGGCCGACTACGCCCTTGCGACGCACCGAGGGTAACGTCCTGGGCTTGCTCAGATGGAGCTCCGTTGAGTCCGCCAGCCAAGACGGCAACAGCTGGCACCGGAGCCGAGCTGCAGTGAGGTGTGAGATCCAAGCACCAGGCGATGCGGCAGACAGCGCCCGTGCGGCGGCTTCCAGTTCAAATCCCCAGTCCGAGGGGCGGTACAGCCCGCGTCCAACATGGACCACGTCTTTCCGCCGCAGCCGGTCTGTGGATACTCCTGAGGCCCGCGCCGAATCCAAGGTGAACGGAGCAGTCGCGAGTATCCCGGGCAGATCGTTGCACTTTTCCATGCTGGCATTGTGACCCGAAACTCGATGACACCGCAGAAGATATCCACAGGCAGCCCTTGGACGCACGGGAAGTGAGAGAGCGTCGGGGAAAAGGCGGCGGGAAGTGATGGAGCGTCGGGGAAAAGGCGGCAGGAAGTGATGGAGCGTCGGGGAAAAGGCGGCAGGAAGTGAGAGAGCGTCTAGAAGAGGCCCACGGGCTTGCCGGTGTCGTCCACGTCCATCCGCATCGCCGCCGGAACCTTGGGCAGGCCGGGCATGGTCATCACGGCGCCCGTCAGCGCCACGATGAACCCTGCGCCCGTCTTCGGGATGAGGTCGCGGACGTGGACCGTGAAGCCCTTGGGCGCACCGAGACGGGCGGCGTCGTCGCTGAAGGAATACTGCGTCTTGGCCATGCACACCGGCAGCCCCGCCCATCCGTTCTTCCCGATGTCGGCCAGGCGTTTCAGGGCGGGCACGGAGAAGTCCACGCCGTCGGCGCCGTAGATTTCCTGCACGATGGTCCGGATCTTGTCCTCCACAGAAAGTTCGAGAGGATACAGGTGGCGGAAGCTGTGCGGCGCATCGAGTGCTGCGAGCACCTTGGCGGCGAGGTCGTCGCCGCCGTCCCCGCCGCCGCCGCGGCCCCAGACATCGGCCACGGCAGCCTGCACGCCCTCGCCGGCACACCACTCCAGCAGCCAGTCGAGCTCTTCCTGCGTGTCCGTGGCGAACTTGTTGACGGCCACCACCGGGGTGATCCCGAACTTCTCCACGTTGCGGATGTGCCGCCGGAGGTTGGCCACGCCGGTTGCAAGGGCCTCCACGTTGGGCTCCTTGAGCCGGTCCTTGGCCACCCCTCCGTGCATCTTCAGCGCCCGCACGGTGGCTACGAGCACGACGGCGGACGGCGCCACGTCTGCCACCCTCGCCTTGATGTCCATGAACTTCTCGGCCCCGAGGTCCGCGCCGAAACCGGCCTCGGTGACCACGATGTCCGCCAGCTGGCGGGCCGTCTGGGTGGCGATCAGCGAATTGCAGCCGTGCGCGATGTTGGCGAAGGGTCCGCCGTGCACCAGCGCAGGTGTGCCGGCGATGGTCTGTACGAGGTTGGGCTTGATGGCATCCCGGAGCAGCATGGTCAGCGCGCCCTGAACCCCCAGGTCGGCCACCGTGACGGGCTCCCGGTCATAGGTGTAGCCGAACGTGATGCGGCCCAGCCTTGCACGCAGGTCGGCGATGTCCGTGGCCAGGCAAAAGACCGCCATGATCTCGGACGCCGCGGTGATGTCGAAACTGTCCTGACGCGGAACGCCCTGGACAGGCCCGCCGAGACCGATCACCACTTCGCGGAGCGAGCGGTCGTTCATGTCCAGCACCCGCTTGAACGTCATCCGGCGGGGATCGATGCTGAGGTCGTTGCCCTGGAAAATATGGTTGTCCACGAGGGCCATGAGTGCGTTGTTCGCGGAGGTGATGGCGTGGAAGTCGCCGGTGAAATGCAGGTTGATCTCATCCATGGGCAGTACCTGGGACAACCCTCCGCCAGCGGCGCCGCCCTTCATGCCGAGGATGGGACCCAGGGACGGCTCGCGCAGCGCAATCATCACCTTCTGCCCCGTCCGGGCCAGCGAATCCGCCAGGCCCACCGTTGTAGTGGATTTCCCTTCTCCTGCCGGCGTGGGGGACATGGCCGAGACGAGCACCACCCGGCCAGGCTGGCGGGCGGGCGCACCGGCCGGGTCCGTGAGCTTCGCCGGGTCGATCTTTGCCTTGTACCGGCCATAGAGTTCCAGGGCGTCAGCATTGATGCCCGCCGCGGCGGCGATCTCCCCGATGGGCCGCATGGTGGCCCGTTGGGCGATTTCGAGGTCACTCATGGCGTTGGTGTCAGACATCTTTGTCCTTCAGTTCGTGGCTCCAGGGAAAGCCGTTCGGGGGTTCCCGCCCGGCGCTACCCGGCTTAGGGCGTGTGGCCCACCGGAATTCTGTGACTATCAATGTACTGGTCGACGGCGGCGTGGTAGCTTTCCAGCGTGATGGCGGCGGTCCGCTGCCAGCCGAAGCTCTGGGCGTGCAGCGCCGCAGCCCGCCCCATGTCCTCGCGCGTGGCGGGATCGTCGTAGAGCGCCTCGAATACGTCCGCCCAGTCCGCGGCCTTGTGCCCGTCCACCAGCAGGCCGGTCCGTCCGTCGAAAATGGCCCTGGAGAGTCCGCCAACCCGGGTGGCAACCACGGGCGTCCCGCAGGCCTGGGCTTCCAGCGCCACCAGCCCGAAGGATTCGCTGTAGGACGGCATTACCACAACGTCGGCGGAGCGGAACCAGGCGGCCAGCTCCGGTGCGTTGACCGGCGGATGGTGGGTGACGACGTCGTCCATTCCGGCAGCGTGGATCAGCGACTTGAGGTCGAAGTCCTTGGCCCCGCTGAGGGCGCCGAGGATGGTCAGCTGGAGGTCGATGTCCGGACGGCGCGAGCGGAGCAAAGCGGCTGCCTGGATAAGGATCTGCGGGCCTTTGAGCCGCTGGATCCGGCCGGCGAACAGCAGATGGAATTTGCCGGCAGGCACGCCGAGCTGCGCCCGGGAACGGGTCCGGAACGCCGGGCTGAACACGGTCAGGTCCACGCCGGGGGGAGCCACGTCGATTTGGTCGAAGTCGGCGTTGTAGTGCGAGACGAGCTCGGCGGCCTCGGCCGGGGTGTTCGCGATCAGCCGCGCTGCGCCGTCCACAATCCTGTGTTCGCCGTCCTCCCGCCGCCTCGGTTCGGGCTTCTCGCCGGAGTGCAGGAGGAGGTTCTTGACCTTGGCCATCGTGTGCATGGTGTGCACCAGCGGCACGCCCCAGAGCCCGGAAAGCTCCAAGCCGGCCACCCCGGAGACCCAGTAATGCGAATGGATGAGGTCGTACCGGCCGTGCGGCTGACGCTGCCGTATGCGCTCGATCTCCGCCACCATGCTGTGCAGCAGTCCCGGAAGTTCCTCTTTGGGCAGCTTCCGCGGCGGGCCGGAGATCACGTTGTGGACGCACACGCCGGGGTCCGGGTGCTCGACGGCGGGCTGTTCCGAGGACGTTGACCGCGTGAAGATCTCCACTTCCACGCCGGTTGCGGCGAGCGCCGAGGCCAGCCCCCGCACGTAGACGTTCATGCCGCCGGCGTCACCGGAACCGGGCTGTTCCATGGGCGAAGTGTGCAGCGAAAGGAATGCCACACGGCGGATCAGGGTCACGGCTCTCCCTTCGGCTGGCGGAACTGCATCCGATAAAACACTACTCCTGTACCGACCCGTCCTTCACAGCGCCCGGCGTCCTGCGCACAGCATCCCCGGCCCTCCTGCTAACGTGGCGGCTGTGAGCGCAACCGCAGACGCAACCGCAGAGTCAAACAGGCACGCAGCCGGCCTTGACATCCGTCCTGCTACAGCCGCGGACTGGCCCGGCATGTGGGCAATCCTGGAACCCGTCATCAGGGCCGGCGACACCTTCACCTGGGACCGCGGCACCACGGAGGACGACGCCCGGGCCCGCTGGTTCAAGGACGCTCCCGGCCAGGCATTCGTGGCCGTCCGGGACGGTCAGGTGCTGGGGACGGGCGAACTGCATGCCAACCAGGGCGGGGGAGGCAGCCACGTTGCCAACGCCGGCTACATGGTCCACCCCGAGCACGGCGGCAAGGGGCTGGCCAGGGCGCTCTGCGCCTACTCGCTGGACGCGGCCCGGGCCGCAGGCTTCCGTGCCATGCAGTTCAACGCCGTGGTGGAGAGCAACGTCCGCGCGGTGGCCGCCTGGCAGGCCATGGGGTTCGAGGTCCTGGCCACCATCCCGGAGGCCTTCAACCATCCGACGCTGGGCTATGTGGGGCTGCACCTGATGTACCGGAAGCTGTAGGTACTGCGGGTCCAATCCGCACTACGGCGCCTAATCCCCGCCGCGCCACAGCAGCCCGAGCGCCGGAAACGCCGCTTCGTAGCCTGCGAGCAGTTCGACGGCGAGCTTGTCCGAATCGATGAGCGGGTGGAGTGCGAAGGCCCGGACGGCGTCGTCACGGCGGCCGTGCGCCGCGGCAGACACTGTCAGCCGCTCCACCTCCTTGACCCGCTGCATGAGGGCCAGTTGCGCGTCAGCCGGCCGGTCCTGCGGGAGCGGCACCGCGCCGTCGGAGGTCACCACGCAGGGGACCTCGACGACGGCGTCCGCCGGTAAGCCGGGAACCGCTCCGGCGTTGGGGGTGTTCAGGATGAGCTCGGCACCCCCGCCGGACGCCCGGCCCGATGCGCCGCCGGAAGCGCCGCCGGACACGCCCCCGGACAGGGCCCGCATCACGCCGAGGGCAACGCGTTCGTACCCGCCGCCGGCGAGGTCGTCCTCGTCCCGCTGTTCGCCGCTGGCACGCGCCTCGGCCAGGTAGCCTTCCTCGCGGGACCGGCGGGCAGCGTCCCAGAGGTCATAGGCCCGGGGACCGGCCGCGGCAAGCGCCGGGTACAGCCCGGACTGCTGCTCATGGATCGACTCGCCCCGGGTCTGCGCCATGGCGCGGATGGCACCGACGGCCCGCCCCGTGTCGTAGTAGTAGTACAGGTACTCGTTGGGCAGGCAGCCCAGGGACTGGAGGAAAGGTTGCGGAAAGAGCCGGCCCTCCTCGAAACCGGACAGGGCCGGCGCGTCCGCCAGCAGCCCGGGCAGCAGGTCTTGGCCGGCGGACTCCAGCCGGTACAGCCAGCCCAGGTGGTTGAGCCCGTAGTAGCCAACGCCGTCGAGCTTTCCCTCAGGCAGCGGGGCGCCCGCCGCGCGGGCCGCCCGGTGGACCAGGGCTCCGGCCGAATCGCAGATGCCGATCACCCTAGTGCCCAGCACGGGGACCAGCGCCTCGGTGACCATTCCGGCCGGGTTGGTGAAGTTGACCAGCCAGGCCTCCGGGCAGCGCCGCTTCATCTCACGGGCCAGCTCCAGCATCCCGGGAATGGACCGCAGGGCGTAGGAGATTCCGCCGGCGCCCGTGGTTTCCTGGCCCAGGAGGCCCAGGCCGAGGGCCACCCGTTCGTCGGCGATCCGGCCCGCGGTTCCTCCGGGGCGGATGGCAGCGAACACCATGTCCGTGCCGTCGAGCCCGTCTGCCAGGGACGTGGTTGTCCTGACGGCGGGGCCGGGCCCGGCACCGCCTGAACCGGCCAAGCCGGCGCCGGCAGGGCCAGAACCGATTGACGACAGGACGGCCTTGATCGCGGCGAGCCGCAGAGGGTCGACGTCGAACAGGACAAGCTCGTGCACCAGCCTCGCGAAAGGGCCGGAGGAGAGCGCCCGGTATACGAGCGGGACCCGGAACCCGCCGCCACCGGCAATCATGAGCCGCATAACACGCAGTCTATTCCGGGCAGTGCCGCGCGGTCCCGGTCCCGTCCGGCGCGGCACTTTGCAGGGCAAGTGCGAGGGCGTAGTGTGCCGAACATGGACGCGATACCGGGGCGCCGGTTCGACCCCCTCTCCCACGTCCGCACGCCAACGGACGGAAGCTTCGATCTGCTCCTGACCGGGACGGTTTTCCAGGACATCATCTTCACCGGGCTGCCCCACGCGCCGGAGCCCGGCACGGAGATCTGGAGCGAGGGCATGGGCAGCTGCCCGGGAGGGGTGGCCAACCAGGCCATCGCCGCCGCGCGCCTGGGGCTGCGGACCGGGCTCGCGGCTGCTTTCGGCGACGACGGCTACGGCGACTACAACTGGAAGATCCTGGCTGCACAGGAACATGTTGACCTGTCCCTCTCCAAACGCGTCCCCGGCTGGCACTCGCCCGTGACGGTATCCCTCAGCGTGCAGCACGACCGCTCCATGGTGACGCACGGGCACCCTGCCCCGGTCACCTCGTCGGAGCTGATCGGGGAGCCGCCCGCGGCGCTCGCCGCCGTCGCGGACCTGGACGAGGAACTCGCCCCGTGGGCCGTCGCCGCCCACAGCGCCGGGGTCAAGCTTTTCGGCGACGTCGGCTGGGACGCCACCGGCAAATGGTCCTCCACCCGGTTGGACAACCTGCAGTATTTCCATGCCTTTATGCCCAACCAGCGCGAGGCCATGGCCTTCACCGGCAGGGACACGCCGTGGGCGGCACTGTATGCGCTCGCCGACCGGGTTCCCGTGGCGGTGGTGACCCTGGGACCGCAGGGCGCCATGGCCGTGGACTCCGAAACGGGGGAGGAGGAATGGGTCCCGTCGCTGCCCGTCTCGGCCTATGACCCGACCGGGGCAGGGGATTGCTTCGGAGCGGCGTTCATCGTGGGCAGCCTGGCGCGCTGGCCGCTGGCGGACCGGCTCCGGTTCGCGAACCTGTGCGCGTCCCTGGCGGTCCAGGAAGTGGGCGGTTCCCTTGCCGCGCCGGGCTGGGGCGACATCGCCGACTGGTGGAAGCGGGCCAACGCAAGGCCTGAACGGCAAAGCAGCCAGTGGCTGCGGCGCTTCAGCTTCCTGGAGGAGATCGTGCGCGATGTACCCCCGCAGGCGCTGCGCCGGGCCACTGCCACAATCGCCCACCTTTCCGACGCCTAGGCCAATTAAGCCGCCCGGCCCGCCGCCACTAGAATCACTAGGGTGACTTACCCAGCAGCAGGCGGCGACGTCCGGCCCGTCCCGGACTCCGCGTCCGGCCCCGCCAACGAACGCTCAGCAGTAATCGACCTGGACGCCATCCGGCACAACGTCCGCCACGTGGCGGCGGTGGCGTCGCCGGCCAAGGTCATGGCCGTGGTGAAGGCGGATGCCTACGGGCATGGTGCCGTTCCCGTGGCCCGGGCAGCCCTCGAGGCAGGGGCCCGCTGGCTTGGTGTTGCGCATATTTCCGAGGCGCTGGCCCTGCGGGCTGCGGGCATCGAGGCCCCCCTGCTGGCCTGGCTGCACACCCCGGAGAGCAACTTCAGTGCCGCTGTTGCCTCCGGAATCGACATCGGCTGCTCCGGCTGGGAACTGGAAAAGATCGTCCTGGCGGCCCGGGAGCAGGAACGCCCCGCGCGCGTCCACCTGAAAGTGGACACCGGCCTGGGCCGCAACGGCGCAACGCTGGAGGCGTGGGACAGCCTGGTGGGCGAAGCAATGGAGTACCAGGACGAGGGCCTGCTCCGCGTGGTGGGAATCTTCTCCCACCTTGCCGTGGCGGACGAACCGCACCGCCCGGAGACGGACGAGCAGCTGAAGGCCTTCCGCGAAGTCCTGGCAATCGCCGAGGACGCCGGGGTGGACCCCGAAGTCCGGCACCTGGCCAACACCCCCGCCACGCTGTCCCGCCCGGACACACACTTCGACCTGGTCCGCGTGGGCCTCGGGATCTACGGTCTCTCACCCTTTGAGGGCCAGACCCCGGCCGAGCTGGGACTCCGCCCTGCGATGACCGTCCGCACCAAGGTGTCGCACTGCAAGGACGTCCCGGCCGGCCAGGGTGTCTCCTACGGACTCAATTACCACACCGTCGGCGCCAGCACCCTGGGGCTGATCCCGATGGGCTACGGCGACGGCGTGCCGCGGGTGGCCACGGGCGGCCCTGTCCGTGTGGAGGGCCGCACCTACCCGGTGGTGGGCAGGATCGCCATGGACCAGATGGTGATCGACCTCGGACCCAGGGGTGTGGCATCCGGCGGAGCCAGCGTGCTCGGAGCCGAAGCGGTCCTGTTCGGCGACGGTGCCGACGGCGGGCCGACGGCGGATGACTGGGCCCGCGCGGCCGGCACCATCAACTACGAGATCGTGACCCGGATCAGTCCGCGCGTCCCGCGGTACTACATCAACGAGGCCCAGGCTGAGGGGCAGGGCGGGGCCGGATGAGCGATCCGCAGTGGGAACTGTCCCTGACAGTGCAGAGCGCCGAGGAAACCCATGCCCTCGCAGCGGCCCTCGGTTCCGTCCTCGAGGCGGGCGACCTGGTTATCCTGACGGGCGAGCTCGGTGCCGGCAAGACCACCTTCACCCAGGGTCTCGGCGAAGGCCTGGGCGTGCGGGCCGGCATCATTTCCCCCACGTTTGTCCTGGTCCGCATCCATCCCAGCCTTCCGGACGGGCCGCGCCCCGGCGGACCCGACCTGGTGCACGTCGACGCCTACCGGCTGGAGTCCGCGGCGGAAATCGATGACATCGACCTGGAAAACACCATGGACAGCACCGTAACGGTGGTGGAGTGGGGCCGGGGCCGGGTGGAACACCTCAGTGAAAGCCTGCTCGACGTCGAACTGCACCGGCCGCTGGGCGGCGCCGCCCTACCCGGTACCTCCACCCCGGACGGCGCGGACGGCGTTCTGGACTTCGACACGGACGACGACGACGAGCCCCGCACCATCGTGATCCGCGGCTTCGGCCCGCGCTGGGCTGAGCAGCCCTTGCTGCCGGCCGCCTTGAAAGGGAACTCCTGATGCTCATCCTTGCCATCGACACTTCAGCCGTGGCCAGCGCGGCGCTGGTTTCGGACGATGCGCCCGAAGGAGTGCTGGCGAGTTTCTCCACCGAGGACACCCGCAGCCACGCCGAAGTGCTGGCCCCCGGCATCGACGCCCTTCTGGCCGACGCGGGGATCACGGGCTCGGACATCGACGCGGTCGTGACCGGCGTGGGCCCGGGGCCGTTCACGGGACTGCGGTCCGGGATCGCCACCGCACGGACCCTGGCCTACGTGTGGGGCAAACCCCTGTACGGCCTGATGAGCCTGGATGCCATGGCACTGGAAGTGGCGGAATCCACGTCCGCCGTGCCGGAATTCCTGGTGGCCACCGACGCCCGGCGCAAAGAGGTGTACTGGGCCCGCTACTCCCTCGCTGACGGCCAGCTGCCCCGCCTGGTGGACGGACCGCACGTGGGGTTCGCGGCCGACCTGCCCGACCTCCCGGCTTACGGCGCCGGCGCGGGCATTTACGAGGACGTCCTCCGCGCCGATCCGGATTTCAGTTCCGAACAGCCCGATGCGCTCTACCTGGGGCAGTTCGCCCTGGCCAGGCTCGCCGCGGGGGAGCAGCTGCTGGACTCCACGCCGCTGTACCTCCGCGAGTCCGACGCCCAGGTGCCCGGGCCCCGGAAGCGTGCGCTGTGAGCGGCATTGCCGGTGGCGCAGCCGGCGCGGCGCCGGGCGGGGTGACGCTGCGCAGCATGAACGGGGCGGACATCCCGGCCGTGCACGTGCTCGAACGCAGGCTGTTCCCCGTCGACGCGTGGCCGCTCCAGATGTTCCATGACGAACTGGCGCAGGCCCGGACCCGCCACTACTTCGTGGCCGAGATTGCCGGCGAGATTGTGGGCTACGCCGGGCTGATGTGCATCGAACCGATCGCGGACGTGCAGACCATTGCGGTGGTGCCCGAATGCGAAGGCAAGGGCATCGGCTCGGCCCTGCTGACCGAGCTCATTGCAGAAAGCCGGCGGCGCCGGGCCGCGGACGTGCTGCTGGAAGTCCGGGCGGACAACCCCCGCGCCCAGGGCCTCTACCGGCGGTTCGGCTTCGAACAGATCCACGTCCGGCCGAGGTACTACCGGGACGGCGTGGATGCCCTGATCATGCGGCTCCAACTGCAGGACTCCAGCCTTGTGGCAAGACCGCCCAGCACCGACCACTCGCCGGCAACGGAGGCAGACACCCCATGAACCGAACGCAGCCCCTTGTCCTGGGGATCGAGTCCTCCTGCGATGAAACGGGTGTGGGCATCGTTCGCGGAACCGCCCTGCTCAGCAACACCGTCTCGTCCTCCATGGATGAGCATGTACGGTTTGGCGGCGTCATCCCCGAGATCGCGTCCCGTGCGCATCTGGACGCCTTCGTGCCCACGCTGCAGGAGGCCCTGGCAGACGCCGGGGTAACCCTCGACGACGTCGACGCGATCGCCGTCACCTCCGGGCCGGGGCTGGCAGGGGCACTGATGGTGGGCGTGTGCGCCGCCAAGGCGCTCGCCGTGGCCACGGGCAAGCCCCTGTATGCCATCAACCACCTGGTGGCGCACGTCGGCGTTGGACTGCTGCAGCCGGACGACGGCGGCCCGGGCCCGTTCACCGGTTCGTCGCCGGAGAACGCGTCGCCGGCCAACCCGCTGCCGGAGAACCTGGGCGCCCTGCTGGTCTCCGGCGGGCACACCGAAATCCTCCGGATCAGGAGCATCACCGACGACGTCGAGCTCCTGGGGTCCACGATCGACGACGCTGCCGGGGAAGCCTACGACAAGGTGGCACGCCTCCTGGGGCTCGGCTATCCGGGCGGACCGGCCATCGACAAACTCGCCCGGACCGGCAACGCGAAAGCCATCCGGTTCCCGCGCGGACTGACGCAGCCCAAGTACATGGGCACTGCGGAGGAACCCGGCCCCCACCGCTACGACTGGTCCTTCAGCGGACTGAAGACCGCCGTCGCCCGCTGCGTGGAACAGTTCGAGGCCCGCGGGGAAGAGGTGCCGGTCGCGGACATCGCGGCTGCCTTCCAGGAGGCAGTGGTGGACGTCATCACGTCCAAGGCGGTGCTCGCCTGCAAGGAAAACGGCATCACCGAAGTCCTGTTGGGGGGCGGCGTCGCGGCAAATTCGCGGCTGCGGCAGCTCACCGAACAGCGGTGCAGCGCGGCCGGGATCAGGCTGACCGTCCCGCCGCTCGAGCTCTGCACCGACAACGGTGCCATGGTGGCCGCCCTGGGGGCCCAGCTGGTCATGGCGGGAATCGACCCCAGCGGGATCGGCTTCGCCCCGGATTCGTCCATGCCGGTCACCACGGTTTCGGCGTAGTCCCGGGCAGGGCCGAATGGAGGCGCTGCGCCTCAGGCGGTGGGGCCGTTCCGCATCTGCCCGACGAGGTCGAGCACCACGGCCTGGAGGTTGCCGCCGTGCTCCGCGGCCACCCGGCGCTGCCGCTGGTAGCCGGCTCCACGGCTGATGATCTTTTCGACGTCGGCGAGTTCGTCCGAGCAGCCGAGTTTCGCGGCCACGGGTTCGAGCCGGTTCAGGATTTCTAGCAGGTGCTCGGTGACCAGCTTCTCGTTGCCCTGGGCATCGAGGATGATGATCGCCTCGAGGCCGTACCGGGCCGCGCGCCATTTGTTCTCCTGGACGTGCCAGGGCGGCATGGTGGGAATCGTGCCGCCGTTGTCCAGCGTGGTGGAGAATTCGTCCACCAGGCACTGGGTCAGGGCTGCGATGGCGCCGACCTCCTCCAGGGTGGCCAGGCCGTCGCAAATGCGCATTTCGATGGTGCCGAGGTTGGGGACCGGGCGAATGTCCCAGCGGATCTCGGAGATGGTGTCAATCACTCCGGTGGTGAACATGTCCTCGACGTAGGACTCGTACTCTGCCCAGCTGGAGAACTGGAATGGCAGGCCGGCAGTGGGAAGCTGCTGGAACATCAGGGCACGGTGGGACGCATAGCCGGTGTCCTCGCCGCCCCAGAACGGGCTGGACGCGGACAGCGCCTGGAAGTGCGGGAAGTAGTTCACCAGGCCGTCCAGCACCGGCAGGACCTTGTCACGGCTGTCCAGGCCGACGTGCACGTGGACTCCGTAAATCACCATCTGGCGGCCCCACCACTGCGTGCGGTCGATCAGCTTGGCGTAGCGGGCCTTGTCCGTCACCGGCTGCAGCTGGGGAGGGCTGAAAGGGTGGCTTCCGGCGGAGAAGACTTCGACGCCCATGGGGTCGGTGACTTCCCGGACTGCCGCCAAGGAACTGCTGAGGTCGGCTTTGGCCTGGGCCACCGTTTCGCAGATGCCGGTGACGAGTTCCACGGTGTTCAGCAGGAGTTCCTGCTTGATGTGGGGGTGTTCGTCATCCTCATTAAGCTCGGGATGATTGGCCGCCACACCGCGGAGCACCTCATTGGCTACCGAGGCCAGCTCGCCCGTCTGCGCGTTGACCAGGGCCAGCTCCCATTCCACACCAAGAGTTGATTGCCTGGATGAAGCGAAATCAATCTTCATGTGGTCCCTTCACTGTTCCGCCGTCACCTGCCGAAGCCGCCTGCGGGCGGGCAACGGGTGGTTCAAGTCTAGTGCAGGGGTAGCATCGAGGTGATGGCTTGGACTCAGGGACGCAGTGAAAGTGCTCACAGGAACACAGTGACCAAAACAGCAGCCAAAAAAGCAGCCACTCTGGCGGTGACGGCGGCAGTGCTTGCATCCGTCTCCTGCACCGGTGTGCCCGCTCCGTCCGGTTCCGGAACGTCGCCGGAAACTGCGTCGGCAGCGCCGTCGGGGAGCGCCACCCGCTCCGGCCCCGCTGTTTCGGGCCGCCCGGCAACCCCGAAACCTTCCACGCCGGCCCCGGGGGAGCGGCAACTGGGCTGGGGCCCGCAGCAGAAGGACGAAGACGCGGCGCGCGCAGCCGTCGCGAAAATGAGCGTTGAACAAAAGGCCGGACAGGTGCTGATGCCGTTCTTCGCCGGCACCGACTTCGCAGCCCACGCCGCCACCATGGAACGGCTGCACCTCGGCGGATCAATCGTCATGGGCGATAACGTGCCGCGCGCCGCCGACGGCACCGTGGACACCGCCGCCATGGCGGCTGGACTGGCCCGCCTGCAGAAAGCGGCCAGGGCGGACGGGCGCACCTGGCCGGCCATCTTGGGTGTGGACCAGGAGGGCGGCGTGGTGGCCAGGCTCCGCGCTCCCTTGACGGAATGGCCGGCTCCCATGAGCTACGGCGCCGGAGCCAACCTCGCGCTGGCAACCGACGCCGGCAAGGCGTTGGCTTCCGAGCTGGCCGGGCTGGGATTCAACGCGGACTTCGCGCCTGCCACTGATGTCACCGCCGGGCCGCAGGATCCTACCATCGGCGCCAGGTCAATGTCCGGGAACGCGGACGCGGCGGCCAGCCTGGGCGTTGGCTTTGCCCAGGGGATGCTCTCGGCCGGGCTTCTGCCCTCGGCCAAGCACTTTCCCGGGCACGGTTCCGTAGCCGTCGATTCGCATGAGAGCCTGCCCGTGCAGAAGGCCACGGTGGAGCAACTCCGGGCGAAGGACTGGAAACCGTTCCAGGCCGCGATCGATGCCGGCCTGCCGATGATCATGACTGGCCACATTTCCGTCCCGGCTTTGGAGCCGGGAATTCCGGCGTCGCTGTCCAAATCGAGCTACGCGGCCCTGCGCGGCATGGGCTTCAAAGGCGTTGCCGTAACGGACGCGCTCAACATGGGCGCGGTGCAAAAGCAGTTCCCCGATGAATCAGCCGCACCGCGGGCGCTGGCCGCGGGTGCGGACCTGCTGCTGATGCCCGGGGACGTGGCAGCGGCGCACGCGGCAGTGGTCAGTGCCGTCAAATCCGGCACGCTGCCTCTGCCGCGCCTGGAGGAGGCGGCCCAGCGGGTGGTGACGATGATGATGTGGCGCGCCCGGACCCCTGCACCGGAGGGCGCCGCGCCGGGCAGCGGTTCCGCCCTCTCCCAGCGGGTTTCCGCAGCGGCAGTCACCGTCCTTGCCGGACCGTGCCGGGGTGCGATGGTGCCCGGCAGCGTCCGGCTGGTCGGAGGCAGTGAACAGGACCGGGCACGTTTTGTCCAGGCCGCGCGTGCGGCCGGTATCACCGTCGGCGCAGGCCCGCTTGTGACCCTCATCGGCTACGAAGAGCCGCCGGCCCAAGGCGATGTTGTGGTGGCCCTCGATGCGCCGTGGTCATTGGCGGGCTCGGCAGCGCCGGCCAAGGTGGCACTGTACGGCCGCAGCCAGGAAGCCTTCAACGCCCTGGCTGCCGTGCTGGCGGGAAAGGCGACCGCCCCCGGAAAGCTGCCTGTCGCCGTCGGCCCCTTCGCCCCCGGCAGCGGTTGCTGAGCAACGCTGCCCGGCTGCGCAACAGGCCCGGCTGCGTACTAATCCCGGCCGCGTAATAGTGCCGTCCCGTCCGTCTTAGTTCGCGACCTGCCCCGTCCTTAAGGGGGATCTGCGGCAGCCGGGCGTTTAATGGACCACGTGCCAATTCTGAATAAAGACATGACCCTGTGCATCTCCCTCTCGGCCCGGCCGAGCAACAACGGAACCCGTTTCCACAACCATCTGTATGAGCAGCTGGGCCTGAACTGGATCTACAAGGCCTTCGCGCCCACGGACCTGGCGCAGGCCATCGCCGGCGTCAGGGGCCTGGGCATCCGGGGCTGCGCTGTGTCCATGCCGTACAAGGAAGACGTCATTGCGCTGGTTGACGTCATGGACCCCTCGGCCAAAGCGATCGACTCGGTGAACACGATCGTGAACGACGGCGGCCGCCTCACGGCGTACAACACCGACTACACGGCGATCGAGCAGCTGCTGCAGCGCAACGCCGTGCCCGCCCACCACTCGGTGCTGCTCAAGGGTTCCGGCGGCATGGCCAAAGCCACCGCCGCCGCCCTCCGCGACGCAGGATTCCGGGACGTCACCATCATCGCCCGCAACGAATCATCCGGTAAGCCGCTCGCGGATCTCTACGGGTTCAAGTGGAGCCCCGAGCTTCCCGCGGCGGAGGCGGGCGGCACGGCGGACATGATAATCAACGTGACGCCGGTGGGGATGGCGGGCGGTCCGGATGTCGATTCGCAGTCCTTCCCGCCGGAGGCGGTGGACGCCGCGCAGGTGGTTTTCGACGTCGTTGCGCTGCCCGCCGAGACGCCCCTCATCAGGGCAGCCCGTGCTGCCGGCAAGACGGTCATCACCGGCGCAGAAGTAGCCACCATCCAGGCCCTGGAGCAGTTTGTGCTGTACACCGGCGTCCGGCCCACCGACGAGCAAGTCCGGGCGGCAGAAGACTTCATGCGGGCGCAGTAACAGAGAAGGCCCGGTACCGGAGAGGGCCCGGCAACAGGCAGCGGGCTAGGCGCCGGGCTGTACCGGCTCCACCGAGATGGCCACCCGGTCCTCGCCGATCCTGGTGAGGACCAGTGTGGCTGACTTTTTGCCTTTGGACCCCTTGCCGCTGTTTTTGCCCCCGGCGAGAAGCTGCTTGCGGAGTTCTTCCGGGGTGACCGACGTGCCCCGCTTCTTGATGTCCAGCACGCCGATGTTGTGCTGCTTCACCCAGGCCTTGAGGGCCTTGACGTTGAAGGGCATGACCTCCAGGACCCGGTAGGCCCTGGCAAACGGCGTATCCACGAGCTCGGGCGCGCAGATGTACGCGATGTGTTCGTCCAGGAGGTGGCCGCCGAGCCGGGCCGCCACGTCCGCCACGAGGCCGGCCCGGATGACGGCGCCGTCAGGTTCGTAGAGGTAGCCCTCCACCGGGCCCACGGGGGCGACGGGGCCGGCGTCGAACTCTTCTGCGCTGGTGATTTCTGCGGCGCCTTGCGGCCCGAGGAGAAGCGCAGCCCGCCGGATGCCCGGCCGGCTGACCGCGTTGAACCACAATGTCACCTCGGTGACGTCGCCGCCCACGGAAACCCACTGCGCCTCGCAGCCTGCCGGGACGGAATCATGCGGAATGCCCGGTCCCATCTTCACGCCCACTGCCCGTCCCGACCCTGCAAGGGATTCCACGAAGGACAGCGGCGGGGAGAATTCCTCCGGATCCCAGATTCGCCGCGTCCCGGAGCTGGAGGTGGTGCGGCGGGCCGGATCCAGCCAGACGCCGTCCACGCCGTCGAGGGGAACGGAGGTGGCGTCGGAGTGAACCACGCTGGCGTGCGGGAAGGGAATCAGGTTCATGGTGGCGCAGGCGGCAGTGGTCTCGTCCATTTCCACGGCGGTGACCCTGATGTCCATCGAGGCCAGTGCCATGGAATCGGCACCGAGCCCGCAGCCGAGATCGGCCACATGTTCAATTCCGGCGGTCGCGAACCGTTCCGCGTGCCTGGCCGCGACGTTGAGTCGCGTGGCCTGCTCCAGCCCCGCCTGCGTGAAAATCATCTGGCGGGCAAATTCGCCGAACTTGGCTTCAGCCTTGGTCCGCAGCCGGGACTGGGTGAGGACCGCCGAAACCAGGGCGGGGGAGTGGCCGGCCTTCCGGAGTGATTCATTGAGCCGGAACGCATCGTCCTCCCGGTACGGCCCCAGCGAGGCCAGCAGCTCCCAGCCTTCGCTGGTCAGGAGCGGGGCGATCAGGTCCTGCGGTGCGTCAGCCATGTCATCAAGCCTAATCGAGGCGGCGGACACGCACGGTGCGGATAGTGTGGGCAGCATGGAAGACAGTGCAGGGCCGCAGCCGGAGAGTAATGACCACCAACACCAAACGGGCCTTGCGAAGTACGCCAGGCCGGCGCTGATCGCCGGTTCCGCCATCGCCGTAGTCTGCCTGGCGCTCCTGGTGATCATTTTCGTCCTGGATTCCTTCAACGCGACCGTGTACTCGGTGGGCGGCAAGAACATCCAGGACGCCACCGACGAGGCGCGGCAAATCCGCGAGTCGTACACTGCCGTCCGCGCGGGCGGACTGGTGTTCCTGATTGCCTCGGTGGTCACGGCGCTCGCCGCCGCCGTCGTGCTTTACCGGAACCGCAACATTACGGGAGACGACGACACGGACGACGGCGACGACGTCGACTTTGAGGACCTGGCAGGGCGCTAACCGTTCACCGGGGACGAAATTCTGGCACTCGCCTTGACCGAGTGCTAACCACTTACATAGAGTCATCATTAGCACTCTCCCTAGGAGGGTGCTAACACATGGAGAACTGCCAGCCACGCTGCTGCCGGCACCGCGACGACGGTTTGCACGCCGAGGCGCAACAGTTTTCCAGTCCATGAATTTACTGACGTAGAAGGAGAGGTCCGAGTGTCGGTCTCTATTAAGCCTCTTGAGGATCGTATTGTTGTCCGCCCGCTCGAAGCCGAGCAGACCACGGCTTCCGGCCTGGTTATCCCGGACTCCGCGCAGGAGAAGCCGCAGGAAGGCGAAGTTGTCGCAGTAGGCCCCGGCCGCTTCGAAGACGGCAACCGTGTTCCGGTCGACGTAGCCGTCGGCGACGTTGTTATCTACTCGAAGTACGGCGGAACCGAAGTCAAGACCGGCGGCACCGAGTACCTCGTGCTGTCCGCCCGCGACGTTCTGGCGATCGTCGTAAAGTAACTCTTGGACCCCCGCGCCGCCGATCGTCTGATGCATGTCTGACAGATCAGCTGCGCGGGGTTTCTGTCTTGAAAGGACAAAACCATGGCAAAGCAGCTTGCGTTTAACGACGCTGCCCGCCGGTCGCTTGAAGCCGGCATCGACAAGCTCGCCAACACGGTCAAGGTGACGCTCGGCCCGCGCGGCCGCAACGTCGTGCTGGACAAGAAGTGGGGCGCTCCCACCATCACGAACGACGGCGTGACCATCGCCCGTGAAGTCGAACTGGATGACCCGTTCGAAAACCTTGGCGCACAGCTGGCCAAGGAAGTCGCCACCAAGACCAACGATGTTGCCGGTGACGGCACCACCACGGCCACCGTCCTGGCACAGGCACTGGTCAAGGAAGGCCTGCGCAACGTTGCGGCTGGCGCCGCTCCGGGCCAGATCAAGCGCGGCATCGAGGTTTCAGTGGAAGCCGTTGCTGCCCGCCTGCTCGAGAACGCCCGCCCGGTCGAAGGCACCCAGGTCGCCAACGTCGCCGCCATTTCGGCACAGAGCGACGAGATCGGCGAGCTCCTGGCCGAGGCTTTCGGCAAGGTCGGCAAGGATGGTGTGATCACCATCGAGGAGTCCTCCACCACGCAGACCGAACTGGTCCTCACCGAGGGCATGCAGTTCGACAAGGGCTACCTGTCCCCGTACTTCGTCACCGACGCGGAACGCCAGGAAGCTGTCCTTGAAGACGCCCTCATCCTGATCAACCAGGGCAAGATCTCCTCGGTGCAGGACTTCCTGCCGCTGCTGGAGAAGGCGCTGCAGAGCTCCAAGCCGCTGTTCATCATTGCCGAAGACGTCGACGGCGAGGCACTGTCCACGCTGATCGTCAACCGCATCCGCGGCACCCTGAACGTCGTTGCCGTCAAGGCTCCGGGCTTCGGTGACCGCCGCAAGGCAATGCTGCAGGACATCGCCACCCTCACCGGTGCACAGGTTGTCTCCCCGGAACTGGGCCTCAGCCTGGACTCCGTTGGCCTTGAGGTGCTGGGTACGGCCCGCCGCATCACGGTCACCAAGGACAACACCACCATCGTTGATGGTGCCGGATCGGCAGAGGACGTTGCGGCACGGGTTGCCCAGCTGCGCGCCGAGCTGACCCGCACCGACTCCGACTGGGACAAGGAAAAGCTGCAGGAGCGCCTGGCCAAGCTGGCCGGCGGCATCGGTGTGATCAAGGTCGGCGCAGCCACCGAGGTTGAGCTGAAGGAAAAGAAGCACCGCATCGAGGACGCCGTGTCCTCCACCCGCGCTGCCCTCGAAGAAGGCATCGTTGCCGGTGGCGGTTCCGCCCTCATCCACGCCCTGAAGGCACTGGACGAGGACCCTGCCGTCACGGCGCTCGAAGGTGATGCAGCAGCAGCTGTGGGCATCGTGCGCCGCGCACTGGTCCAGCCTGTGCGCTGGATCGCCCAGAACGCCGGCTTTGACGGCTATGTCGTCGCTGCCAAGGTCGCGGAATCCGCCATCCACCACGGCTTCAACGCCAAGACCGGCGAATACGAAGACCTCATCGCTGCCGGAGTCATCGACCCCGTCAAGGTGACGCGCGCAGCCCTCCGCAACGCCGCCTCCATCGCAGCGCTGGTTCTCACCACCGAGACCCTCGTTGTCGAAAAGCCGGCCGACGAGGACGAGCACGCAGGCCACCAGCACTAGCTTGTAGCCGCCGTCTTCCTCACCTGTGCGAACAAAGAACCGGTCCAGCGTTGCTGGGCCGGTTCTTTGCGTCCCGGGTGCGCGGGACGTCGCCTACCTTTTGACCGCGTAGCGCACGTGCGTGGCGAACGTCGAGCCCGGACACGAAGGTAAAACCGGACGCAGCCGCCGGCTGGTCCCGCAGGCGGTGTGTGAGCACGAACAGCGTCCGCCGTCGTAGGTCCATGGACCACCCATCACCCAGTAGTGCAGGCGCTCTCCGCGCCCTTGCCCAGGCCGTAGTCGGGCCCGTCCTCGGGGCCGGTGATGTAGCCGTCAACCGACGTGGTGATGGCTGCGATGACCTTGCCCATTACGTGGCCCCCATTTCCTGCGTTTCCACGTCGCCCGCACGCTCGTAGACCAGCGAAACCGCTCCCTTCGGGAAGGTGCGCGCCGGCTCGGTGAGGCGGAAGGAAGCGGGGATCGTGCCGGCGTCGAACAGGCGTTTGCCCTGGCCCAGGGTGACCGGATAGAGCCAGAAGTGGAGGCGGTCGATCACATCCGCCGCCAGCAGTGAGCGAATGAGGACGCCGCTGCCGAACATGTGCACCTGGCCGTACTCCTCGCGAAGCCGTCCTGCGGAGGCGGCATCCGGCAGCACCGTAGTGCCGGCCCAGCCGGGATCAGTCAGGCTGCTGGAGACCACGAACTTCGGCACCCGGTTGAGCGTGCCGCCGATGTCGTCGGACTGGTGGGGCCAATATGCAGCGAAGATATCGTAGGTCTTCCGGCCGAGCAGCAGGGCATCGATGTTGCTGATCTCGGACTCGATGGCCGCCTCAGCCTCGTTGTCGGATACCGGCGCCTGCCAGCCCCCGAAAGCGAAGCCACCCTCAGTGTCCTCTTCGCGGCCGCCGGGCCCCTGGTAGACGCCGTCGAGGGTGATGAACAGGTTCGCGACGATGATTCCCATGCGTTCATTCTCGAACTGTGGTCCGGAACTGTCCAGCGCCGCCGGCCGGATCCGTGTTCGGCGCCGGCAGGCGTGGCAGACTGGTCCCATGCTGCTCGAGGAGCTCGTGAGGACCACGGATGCCGTCGCGTCCACCCGCTCACGGCTCGCGAAGGTCGATGCATTGGCAGGCCTGCTGCGCCGGCTCGAGCCCGCAGACATCGCAGCGGCCGTCGGCCTGCTCATCGCCAGGCCGCGGCAGGGCCGGGTGGGGGTCGGCTGGCGCGGTATGGCAGCAGCCATGGGTGAGCCGGCCGGCGAGCCGAGCCTTACGGTCGCGGATCTCGACGCTGCTTTGGATCGGCTGCTCGGCACGGCAGGCGCCGGATCGGCCGCCGAGCGCGCCGCGGCTCTTAAATTGCTCACTGCCGCCGCCACCGAGCGCGAACAGGCATTCATCGCCGGCGTGCTGCTCGGCGAACTGCGAACCGGTGCGCTGGAGGGGGTGCTGACGGATGCCATCGCCCGCGCCGCCGATCGGCCCATCGACGCCGTGCGCCGCGCCGCGATGCTCTCCGGCGACCTCGGCGGAACCGCCCTGCTGGCCATCACGGGCACGGCCGCAGAGCTTGACGCCGTGGGCCTCGTCGTGGGCCGTCCCGTGCAGCCCATGCTCGCGTCAACCGCGGCAAGTACCAGCGCGGCGCTGGAGATCACGGGGAAGGCGTCCGTGGAATACAAGCTCGACGGCGCGCGCATCCAGGTGCACCGCGCCGGCGACGAAGTACGCATCTTTACACGCACACTTGCGGAGGTGACCCACCGGCTGCCCGAGGTGGTGGCAGTAGTGCGCAGCCTTCCGGTGCACGATGTGATCCTCGACGGCGAGACCCTCGCCCTCGATGAGGACGGCGGCCCGCGGCCCTTCCAGGAAACCATGTCCCGGTTCGGGGCGGACGCGGCACGCACCACCGTGCTGCATCCATGGTTCTTCGACGTACTGCACCTTGACGGCCGGAACCTCCTCGACGAGCCGCTGTCCACGCGCATCGGCGTGCTGGAACGTATCGCCCCGGGGCACCGGATCCCCGGGGAGATCACGGTGGATCCGGACGTGGCTGAACGAGTGTCGCGGGATGCGCTCGACGCGGGGCACGAGGGAGTGGTGGTCAAGGCGGTCGGATCGGCCTACGGCGCCGGCCGGCGCGGTTCCAACTGGGTCAAGGTGAAACCCGTGCTCACCTATGACCTGGTGGTGCTTGCCTGCGAGTGGGGGTCAGGACGGCGCACGGGGCTGCTGTCGAACCTGCACCTCGGAGCCCTCGACCCGGCCGGTGAGTTCGGCGAACCCGGCGGCTACGTGATGGTGGGCAAGACCTTCAAGGGCCTCACCGACGCGCTGCTGCGGTGGCAGACCGGGAGGTTCCAGGAACTTGAGGTGCGGCGCACTGCGGGGACCGTCTGGCTGGAGCCCATCACCGTCGTCGAAATAGCAATTGACGGCGTGCAGAACTCCCCGCGCTATCCGGGCGGCATTGCCCTTCGGTTCGCACGCGTCAAGCGCTACCGTGACGACAAGACGGCGGCAGAGGCAGACACCATCCAGACACTGCGCACGCTGCTGCGTTCGTAGCACCGGCGGTCCGCTTGTGCCGGTTCTCCGGCGGGCGTACCGTGACGCTTAACCGGCCGGGCGGGTGGTATCAGGAGGCCAGCATGTCAGCCGAGACGGACATCGACCGGGGCAGGTCAGCATTTCAGGAGCATCGCTGGACCGAAGCCCGGAGGCGCTTCCGCGACGCAGATGAGCGCGGCGGGCTGCCGGCTGCCGACCTTGAACGGCTGGCTACTGCCGAGATCCTGACTGGTGCCGGCACCACGGGGCTGGACACCCTGACCCGCTCCCACGAGGAGTACCTGGTGATGGGCGATGTCGAAAGCGCCGCACGCTGCGCGGGCTGGATGGGCATGCAACTGATGTTCTTCGGGGAACAGGCCCGGGCCGGAGGGTGGTTTGCCCGCGGCCAGCGCCTCGTGGATGAAATGGCCGAGCCTGGCGCCGTGCAGGGCCTCCTGCTCCTCCCGGAGGGCCTGGGCAAACTTTACGGCGGTGATCCGGCGGGCGCCTTGCATGCCTTCTCCCGCGTGGCTGAATTCGGCCAGCGGTTCCACGACAGAGACCTGTCTGCACTGGGCCTCCTCGGCACGGCCCAGGCCACCCTGATGCTTGGCCATCCTGACAAAGGACTCAAGATGTTCGACGAGGTGATGGTGGCCGTGACGGCCGGTGAGCTCTCGGCGATTCCGTCAGGGATTATCTACTGCGCAGTCATCGGCAACTGCCACCTGGCCTTCGACCTGGAGAGGGCGCTGGAATGGACGGCGGCCCTGGACCGCTGGTGTAGTGCACGCCCTGACATGGTGTCCTTCAGCGGCCAGTGCCAGGCACACCGCGCCGAACTCTTTATGCTGCATGGGGCGTGGGACGAGGCGCTGATGGCAGCCGGGGCAGCGCAGGGACTCTCCGTCAAGGGAGACCCGCAAGCACTTTACGGCGCCTACTACCAGCAGGGCGAGGTGGAACGGCTTAGTGGAAAACTGGACGACGCCGAAGCGTCCTACAAGCAGGCAGCCCGGACCGGCTACGAGCCGCAGCCGGGCCTAGCACTCCTTTGGCTGGCCCGGGGAAATGCGCACCAGGCCCAAGCGATGATCCGGCGGGCGGCTGACGCGGCCGACCTCGCTACCCGCCGGAACATGCTGCCGGCACTGGTGGAGATCGAACTGGCTGCGTCCGATCCGGAAGCCGCGCGGCGAGGCGTTCAGGAGCTGGAGGTCATGGCCCGCGAATGCCCTACCTCCATGGTCCGTGCCTTTGCCGGCCAGGCGGTGGGCGCTCTCCGTCTCGCAACCGGCGATGCCGCGGCAGCCACGCAACCCTTGCGGGAGGCCTGGCGGTTGTGGCTTGAACTCGGCGTTCCCTATGAGGCCGCCCGCTGCCGCGTGCTGATCGGCTCCGCGTGCCGCGCCCTCGGCGATGAAACGTCGGCCCTGATGGACTTTGAAGCGGCGCAGGCGGAATTACTGGAACTGGGCGCAGCGCCTGCTGCCGCCTGGGCGGCCGCCCTGACGCGCGAAGGAAACAGCGGCGCCAAGGGACCGCTGTCCCCGCGGGAAACCGAAGTGCTGCGGCTCGTGGCCTCGGGCCAGGGAAATCGTGCCATCGCCGCAGAGCTGTATCTCAGCGAAAAAACCGTGGCCCGGCACATCAGCAACATCTTCCTGAAGCTGGGGCTGTCCTCACGGGCGGCGGCTACCAGATACGCCTTCGAGCACGGGCTCGCCGGATGACGGCGAACTGCACAAAATCACCCATCGGCGTCCGCTGCAGAATTGCATAATTTAGCCGACGCGGGCCATGGGCCCCCGCCCGTAGCCTCAAAACATGAACCTTCCCGTCCTGGCCGGCACGTTCTCGACCGTGCTGTTCGCCCTTGGAATGTTGCCGATGCTCCTCAAGGCGGCGCGGACCAAGGACCTGGCGTCGTACAGCCTCAGCAACCTGGTCCTGAGCAACGTGGCCAACGCTGTCCATTCCGTCTACGTGTTCCACCTGCCGGCCGGGCCGATCTGGCTGCTCCACGCGGTATACGTAGTTGCATCCGCACTGATGCTCGTGTGGTGGCTGCGCTACAGGAACGTACGGCCCGGTCCGGATGGAGGGCGGCCGGGAATCAGCGGGGCGCCCGCCAACTGACGGGACGGTTCATCGAATGAATCCGCAGCGCCTGAACAGGAGGCACCACAATGAACAACAGGAACGACGACGGCGGGGCACGCGAGGTACTCGACACCCTGGTCATCGGAGGGGGACAGGCCGGCCTTGCCATGGGGCACTACCTCAAGCGCCAGGACCGGAGATTCCTGATCCTGGACGCGAATGCGCGAATCGGCGACGCCTGGCGGCAGCGCTGGGACACCCTGAGGCTGTTCACACCGGCGAAGTACGACGGCCTGCCCGGTTTGCCGTTTCCGGGAGACCGGCTGTCCTTCCCAACCAAGGACGAGCTCGCGGACTACCTTGAAGCCTACGCCGCCGCTTTTGACCTCCCGGTTCGCAGCGGCATCCGGGTCGAGAGGCTCTGGCGCGAACAGGGACGGTACGTGGCGGCCTCGGACGGCCGCCGGTGGGAAGCCGGCAACGTCGTTGTGGCCACCGGCAGCACCCAGGCGCCCAGGCTGCCGGACTTTGCGGCAGAGCTTGCGCCGTCCATAATCCAACTGCACTCCAGCGAATACCGGAATCCGGGCCAGCTCCAGGACGGCCGTGTCCTCATTGTGGGGCTGGGAAACTCGGGAGCGGAAATTGCCCTTGAAGTCAGCCGGACGCACCCCACGGTGATCGCGGGCAAGCCGGGCGGCGAGCTGCCGGTGCGGCACGGACGGGCCGCGGCGCGCTTCGCCCTCCCCGTGGTGCGTTTCCTCGGGCTCCATGTGCTCACGCTTGACACTCCGATTGGCCGCAAGGCGGCACCACACAAGCTGACCCATGCCGACCCCCTGATCAGGACCAAGAGCAAAGACCTGGCTGCCGCCGGCGTCGAGTTCGTCCCGAGGGTCACCGGTGTGCAGGACGGACAGCCCGTTGTGGCAGGCAGCCCCCTTAATGATGTGTCCAACGTGATCTGGTGCACCGGCTACCGTGAATCGTTCGACTGGATCGAGCCGCGGGTGTTCGACGGCGGCGGGCGGCCCAGACAGCACCGCGGCGTCGCGACCGACATGCCCGGGCTGTTCTTCCTGGGCGAGGAATTCATGTACGCCGCGGTTTCGGCGACCCTCCCCGGTTCATGCCGGGACGCCCGATACCTGGCCGGGAAGATCCGGCCGCCGGCTAGCCTCGGGCACGCAGCGCCTGGTTCCTGAGCCGCCGGGCCATGCTCTCCGGCAGCCGCCTGGTGATCATGCGATAGAAGATCAGCACGGCCAGAGCCGAAGCCACGATTCCCACCAGGTTCAGCAGCAGCTGAACCGCCGATCCTGCCGCTTTCTGGTATTCGCCCAGGACGAGCGCAACTGCCACAAAGCCTGCAGCGGGAACCGTGGTCACGGAAATGAAGACCCCGACCAGGGCGGCCGAGCGGCGGCTGATCAGCGAGAGCATCCCGGCGGCGCCGGCCAGTACGGCAACGATCAGCGAGTAGGGGCCGGGATGGTAGATGAACTCGACGGCGGACCCGGTGTCGAGGGCATTGGCGGGAAAGAGCCCCAGCGGCACCGAAAGCCAGGCGCTCAGGGCAGCCAGGAGCATGGCTACCGGGAAACCGACGCCCAACGCCAGGGCGGCACTCCGACCCAGCTTCCATTTGCGCTGGGCCAGCGCGACTGCCAGGGCTGCGAGTGGCCCGAACTCCGGCCCGACCGCCATGGCCCCGACAATGGCGATGGTCGAATTCGTGACGATGCCAATGGCGGCCAGCTGGGTTGCCAGGACAAGGAACGCCAAGTAGCTCCACGTGAGGCGCGCATCCTCTCCCGTCTGGCGGGTCACCTCGTCCCAGATCACGGCGTCGGCCCCGTCGCCGGGTGCTGCGGCTTCGGCCTGGTCGGCACGCCGGGAGAGCACCAGCTCCGGCATGGAGATGGAAATGGAACCCAGCTCCTGAGCCTTCAGGACATGCAGCTTTTCGAGCAGCTCCTCCACCGATTCCCTGGCGAGGTGGACCACCACCACATCGCCGGGCGGCTGGATGGACGCGCCTTTGTGGACGGCCACTTCCGCCGTCCCGGTTTGCTGTGTGCAGCTTTCCACCACAAGGTCCGAGAGCTCCGCGGGTATGCAGATGCGCACCTGAACGATCATGTTGGCCACTCCTCAGTGTTGCCGGCTTCACGGTCCGGCCTCGCACCAGCCTAGTTTCCGGACCGGCCGACGGCCGGAGCACTGCTCTGGAAACTCCCAGCTTGCAGTGACTTAATGGGAGGCGGGGCTCCTTCGCTGCGCCGGCGATTGGCGATGAACATTACGATTCGGTAACATGGACGCTTTGTCTATCCGCTTGAGGGGTTTTTCTATGTCTGTAGCGAGAGCCCTAGCCTCGCCGCGCCGCAATGGCGCCGGCGTTGAGCCGAACCGAAAATCAAAGTTCCGGCCCGAAATCCAGGGCCTGCGTTCCCTGGCCGTACTGATGGTGGTCAGCTACCACGTCTGGTTTGGCCGGGTGTCGGGCGGCGTTGATGTGTTCCTGCTCATCTCTGCCTTCCTCATGACGCTGCAGTTCGTAGGCAAGTACGAGCAGGGCCGGCCGATGGCCTTGCTCAAGCACTGGCTGCACCTTTTCCGGCGCCTTTTGCCGGCAGCCGTCACGGCCATAACCGCCACCCTGGCGGCGAGCTACGTTCTCCTGCCGCGCACCCGCTGGCTGGACATCATGGACCAGGCCTGGGCGTCCCTCTTCTACTATGAAAACGCATTGCTCCAGGCGCGTGCCGTCGACTACTACGCGACTGACCACAGCCTGGCCAGCCCGTTCCAGCACTTCTGGTCCCTGTCCATCCAGGGCCAGGTCTTCATTCTTTGGCCGCTGGCGTTTGCCGGCGCCGCACTCCTCGCCAAACGGTTCCGGCTGCACTACCGCATCCTGCTCTGCTACATCTTCGCCGGGGTCTTCCTGGTGTCCCTCACCTACTCGATCGTCTTCACCATCACCAACCAGGCGCAGGCCTACTTCGACACCGGTGCGCGCCTGTGGGAATTCGCGCTCGGTACCCTCGTGGCGCTGATTCTGCCCGGCCTTCGCATTCCCCGGACGGGACGCATCATCATGGGCTGGGTGGGCATCCTGGCCATGCTCAGCTGCGGAATCCTGCTCAACGTCCAGGCGGCCTTCCCTGGCGTTGCCGCGCTCTGGCCAACGCTCGCGGCGGCCAGCGTTATCGCCGCAGGACAAACCGGAAGCCGGTTCGGTGTGGACAGGATCCTGAGCACCGGCCCGCTTGTCCGGCTCGGGGACAACTCCTACGCCCTGTACCTGTGGCATTGGCCAGTCCTGGTCATCGCCCTCGCCGCAACGGGGCGCGACCACGCCGGACCCCTCTCCGGTGCCGTCATCATCGTCGTGTCGATGGGGCTGGCGTACCTCACCACCCGCTTTGTCGAGAAGCCGTGGCGGGAGTGGAAATGGCCCGAGGTCAACCGCCGCCGCGCAGCTGTCTCGGTGGCCGCGTGCCTGCTCATCGTTGTGGTCCCCCTGACCGGAGTCCAGATGCAGCAGCATTTCGCGGCCGAGGCGGCGCAGGCCGCTGCCCAGCGGAACAACCCGGGCGCGCAGGCGTTGATTCCCGGGTTTGTTGACAAGAGTGACAGCGACGCCACGATACTGCCTGCCGCGGAGCAGCTGCCCGTGGACTGGGCAACTCTCTCCGGCCCCTGCACGGGTGCGCTGGAGCCTGCCGACGATGCAGTCCGGAACACATGCAGCCAAAGCCGGGAATCCGACGACTCGTCGAAATCCGTTCTGGTGCTGGGCGATTCGCACGCGCAGCAGTGGCTCGCAGCCATCGCAGCCGTCGGGGAACAAAAAGATTGGACCGTCTACGCGATGCTCAAGGGCGGATGCCAGGTCCAGCCGTCGACAGATGATTTCCGTGCAACGAACCCGGACTGCGCCGCCTACAACGATGCGGTGCAGGAGCAGATTGCCAAGAACCCTCCCGACGCCATCATGCTGGTCGGAACGGCAGCGGCGCCTTCGTCCCCTGCCGAAGTCCTCACCCCCGGGCTCGAGGAACTGGCCACAACATGGACGGGTCAGGGCATCGACGTGGTTGCCATCCGGGACAATCCACGGTTCGACTTCAACATGGCCGACTGCGTGGTGACGAAAGGCAAAGACAGCCCGGATTGCCGGCCTGCCCAGGCCAACCTGCTGGCCACCGAGAGTCCGTTTGCACCACTGGAGGGAAAAGTCCGCGGCATGACCTTTATGGACATGACCGACCTGATCTGTGACGGCACCAATTGCCCGGGAGTCGTCGGAAACACCTTTGTCTATTTGGACAACAATCACCTCAGCCGCACGTACGTCGCCAGCATGTCATCCGCATTCGGGGATCGGCTGTTGGCGGCAACCGGCTGGAAGGAACAATGACGGCGCAAACACTGACGGAAACTAACAACGCCAGCGGCGACAAGGCGGCCAGGAAGGAGTACCGCCCGGAGGTCCAGGGCCTTCGGGCCCTCGCCGTGCTGATGGTGGTCACGTACCACGTCTGGCTGGGCCGGGTATCCGGGGGCGTGGACATCTTCCTGCTCATCTCCGCTTTCCTGCTTACGCTCTCGTTCGTCCGCAAGGTGGAAAACGGCAGCCCCCTCAAGCTGGTCAGCCACTGGCTGCACCTCTTCAAGCGGCTGCTGCCGGCCGCCGTCGTGGTTATTCTGGGAGTCCTCATCGGGACGTGGGCCATCCTGCCCCAAAGCCGCTGGCCGGACGTCCTGGACGAGGCATGGGCCTCCCTGCTCTACCGGCAGAACTGGCTGCTCGCGGACTCGGCCGTCGACTACTACGCCCAGGACCACTCGGGCGCGAGCCCGCTCCAGCATTTCTGGTCGCTGTCCATCCAGGGGCAGGTCTTCATTCTGTGGCCGCTCGTGTTTGCGGGAGTGGCCGTGCTGCACCGGGTCCTCCGCCGGCCGGCCGTCAGCTACCGGCTGCTCCTGGCCGTTGCCTTCGGGGCGATCTTTGCCGTGTCGCTTGCCTACTCCATTGACCAGACCGCCACGAACCAGGCCTACGCCTACTTCGACACCCGGACCAGGCTGTGGGAATTCGCGCTGGGCTCACTCCTCGCGTTGGCGCTGCCCTACCTGAAGCCCGGAAAAATCGTCCGGGTCATCCTGGGCTGGACAGGCGTCGCGGCCATGGTCTCCTGCGGCCTGCTGCTGACCGTGGACCGGTCCTTTCCCGGGTTCGTGGCGCTGTGGCCCACCTTGGCGGCCGCCGCCATCATCGTGGCCGGCCAGAGCGGCAGCCGCTTCGGCGCCGACCGCCTGCTGAGCTGGAAACCGCTTGTGTCCCTCGGCGACAACTCCTACGCGCTGTACCTCTGGCATTGGCCGCTGCTGGTCCTTGCCCTCGCCGGCACCGGAATTGTGGCACCCAACCTCGTCCAGGGCCTCGCGATCGTGGCCGCTTCCGTGGTCATGGCCGTCCTCACCACCCGCTTTGTGGAGAAGCCCCTGCGTGAATGGCACTGGCCGCAGCGGCGGATCTGGCGCAACGCCGTCGTGATTGTGGCCTGCGGCGCGCTGCTCGCCGGGCCGGTGTCCCTGTGGCAGACCAACCTGACTGCCGAGGAAGCCGCCGCCGCCGCGCAGCCCAGGGAACTGACTCCCGGCGCCGCAGCCCTGGCCCCGGAAAACGCGGGTAAGCCGACGCCGGAAGCGAAGATCATCCCGGCGCCTGCTGCCATGAAGGATGAGTGGGCGGATATCGACGGGCTGTGCACGGACGGCAACGTGCCCAGTGATCCGCTGCTGTCCGGCTGCCTGCAGAACAGCAAACCCGAAGTTGTCACCAAACGGATCGTAGTGCTTGGCGATTCGCACGCGCAGCAGTACATGGCCGCGCTGGGCCCGATCGCCAAGGAGCACGGCTGGGAAGTGGTCACCCTCCTAAAGGGCAGCTGCCGCTTCGGCGCAGAGTCGGCCGAGCGGGACGCGGAGTGCAATGCCTTCAACAAGGCCAGCGCGGAATATGTGCTTGAGCACAAGCCGGACGCGGTGTTCACCGTTGCGTCACAGACGCACGTGGAGGCGCCGTTCGAAACGGAAGTGCCGGGTTACCTTGAGGGCATCAAACCGTTCACCGACGCCGGCATGGACGTCGTGGGAGTCCGGGACAACCCGCGCTTCGGTTTCAACATGCCGGAGTGCGTACAGAAGAGGGGCGCCGCCGCGGAGGAGTGCAATCCGCCGCTCAGTGAATCGCTCGCCGGCTCGTCACCGCTGGACGAATACCGCGGCAAGGTGGACGGCCTCCACCTGATGGACCTGAGCGACTTCATCTGCGCGGACGGCATTTGTCCGGCCGTGGTGGGCAACGTATACGTCTACAAGGATGACAACCATCTGACCAAGACGTACGTGCAGAGCATGATTCCCATGTTCGAGAAGCGGCTGCTCGCCGCCACCGGCTGGACCTGAGCCGGCGGGCACCCCGCCGGAGCCGGGGCCGGCGGGTGCGGTTCCTCACATTACCGCCGCGGAATATGGGGATCGCCGCCGAGGTTCTAGAATTTATTCAATACTTCCGCACGAACGTAGCAACCCCCGCACGAAATTCTGCACAGGCCAGTCCCGTAATGACGGGCTGGTCATCAGTTGCAACCCCTACCCGTGAACCCCAGAAATTAAGGTAAGAGGCGCACTCATGACCCAGCCCGAACACAACCCGTTCGGCTTCATCGGCCTGACCTACGACGACGTCCTGCTCCTGCCCGGACACACCAACGTCATCCCGTCAGAGGCAGACACGTCCTCGCGCATTTCCAAGCGCATCTCCGTCCAGACACCGCTGCTCTCCGCGGCCATGGACACCGTCACGGAGTCCCGGATGGCCATCGCCATGGCCCGCCAGGGCGGCCTCGGCGTGGTTCACCGCAACCTGTCCATCCAGGACCAGGCCGACCAGGTTGACCGCGTGAAGCGCAGCGAGTCCGGGATGATCACCAACCCGCTGACCATCGGGCCGGAAGCGACGCTGGCCGAGCTGGACGAGATCTGCTCGCACTACCGCGTCTCCGGCCTGCCCGTTGTGGACGAGGGCATGCGGCTGCTGGGCATCGTCACCAACCGCGACACCCGCTTCGTGCCGGAAGCGGATTTCCCGATCCGCCTGGTCAGCGATGTCATGACCAAGATGCCCCTGGTCACCGGGCACGTGGGCATCAGCCGCGAGGAGGCCTCGCACAAGCTGGCCACCAACAAGATTGAAAAACTTCCCCTTGTGGACGAGCAGGGCCGGCTCAAGGGCCTCATCACCACCAAGGACTTCACCAAGGCGGAGCAGTACCCGCTGGCCACGAAGGACGACGAAGGCCGGCTGCGCGTCGGCGCCGCCATCGGCTTCTTCGGTGACGGCTGGGAACGTGCCATGGCCCTCATCGACGCCGGTGTGGATGCCCTGTTCGTGGACACCGCCAACGGGCACTCCCAGGGCGTGCTGGACATGATCCGCCGCCTGAAGTCCGATCCCGTGGCGGCGCACGTGGACATCATCGGCGGCCAGGCCGCCACCCGCGAGGGTGCGCAGGCGCTGATCGACGCCGGTGCCGACGGCATCAAGGTGGGCGTGGGCCCGGGCTCCATCTGCACCACCCGCGTTGTGGCGGGTGTGGGCGTCCCGCAGATCACCGCCATCTACGAGTCCGCTAAGGCGGCCATCCCGGCCGGCGTTCCGCTGATTGCCGACGGCGGCCTCCAGTACTCGGGCGACATCGGCAAGGCGCTGGTTGCCGGCGCCGACACCGTGATGCTCGGATCCCTGCTGGCCGGCTGTGACGAATCACCCGGCGAGCTGATCTTCGTCAACGGCAAGCAGTTCAAGAGCTACCGCGGCATGGGATCCCTCGGGGCCATGCAGACGCGCGGCAAGAACACGTCCTACTCCAAGGACCGTTACTTCCAGGCGGACGTGTCCGGCGACGACAAGCTGATCCCGGAAGGCATCGAAGGCCGCGTCGCCTACCGCGGCCCGCTGGCATCAGTTGCCTACCAGCTGGTCGGCGGCCTCCGCCAGACCATGTTCTACACCGGCGCTCCGACCGTGGCCGAGCTGAAGGCACGGGGCAAGTTCGTCCGCATCACGCCGGCCGGACTCAAGGAATCGCACCCGCACGACATCCAGATGACGGTTGAAGCTCCGAACTACGGTTCACGTTAAGAACACTGTTCAAGCGGGCCATGGGGAACTGTCCCCATGGCCCGCTTTGTGTCTGCGCCTGTATCGTCGGCCGTGACCGCGGGGATTCCACGCTGACTGCATGGGGGATGCGTGACAACCCGAGTACGAGTACGGCGAGAAGTACTGACCCTGCCGCCCGGCCAGGGCGTGCGGAACTAGGCTGTAGTCATGCCCGAACCACGCCATCCCGCAGAACTGAGCCCCAAGCGGGATCCCAAGCGAAAACTCGCTGTGAGGCCCTACGCCCGGGCAGTGGCACAGGTGCTGCGGGTCAGCTTCCGTGCCTCGCCGGCCGCCGTCGTGATGAAGGTGGTCGGCTCGCTGATCTCGGCGCTGCTGCCCTTGGTCACCACCTACTTTGCTGCGCTGACCACCACCGCCCTGGCCGCCGCTTATTCCGGTGATGCCGCTGCCGGCCAGCAGGCAATCATCTACGTCATCATCACAGCCGCCCTGGGCCTGTTCTGGGGCGCTTTCAGCAGTGTGGACCGCTACATCCAGCAGCTCATGAGCTTCAAGGTGGGGGCGATTGTCGGCGACCAGATGTATGAGCGCTTCCTCGCCCTCGAATTCTGGCGCTACGACGACAAGGAGACGGTTGACCTCTACGACCGCGCCAAGAGGTTCTCCGATTCCTATGCCAGGGTCCTGGACCGGATCGCCGCGATCTTCACGCAACTGGTCTCCGTGATCCTGGCGGTCGGGGCGCTCCTGCTGGTGAGCTGGTGGATCGCCGTGATTGTCCTGGTGGCCATCGTCCCCAGCGTGTATCTGCAGTTCAAGCTTTCCCGGGAACAGATTGCCCACTGGAACACGCAGGTTGATTCACGCCGCCAGCGGCGGATGATCGAGACCAACCTGCTGCGTCCCCAGCACATTGCCGAGATGCGCCTGTACGGGATCGTCGGGCATCTCATGGGACTGCGCTCCCGTCTCAGGGACGCCGATGAGAAAAGGCGGCTGGATTTCCAAAAGCACTACATCCCCAAGCAGCTCGCGGCGGACGCCCTGCAGTACGGGGCCGAGGTCGTTTCGCTGATCTGGGTGGTGGGCCAGATCATCGCCCGCGCGCAGCCTGTGGGGCAGTTCCTGTACGTCCAACAGATCGTCAGCAGGGCGCTGTCCACGGCCAACAACCTCGTCTCTTCGCTCAGCTCCATCGACGAGGACCTGGCGAACCTCAAGGACTACGAGCTATTCATGGCAATGCCGGTTCACTCGGAGCATGCACCGCCGCTGCTGCAGGCTCCGAAGACTGTGGAGCTGCGGGATATCCGCTTTACATATACCGGCAGCGACATCGAGGTGATCCGAGGCATCACCATGACCATCCGCGAGGGCCAGCACATCGCCATCGTGGGGGAGAACGGCGCCGGGAAGTCCACGCTGATCCGAATTCTCGCGGGGCTCTACCGCCCCGATTCCGGGCAGGTGATGCTCGACGGCGTCGACCTCGCCGCCGTCGACGTCAAGTCCTGGCACCGCCATCTGGCGGTGCTGAGCCAGGAATTCCTCAAGTACGAGTTCGCCACGGCTGCGGAAAACATTCTTTTTGGCGACGTCGATTCGCCGCGGGACGATGAACGGATCCGCCGGTCTGCCTCCGACGCCGAGGCGCTCGATTTCATCAATAAGCTGCCCAACGGCCTCGACAACCACGTCAGCAACTGGATGGAGGATCCGCGCGGCCGCAAGGGCAGCGGACTCAGCGGCGGGCAATGGCAGCGGCTCGCGATGGCCCGGAACTTTTACCGGAACGCCACCTTCATGGTCATGGACGAGCCGACGTCCGCCATTGATGCGCTGGCCGAGCACCGGATTTTCACCCGGCTTTTCGCGGACCGGAGCAGCACCATCATTGCCATCAGCCACCGGCTCGCAACGATAGAGAAAGCCGACATTGTCTACATGCTTGAGGACGGGGAGATCGTGGAACAGGGGACCCACAAGGAGCTGGTGGCACTGGGCGGCCGCTACTTCCGGATGTTCGAATCCCAGCTGAGCCTCGACGCTTAGAGCGGGCCATAAGTCGCGGTACCGTACCGGTCGCGCCACGTGGCCAGGTCATCTTCCACCGCCGCGAGTAGAACAGGGTTCGCCTGGACCCTTCGTCGGAAGGACTGACGGGCCCTGCCCAATACCACCGACGGGACGAAGATGCAGGTCACCAGGAGAATCACTATGAGGAGATGAAGCGAGCCCCGGCAAGGCCGTCGCCAGGATCCCGCCTCCAGAAAAATACGCCCAGTACGAACAGGGCAGCGCCCAACAGGCCGAGGACCAGGGCCCCGGCCGGATTGCCTGACATGACGGAGACGAACCCGCCACCCAGGACCAGGACGGGGCCGCAGCCGATTGCGCTGCTCCAGGCTGCCGCCAAGGCGCCTTGGGCGTCGGCCAATTGCCGCAAACGGGAAGGGGCATTCGGTGGACTGATCCGGGCCCGTTCCGGGGAGATCCAGTAATCGAGGGGATGCGCGGGCTGGTCAGCCGCGAAGGGACTTGAAAATGTCATGCCGGACTAGGAACCCAGCCCCTCGGGCAGCCGATGATCCAGGTCTTCCGCTGAGAGGGGACTGGTACGCGCCAGCCACCGGGCATACAGTTCGTCGCGCCGGGCCAGCAGGTGACGGCGTGAATAGAGCAGCGCTGCGGATATCGGGACGGGAAAGGCTGCCAGTAACCACAAAATCGGGAGGGCTTCCGGCGACGTTCCGTTGGACGTGAGGGTCACTAAAGGGACCACGACCGCCAGCATCACGATCGGGACTGCGGCGGCAACTCCGGGTGCTATCCGAATCTCCTGGTCCGTGCGGGCAAAGTCCGTTGCCGGCCGCGGCGGCCTGCGCGTGAACCTCGGGCCGATGCCAGCCAGCCAGCCGACCCCGGAAAGGACGAGGCCCAGGGCCGCTGTCAGAAGGCCGGTCTCGGGGGACTGGCCGGTGGCGGCCTCTGCCATGGCGTACGCCAATCCCGGAATGGCGAAGACCATGCCCATCCACCAAAACAAGAACACGCGGTTGCGGCGGTGCGCATGCCCCAAGGCGAGTTCCGAAAACAACGCCGTCGCGCGGGAAACCGTCCCGGTGCCGGAGCCCGTCAGCCCCGTGCCCGTCATTCCGGACCGGCCAGTAGCGAGCGGACCGTACCGAAAGAGCCTGACGCCATGAATTCCCCCAAATTGTTCGTGCCGGCATGAAGGCCTGGGGATTCCTCAGTTCAAACTATTTCATGAAGCCGTACCCCGCGATGGGGACAAGTTCCCCCGTGTGCGCCGACGGCGTCGGCAGCCGTGCCATGCAGGAACCGCCGGCCGCGCACTCTGCGCGGCCGGCGGTTCCGGGATTTCTCCCAGCCAGGAGCTAGGAGGCGGTCACGGAAGTGTCATCAAGGAAGAAGTACGTCGACAGCGATGAATCCTCGACGCCCAGGAAACGCACGGTCACGCTCTGGCCCTTGTAGGCGGAAAGGTCCAGCTGCTTCTGGACGTAGCCGGTGGACTCGTTGAGGTTGGAGTACGTGGCCAGCGTGGAGGTGGAGCCGCCGCTGATCACCTGGACTTTGAGGGTGTCGTAGACCGAGCTGGCAGTGGTTTCGTCAGACTGCACCTTCAGGTAGAAGGACAGCGACACGGCGGACACGGCGGAGGGGACTGCAAATGCCTGGTCGAGCTTGTAGGACGTTGCCTGGCCCCAGCCGTTGAGGCCGGCGAACCGGGTACCGGTCCGGGCATTGGTGCCGGTCTCAAACGTGTCGGCGTGATCGGAAGTCCAGGAAACCGCGCCCTCTTCGAAGCCCGGGTTCAGCAGGAGATTGCCTGACGGCGGGGGAGTAGTCCCGCCCAGCAGGCCCATGGTCTTGGTGGCGTCCGACAGTCCCGCGCCGCAGCCCGTGGTGCAGCCGCCCGGCATGGCCCGCGTTCCCTGCTTGAGTGTGGACTCAACCTGGGCCGGCGTGAGGGAGGATGTCTTGGATTTCATCAGTGCCGCCAGGCCGGCCACGTGCGGGGCCGCCATGGACGTGCCCTGGTAGTTTGCGTAGCCTGCCGAAGCCGGTGTGGTGGTGCCCGTGTTGATAGTGGAGAGGATTCCGCCGCCGGCCACCCTGACGTCGCCGCCGGGAGCGGTCAGGTCAACGGTGGCGCCGAAGTTGGAGTAGTAGGAGAGGCTGCCGCTCGGATTGCCGGCAGCCACGCTGACAACGCTCCCGCAGTTCGCCGGGCGGAAGCCGGAAGCATCCTGATTGCTGTTGCCGGCAGCGACAACCACTGTGGTGCCGCGGGAAACTGCGGAATCGATGGCTGCCTGATAGGTGCTGCCGCAGGCGCCTGATCCACCCAGGCTCATGTTGATGACCTTGGCGGGATTGGCGTTGGCCGGGATGCCTGCGACGGTTCCGCCGGCTGACCAGATGATGGCATCGGCGATGTCGGACAGTGAGCCGCCGCACTTGGCGAGAACCCGGACCGGCACCACCTTGGCGTTGGGAGCGACGCCCGCCACTCCGGTAGCGTTGCCGGTGACGGCTGCAATCGTGCCCGCGACATGTGTTCCGTGCCAGGAACTGTTGCCGGCAGCTGTCTGGCCGCACTCCCCGGCGGCGTACCAGTCGCCCTGGTCCTGCGCGTTGGCGTCGCGGCCGTTGCCGTCGCGTGCGGCAGTGGCGTCCGAGACGAAGTCATAGCCGGGCAGCACGTTCGCGTCGAGGTCGGCGTGAGCCGTGATGCCGGTGTCGATGACGGCCACGGTGACGCCGGTACCTGTTGCGACGTCCCACGCGCCGGGGATCCGCATACCATTCGTGGCCGTGAAATCCCACTGTTCGCCGTAGCGCGGGTCGTTCGGCGTAAGCGCCACGGTCATGCGGGCGTCAGGTTCGACGGACTCGACCGACCCGGACGCTGCAATTTCAGTCATGAAGTCCTCGGCGGCCTGGCCGGAGAGGGCCCGATCCGCCTCAATCAGTGTTCCCCCGGTGGCCAGGGTGCGGACCTCCTTCACGGCCACGCCCTGTTCCTTGGCCGCCTTGCCCCACGCGTTGGCACGGCCGTTCGCTGTGGCGTTGGCCGCGCTCTCCTTGTAGTCCACGATGAACTTGGTATAGGCCTCGCCGGCGGTCACGTCCTGCACCGTAGCAACAGTGGCATTTTGCCCTGCAGCGGCGCGGCCGCCGGCTGCCGCGTCCCCGGCTTCAGTGGTGGCGAAGACCGGTGAACTGGCGAAGGCCAGGGTGCCGACTGCTGCGGCGAGCGACAGGGCCAAAATGCGGTGGCGCCTGAATGATGCACTTCCTGCTCTTCTCAAAAGGATCTTCTTTCTCGGATCGGGCACACGGGTGGCCCTGATGATGGAGTGATGGATGGTCACGTGGTGTATCAGGTGGTAACCGAGAGTAAACGTAAAGATATTTTCATAACTTGTAAATGGTTGACAAATCATGTCAATAAAGGGTTGACTATCAGTTTCCAGAACGGGTTCGGGGGAGTCGCCCCGCCGTATCCCGCGGGGTCAAGTAAAGTGGTCACGTGACTTATGAGATTGAGATTGGCCGTGGCAAGCGTGGGCGTCGTGCCTACTCCCTGGATGACATCGCGATCGTCCCCAACCGTCGGACGCGTGATCCCAAGGACGTTTCGGTCTCGTGGCAGATAGACGCCTACAAGTTCGACATGCCTGTTATCGCCGCGCCCATGGACTCGGCGATGTCGCCCGAGACCGCCATTGCCCTGGGCCGCCTCGGCGGACTCGGCGTGCTGGACCTGGAGGGGCTCTGGACGCGGTACGAGGATCCGCAGTCCGTGCTCGACCAGATCGGGGCGCTGGAGGATGAAACCAACAGCCCCGCCGTCACCCGGCGCATGCAGGAGCTCTACCAGGCGCCCATCCAGCCGGAACTGATCACGTCCCGCCTGGCCGAAATCCGAGCCGCAGGCGTGACCGTCGCCGGCTCGCTCACCCCGCAGCGCACCCAGGAGCACTACAAGACCGTCGTGGCCGCCGGTGTGGACATCTTCGTCATCAGGGGAACCACCGTCTCGGCCGAGCACGTCTCCAAGGACCACGAGCCGCTCAACCTGAAGCAGTTCATCTACGAGCTGGACGTCCCCGTGATTGTGGGCGGCGCCGCCGGTTACACGCCCGCCCTGCACCTCATGCGCACCGGCGCTGCCGGCGTACTGGTGGGCTTCGGCGGCGGCGCCACGACCACCACCCGCCGCGCCCTCGGCATCCACTCACCGATGGCATCGGCAATTTCCGACGTCGCCGCGGCCCGCCGCGATTACATGGACGAGTCCGGCGGCCGTTACGTTCACGTGATTGCCGACGGCGGTATGGGCTCCTCCGGTGACATCGTCAAGGCCATCGCCATGGGCGCAGACGCCGTGATGCTCGGCAGTGCACTGGCCAGGGCGGAAGAAGCGCCGGGCAAGGGCTGGCACTGGGGCCAGGAGGCCCACCACCTGGAACTCCCGCGCGGCGACAGGGTAAACGTCGGCACGGTGGGCCCGCTCGAGGAGGTCCTCTTCGGCCCCGGCCACCACACCAACGGAACGTCGAACCTGATCGGCGCCCTCCGCCGCTCCATGGCGACCACCGGCTATTCGGACCTGAAGGAATTCCAGCGGGTCGACGTCGTCGTGTCCCCGTACTCCGGAAACTGACGCTCCAGCCGGTCCCGGGCTGTCCGGGACCGGCTGCAAATGAGCCCTGCCCATCCGCATGCCTAGGAAGTAGTCTGTGAACTACGAGGTTTGATGCGGATGGAGGCTTGAAATGTTCAGTTCTTCCGGTGGTTCGTCCTTTGCACAGGGGGCCCTTGGCCCGGCCGCCAGGGAGGCATCGCTTGCGGCGCTCAAGGCGACGATGGAGCCGGGCAAGGAACTCGACATCCTCATTGTCGGTGGTGGCATCGTCGGGACCGGCGCTGCCCTCGATGCCGTCACGCGGGGCCTGAGTGTCGGCATCGTGGAGGCCAACGACTGGGCCGCAGGCACGTCTTCGCGTTCCTCCAAACTCATTCACGGCGGACTGCGCTACCTCGAAATGCTTGACTTCGGGCTCGTCAAGGAAGCGCTGCATGAACGCGGGCTGCTGCTGTCCGAGATCGCTCCGCACCTCGCCCGGCCGGTACCCTTCCTCTACCCGCTGACCAAGCCCTTCTTCGAACGGCCCTACATCGGCGCCGGCATTGCCCTGTACGACGTCATGTCCATTTCCGGCGGGCACAAACGGGGCGTGCCGTTCCACAAGCACCTGAGCCGCCGCGGCACCCTCCGCGCCGCGCCGAGCCTGAAGGATGACGCCTTCGTCGGTTCCATCAGGTACTACGACGGGCAGGTGGACGACGCCAAGTATGTGGCCAACCTGATCCGCACCGCCGCGCACTATGGCGCCCACGCTATCAACCAGACGGCCGTAGTCGACTTCCTGCGCGAAGGCGAGCGGGTGGTGGGCGCCAAGGTGGTCAACCGCGAGGACGGCACCACCTTCAGCATCCGCGCCAAGCAGGTCATCAACGCAACGGGCGTGTGGACCGACGAAACCCAGGCCATGGTGACGGACCGCGGGCAGCTGAAGGTGCGCGCCTCCAAGGGCATCCACCTCGTAGTGCCGCGCGACCGCTTCCAGTCAACCGTCGGGCTGATCCTCCGGACCGAGAAATCCGTGCTCTTCGTTATCCCCTGGGGCCGGCACTGGATCATCGGCACCACCGACACTGACTGGCACCTGGACAAAGCCCACCCGGCGGCGTCCAGCAAGGACATCGACTACATCCTTGAGCACGTCAACAAAGTGCTCAAGCGGCCCCTGACCAGGGAAGACGTGGAAGGTGTCTACGCCGGGCTGCGTCCGCTCCTGGCCGGCGAGAACGACTCAACCGCCAAGCTTTCCCGCGAGCATGTGGTGGCCCACCCGGTGCCGGGCCTCGTGGTGGTGGCCGGCGGAAAGTGGACCACCTACCGCGTCATGGCCAAGGACGCCGTCGATGAGGCCACCCGGAGCATGGACGAACGCGTGCCGCCGAGCTGCACCGATTCCATCCCGCTGCTCGGAGCCAACGGCTTCAAGGCGGCCTGGAACCGCCGGAACCGGACGGCCGAGGAGTCCGGCGTGCACGTGGCCCGGATTGAACACCTGCTCAACCGGTACGGCTCCATGGCCACCGAGGTCCTGGCGCTCATCAAGGAAAACCCGGCACTGGCCGAGCCGTTGCCGGGCGCCGACGACTACCTCCAGGCCGAAGCCGTCTACGCGGCCACTCACGAGGGGGCCCGTCATGTGCATGACGTATTGACGCGCAGAACCCGTATTTCCATAGAGTCCTGGGACCGGGGTGTGTCCGCTGTCCCCGTTGTCGCTAAGCTGATGGGAGAAATTCTTGGCTGGAGCGATGCGCAGCGCGAAAGCGAAATCAAGCATTACCTTGCCCGGGTGGAAGCCGAACGGCTCAGCCAGGAGCAGCCTGACGATGAATCTGCCGACGCCGCGCGCCTGGGCGTCGAGGACATCGTCCCGTTGCGGTGACAAGGTGGATGACTGACGCGCGCCTCCTGCCTCACTGAAGGGACACCTCTTGGCGGAACCACTGGACCGGTACGATGCCGAACTCACCACACCGGACATGGTGATTCTCGAGCTTGATGCCGCTGACAAGGCGGACGCGGCAACCCAGCTCGCGGAACGGCTCTATGCAGCAGGGCGCGTAACGGACCTGGAAGGCTTCCTGAAGCACGTCAATGCCCGTGAGCACCAGCTCGCCACCGGGCTGCCCGGCGGAGTCGGGCTGCCGCATGCCCGCAGCGAGTTCGTGTCCCGGACCTCCATTGCCGTTGGGATCACCAAATACGGCAGGGCCCTGGACTTCGGCGCGACGGACGGACCGGCAACCGTGATCCTGCTGATCGCGACGCCGGCAAGTTCGTTCTCGGACCACCTTGAGGTTCTCGCCACACTGGCCCGCTCGCTGTCAAAGGAATCATTCCGGGAATCCCTGCGCCGCGCTTACGATGCCGAAGTCATCGCCGAGCTCATCAACTCAAGCCTGGTGTTCTTCGACCACTAGAGGGGACCCGGCTGCCCGGCAATAACCGCGGTTCGTTGTTCTACACGAGGACGAAGTACGGTTAATGTGTGTTGAAAACTGCCCTCAAACCCCGCTGGATCGCAGGCCTGGTCTTTGCGATCGTCATTTCTGGGGTTTTTGTGCTGCTCAGCCAGTGGCAATTCGGCCGATCAACCCAGCCTGAGGCCCCGGTTTCGACCGGGACCGAAGACACCAAGCCCCTTGTTTCGGTGCTGCAGCCGGGTGATTTCTTTCACGGCTCCGCTGCCGACCAAATGGTCGCGGCCACAGGGTCCTACGATCCCGACAAGCAGGTTCTGGTGCCGGGCAGGCTCCACGACGGCGCTACCGGATACTGGGTGGTGTCGGCATTTTCGGTGCAGGATGCCCCTGCGCTGAGCGGTGTTGCTGCGTCACCCGGGACCTGGATCCCGGTGGCCCGCGGGTGGGTGGCCGATCCCGCGGACGCGAGCCCCCCGCCGTCGGGCACTATTGAACTGACCGGACGGCTCCTGCCGTCCGAGGCCCCGCTGCCCAACACCGCCCCCGAACCCGGACGCGCCACTGCCGTATCCGTGGCCGAACTCATCAATGTCTGGGACATCAGCAGCTATCCGGGGTTTGTGGCGGCCACATCCGAGGTCGTCGGTGGCGCCGACGTCAGCGCTTCGGCTGTCAGCGGCGAGCTGAAGCCCCTGCGCATCGGCCCGCAGCCGCCGCCGCAGCAAGTGAACTGGCTCAACCTGTTCTACTCCGTGGAATGGATCGTGTTTGCCGGCTTCGCCCTGTTCATCTGGTGGCGCATGGTAAAGGATGACTACCGCCGCGACCTCGAGGACGAGTTCGACGACGAGGGCGACGAGCACCACCAGCACACGGAAGAAACGCCGCAGTCAGCACAGCAAGCCAACCCGTCAGAAAAATCCAGTACGTCTGAACAAAAGGTACAGCCATGATCGATCCCAAGCCGGCCATTCAGCCCCAGCAGTCCAAGACCAGCGGATCAGGCACCGTGAAAAAGCGTCGGTTCGGCGGGACGGAAGCCCAGATCCGGTCCGCCCTGAAGTTCTATAAAGTCCTGGCATACCTGACCGGTGGGATGCTCCTGCTGCTCTGCGCCGAACTGGTTGCGCGGTACGCCTTCGGCCAGTACCTGTTCGCAGGCGGAACCAACGCGGTCACCGGACAGCCATTCGGCTTCGGGTTCGCCGACGCCGAGCCGCAGGGCGTGCTCGGGGGAGTGAACCTCTCGGTGGCCGTGCTGATTGTCCACGGCTGGATGTACGTTGTGTACCTGATGTCCAACTTCCGCTTGTGGTCGCTGATGCGGTGGCCGTTCGCGAAACTCATCCTCCTGGCACTGGGCGGCGTGATTCCGTTCCTGTCGTTCATCGTGGAGAAGAAGTTCCACGCCGAGGTGGAAGCCGAACTCGCTGCGAATCCGCAGGCGTCCAAGCGCTACTGACCGAACCAGGGTCCTGCCGGCGTTCAGGCGTTGCCCGCACGATGCTTGCACCGGCGTTGGTGTGTGAGATCGCTAACGCCCGGGGCCGATTCAGGCCGCGGACGGCCGTCTCAACGTGCGACTCGGCAAGCGCCCAAGTAGTCTAGGACGGTGACTACTCCCACTGCATCCCAGACTTCCCAGAAGCCGGTGCTGGTTGTTGACTACGGTGCCCAGTACGCGCAGCTGATTGCACGCCGCGTCCGGGAAGCAAATGTGTATTCGGAAGTGGTTCCGCATACCTACAGCACCGAGCAGCTGCTGGCCAAAAATCCCGCCGCCATCATCCTTTCGGGTGGCCCCTCCAGCGTGTACGCGGAAGGTGCACCGAGTGTTGGTGCAGACCTGTTCGAAGCCGGGATCCCTGTCTTCGGCATCTGCTACGGCTTCCAGGCCATGGCCAACGCGCTCGGGGGGAAAGTGGACAAGACCGGCCTGCGCGAGTACGGCTCAACGCAGACCACCATCCTCGGCGAGGGCCGCTCCGTCCTTGAGGGGATGCCGCAGCACCAGAGCACCTGGATGAGCCACGGCGACTCCGTGCACGAGGCGCCGGAAGGCTTTGAAGTGCTGGCCACCACCGCCGGCGCCGAAGTGGCGGCATTCGCCAATGAAGAGAAGTGCCTTTACGGCGTGCAGTGGCACCCCGAGGTGAAGCACTCGGCCTACGGCCAGCAGGTCCTCGAGAACTTCCTGTTCAAGGGCGCCAAGCTTGAACCGAACTGGACCACGGGGAACATCCTCGAGGAACAGGTTGACCGTATCCGCAAGCAGATCGGTGACGCCAGGGTTATCTGCGGCCTCTCCGGCGGCGTCGACTCCGCCGTGGCGGCGGCCCTGGTCCAGCGCGCGGTGGGCGACCAGCTGACCTGTGTGTTCGTGGATCACGGCCTGCTGCGCGAAGGCGAAGCAGAGCAGGTTGAACGCGATTTCGTGGCCGCCACGGGCGTCAAGCTCTACGTCGCCAACGAGCAGGAGCGGTTCCAGGCTGCCCTGGCCGGGGTCAGCGATCCCGAGACCAAGCGCAAGATCATCGGCCGCGAGTTCATCCGTGCGTTCGAGGAAGCCGAACTGGCCATCATCGCCGAGGCAGCTGCGCACGGCGAAAAGATCAAGTTCCTGGTGCAGGGAACGCTGTACCCGGACGTCGTCGAATCCGGCGGCGGCGAAGGTGCAGCCAACATCAAGAGCCACCACAACGTGGGCGGCCTGCCGGAAGACCTGCAGTTCGAGCTCGTCGAGCCGCTTCGTGCGCTGTTCAAAGACGAGGTCCGCGCTGTCGGTGCCCAGCTGGGACTGCCGCAGGAAATCGTCGGCCGCCAGCCGTTCCCGGGGCCGGGCCTCGGCATCCGCATCGTCGGCGAAGTGACCAAGGAACGCCTGGACCTGCTCCGCAAGGCCGACGCGATTGCCCGCGCCGAACTGACCGCCGCCGGCCTGGACAACGAAGTGTGGCAGATGCCGGTTGTCCTGCTGGCAGACGTCCGCAGCGTAGGAGTCATGGGTGACGGCCGGACCTACGGCCACCCGATCGTTCTTCGTCCCGTTTCGTCCGAGGACGCCATGACCGCCGATTGGTCACGGCTTCCGTACGACTTGCTGGCGAAAATCTCCAACCGCATCACCAATGAGGTGGAAGGCGTCAACCGCGTGGTGCTGGATGTGACCAGCAAGCCGCCGGGAACCATCGAGTGGGAATAGCACTTTGAGTGGCCGGTCTCAGCAATGAGGCCGGCCACTTTGCTTTATTCACGCTAAATCCGGCGCAATTTTGCCCCGTCCCAGTGTTGCGGTCTCTCACTGGGCCCCGATTCGGGCTACGCTCGAAAGTATGCCGGTATGGTCCAGGGCGTCACGTGCAAGCGCAGAAAAGAAGGCAGTAGTGTCAGTTGGTCAAGGCCTCCCAGAGGGCTCCGAGGAGCTCAAGAAGTGGCTGTCGGGGCTTAAGCCGGTCACCGGAGCAGACACGATGCTGCGCTTTACCAAGACGCCGGAAGGGTCCATCGACCTCACGCATGCCCATCCGTCCGGATTGGCCCAGCTCATGGCGGGAAGGCGCACGCGCCTGTCCACGCTGATCCGCGACCACGATCAGTACGTTGTCGCCGCGAGGGCTTCGCGCAACCTCCGCTCCAAGATTTTCGAACTCGGGAACGACCGCGGCATCGATGCCGGCTATTTTTCGGCCGGGACGGTGTCTTGGACATCGGCCGTCGGCGGAAAGCCCCAGCGGGTGTCTGCGCCGGTGATGCTTACCGCGATATCACTGACCGTCCGCCCGGGCGAGGATGACTACGAGCTCCAGCTGACTGAGCAGGCCCACATCAACCCGGCTCTCATCCGGCACCTGAAGAGCATCCACGGCATCGTGTTCGACGTCAACGCCGTGACCCGGATGGCCTACAGCACGGCCCGGTTCGATCCCCTTCCCGTCCTGGACCGCCTGGGCACCCTCATCAAACCCATTCACGGGGCCGACGTGGAGCACAATCTGCTCGTTTCAACGTTTGCTGACCTTTCCGGGAACCTCGACGACCCGTGGATCAACCAGAACAATGCCGTAGTGGCAGCCCTGGCCCGCGCCGCCGCCGGGGAGGCCGTAGACGTTGCCGAACTGGCGGAAGACCGTTTCCAGGACATCGACCAGCGGGATCCTGCCGACGAGCTGCTGCTGCTCGACGCCGACGCCGACCAGCAGTATGTGGTGGACGCCGTGCGCGCCGGCGACTCCCTCGTTGTCAGCAGCCCGCCTGGAACGGGCCAGACCCAGACCGCCATCAACACCATCGGCGCGCTGGTGGACGAAGGCAAGACCGTCCTGGTGGTGGGAGACCGCCGTGCCAGCCTCAGCGAGATTGCCGGCCAGCTGGAGACGCTTGGCCTGGAGTCCATCCTGTTTGCGCTGTCCGGAACGGCGTCGCCCCTTCAGCTCAAGGGTCAGCTGGTGCGTGCCATTGTGCGGAATGAGAAGTCACTTCAGCCCCAACTCGAGAACCTGCACACCACACTGGCCGAGCACCGGCACGCGCTCATGGACCACGTGGCATCCTTGCACAACGTCCGCCAGCGGTGGGGGTGCTCGCCTTATCAGGCCATGCAGTCGCTGGCTGAACTGACGTCCATCCAGCCGGCTCCCGCCACGACCGTGCGGCTGAAGCGGAGCGTCCTGGACAACATCCGGGACCGTGAGGAATTGGCCGGCCGCCTGCACCGGGCAGCCGAACTCGGCAGCTTCAGCCGGGCATCCACCACCAGCCCCTGGCACGGCGCACGGCTCCTGACCCGCAAGGAAACGGAGGAAGCGCAGGAGGTTGCGCGCTCGGTTGAGAAGAACCTGCCGGTGCTCCGCAACCGCATGAACGAGGTGGCGGAGCACGCCCAGATCCGCCTCGGAGCCACATTCGCGGAGTGGGGCGCCCAGCTGGAGCTGCTGATGGCCGTTCGGGAAAGCCTGGACAAATTCACTCCGGATATCTTTGACAGGCCGGTCCACGACCTCATCTCCGCGACCGCCACGTCCCCGTGGCGTCGTGAGCGGAATATCGAGATGCCGTCCATGCAGCGTTCGCGGCTGCGCCGTGTCGCCAAGGAATACGTCCGTCCCGGCGTGCACATTTCCGACCTCCACAGCTCATTGGTGCTGGTCCAGGAGCAGCGGGCGCTTTGGGCGGGCTACGCGACCACGCAGCGGCACCCTGCAGTGCCGTCCGGCCTCGGCGAAGTGAACGTGATGTACCGCAGCCTTGAGCGTGAACTGGTCCAGCTGGGTGCGGCCGTGAAGTACACGGCCGCCGGCGGCGACCTCCAGCACACACCGTATGAAGAACTGATGGGGCGCCTGGAGCGGCTGGTGGCGGACACCCGGACGCTCAAGACGCTTCCGGAGCGGACGCTGCTCATTGAGAACATGCGTGAGCACGGGCTCGGGGAACTGCTCGCCGACCTGGCTGACCGCGAAGTACCCGCGGAGTCCGTCGCGTCGGAGCTGGAACTCGCCTGGTGGCAGTCCGCCCTGGAAGCGATGATCAGCGGCGATGACTACCTGGCAATGTCCGACGGCGACGCCCTCCGGCAGCTCGAAGCCGAGTACCGTTTGGCGGACAATGCGCACATCGCCAGCGGGGCGGCGCGGCTGCGGTGGGCCCTCGCCGAGCGCTGGCGCGCCGGTATCGGCGAAAACCCCCGCCAGGCCGACCTGCTTCGGAGCCTCCTGAAGGACGGCCGGGTCACCCTGGCCGCGCTCACGGCACAGGCCCCTGCGCTGGTTCCCATGCTGGTGCCGGTATGGTCCGTCAGCCCCTACCTCATGACGGGATTGCTGCCGGCCGAGCAGAAGTTCGACGCCGTGGTTATCCTGGATGCTGAAGCGACGTCCCTGCAAGCTGTCCTTCCGGCGATCGCCCGGGCAAGGCAGGTCATCGCGTTCGGCGACGACAAGATCGCAAGCCCGCGCACTTTCACCGTGGGCGTCGAGCGGCTCGCTGCGGGCGAGACCGCCCACCAGAGCGTTGAGAGTGCGTACACCGCGTTGTCCGCAGTGCTGCCCACGCGGAGGCTGACTTCCGTGTACCGGGCAGTCGACGAAGACCTCGTGCTGCAGCTGAGCAAGAGCTTCTACGACGGCCGTCTCCGCAGGCTTCCCGAGGGACAGACAGCCACCGGACTGGACCGGGCCCTGCTGGTGGAGTACCTCCCGGACGGCACCGGCCTTCCGAGCGCTGACCAGGAAGGCGTGGAATCGGCGGTCGCCGAGGTAAACCGGGTGGTTGGCCTCGTGTTCGAGCACGCCCGGCTGCGGCCCCGGACCTCGCTCGCCGTGGTTACGGCGAGTCTCCGCCACGCTGCCAGGATCGGTGAAGCCATCCGGCTGCAGCTGCCCAACTACCCGCTGCTGGCAAGTTTCTTCACGGCCGGAGCCGAATCCTTCCGTGTGGTGGATTTGGAACGCGCCCAGGGCCTTGTCCGCGACCACGTGATCTTTTCCCCGGGGTATGGCCGCACGCCGCATGGCCGCGCGCTCCACAATTTCGGTCCGTTGTCCGCCGAAGGCGGGAGGGAGAAATTCGCGCTGGCCATGACCCGTGCCCGGCGTTCCCTGCACGTACTCAGCTGCTTCAAACCGGAAGACCTGGACGTCAGCCGCCTCAGCCACGGGGCCGTCGACTTTTATGAACTCCTTGACCGTGAGATTGCCGGCAACACTGATCTCGGGACCCCTGCGTCCCGTGCAGCCGCGAGCGAACAGGCACTGGGTGCCGACCCCCTCGTGGCCGACCTGGGCGACAGACTGCGTGCCCGCGGTGCCAGGGTCTGGCACCAGTACGACGGCGTTATCGACGTGGCTGCGGCCGCGGACCCGGTGAATTCCATCGGTCATGATGATGCTGAAATCCCCAGGCCCGTGGCCATTGAGTCCGACGGCACGGAGCAATACCGGCGAATGAGCGTGCGGGAACGGAGCAGGCTGCGTCCGCAGCTGCTGGAACGGCTGGGGTGGCGTTACATGCCTCTCTGGACCATCGAAGTGTTCACTGACCCTTCCGCTTGTGCCGACCGGATCGGCGGCTACTTGGGGCTGGAGAAGCCGGCAGTCACCGGATTCGCACCCGCTTCGCAGGGGTTTTTCGAGGACGATGTGGACAACCTGACTCTCACCAGCTCCGAGCGTGGCAGCGAGGTCTTCCAGGAGGACGCATCCGGGACCGAGTCTCGCGACGAGGACCGCAGCGAGTCCGGCAGCGTGGCATCGACGGGCAATCCCTCGATACCCTTGGAACAGGGCGGCGCGGGCGGGGATGAGCCCATGAGTGCCGGACCCGGTTCAGTGGAGTACAGCAAGGAAGACGGCATGGAGACGAACAGCAGCGAAGCGGGCAACCAGGGCGGCGTCCCTGGCTCGAATGCCGACGAGGCCAACCGGAGCCGCCAGACCGCGGGCGCCGGCGTGCCCGCCGGAGTGCTGCCGAACAAGGCCGCTGAGGACGATCCGAAGCGCTGGGGCGATCACGCCTCGGATTACGACCACGATGCATGGCTTCAGGAACAGAAACCGCCGCACTGGGGCTGACGGGCGTGCTCGACGGGAGCTGTCCGGCCGTTAAGCGGCTAGCCCGGCGCTCCCACGAGTACGAAGAAGAGTTTGCCCTGCGTTGAGGCGCCGGCAAGTCGGCGGGCCTGGTCAGGATCCGCGGCGACCACCATGAGCCCCTCTGTTTCTGCCGTGCCCAGCCACTGGCCGGTCTGTCCGCCCTGTCCGGAGGTCCACAGGACCGGGACAGAGGCCGCCAGCACCTCCGATTCCGCCGCCTGGCCGTAGTCGGTGCCGTTGGTCATGACGATGTTGACCAGCTGGCCGGGTGCCACCAACTGGATGGACGACGGATCCGCCATCCTTAGGGGCACCGCCGCCGAGCCGGGTGCGGTGCCCGCCAGCAGCCCGGGTCCAAGTAACTGGGTGTCGGAGATCAGCTGGCCTTTCCGCAGCGGGGCTGCGAGCTGTTTGCCCTGGATCGCGGCGGTGTCGGTGAAGGCGCCGGCGGGAATCATCCCGGGCGGTACCCTGATGGCCACCACCTCATTGCCTGAGAGGGTTGCTCCGACAGGAAGGTCCCTGGCTGAGGCCATGGCGGTCACTGTGTGGGCGGGCGCCGGTGTCAGTTGCTGGACGGCGATGCCGGCGGCGGCGCACAGCAGGAGCGCGACGGCGAGCCTGCGGTTGCGGTTGAGCAAGGCAGCGAGGCGACGCCTGGCAGATGGTCCCGAACGGCCAGGGTGTCCTGACCGAAAGCCGTGCCGGCGTGACGAAAATCCGTTGGTGCGGAGCGTGGATGGCATACCGACACGCTAGAAGGGTACGCGTGGTGCGGACAGCCTGATGAAATCCTATGTGGACAACCCGTTGTTGCGGTCGGGGTCGCTAGGGTGCGGCAGGGGAGTCGGGCGGTTCCGTCAGCTGGCGGCTGCGGCTGCGGCGGCCGGTGCGGGAGCCGCCGCCGGGGCGGACGAGACGCTGCTGCCCTTGGTGTCGCGGGAGTCGGTCCGGTAAAAGCCTGAGCCCTTGAAAACGACGCCGACGCTGTTGAACTTCTTGCGAAGCGTCCCCTCGCACTCGGGGCAGGACGTGAGGGAGCTGTCGGTAAACGACTGCACGATCTCGAAGGCGTGGCTGCAGTCCTTGCAGGCATATGCATACGTGGGCACTGGAAATCCTCCTCTGGGACAACGAACAGGTCCCGTGCTGCCGGGCGCGGTTCACCGCCGATATTTCCCTCGGCGTGTTCCGTCCCTTAGCAGTCGCAGGGCCTGAGTGCCAATTCTATCATCAGCGGCAGGGGAGCATTACATCAGCTGTGTGAGGCCTGACGGGGTGACTGCAACGGGAACCCGGCGGTCATAGGACTCTGCGGCGATGCTGCCGGCCTGAAGGACTTCGCTGTCGTAGACCACAGCTGCCGCAGGCACCGGCAGGCCCTCTGCCTCCAGCCCCGCCAGGAACTTGTCGTAGTAGCCGCCGCCCTGGCCGATCCTGTTACCCGACAGGTCCACGGCGGTGGCGGGGACGAAGATCCCGGCCACGTCGTGCATGACCTCAATGCCGTGCTGCTCGCCGACGGGTTCCTCGATGGGTGCGTAACTGCTGCGCACAAATTCGGTCGTCGGAGTCCAGTAAACCCAGGTCAGGGTGAGCGACGGCCCGCAGATCGGCAACAGCACCCTGTGCCCGGTCCCGTGAAGTGCAGCGATGAGCGGGAGGGTTGGGGGTTCGAATCCCACTCCCAGGTACGCGGCAAAAGTGCTGCGCTCACCGGCTGCAACCATGGTGGCCCACTGGAGTCCGTGGCGGGCGATGCCGGCGCCGGCGGCTTCCAGCCCGGCGGCGGAGGCAGCGGCACGTTCGGTTCTGTGGGCGGCGCGGATCTCTTCCTTCGATGGCATCAGCGGCTGTCCTTCCATGCCCGGAGGCCTCAGTGCGGGCGGAACCGGGTGGTCCGTGCAATTACCCAATGTTTGGTCCCTGACGTTAGATTAGTCCAGTGACTACCACCAATACTTCCGTCCGCAAGGCTGTCATTCCTGCTGCGGGTCTCGGCACCAGGTTCCTCCCGGCCACCAAAGCCATGCCCAAGGAAATGCTGCCCGTAGTGGACAAGCCTGCGATCCAGTATGTCGTGGAGGAAGCGGTCAACGTTGGCCTCAACGACATCCTCATGATCACCGGCCGGAACAAGCGTGCCCTGGAAGACCACTTCGACAGGGTTCCCTCGCTGGAGTCGATGCTGGAAGCCAAGGGCGACACTACCAAGCTCGAGTCCATCCAGGCTGCAAGCAACCTCGGCGACATCCATTACGTCCGCCAGGGCGACCCCATGGGCCTTGGCCACGCAGTGCTGCGGGCCAAGCAGCACGTTGGCTATGAGCCCTTCGCCGTACTGCTGGGCGATGACCTCATCGACGCCCGGGACGAACTGCTGAGCACCATGATCGAGGTCCAGGCTAAGACCGGCGGCTCCGTGGTTGCGCTCATTGAGGTCGAACCTTCCCAGATCAGCGCGTACGGCTGCGCAGACATCGACGAAACCGACATGAACGGTTTCGTGCGGATCAGGAAGCTCGTGGAAAAGCCCGACGTCGATGAAGCGCCGTCGAACCTTGCCGTGATCGGCCGCTATGTCCTCCACCCCGCCGTCTTCGACGTCCTCGAACGTACCGAGCCGGGCAGGGGCGGGGAAATCCAGCTCACCGATGCACTCCAGGAACTTGCTGCGGGAACCGGTGAGGGCTACGGCGTCTACGGCGTTGTGTTCCGCGGCCGCCGCTATGACACCGGTGACAAGCTCAGCTACCTCAAGGCCTGCGTCCAGCTCGCCTGCGACAGCGATGACCTCGGCCCCGGGCTGCGCGAATGGCTGCCGGAATTCACTGCCTCGCTGGTCAAGTAACGGCCCATGCGGGGCAGCATCTGGCCGGTGACGCTGGAATGCGGCGACCTTGTGCTGCGGCCCATCCGGTACCGCGACCGTAAGGAATGGATGGCGGTCCGGTCCCGCAACTCCGAATGGCTGGCTCCCTGGGAGGCGTCCAACCCGGCTCCCGGCGGGGCGCTTCCCGACTACCGGCAGATGGTCAGGTCCCTCAACGCGCAGGCGGCCCAGGCCACGGCGTTGCCGTTTGTGATTACCGAGCGGACGCCGGGGCAGCGCAATCCCCTTATCGTTGGGCAGCTGACGGTGTCCTCGATCATCTGGGGCTCCGCAATGATGGCAACGCTCGGCTACTGGGTGGACAGGTCGTGTGCCGGCCGGGGGATTGCGCCCACGGCTGTGGCCATGGTTACTGATCACTGCTTCGGCACGCTCGGGCTGCACCGGATGGAAATCAACATCCGTCCCGAAAATGCGCCCAGCCTCAGGGTGGTCGAAAAACTTGGTTTCCGTGACGAAGGCTACCGGCCGCGGTTTCTGCACATCAACGGGGAATGGGCAGACCACCGGTCCTTCGCCCTCACCGCCGAGGAGATTCCTGAAGGGCTGCTGGCCAGATGGTTGAGAAACCGCCCGTCCTGACCCCTTTTTGCCGCCCGTCCTGACGCGCTCCTGCTGCACTCCCTGCGGCTGCCCTGACGGTCGGCTGCAGTGTCCTTCGTCATAAATCCATTGATTTGCCACCTGCCCCGCGACACACCGGAGGTAATGCGAGTGCGGGGGGCGAAATGCTCATACGGTTTTGATTGTGGACTTCCCCCTTAGCAGCTCAGTGATCCTTGTGGTCGCTGTCGTGCTCTGGATTGTTTGGGTGGCCCCGTACGTACTCCGGAACCGCCGGCATCAGCTGCAGCCCGCCGTCGAGCTGATGCCCGAACTCAACTTCGCTGAACCCGCAACCCCCCAAGCCGGAAACGTCATGAAAATGGCCGCCCAGCAGGAGAAATCAATGGAAACCAAGCAGGCCACCGGATCCGCCCAGGGATCCCTGACCCCCGCCGCCGGCCCGGGGCCGGCGAAGGCGCGTCCGGGTGTACTTAGGATCCGTTACGGACGATGTGCGATCGCGCTCATGGCGTTCGTGTCCCTGCTGACCGGGATCGTGTCGGGTGTCCTCCTCATCTTCGGGATTGGTTGGTCGTGGCTGCCTGTCGTGTCCCTGCTGACGGCTGTCCTGGCTGTGGCGTCGCTTCGGCGGTTGGCGGTGCGGGACCGGCGCGTCAGGATGAATGCGGCCTTCCGTGCGGCCATGACTGCCCCGGAGCGCCAGATGCGCGCTGCTGTCCCGCGTCCCACCCGGGAACCGGCCGTGGACGCCCCGGAAAGCCAGCTATTCGACGCTGAGGCGGGCAACAAACCCAAAGTAAAACCGCTGACGGCCCAGGAACTGCGTGAGGCTGCCCTCGCCGAGGCCAAGGCCTCGGGCGATACCGCCCTGCGGACCGCCACTGCACCGGGATCTGCTGTCAGCACCGAATCCAGCTGGAAGCCGGTTGACGTTCCCAAACCCACCTACGTCGAAGCCGCCAAAGCCGAACGGGCAGCCCCTGAGCCGCTTGACCTCCCCGAGGCCCCCAAGGCCGCCGGGAAGCCGTCCCTCAAGCAAGGTCCGGCGGCAGCTCCGGCAGCCGGCGCGGCCTCTGCCAAGCCCCTCACCAAGGCGCAGAGTGCCTTGAGCAACCTGGACGACGTCCTGCAGCGCCGGCGCGCCTGAGTGTGAACTTTAGCCCCCGAGCATGACTCACATCTGCGTTGCCGGCGGCACCGGACAGGTTGGCCGCGAGGTGGTCCGCCAAGCGCTGACGCTGGGCCACGAGGTTTCCGTCATCAGCCGTAACCCGCCGGCCTCCGGCAGGTCAGTGGATAACGACGGCGCCACCTACTTCCGGGCAGACGTCACCGCCGGGAACGGGCTATCGGCCGCGCTGGCCGGCGCCGCCGTCGTGATTGATTGCCTGGAAGGGAAGTCGGGCAGGGCCCTCAGGAACTTTGCCGACGGCGGCACCCGACTCCTCCGGGCGGCGCACGCCGCGGGTGTCCGCAAGGCCGTCCTGCTTTCCATCATCAATTGTGACAAGGTGCCCCTGCGGTTCTACCGGTCCAAGGCGGACAAGGAGGATGTCTATGCGGGGTCCCTCTTGGAGACTGTCACCGTGCGCACGACGCAGTTTCACAGCCTCCCGGTGCAACTGTTCGCTGCCGGCGCCAAAGTAGGGCTCATTCCGGTGATCAAGGGCGCCCGGTTCCAAACCATCGCGCCGGCTGAAGTGGCGACTGCACTGCTCGAAGCAGCCCTCGAGGAGCCCGCGCAGGAACTCCACAGGCTCCGGACCATGGGTGGACCGGAAGTCATCGCCATGGGGGATTTGGCGGAAGCCTGGAAGCGCCACACCGGTTCCTGGGGCCGCCTGCTACACCTGCCCCTTCCGGGTGCCATGGGCAAATTCCTGCGGGAGGGCCGGAACCTGGTCCCGGAGCAGCGCTACGGAAGCGAGACATTCGGGAGCTGGCTGGCGAAGCACGCAGATAGTTTGTAGCCTAGGGACACCGGTTGCCTGTTCCTGGGGAACATCCCAAGGAGTGGCGGCGGCCCGGGGGGCTATAGCTCAGTTGGTAGAGCGCTTCGTTCGCATCGAAGAGGTCAGGGGTTCGAATCCCCTTAGCTCCACCCATTTCGCCCCTAGATCTAGGCATACAACATTGATGTTGTTATCTAAGTCCCGCTAAGTGTTATCACGGAACGGTAGAATGATCGGATGGCATCGATACACGCGAGGGGTCCCCGCAAGGACGGCACCTACAGTTACACGCTCGCATGGCGTGACCGGGACACCCGGAAGCAGGAACGCTGGACCCACCAAACCCGTGAAGAAGCCGAAATGTGGCAGCGCCTCATCGAAGCGAACGGCGAGTCCCTGGCCCGGGCCGAGAAAGTCTACAAAGACTCCAACACGGACGGGCCAACCGTCGCCGAATCCATCACCACACACATCAACCAGCTCGTGGGAACCACGGAATACACGGTCAAGCGTTATCACGACGCCGTGCGGCTCCACTTCAGCGGGACCCTCGGGCAGATGAAGGTCAAGTCGGTGTCACAAGACAGCGTGATCGACTGGATCAAGTGGATGGAGTTGCGGCCGCGGAGCCCGAAAACAATCAGCCTGCAACACGGGCTCCTGTCCGCCGCCATGGAAACCGCGGTGCGGCAGAGAGTCATCGACCGGAATCCGTGCAGCGGCGTCAGACTCCCGAAGGACGTCCGGATCGGCGACGACGGCGACGATATCACCCTCGAAGATTTCAAAGCCATCAGGACCCGGACGGACCGCCACTTCCACCCGTTCCTTGACTTCCTCGTCGGCGCCGGGTGCAGATTCAGTGAAGCGACACCGCTCATGGCCAAGGACTTCCACCTGGACGCCGCGCCGCCGCTCGTGATGATCACGAAGGCTCACAAGCTGGCGGCTGCCGGCGGCCGGTACGTGGGGGAGCCCAAGACTAAGAAGTCCCGGCGCCGCGTCTCGCTGGCCCCGTCAACGGTCGCCGCCGTGCGCCCGCTCGTGGAAGCAGCGGCCGTCAGCGGAGGCCCCGTGTTCCAGATGCGGGAGGGCGGGGAGTTCACCGCCCAAGCGTTCTACAACAAGTCGTGGGAGAAAGCGCGTCGGGAGGCTGGGCTGGGCATCGGTTCGGAAAAGCACGTCACCGTCCACTCGATCCGTCACCTGCACGCCGCGATCATGCTGGCGGCCGGGATGGACATGTACAAGCTTTCCACCCGGATGGGGCACTCCTCCATCCAAGTCACAGTGGACCTGTACGCGCACCTGCTCCCGGACGCGCACTTCCAAGGTGCGGCGTTCGCGCACAAGGCGCTCGGCGGCGCCGTGCCGGAGGTCGTCATCGAGGCAGCAGAGGATCCGGACGACGAAGACGCGGCATAGCCGGGAAACGACAAAAGACCCCCACGCGCCCGATGAGGGACGTGTGGGGGTCTTTCGTTTCAGGGGTCAAGCTTCGTTCTTGCCGTCATAGGACGGCGTCTTCGCGGAGCCGAGCACGGCGCGGGTCAGCCAGTCCGGCAGGCGCGGTTCCAGCCAGCGCCAGAACGCGTACCAAGCGCCGATGATCACTGCCGTGATGATGGGCAGGGCGACGTCCGCGAGGCCGGCCAGCTGGGACTCCAACGGGGACAGCAGTGGCACGACTCCGATCAGCCACGCGATGAAGCTGCCCCACAGGGCAGGGATGAGGGTTCGGAGAATAGCGGTCAGCATGGTCAGCCTTCTTTCACAGTGATCTGCAGTTGCGCGGCGAGTGCCGCGATGTCCGTGGCTTCGAGCTGGGACGCGAGTTCCTTCGCGAGTGCCGGGATGTCGATGTTGCCGCGGGTCCCGAACAGGTCCGTCCGGACCTGCTTGATGGAGTCGAACAGGTTCCGGCCGTCCACCTTCGTGTCGAACAGGACCGCTTGCGGAATTGTCATCGCCACGGTTTTCGCGGAGACGACGTCCGTGCGGATCTGGTTCAGGTGGTCGATGGCGTTCCGGCCATCCTGGAACTCGCCCTTGAGGCGGAAGTAGTCTTGGACGCCTTCCGCGACGAGCTGCTTCAGTTCTGCTGGCGTGTAGGCCATGTCATCCTCCTCGGATGTTGGTGTGATGGTTTCGCCCATGTAGGCGAGGCCGTCCCCGCCGATGACGGGGGTGCCCTCAACGTCTTCGGTCCAGCCGCGATAGGTCAGCGTCATCCCGTAGTAGGCGTAGTAGGCTTCGAGGTCGGCCAGGTGGGGGTGGTGGTGCGGGGTGTTGGTGAGGTCCGATGTGGAGTACACCGAACCGTCGGGGGCCAGCAGCACCACGTGCCCCAGCGGGGTGGTGTCCAGTCCGTACCAAACCGGGGTCCAGACTCCCGCGGGGAAGTTGCGGTTCCGGTGCTGGGTGGTGGAACCGAACCATGCGTCCGTAGCGGACCCGAACCTCTTCGGCACGCCGAACGCTTCGTTGACGTAGGCCAGGCACCACCCCGGCTTGCAGGGGATGTCCGGGTTTGGCGTGATGAGCTGCCTCATTCGGGGCCTCCGGGGTTGACGTTGATGGTGGTGGTTGGCTGGGTGAGGTGATCGTCGAGTTGCTTCTCGATCCGCGTCACGGCGTCCTTGACGCTGGAGCCGTTGTTGAACTCGACTTCGTGCCGGATGGTTTCGAGGACGGCGCTCTGTTCGGCCAGCTCAAGGCTCTGCGCAGTGGTGGCCGCGCTGTGCTCTTCGAGCTTGGCGTCCTGGTGGTCCATGCGCTCGAAGAGTCCAAGCACCTCGTGCTGGCCGGTCTTCGGGTCTGCGGGAACGCCGGTGACCCGGTCAATGAACCGGGACCACTTGCGGAAGACGGGAGCGACTTTCCAGACGATGAAGCCTGCGAGGCCGATGCCGCCGAGGATGGGTGAGACGGTGATGAGGTCACTGATCCAGGCCGGCATCATGGGAGCAGCCATGTCATGTCGATTTCGAACTGCTCGTTGACGTCAATGCCCGTCGTGCCGGTGTCGGTGCGGAGGAACAGCTTCCCGGTTTTGTCGAGCCGGGTGTACAGGCCCCACACGTCCGCGCCAGCGGACGACTGAAGGACCGATTGCCGTGTGATGCCGTACCCGTCCGGCCGGAGGCCTACGGGGATGAAGTCGAGCGCCTGAATGTAGGAGGTCGTCAGCGCCACCGAGCCGCCCGCGATACGCGTGAGGCGCAGGTTCAGGTGCACCCGGGTCTTGCCGGTAGGGGAGGGGTCCACGTAGAGGCCACCGCTGTACGACCAGTTGGTGTCCGTCGTGATGACCGACGCGAAGTACGGTATGGCTGTGACGCGGAGGGAGGTGACGTTGGCGTTCACGATGGACACTGCGTTGGCGGCCACGGTGATCCACGCCAGGGGGATGGCGTTGTTCGGGATGGCCGGCGCGTTCGCCGGGTACGTTGCGCCGGACGCCGGGACGCCCGTAGCGACAGCGGGCACGACCGCGTTGGTCGAGCCTGCGTACTGGGAATCCTCAATGGCGACGTAGACGACATCGATGCGCGGATTGATCGGGTCCGACGTTGCCACGGAGGTCGTGTAGGCGGCGTCATTCAGGACGAAATACATCGCCTGCTTTGAGAAATTGCCGCCGACAACGTTGCCGACGTTCGTGCCGGGGACCCATGCCCGGCCGACGCCGATCGAGACGTTCATGGAGGGCGTGCCGGTCTGGGCGACGGCAAGGTCCGTCGGGGACACGACGCCGCCCTGCGGGACAAGGGATGAGACTGCCTGCCGAAACAGGTCCGCACTGTGCGAGCTGTTTTGCAGTGCGTAGGGTACGGCGCTGAAGGCCATGCGGGACTCCTGTTACTGGGGCTGAATGGTGTAGGGCAGCGGCTCGGGCTGCGGGGAAGGGGCCGCCGACGCCGGCACGCTCGCGGCGACAGGCGAAGGGCCCGGCGCCGCGTAGCCGGGGATCAGGGTTGCCATCGCTTGGTTGAGGGCTTGGATCTGCGCGTCCTGATGTTTGACGACGTTCAGCAGCTGGACTGACAGGAGGTCGTACCGGACGGAGTCGATGTTCCCGTCGAACCACGAGATGAGCTCGGGGCAGTGCTGGGCGACCTGCTCCGCGATGAGCCCGTATTCGCCCTTGGCGCCGATGACGCGGAGGACGGGGCCTTCCGCCGGTTCGCCGTCGGCTGTGAGGACGGGCGGGTACGTGTCCTTGCGGTCGTAAATCACCGGGGTGATGCCGAGGACGTTGGCCGGGTCGGTGCGGTGCTCGCGAACGTTCTCCTTGTACCGGATACTCGAGACGTTGCGGCCGAATGAGTAGTCGGTGTCGTTACCCACCCAGAGTGCGTAGAAGCTGGTTCCGCCGACGTTGTTGGTCCAGCCGGACTGCGAGCCGATCGCGTCCGTCGCGGCGGCCGTGCGGGACGTTACTTCCCCGCCGGGGTGGGTGTGCGCGTCAGGCGCCCATTTCTGGTTCCCTGTGTTGTAGGTGCCGGGGATGCCGGACAGTGTGCCCCAGGTGCTTGTCTGGGCGCCGAGCTGGACCCATGTGGCGCCCACGAGCACCTCCGCGCCGTACGTGCCGGCGGCGGTGTGCGTGAGCAGGCCGTAGCGGGCGATCTCACTGCCGGAGGCATCGAACATGACGAGGGCGCCGTCGGAGGTTTCGAGGCGGGCGACTTCGGTGCCGTCCGGGTTGAAGACGTGCAGCCCGTCCTTGTCGGTGGTGAGGCCCTTGCCGCCGTCCTGCCCGGTGGATGCGTTGAGGAGGATCGGTTGGGTGGAGAGGTCCCGGAGCTGGGCCTGCATCTTGGCGATGGTCTGGCTGAGGTCGTACCCCATGCCGAGGACTGCGTTTACCACGGGGCTCCTTTAGTAGACGGGTGGGCGGTTGAGGGTGAGCTGGTAGGTGGGCACGCCTTCGTCCGGGTAGGTGACGGTGTAGGCGGCGATCCGCCACCACTGGTCCAGTCCTTGCGGGAACCATGGGGACGGCGGCGAGTAGACGCGCACGTCGTCGCCGATGATGAACGAGCCAAGCGGGAGGGGCGCGTAGTCAACAGGGAGCGTGATGACCGGGACCGTGACGGGCTGGCCGAACATTTGGATCAGGCCGTTCGCTTGCGCGTCGAGTTCCGGCTGGGTGCTGAGCCGGTTGAACTGGTACACCATTTGCAGGAGGGGCGCCTGCCCGAGTCCGCCGCGGGGCTTGGTGGAGTTCTTGATCGACTTGGGCTGCACGCCGCCGGATCCGGCGCCGACGACAATGGCTTGGTTCCCGGACTGCGAGGCGTTCCTGGGCCAGTTCCAGTCGATGGTCTGGGTCAGGTCGATGCTGGCCTGCGAGACGCTCTTGTCCCGGCCACAGCGTGGGGCGGCGATGTTGAAGGTGTGCACCGGTGCGCCGTTCACGAACGTGTCCGTGATGTAGTAGTCCACTCCGCCCGTGCCGGGGGTGATGGCGGCCGTCGCGTCGGCGATGATCTGCGCCGCGGTCACATATTGGTTGACCGTGTATGAGGGTGTGATCGGGGCCGGCGGGGAGTTCAGGGCCAGCCGGGGCGTGAGGCGCATGTTCGCGCCGGGCTGGTTCTGGGTGTCGTTGATGACGCTGGCGAGCAGGTTCGCGGGGCTGATCGTGGTGTCGTAGGACTTGGTTGCCACGACCTGTGTGAAGTACGACGGGAGCGCCTTACCAGCGATCGTCAGGTGCGTGGACTTGCTGGACATGTTCGTGTTCCAAGCGATGCCCGTGTACTGGATCGAATCAGTGCCCTGCGAGAACACGACCTTGAACGGGATGCCTTCGAGGGCCAGGATCACGGCGGCCTGCTTCGCGGCTTGCGCGTCGGTCAGGTTGATCTGCAGGTTGAACTCGCCAGCGTCGTTCATGCGGACTGAGTACGTCGGCTGGCTGGCGCGGAGGTGGGTGAGGAGGGTGTTGGTGTTTAGGTCCCAGGCTGTGATGGTGGGGATATTGGCCATGGGTTCCTCCTAGGCGACTGAGTAGGCGGGGAGCGCGTACCCGGTGAGCTGCGACGTGACGGCCGTCGAGTCTGAGGATGCGAAGCCGATGGTGTTGGCGCCGGGCGCGAGCTGGAAGAACGTGGTGGAGATACCGACCGTGTTGTTGCGGTTCGCGGATCCGTTGAGGGTGACCGTGCCGGACTGGCAGTCGATGCCGAGCTTGTCGGTGGAGCCGAGAACGATGTTGAGTTTGATCCGTTCCCCGGTGGTCTGGTTTGTGATGATGGGGTACGCGACGGGCCCGGTGATGGTGAAGAACGGAGCAGTCGGGTACGCGCCGGTGTTGACCATTTGGAAGGACCCGCCGGAGGACGCGCCGAAGGTCAGGTCGAACGTGGCAGGGAAGGTCGCGCCGGAGGTTGGGTTGGGCAGCCCGCACTGCCCGGAGATGACGGTGTTGTCGTAAAGCAGCCCGTCGGGGCAGGACCATTCGGTGTTGATGTTGACGCGGCCGTACTGGAAGTCCGCGTCGATGGGGGCGCGGAACCGTACCGGCCGGCCGAAGAAGATCAGAGGGTCTGCCCGGTTGGGCAGCTGGATCATCGCGGAGTAGACGGGCTTGACGGCGCCGATCCCGGCTTTCTGCCGGAGGTAGTCCCCGGCGGTCATGCAGATCGTGGACGGGTCGATGACGTTTTGGTGTGCCGCGGTGACGGACGCCAGGGCAGCCTCGGTTGTGGTCGAGGACCGGGTGATTTGGTACGTCACGCCGACGGTGCGTGAGCCAACGAGGTTCAGGCCGGGGAGTGCCCCGTCACGCTGCCCGCGATTCACGTCGCCCTGCCGGATGTCCGGGAGGTCGCGGAGGCCGGTAGTGGCAATGAGGCCAACGTCCGTCCCGGCGCCAAGGATCGTGCCGGTCGAGGAGATGTACAGCTGGTACTGCTGAAGGGTTACGGCTGCGAATACGACGGCGGGCAAAGCAGCCTCCTATGGTTTTGGGTACAGCAAAGGCCCCCGCCGAGGTGGCGAGGGCCTTGAATGTGAAGCGTTTTTAGTTATGGTGCATAACCGGATTTATCCGACCCCTATACTCAGTGCATGGGGACTGAATGCGTGGCGTGCGAACATCCGTCGGTTACTGAGCCGAGGAGGCCGTCCCTGCTCCGCAAATGGCTGGGCCTGCCGACGCTGCCCGCTGCCTGCCAGTACAACGTGTACGACTACAGCGGCCAGTCTGGGCTACCTTGCGGATGCAGGGACGCTTCCCACGGTTCCTAAGCCGGGATCGACGCGGTCAGGTCGTCCCAGGTTGCGGTGAACGCGCTGGATGTTGCCTGACCGAATCCAACCTTTGAGCCGTTGGGCCGGTTCGCGTGGGTGCCGCTGTAGATCGGCGAACCGTTGACGCGCAGTGACACGCTCGTGCCGAAGATGTCCACCTCTACGACATCACCGACGACCGGCACGCCTCCTGGTGTGACCGTCTCGCCCGCAACTACTGCGCCGGCCGCTACCCGCTTAATTGTCCAGCCCGCGCCTGACGCATCCGCGAGTGCGTACATGAAGTTGTCGGCGTCCACCGCGGCGAAGATCATGCCGTGCAGGTTGGTGGGTGTGCTGGCGAGCTTCATGGAGACGCGGTGGTTCGTTGCGCCCGTGTCGATTGCCGCGACAGCCCAGCCAGACGATGCGGTGCGGGAGAGGATCTTCGCAACATTAGATGCGATGCCCGCCGTTGCCGCACTGACGCCGGTCCCGAGCAGCACGGACCATGTCTTGGAGCCGGTTGTCGTGGTGCCAAGGGTGGAGGCGTCGGCCCGGTTGAAGTCGTCCGTTGCAACGACGGTCATAGGCCCGGAGCCGGTGCCGTCCTTGCCTCCTGTTGGGACAGTCGGCCCTGCCGGTGCTGCGTAGGCGGACGGGTAGGACGCTGCGAGGACGTTCAGTCCGGTCGAGAACGGGAACTCTGCCAGTTTGGAAACAACCTTGTCCGCGATCCATGCGGAGCCCCAGTCCTGCGGGTGCTTTCCGTCCGACACGAGCATGGTGGCGGTGTCCCAGCCCGTCGTGTTCAGGTCCAGGTACTTCACTGACGGGTACTCGGCCACCACGACAGCGAGGTCCGTTTTCAGGAGCTCGACGTCCGCGAGGTATGTGGACTGGTCGCCCACTGCGGGGATGACCTGCGGCTCACCCAGTACCAGGACGGGGACGGGCGCGGTGGACGGGATGCGGTACGAGTCCACCGTGAGGGAAGCGCCCGACGTGAGCGTGCCACGGATGGTGTGCGTGCCTGCGCTGAGGCCGCGGATCTTGTGGACTGCGGGCGTGTCCTGCCCCATGGTTGCCGTCAGGTCAAGGGTGCCGCGTGCGGTGCCGCCTTCAGTGAAGGTCGCCAGCCCGGCCCCGGCCGTGCGTGCCACGAGGAACACGTCCACATCGGTGCCGGTGAAGGTGAACTCAAAGTAGCTCCCGGTTGTGCTGGTCGTCCAGCGGGTGCCACCGGTCGAGTTAGCCGTCGCGCCCTGCGCCGATCCGCTAGTGCCGACGACAGCTTCCGTGGTCCAGCCGGAGGAGTACACGAAGCTTGCGGTGTTCGCTGGGATGGAGCCGTTGGCGGTGATCGTGGCGAGCATTGACCGCCACGCGTGGGAGTAGTGCCGGCGGGCCGCTGCGGAGCCGTCGAAGATCGTCACGTCGTTGATGGTGCAGCACATCATCACGAGGGCCTTGGACCGAAGCGTCCACGAGTTGGCGCCCGCCAGGGTCAGGTTCGCCATGTCGCCAGCGGTGCGGCCGGAGACGCCCTTGTTGGTTATGGTCCCCATGCCGAGGCGCTTCTGTACCCGCTCGAAGAACCGGGCACCGGGGGTCGCGTTGGCGTTGTTCCCGAACCACGAGTGGCCTGTGACCCAGATCGGCTGAAGTTCGAATTGCCCGACAGGCGCCGGGGCGACCGCGAACGAATCGAGCCGCCGCCCGGTGGAGTCTTTCGCTATCGTTGGCGCGTCAAGGATTCCCATAGTTAGCTCACCACAATCTGAGGAACGTTGGTTGCCGCGCCGTTCGAGTTCCGCGTGATCGTCGGCTGCGTGAAGGTCTTGGTTACGGGCGAGCCGTAGGTGATGTTGTAGGCGTTGACTGCCCCGGTGGCGTGCCTGGCGGTGATCGTCAGCGTCCCCGGTGAACCGTCCGGCCACAGCACGGCGGCGCTCGTCACAAGGTCCGAACCGTCCACCGTGACCGCACCAGCGATGAGCGTATCCGGGTTCTTGGCGAGCTGAATCAGTCCGGCATAAGTGGCAGAAAGCGAGACCCTTGCCGGGCTGGTGGGGTCGTTGATTTCATCGGTGATGGCGTTCTTCACAGCCGTCTTGGTGGAGGAACCGGACTGGCCCACGAACGCGGCGACGGAGGCGTCCGCCATGACAGCGGTAACCGTCCACACGTAGGTTCGTGAAGGGTCGGTGATTACGACGGTCGGGTTTGTTGCGTTCTCAAATTCGGGGAACACACCCTGCGTTCCCGAGTTCAGGATGTTCCCGGGGATCGGGTTGCCGAACGTGTCCGTGATCGTCAGCGGCGTAACGAATCCCGTGTCGGCCGTCGCGAACGCCTGAAAGGAGGTGTTCTTGACGGCCTGCTTGCCGATGGGGTCCCAAGCGACTGCCGCGGGGAAGGTGAAGGTCACGAGGGACCCCTTTCAGTTATTGAGTGCGCATTTCCCAGCCGATTTCCCGGGCGATGTCCGCCCCGGTGGCGTTTGTTTGGACGTTGACGTTGTTGGTGATGTGCGTGGCGCTGCCGGAGGATGACCCGGACGGGGCTCCCATGCCGGTCGGTGACGATGAACCGGTCGCACCGATGTAGCCGGACGCCGGGGCGAGCGTGCCCTTGTTCAGCGCCGAGAGGAAACCGACGCCATACTTAGCGACGGCCGCCTGCCGGACGATGAACTCGCCGTTGGAGACGCGGGCGATCATGGAGTCCGACGTGCCCGTGCCGGGCCCCGTGAGGAGCCCGCCACCGGGGTAGCCGCCGATGAGGCCGCCGTCCGCGAACGCAACAAGCCCGCCGTCGGCGTACGCGAGGGACTTGCCCGCAGCCTTCGCCTGCGCCACAGCGTTCGCGTAGTCTGCGATGGCGCCCTGCGCGTTGGTCTGGACATCAATGAACGTCGTCAGATGCCGGGGCACCTTATCGAGCGTGCCGATCAGTGCCTCAGCCCTGCCCTTCGCGTACTCGTCAATCCACGTCTTGATGTCCACATTCGGCGGGATCTTCAGCAGCTCACGGGTCAGGTCGATGCCCTTCTGCCCGCTGATGCCCATGCCGTCCGCGGCCTTGATCATGGAGTCGTACGTCCCCTGCATGGCGGACTGGACCTGTTTCTGAGCATCCACGCCAGTGCCGGTAACAGACTTGGCCAGGTTGATACCTGACCGCATAATGTCTTGGAACTTACCGTTCAGGGTTTGGCCGGCTTCGCTCGAGAGGTTGAAGTCGGTGCCCGTCGCGTTCAGGGCCTGCGACACGTCGACGTTGGACTTCACGAGCCCGGCCATGGCGGTGCGAGCTTCCTCCGTGGCCTGATTGAATTTCGTTGTCGCGTCGCGGGTGGTGAGGGTGGCGAGGCCGCTGGCGAGCATCCCGTCGAGGACCTTCTCAAGGTCCGTGGCGAGGCCCTCAGCGGAGACGCCAGCCTCATCGAGGGAAGCCTGCAGCTCCGGCGGGATGGGTTTGATGGATCCGGCGGCGTCCGTGTATTTCTTGGTTGCCACCATGGCGTCGAGCATCCCCTGAGGGACCTTGCCCATGGCGTAGTTGACGAGCTCCTGACCTTGGAGCTGCACGCCAGCGGCGGCGGCCGAGTCGATCAGCGCCTGCTTGTAGGCGGGCATTTGGTCGAGGGCGAATTCGGTGGACTTGCCGCTCTCAATGAACTTGTTGGCGAGCCGCTCGAAAGACTTAGCGGCCATGTCAGCGTTGCCGGCGCCAACCATTTCGCCGAGAGTGTCACCGATGCCTTTGAGCTTGTCTTCCGTCTGCCCCGCTTCGGATTTTGCCTGACCAAGAGCGCCCGCGAGGCCGTCCACCGAGTGGTTGACTGCCATGTTGAAGTCCTGATTGGAGAAACGCTTGATGGCTTCGTCCAGTCCGGTCACTTCCGAGGTTGCGTTGCCGAATACCTTGTCCCATTTGGAGAAAATGTTGTCGACCTGGACCTTGCCGGCGGCCTTCGATGAATCCGCGAAGTCGTACATGGCCTTGGTCATTTCCCCCATGGGGGTCTTGGCCTTCTCCGTGTTTGCGGCGATCAGGATCAATCCGGCGGAGGCGATAGCGAAGGCGCCTGCTGCGACTCCGGCGGCCTTGCCCGCGGCGCCGAGTGCACCGGCTGCTTTATCGTTCGATTCCTTGAGCTGGTCGTAGGCCTTCTTGGCGTCCATGATCTTCGGGAACACGGTGAGGAAGGCGGCGCCCGCGAGGGCTGCGGAGCCTGCGATGCCTGTCAGGCCGAGAACAGCTTGAAGGATGGGCCCCGGGATCTGACCGATGGCATCGACAAGACTTTCCGCGCCCTTGGTTAGCCCGCGCAGTGCCTCGTTGGCCCCGGACGCCGACTTGAGGAACACTGAATCCAGGGAGCCGCCTAGCTTTTCGACGTCGCCGGCGAGGTTGTCCTGCTTCATGGCCGCCGTTTCGGCGGCGTACCCGGCGTCGTTGACCTTGGCGGTCCAGTCGTCAATGCCCTTGGCGCCCTGTTCGTACAGGATGTTCGCGGCGCGGACGGCGTCGGACCCGAAGATGATTTTCATCGACGCGTTGCGGGACTCGGCCGAGAGTCCCTTCATGGAGTCCTGAAGGTTCCCTGCGAAGTTCGACAGGCCAATGAACTTGCCCTGCGCGTCGTAGGCGTGGATGCCCAGCTTCTCCATTTCGGAGGCTGCGGCTACTGAGTTGGGCGTGAGGGCCATGAGCATGGTTTTGAAGGACGTGCCCGCGTCCGAACCGAGGAGGCCCGCGGAGGCGAACGCTGCGAGTCCGCCCGTGGTTTCCTCGATGGACAGGCCCGTGGATGCTGCCACAAGGCCGCCCTGCTTCAGGGCCATGCCGAGGTCCTGCACGGAGCCTTGAGCCTTACCGGCGCCCGCCGCGAGGAGGTCAGCGAGGTGCGGTATCTTCTCCCCGCCGAGCTTGAACTGGGTCATTGCCGTCGCAGCGAGTTCGGCGGACTCACCAACACCCAACGCCCCGGCGGCGGCCAAGGAAAGTGAGCCAGCGAGTCCGCCGCTGAGGACGTCGGCGGTGGTCACGCCAGCCTTCGAGAGTTCCTCGATGCCCTGCGCTGCTTCCTTGGCGGAGAACGACGTGTCAGCGCCTGCGGTAATCGCGGCGTCGCGCATCTGGAGCATTTCGGTGGCGGTTGCGTGCGTCGCTGCCTGTACGGATGACATCTGTTTGTCGAAGTCAGCGTAAGACTTGATTGCCACGCCGACTCCAAGAAGTGCGGCGGTGCCGAAGCCGAGCAGAGTGGTCCCGGCCGTGGACCACGCCTGACTATGCTTTTCAGCAGAGGCGGTCAGTTGGCCCATGACCGTCTGCGAGGACTTCGCCGCGGCGGCGGCCTTGGCTTGCGCAGTGGTGTACGCTTCCGCTGCGGCCGTGGCCTTCATCTGAGCTTGGGCTTCCTTGGCCCCGGCGAGTTCGGCGGCCGTGGCGGCGCGTTGCGCGCCGGCGACCTGCGCGTCGTAGGCGGCCCGTTGCTTCTCCGTCATGACGCCGAGGGAGCTGGCCTGCATCTGGTTGGCCTTTTTGGCTGCCTCCGTGGCGCGGGCTTCAGCGGCGATGCGCTTGTCTGTGGCGGCGACAGCTTCAGCTGCTGCGGTGCGTGACGCTGCGGAGGCTTTCTGCGCGGCCGCGGCCGTCTCTGTCGCCGTGTTCTTGGCCGAGGCAATGACCTTGTCCTGTGTGCTGAGGAACTGTGCGGCGTTGGCCCGGATCTCCATGACGACAGGGGGGAGTGACATGGGTGCCTCCGAGGCTGTTTAGAATTTGATGTGCCGCTCCCAGTTGGCAGCGGCGATGGAGCCCATTTGGTGGCGCAGGTCAGCTGCGGCGGGACCGAAGTAGGGGTAGGCGCCGGTGGGGGCGAGGCCGAGTTCGACGCGACGGCCGTACCGCATCGTCGGGCCTACCGTGGTGGCGTAACTGCCCATGGCGATGTGCGTGATGCCGTCGGCCATGATGGAGCGGCGCAGGTTGCCGGTGACAACGTTCGGCTTGCTCCCGCCGACGTGCGGCTGACCCTTCTTGTGGGAGCCTTCGAAGTTCCCTTGCGCGTCCTTGATGAGGATCATGGACGCCTGGGTGACGTTGGCGCGGGCAGCGGCGTCCACTTGGGAGCCGGCCCGCACGAACGCCGCCTGCAGCTGGTCCATCCCCGTCCAGTCCATGTCGAAATCGCTCATGGTGACCTAGCCGATCGTGGGCGTGGCGTCGGCCCCGAGTGGTACGGGCGCGGGTTGCTTGTATACGTCATCAACGCGGAGCATCATTTCGATGACCCATTCGGGGGTGTTCATGTAGTCGGCCCACGTACCGCCGTACGTTTTGATCCAGAGCCGGGCCCTTAGGAGGTCGCGGGTTTCCGGGTCGAGTTCCGACGCTTGCCTTTCGCCCCGGATCGCGTCGGTGAGGATCCGGAGGCGCCAGTAAAAGACTCTTTGTTGTCGAGCGTCTCTTCGCTCATCTCAAAGTCGGCGGCCACGTCGGTGTCGCCGAGCCGCTGGACTGCCGCGTTGAGGGCGTCAGTGATGTCGGAGTTGACGTCGAGGAGGTCTTCCCACGTGGCGGGGAGTGGGATGTCGAGGGTCCACGACTTCAGCCATCCCCAAGTTGTGGCGTACTGGAGGTGTTCGAGAGTTTCCGCTTCGTGCTGGCTGAGCCGGTATTCAGCGCCGCGCAGGGCGGGGTTTTCGTCAACGTCGCCGTTGGGTGAGGTCACTTTGCGTGCGCCGGCGATCTTGGTGAGCAGGTCATCTGCCCGGTACAGGAGGGCCTTGGCGGGGATGCGGCGGCGCGGGGTGAGCTCTTTGGCTTCGAACAGTTCGGCGGTGCCGCCGGGGATGGTGACGGTGACAGACATGGGGATACTCCTGTGGGGATACGTGCGGCGGCCGCCCGGTGGTGGGCGGCCGCCGCGGTGGAGGGGTTTAGTAGGCGGTGGACTGTGCGTTGAGGATGGTCGCCTTGATCGGGGAGAGCTTCCCGTCGAGCGCGTCCGTGGTGTTCATGAGCGACTTGAAGTTCGACGCGATGGTGGCGTACGAGCCGTTCGACCCAGCCGGCGCGGAGGAGTCGTATGCGATCTTGGAGCACTGGAGGGTGAGCGGATGCGTGGCGTCGCCCTGCTGGTAGATGGCGACGGACAGGGTCGGCTGCGTGTTCGCGAGGAGCCTCACAAGGTCCACGTCGGTGCTGCCCTCGTAGATGGCCAGGAGTGAACCGGACACCGACAGGGGCCCGGCGAAGATCGCGAGCGGCGTTTGGGTGCCGTTCAGGACCGGGACAGCCTCAGCTGCGCGTTTGATGTCGAAGCTGCAGTCGCTGTACTTCGTGGCCGCGACACCGCCGACGGTGATGGCGGTCGTGAACGGCGGCATCGGCGGGACCGTAGACGGGGTGTTCGTCGGTGCTGTGATGAATGCGCCTGGGAGGCCCATCCATGTGGCGTCCACCGTCGGGAGGGTGTTGGCTTTGATGCTGATCTTCAGGCCGGAGATGATCATGCCCGGGATCTGCACAACCTTGCCGTCGAGCTGGTACAGGAAGCCGGTGTAGCTGGGCGGCTGCCCGTTCAGAGTTGTGGACGCGGCGTTGTTCAGGGACGTCGCGTGCGTGTACGGGTCGCCGGCGCCGGTGATGGTGTCGGCGCCGCCGAGGATGGCGATGAGATGCGGGAAGATCGAGTCCGCGTAGATCATGGTCTTGTACGACAGTTCGTCGTAGCGCATGCCCTGCGTCTGGCCGTAGTCGGTGCCCATGTAGCCGCGAAGCGCATTGTCAACGAGGGGCGTGACTTTCGGTTCCCATTTGGGGGAGTCCACGGGAATCCACATGGTGGGGGTGGCGACGGGGGTGCCGTACGTGGTTTCTTTGGCGAGTCCGAGCCACTGCTGGCTACCCGGACGGGGTGTTGTTGGCATGTCGGGTGTCCTTCAGTTATTCGGTGGGGTCGGCGGGCGCCGGGCGGGACTTCGATGAGGGTTTTGGCGGCTTCGGGACCGGGATCGGGGAGCCGTCCTCATCGACGGGCGGCTCTTCCTCGATCACCTCAGCGAGTTCCGGGTGCTCGTACGGTTCGTCAGTGCGGACGGCGTCCCCGAGCCGGGCTTCGAGGGTCGCGCCGTGCGGGGGTGCGTCGCCGTCGGCCGGGGTGATGGTGGCGTTCACGCCCTGCGAGAGTCCGGCCAGCACCCGTGGGTGGGCGCCGGTGAAGTGGTAGTTCGTCATGGCAGGTTCTCCTAGAACATGGACAGGTAGGATGCGGCGCTGATGGGCGCCTGCTTCGGGGCTGGCTTGCTGATGCGCTTGCGGTACACGCGGGGCTTCGTCGCTACGGTGGTGCGCCGCGCCGGTTGCTTCCGGAAGGTCGAGGCCGTGCCGGAGCGTTTCCGGACGGGGGTGGAGCCCTTGCCTTTGGCGCCGGCGTACTTGCGGTGGTAGTGGCGTTCGACCTGCACCTTGCGGCGGGCCGCCCGTGACTTCGAGGCTTTCTGCCCGGTCTGCCCGCGGCGCTTCAGCCGGGACCGGACCTTGGCCATTAGGCGTTCACGATCTCGGTGACCTTGAATTCGACCCGGACCCAGGACCGGACCTTGCCGCCGCCGGTGTCCCAGTGGGGCAGGTCGCGGGCGATCTGGATGCCTTGGTCCTGGTTGCCTGCTTCGAAGATCGGCCCGGCCGCCGCGCACCCGAAGGACCGGTCGGAGCGGATCCGGTCCACGACCGCGTCGAGCAGGGTGTTGAGCCCGTCCACCCAGACGTCCTTGTCAGCGTCACCAAGGTCGGAGGGGATGAGGTATTGGTAGAGCAGCACGAGGGAGACCGTGTATTCGACCTCTTTGTGGCCGCCGTGCTCACCGCCGAGACTGATCCGGGATTCCGTGGACCGGTCGATGTGGATGAACGCCGGTGTCCCGGGCAGGGTGTTGGTCTGCCAGTTGTCGCCGGAAATTTCCCACGGCGCGTCTTTGTACAGTTTCGTGATGCCCGGCACAGGGGCGAGGAAGGACCGGATGGCGGCGGTCACAGTCGTGATGCTCAAGAGGGTCCTTCTGGTTTGGGGGAGCCCCGGCACGTATCCCCACGTGGCGGGGCTCCCGGAATGGGGGGGGGTTAGGCTGCCCGGCGGTAGGGGGCGAGCAGGTCCAGGGCCATGTCCAGATCCGAGGTAACGCCGTGTTCGAGCTTGTCGATGCTGTCCGGCTGGGATGTGGTGGAGGAGATGACGATGGACTCGGAACCGCGGGTCTTGATCAGCGACTTGGCGATGAGGATGACGGCCTGTTTGATGTCCTGCGGGAACGCGGTGACAGTGTCGCCGATGGCGTAGGTCCCGACGAGGGGGGTGGTGATCGGCACGAGCGCGTTGATGTTCATGTTCGACGGGATGAACGACGGGTCCACGGTGACGGTTTCCGCGTTGTTCGGGGACTGGATGTTCAGCTGCTGCCCGGGCATGATCCCGAGCGTTGACGCCACGGTGATGCTCAGCGTCCCGGGGTTCCCTGCAGCCGTGAGTGCGGTGTTGGCCCAGCCGTTGACGTAGGACACTTGGGCGAAGACGTGCGTGCCGTAACTGGCGGCGACGGGGATGGTCGCGGTCTTGCGGCCGATCCACAGGTTTCCGGGCGTGGGGATGAGCGCCAGGGCCCCGGGTGTGGCGCCGATCCGGATGTCTGAGATGGCGACGACGGGCGTGTTGTCTAGCGGGACCTTGATGACCGCGCCGAGGGCCACGTCACGCTGCACCCGATACTGCCCGGCTTGGACGTCGACGGTCGCGGCGATGACCTTCTGGCAGAAGTTGTCCGCGTACGCGCTGGCGCGCTGCAGCTGCATCACGAGCGCGGCGGCCTGTTGCTGGGCGGTGCCGTTCGGTACCAGCTGGGAGACGTCCACGCCGGTCGGTGCGGCTTTGAACTCGGCCGGGGTGACATAGGTTTTGCGGGTGGAGTAGGTGGCGACGTTGGGCGCCGGGACGACCGTGCTTGGTGCCACGTTCTGGGTGTAGACGATAGCCAAGCCAGGCTCCTAAGATTGCGTGGCTAGGCCACTCCGTGTAATTCGAGGTATGCAGCAGCGGCACGCAACGCTTCGGGGCTGTCCCGGAAATAGCCGAGGCCGCGATTGCAATGGCCGCAAAGCAGGGCGCGAACCTTGCCGCTGGCGTGGCAGTGGTCGATGTTCCCGTTGTCCAGAGGGTCGCTGCAGATGTCGCACCGGCCCGCCTGCCGGAGCACCATGGCGTCATACTCATCCAAGGTCAGGCCGTAGTTGGTCTTGATATTTAGGCGCCAAGGGCCGCGAGGATCGCTCGCCAGCCACTTGGCCATACGCTCGCGCGCCCTCGCCTGAAACTCCGGGTCAACTTGACGGGCCCGCAACTTATCCAGGTTGCTTTCGTGATTGCGGTAGTAGGACTCGCGCTTCTGATCCTTGATGCGCTCACCCGCCGGACCCTCACGGCGAACCTTCCGTGCGGCCTTACTCTTGGCGGACGCAGAATACTTGCGATCCGCCTCGCGCTTTGCGTCCGGGTTGTCGAGCGCCCTTTGACGGGCGGCTGAAATGGCGCAGGGTTTGCACCGGTACTGCCGCCCGTCAGGGCTGTTGCTCGATTTGTGAAATTCGTCTAGCGACTTGACCTCGCCGCACTTCCGGCACGCTTTCTCCATGTTCCAATTTTATCACTGGAAACACGTAAACCGCGCACCGGAAGCACTAAAAGTCGGCGTCAGTTAGGGGCAATACAGCTGAGCACGCCGAACGCCACAGGGGCGCGGTTGATCAGCGCGGACGTCGAGTAGACCTCGCCGTCGTTGCGGGGTCCGCCGCCTGCGCCTGCTGCGCGGTTGGTGGCGTACTGGTAGTCCTGCGTGCTGCGCAGGTCGCGGAGTTCCAGGGTGTTGGAGATGTTCGCCCCGGCGAAAGCCGCGCCGGAGTCGGATGCCGCGATCAGGGTGCCCGGTGCGAGGTTCGGCTGAACGAACAGCGGAACCGGAACGCCTCCGGCTGCCTTGTTGATGTACGAGCCGATGTAGCCGCCGGCCGTGATGTTGTTGCGGCCGTTGTCGTTCGGGGTCAGGAACGTGGTGCCGCCACCGGCGCTGGAGAGCAGCAGCTTGGAGATGCTGTTCGCTTCCTGCGAGGCGAGCAGGTAGCGGGTCGGGGATGCCTGGATCTTGTTGAACAGGGCAGCGTTCAGGGCGTCCAGTTCGTTGATGGACTGGCCGGAGCTGGTGAACGCGGCGCCGTCGAGGGACTGGAACGTTGCGCCCGAGCTGGTGCCGGAGCCGCGGGTCACGAGGCCCGTTGCGCCGCCGGTTGCGTAGTCACCGGCGAGGGTGGCGAGCAGACCGTTGAAGTCCGTGGCCTTCGCCGAGGTGTCCGCGACGGGAACGGCAGTCGGTGCGACACCGTAAATGCCGGGGATGTTCGGGACGGGCTGGTTGGAACCGGCCGGGGTCGTGGTCCAAACCATCTTGTTGACCGTGGTCGTGGTCTGGTAGAAACCGCCGACGTACCAGTCGTAGGCAACGGCACCTGGTACGGCGGCGACGGTCGCGGTCAGGGTGGATGTCGCGCCCGTGGTGGCCTGCGATGCCTGTGCGGAGGCGATGGTGGAGCCGCCGTAGTTGAAGTTCGACAGGGTCCGGGCCGCTACCTTGATCAGGTAGGTTGCGGCTGCGACGGTGCCGCCCGTGGTCGCGGTGGACGTGACCGGGGTGGCGGGGGTCGGCAGCGCGAAGACCTGGCCGCCGAGGAGCTTACGGTCGGCGCCGATCTTGTACTGGTTCATGGCGTTCATGACCGCGATGGCGTGCGCGTTGGCGTAGCCCTTGGCGAAGTCGATGGCGTCTTCGGTGACCGTGTAGCCGTAACCGATCTTGCCGTAGGGTGCGGAGACGTCGAGCTCGTTCAGCAGCGCCAGCGGTGCGGCGTAGTCGAACGCGGTGCCGGGGTCAGCCTGCAGGTTGTTGATGTCCGTCAGGACACGCCACTGGCAGAACTTGGCGCCGTCCGTGGCGGCTTTGCGGCTGATGGAGTCAAGGAACGGGGTGTTGACCGGGATGAGCGATACGAGTTCGCTGAGGTCAACGCCGACGATGCCGGTGCCGGAGGTGACGCCGGCGGTCTGGGCCTTGATCAGGGCGAGGGTTTCGAGGGTGGTTTCGTCGTGGTTCACGGCGGGAGCCTTTCGGGAAAAGTGGTTAGGAGTTGCCGCTGAAGCGGTCTTTGATGGCTGCGAACGCGAGGGCCTGCTGTGCGTTCACGAGCTTCGTGGGGTCGCCGGCTTCTTTGGCGATTTCGACGGCCTTGGTCAGATCGACAAGGACGTCGGACTCTGCGGAGCGCTTGGCGATGCCAGCCTTTCCGTCTGCCCCGTTGAGGAGGGGGCTTTTCCGGTCGTCAGGTTCACGCCCGTATGCTTCGACGCGCTCCTTCAGGACTTTCACTTCGTTGGCAAGATCGGCGGCGTGCGCGATCTTCTCCACCAGCGGGGCGAGGGCCTCTTTGAGCAGTGCGGCAACATCAGGTGCCTCTGTGACGATTGCTACAGTCTCCGCCTTTTCGACGGGGGACTTGACAGTTTCGGTGCCGGGGATGAGCTCTTCGTCTTCCCCTACAGCTTCGGCGGGTGCGCCGTCTTCGGGTTCGATTTCTTCGTCACCGGATGCGTCGGCGGCGGCTTCCTCGAAGGGTTCGTCCGCGGGTTCCTCAGCAGCGTCGGCCGGGGTATTGGAGTCGATGAGGGTCAGCGCGGAGGGCTTGATGGCGCCGACAAGGTTGCCGCGGGCGTCATAGACGGCCATGAGGCTGCCGCCCTTCTCAACTTCCTCCACTGCGCCAGGCTCGGCGGTTTCCTTTTCGACGGCGGCTTCGAGGAGCGGGACGTCGGCGGTGATTGCTGCGGCGGTTTCTTCGGCCACGGGGGTTTCCTTTTCTACGGGGGCCTCTTCCGGGGCCGGGAGAGATGCGAGTACTTTTTGGATGGCGGCGGATGCGTTGCGCAGTGCAGCTTCGTTGGCGCTGGACAGTGCACGCCCGGCTTTCAGGACGGCCGTGATGCCTTCGAACGCGACGAGGTCCGCGGTGGCAGGCTCAGCGTCGGCGTCCTTGATGAGCTCGCGGACAGTGTCCGGGTCGATCAGGGCCGGGGAGTCGGCGGACTTCGCCAGTAGGAAGCGGTGCCCGTTCGCGGCCTTGCCAACAAGGTCGACGCGGTCAATGTTCACGTCAACCAGTTCGGACATGTCTTCGGGGATGGTCATGGTTGGTCAGCTTTCACTGGGTCGGTTGGTCGGCGGCGTTTCGCGGTGCCTTGCGGGGAGACGCCGGTGATTTCCCCGGACTTGTACAGCGCCCATGCGGTGTCATCGAGGACGGTGCCGAGGAGCCAGTCGCCGGACTTCACCACGACACCGTCGCCGAGGTCCCAGTCGGGGCCGCGGTAGATGTAGCTTTCGACGACGTCGGCGTGACCTTCGGTGCCGTCCTTGTGGAACAGGCCGATGGACCGGGAGGACTTCGCGAACTCCCACGCGGCTTTCTCCAGCTCTTCCGGGCTGAAAAAGTCGCGTGAGCCGTCGGCGCCGGTCGCGATGCGCGGGTCAGGTCCGGCCTGGTAGGCGATGGAGAGCAGGTAGCGTTGCTCATTTGCGGCCATTGGCGGGTGTCCCTTCAAGGTGTGGTGATGCGGCGCACCGGCAGCGGGGGTGGAGCGGCACGGTGGGGCCTTCGCCGATGTTGTGGGGGTTCGCGTCCTTCACGGGCAGGCATGTTGCGGTGCACGCCCCGGAGGATGTGATGAGGTCCCACTGGGTGACGCCGGCCGCTTCGTACTGGTACATGGCGGACTGGTTGAGCATCCGGGCCGTTTCGGTGTGCGCGATGAGTTCGGCCCGTGCCGGGTCACCCAGGATCCGCGTGAGCGCCCGTGCGATGTCATCGGACGGGTCGCCCGCGTTCACACCGTCAGCGATGGCGTACGCCAGTTTGTTGACGGTCGTGTCCGTGATGCCCTTCAGGGTGATGTCGGCATCGGCGAGGGTTTCTTTCCAGCCGAGCGCGGTGACCTTGTTGTTCGCGGTCATGCCCGGCTCCCAGTCGTCCCAGCCTTTCGGAACCTTCCCCATCTGCACATCCGCGGCGAGGGTCCCGACGTTGTACGCGTCCGCCCATGCGTTGTACACGACCCGTTCCAGCGTGGAGGGCTGGACCGCGCCGGAGAGGACCTGACGGGCGACGTCCCGGAAGACGTCCATGCCCTTATCCCCGATACCGTTCACGGCCGTGATGGCCGCCCGGTAGTCGGACGCTTTCCACATCTCCAGTAGGGAGTCGCGGATCCGCGGGGACCAGTAGTCCGTGAGGGCGAGGTCCACGGTGTGGATGGCCGCCGTCACTGGTGGGTCGTCCCTCCAGCTAGGCGTACCAGCTTTTGGGCTGGCATCACTCCCGGGCTCTTCCTTGGCGAAGTCGGCCCGCGCCTGATCGTTCAGGTGTTTGGCGACGGGTTCGGGGATGGCCGTGAATTCGAAGTCCCGCCATTTGCCGGTCTTGGCCCGCGCCTTGGTGAAGGTACGGAACTTGGCGAGCTCCCGGGCAGCTGCCTTCGCGAGTTCATCACTGGGCAGGTTGGCGGCGAGTTCTTCGCGGAGCGCCGGGAAACCGTCGAGGTGGGCCGGGTCGAACCATGCGAGGGTTTCGCCGTCTTCCCCGTCACCGGTGTTGATCGGGACGGATCCTTCGGTGGCGATCTTGTACACGTGGCCTTGGTAGGCCCCGTCGGGGGAATCCCAGGTGCCGGCGAGTTTGGCGTCGGCAGGGAAGTCGAGCCCGGTTTCTTCCTCCCACTCACGGATAGCCGCGGCTTGCGCGTCCTCCCCGGTGTTGAGGTGACCGCCGGGGAATTCCCATGTCCCGGCCGCAGGGTCTTCCGGGTCGAGGCAACGCTGGATCATGAGGACACGGCCGGTGTCCGCCGCTTTCACAGCGGCGCCGGCGACAGTCGGGCCGGACTTCTCCAGCTCATCGTCACCCACCATGTCGATACCCGTGATCCCCGTCGCGGACGTGACCCCGGCGGTGAGTTCCTTCATGACGGCCGGCGCCTGAGGCTGCGCACCGTTCACGCCATCAATGAGGACCTCCTGCACGGGGGTCCCCTCAGCGGGCGCTTTCGTTTCCGGATCGACCGTGCCGGACACCGCCACCAGCGAGGACAGCGGCACGAAACCCTGACGGGGCAGGATCATGCCGCGGGGCACCGGGCGGGTGTTGTCCACGGGCAGGCCGAGGATCTGCTCGCGCCCCTCATCAGCGGACGCCATACCCGATTCGATGTACACCTTCCACGCCTGCGCCTCAGTGAGGCGGTCCTCCTCGTCGCGGCCGGTCTTCAGCTTCAGCTGGACCGGGAGGCCGAGGTCGTGCTGGAGGTAGCGGGTGACAATGGCTTCCACGAACCGGACCCACGGGAGGGTGTTCACCCGGAACTGCGTGTCCGTCTGCGTCTCACCGGTCGCCCGGTTCACATCATCAGTGAGGCCCAGGTCCTGCGGGATCACACCGAACGCTGCAGCGACCTTGATCGCAAGGTACTTCGGGAACTCCGGGTCGAATGACGCCGGCGCGGTGGCCGTGAACTTCGACCCGCCCGGGACCGCGATGAGCTTGTGAGCGATCGCCTGATCACCCATGAACGTCGCATCCCAGTAGTCCTGCCACTCAGCGACCTGGTCAGGGCTGGACACGTCCGGGGGGAGCTCCATGAAGCCGCCCGGGATGGAGCCTTCGGTGAACATTTGCAGGAGGTGCCATTGGAAGCGCATGTCCGTGTTCACGGTCATCATGATCGACTCGAGCGGGGCCATGCCGAACGGGGAGTCAGTTTGCGGCCGGAACCGGGCGTAGGTCAGGTCTTCCGCCGTGAAGTCCACCGAGGACTGGCCCTTGATGACCTGCTGGTATGCGGGGGCCGGTGCTTGGGGCCGGCGGCCGTGACCGTCGACGAGCGGGTAGATGGTGGACCCGTCCACGACTTCGAGGGCGATGATCTGCCCGTCACGGTTGCGGCGCCGGTACAGGGGCCCGGAGTCGAACGTGAGGAGGTTGTCCAGCCACAGGGACAGCCACTCATCCCATGAGTGTTCCCGGTCAGGGAAGGACAGGGCAGCGCGTGCCGCGGCGACAGCGGCTTCACCGTCGCCCTTGAAACCGTCCATCGGGGTGAACATCGGCTCCATGGAGCGGAGCTCATCGATCTTGTGGTTCTTGCACATCTGGGCGATGTCGTAGGACCGCATGAGTTCGCGGAGCACGTCGTACCCGGTGCGTCCCCATGCCCGCCGGGACTGGACGTTGATGTTGACGCCAGCCGGGTAGTCGGTGGCGCGGGGCCGGACACTGTACCCGCGGCCGGGCGCGGTGGGTGCGCCGGGGCCCATGGACCCGTCGTTGCTCATGCCCTGGACAACCATGGCGTCGGAGATGATCTGCGGGGTTGTTGCCCGCTTCAGCAGTCCGCCGTCGCGGAAGAGATCCATAAGTCCCAAGGGGTCACCTTCCGGCTAGTGGTTGTTTTTGAGGTCGGCGGCTTTTTGCCGCCAGTCACGTGAGTGGGTGGGGATGGTGGTGCCGTTCGCTTCGGCCCGGGCTTTGAGCGCGTTGAGGTACGCGGATCCGGTGCCGCCGCGTACGAGGAGGCGTTGCCCGGCTTGGGTGAAGCCGTCGACTTGGTCGTCGTGTGCGCCGTTGGGGAACGCTGCGGCTTCCTCGATGAACTCGCTGACCCATGCCCGGATTTGCGGGTTGGGGAGGAACACGTTGCCGGCTTCCACGAAAGGGGACACCGCGGAGGCGCGGGCCTCTTTCGATTCGGTCGGGTTGATAGCGATCAGCCCGGGCATTTCCTTGCGGAGAACGTCAAGGACGGCGGTGCCGTTCGCTTTGTCTTCCACGAGCTTCCCGGCGGCTTGCGGCCATTTCGCCACGAATCCGCGCACCGCGGCGAGCGTCTCGGAGAACGTCATCCGTTTGCGGATCTGGTCGAGGAGGTAAATGTTCGGGCCGCGCCTCAGCCACACTTGCCCCACAACATAGTCGGAGGCTTTGGTGGATTTGAACGTCATATCCCACGACATGATCAGCTCATCCGTGGCGCCCGTGACAAGGCAGGCGCCGTCGAGTTCGGTCCACAGCGGGGCCGTGTACTCTTTCCAGTCCGTGCGCTTGAAAATCCCGCCCTCAGTGGGTGCGGGGCGGCCCTGGTAGAGGGCGTTCCACACCCGGGAACCGGCGCGTTTCTTGATGGCTTCCCACTGTTCGGGGGTGCGGCCACGCGTGGATTCAAGGAATTCGCCGGGGACACGGCCGAGGATGTCCGATTCGCCTTTGTCCGGGTTGTGGTCGGCTTGCGCGGCGATGTTCACGACGTTCCACAGGTGCCCGTCCTCAGCGGCGAGGAGGCGGCCGGCGAGGTCCAGCTGGTGCCACCGGGTCATGATCAGGATGACGGGGGCCCCGGGCGCGAGACGGGTTGAGGCGGTGCCGGTCCACCAGTCCCATGCCCGCATCTGGTACGTTTCCGACTCGGCGGTGTCCATACCGGAATGCGGGTCATCGATGATCATCATGTCCGCTGCCCGGCCGGTCAGGCCACCACCGATACCGACGGCGTACAGCCCGCCGCGGTGCCCGTCGAGCTGCCATTCTGACTGCGCTGCGACGTCGGGCCGGATGGAGACGCCAAGGTCACGGCCGTGCGTTTCGATGTGGTTGCGGATGGCACGGCCGTTACGGCGCGCCAGTGACATCGCGTAGGAGGCGGTGATGATGCGCGTGTCAGGTGCTTGGGCGAGGACCCAGAGGGGGAACACTTCGGCGACGCGGGTGGACTTGCCTTCCTGCGGACCAAGGAAAACCATGGTGCGGGAGTCGGGGGTTTCGTACGCCTGGAGGAGCGCCTCATCAACAAGGTCCAGGGCGGGGGTTTGGACGCTGCGGGGGTTGAGGTGCCGGGCGAGGTCCCCGGGGGTGCGGAACCGTGGCGCGGACCCTGTTTCGAACTGTTTGGCGGCGAGTTCCGCCCATGTGAGCGTCACCTTGCCGCCTTTCCTGCTGAGGGTTTACCTTCCGGTCATTCGGAGTTCTGCCTTGGCTTGGCGCCGAATTCGTCGGCGAGTGGGGCGCTTGCAAGTCCCGGTGATGCAGTAGTCGCATCCGCCATTCCGGGCATCCGGGCAGCGCTTGCCGGAGCGGCCACGATAGCGGGCCGCCTGATCACGGTCGCCCTTAGCCACCGGACTTCTCGGCCTTGTATTCGGCGTCGACTCGTTTGCGTGTGGCGAGGGTGAAGGTGCCGCACGGGACACACCCGGCACGGTCTGTGCAGGGCTGGTCGCAGTGACCGCAGACGGCGATGAGGTGAACGACGTCCTTTTCGGTGCCGCATGCGCAGATGATGGGTTCCATGGTCATGACGGCCTCCGTGATGGTGGGGTGAAAGGTTGCCCGCTCTTTGTGGTTCCGGTGAGCTTGGGCTGTCAGTTCCGGTTATGCGCCGCGCTTGGGGTCCGTGATCTTACGTAACGGCTCACTCTTGGGCGGGACGGGCGAGGTAGGCGACTGCCGCATTGAGGATCGCCGGATTGTCTCGGAATAGTCCGAGGCCAGCGTTGCACCGACTGCACAACAGGCCGCGCACACAGGATCCGCATGCGCGCTGGCCGGGGCAACATGAATGGTCGTGGTCTACGGTGAGGAATCTCACGACGCCGTTGGCACCTGTTGCAGTCTCTGGCTCTCGGCAAATGAAGCACACCCCGCCTTGATCGGCGAGCATCGCGTCGTACGCGTCCAGGCTGATTCCGTATTTGAAGCGCAGGGCCGACCTGCGGGCCCCTTGGGAATCTTGGGGATAACGCTTCTTGCCGGGCCGGGTGCGGGGCGGATACGCGCTCTGCCTGATCCGTTGGACGGCGTTGTAGCAGTCGCGGCAGCGGGATTGGTGACCGTTGCTCATACGCACGTTTTTCGTGAATGCGCTGAGCGGCAGTGTCTCATTGCAGTCGCGGCAGGTGGCGGCTGCCTCCATGGACACTCCGTTGCTGGTATCGGGTAAATCTGGCCTTTTGTCTCGGAGGTTTGCCGACTCCGCCCCGCTCCGTAGCGAGGAATACACGCGCTGTTACGGGCGCGAACCGTGGCGCTCAGTGACCGTCCGGACACCTGCGCCAATGTGGGCCTTTTATCACCAGTGAAGGCGAGACGTGGCTACCCGGCACGTCGCTGATGCGGCAGGACTCGAACCTGCGACCTGGGGTTTAACAAACCCTCGCTCTGCCGACTGAGCTACACATCATTGGCGGTTGCGTCCAGCCTCGCGGTTTGCTGGCATGCATTCTTGGCCGCCGTTCCCTTACCTCCGGGTGACGGTCAGCAAGGTACATCTTTGTGCCAGGCCCGGGCTTGGCGCGCCTCGCCCGGGTCCAGCGTTGCCGAAGTCTTAGCCCGCTTCGGCGCGGGAGTCTAGCAGTCGCGCTTCTCGAAAGTGAGCAGGTACTCGGCGCCTGCCTCGAAATTGTCAGCGACATCGTTCCTGACGGTCAGCATGATCATGGCGCTGGGGGTAGCAGCAGCCCACGCCTTGTTTTCCTCCGGACCGTAGGAGGGGTAGAAGCTGACGTTGGTGCCGTAATCGGTCGGTGCTTGCTTCTGGCATTTCAGTACTGCGGTGATGTTGGACATGCGGGAGACTCCAAGGGGGATAGGTGAGTGAGTCAGACTGTGTATTCGGTGCCGTTGATCAGGGCACGGCCGTCGCGGATCCGGTAGACGTGCGGCCACGATTCGGTGTCGTTGTAGTAGGCGAAACCGAATCCCTGCTGCCAGTTCTCCACAACATGAGCGGCGGAACCGTCAGCGCCGATGGCGCCATTCACGGAGGGAACGGCACCATCTACGCGGCATAGGCATCCAGGGTTGGCCGAGTAGGATTCAACGGCCTGTCCACGCGCCCCGGTGACGGAGCGATAGGTCACTTCGACGCGGTGCGTGTGCCCGGCCCATGTGTTCAGGTGCGGGAGTTCGGTGACGTATTGTGCGGTGGTGGAGCCGCGACTGTTGGCTTTGGTGCCGTGGATGTTGCGGGTCGTGTCGTTGTCCCAGTCGGTGGCGGCCGGGTAGGCGTCCACGTACTGGATGTTCAGTTCGTCCAGTCTCAGCAGGTACGGCAGTGACATGACAGGCCAAGACTCGGGGAGTCCGGCGCGTTTCAGGCCGAACGCGGCGACAGCGTTCGTCTCAATGAAGTTCTGCATGCGCTTGTCGTGGTTGCCCTCGATGACAACAATCTCAGCGTCAGGGCAGGACGCTCTCAGCTTGGCGAGGAACACGTGGCCGGCGTTCAGTGCATGCTGGGTGGTTTGCGCGAACGCTGCTTCCTGCGCGAACCTGCCTTGTGAGGCGAGGTCGAGGAAGTCGCCAAGGATCTGAATCTTGTCCGGCTGGTATTGGCGGCAGACGGTGACGAACACGTCCATGGCGGCGTCATCGTGGAACGGGTCCATGGTCCCGTCTGGGTGGAGCCGGTAGCCGATCTGCGTGTCAGCGCCTTTGATGGCGAGCCGCATGCCCCGGGCAGGTCCGGATGGTCTGTCAGGGACCGTGATGGCGACAGGTTCGGCCGGTTGGATGACGGGCCACGCCGGACCAGTCTCGGCCCCGGCCATGATGGGCCGGACGTTGTTGAGTTTGTTCCAGCACCCGCCGGACGGGTTGGACGTCCATCCCCAGGTGAAGGTGACGGTGTCGGGGTCTTGCCCGGTGGAGGCGATGAACTTGCGGTAGTCCTCGTACCCCCAGGGCCGTTCGGAATAGCGGACGTAGTCGGCGGTCCCGTCGGGGCGGTGGGTTTCCGATTCACCCGCGGGCGTCTTCGCGGTGGGGGTGTCGTCGGTGCAGGCGCATTCCCCGGCCCGGTGGTTGTTCACCGTTGATTTGCCGACGCCGGCGAGCGTGGCGGCTTCACGGGAGGGCAGTTTATCCCATGCACTGAGTGATGTTCCGGCGGCGGACACGTACTTGCAGGTCATGCGGGGTCCCTGCTTTCCTCTTGTCCGGGCATGAGAGAAGCCGCTCACCTTTGGGGGGATGGTGAACGGCTTCTCGGTACCGGCTCATGTTCCGGCACTTATTCAGTTATGGGGCGATCAGTGGCTTTCGCCACTTCAAGCTGTAAAAATCTTAGGACTCAAAAAAACATTTGTCAATATTTCAAGCACTATCAATTCACATTTCAAGCATTGAGTGCCCGGAGCTCTTCCGGAACAACAGTCCCAACAAGCACGGTTTGTTCGGGGGTGAGCTCCAAACGGGCCAGCACCCTCTGCATCGCGGTCACGAACATGGCGGCCGTCTGCTCATCGAGCTTGATGCGCCGCTCCTCAAAACCGGACTTGATCAGCATGTCCAGAAACTTGCCCGCCTGCGCCTGCGCCTGCATGTACAGCTTCAGTTCGGCCCGGATCTGTTCGCCGCCGGCTTCGGATTCGTACCGGATGCGTTCGAGGGAGTTGACGCGTTGCCCGAGGGCGTCCATGGTGTGCAGCACACCGGCCGTGACCCGGGAGAGCATATCGAGCGGGTCCTGCACGGCTTCGACACCGTAGGCTGCGATAGCGGCTTGCGGGTCCGCTTCGTAGAGTTCGGTGACGATGCGCCGGTTCTCGCGTTCCTGCGCTGCCCTGATCGCTTGGGGGGAGTGACCCCCGTGGGCTTTACAAACTTTCCCGCCGGGCAACACCTCATCGGACTGACAGGGGCCGCCGCCTTTCTGCTTACGGTGCGCAGCGCACAGCCCATGGACTTCCCCGCACTTATCGCAGACGTCATCCACGGGGCTTGCCTCCCTTGTGGATCAGGGGTGGCATGGGCGGCCAGACAAGGTCGTTCCGCTTGACCCTGCTGCAGCCTGGCACGGCGCAGGTGATGTACCGTGCCCCGCACAGGAACGGCATCGCGGACATGTAGTGACCCTTCACGTGACCACCTCGATGAACTTCTCCATCTCCATTTCACGCTCAACCTTGGCGATCAGCTTCGAGGCTTTCTTGCGGGCACCCTTCAGCGTGTAGGTGACGGCACAGGCTTTGGGGGACGGCACGTAGCTGCCCCGGTGGAGCGCCACCACTACCTGAAAGTTGCCGTACTGGTTGCGGGTGATCGTCGCCTTCAGCTGACCGTCACTCACTGCTCCACTGCTTCCCGGGCTTGCCGCGTGTGTTCGTCCAGCTCATCGTGGCGCTGCTCATAGAGGTACGTGGCGAGATTCAACTCATCGTTGCACGCCTCGGAGAGCCAGCCGGTTTCCTCACGCTCAGCAGCGGCCCATTCTCGCGCCGCCTTGAGTCGAGCCTCCAACCCTTCCATCCCGCTCATACCGCCCACTCCTGCCGGTACTCCGGGTGATCGGCGTAGACGGCGGCGAGGGCGTACAACGCGTCGTCGTGGCAGCTGCTGAAGCCATTCCAGCTGCGGTCGTCCATGTAGCCGGGCTGGGCATCCGCGCTGTTGGCGATGATCGCACGTTTCGCCGCGCATTCAGCCAGGACGCGGGCAGGGTCGTGGCGGGCGATGTGTGCGGCCTCTGCATGGATGCCGCACGTAGCTAGCAGGTCCGGCAGTCCGAATGGGCGCGGGCCGACGTAGCGCACGGCACCGCCAATCTCGTCGCACTGCCACTGCTTCGTTTCGCCCAAGTCGTTGCGGAATGGCAGCGCCGCCGCCTCATCTTCCGCGATCCGGGCGAGCAGGAACTCGGTGATGGTCATTTGACCCCCTCCAGTTCGATGATCCTGTCGATGGCGTTCTTAGCGACGGCCGAAACGGAGTCGTACGTCGTGCTACTGAATCCCTCCCCAGCGAGGTCCCGCGCCAGTTCATGCCGCCGCTTCGCTCGCTGAGCCGAGACGGCCTTGCTCTCGGTTTCCTTTGCTTCGAGGTACTGCCAGAGGGCGACGTCCTGCATCACCCATGCGCGGGCGTTCTTGGCGTTTTTGAAGACGATATGCTGGCCGTCCACGCGATACTCGTCGGGGTTGAATTCCTCCACCTCCGGAAGCTCGTCGCGGGGGATCACGACGAACGCTGCGTCGACGGCTTTGGCGTATTCGGCCAGGATGTAGGCGTCCGCCGGGGCCGTGTACTTTGTCTTGCGGAGGGTCAGGTAGATCGCGGATTCTTCCGGGGTTGGCTCGCTCATGCCTTCACCGGGACTTTCTTGTGCAAATGACTGAGGGGGTTATCCGAGTTGAAGCCTTTTTCCATGACGTGGTTCCACCAGAACATGAACCGGGAGTGTTCCAAATTGTCGAACCGGTAGTCGTGGGCGAGGTGTTTGGCGAGCTCATCGGGTGCATTGTCCGCGACGAGGGCGGCCTCGAACACCCGGTCCAGCGTGCGCTCCGTGATCCACCGCCGGTACGGGCCGTCGATCGGGTCCAAGTACCTGGCTTCACGCCACAGCATCCACACGTGCTTACGGAGTTCTGAATACCTCAAATCGCAACCCTCCGGTCGAGCTCGTTGTGGGTAAAGAGCGCCATGCGCTTCGCTACGACGGCGGCTTCCGCGGCGGTCAGAGTTGCGAAATACCCGATGGCGATCTTCTGGTTATGGTGACTAACTTGGGCCTTCCACTTCCGGGTCCGGGGGTCCCAATGCACGCCGTGAACGCCGGATTTATTCTTTGAGACAAGCCCTGCTGGGTTTTCTGCGTTCTGCTTTCGGGTTGCTAGTCGAAGGTGATCCGGCCTGACGCACGCCCGGTTGTGGCAGGCGTGGTCGATTTCCATGCTGTCAGGTATTGGTCCCGCCATCATGGCGTAGGCGACTCGATGCGCCACGTATGCGCTGTGCTTGATCGTGAAGCGACCGTATCCGTGCCTGTCAGTGCATGCTGTCCAGTCCCAGCAGCCTTCAGATTTGTCCACTTTGGCCCAGAACCGGCTGTGATCCTTGCCTGAGAATTCCAATGGCATCGCCTTCAGAGCAACCTTCATTTGCATGGCCCTTCGTGTCCGGCTGTGAGCCAGCATCGGATCTCATTCCTACCGTCAAGCAAACGCGTAGGGCAACTCTTCGGAGGTTCCTTCACTTTCGCCCGTTCGTCCGTCATCGCTTGACCTCTTCCCAGTAGACGATGATGTTGTCATCGTCGTGCGTGACGTGCATTGCGTCGTCGTAGCTGGTGTCCTTGCCAGCGTCGGACGCGTCCCGCTTGGCGAACATGATGGCCTCCTGCACGTCGCCGTACGCTGCCGGCTGGGGCACGAGGTATTCGTGGCGGACGGTCGTGGTGTTCCGCCGATCCACGACACTCACTGACCCCTCCCGTGCGGGTTGTCCTTCGCCATGGCGTCACCGTAGTGCTTGAGTCCGAGCCAGGTCAGGGCGTGGTTCAGGCCTTCGAGCCACGCCTCGTGCTTGGCAGCGTCAATCTCGGCTTGCCGCTGCGTTGCGGATTCGACCTTGACGGTGATCCGGAGGGGTCCGGGCTTCGCCATTACTGCTTCCCCGTCTCGAGGTTGATGTCCGGCACGATGCTCTCCGGCTTGAACAGGATCCGAGTGTGGTACACGCTGACGTCCACGCTCTCCAGCTGTTCGACAAAGTAGGAGACGTTGTCGCTCAGTCCAAGGAAGTGCTTCTTGTACTGGTCGGGGCCGATCTTGCAGGTAACGTTCAGCTTTCCCCCGTCGGGCTCGATGGAGCACCGGCCCTCGATGGTCAGCAGGTACTTGTCGGTGATGCCGTTGAAGAACACGATGCGGCGGTTGATTTCGAAGTTGTCTGCCGCCGTGGACAGGTTGTCCGATGCCGTTTTGGCGGCCGGGGCGCACCCTGCCAGTAGGGCGGCCGCCGCCAATGCGGTGACGACAACGACGGCTGACTTCTTGCGGGACTTGCGGGGTGTGCTCATGCTGCTGCCTCTTCGGTCTGGTTGATGAAGTCGGTGATGGTGTCGAAGCTGGTTCGGGTGAGGCCTTGACCGACGGACGGGGAGACGCCGAGTCCTTCCGGGCGGGTGCCGAGCCATTCGAGGGCGACGCGTTCCGCGGACAGGTCGTCGTCGATCCACACGAACCGCTCCGGATTCGTGGTTTCGACGTCGGCGCGGATGGCTTGGAGCTTCCACCAGTCACTGCCGCGCCAGCTATGCTGCTCGCCGTGGAGGACTTCCCAGTCCTGCCCGTTGATCCCAATAGCGGGAGAGAGGACCTTCGCGGCGTCGTCCTCCCAGGTGGTGAGCCACTTGAACGTGACATCGTCCCGGGCGGCGAGTTCGTTGAAGGCTTCGATCAGGGCCGGGGCCCAGAGGATCGGCCAGCCGTTCACGGGTGCCGTCTTCCAGTGGTCCCACCGGTCCCAGCCCGCGGCCGTCAGGGACGGTGACTTGTGGTTGACGGCGTTGAGCACACCGTCAACGTCGAGGTAAATCGTGGTGCTCATACAGCGGCTGCTTTCTGTTCTGCGGGCCATGGGGTGAGTTTCTGCCCTGTCTCGTAGAGCTGGATGAGGCGGGCGACGTGGGCGATGATGTAGGTTCGGTGGCCGCGGTGGGAGGTGCCTGCGCCGGCCAGGTATTTGCGGTCGGCCCAGTTGCGGATCCGTTTGGTGTCGAGGGCGATACCGCGGAGGGCGAAGGATCGGGAGAGCGTGGTGGCGTCTTGGGCGACGGTGAGTGCCCGTGACAGGGTTTGGAGGGTCCGCGCCCTGGTGTCCCAACGGGTGCCGCAGGTCCGGCAGGTGGCGTCGTCCGAACCTTCGAGGGCGTACAGGGTTTCGGTGCACTCGATGCCATCAAGGACGCTCCCGCAGGGTCCGACGTAGCGGGTGTCGGGTGCGATATCAATGGTGCGGCGGATGTTGTTGACGGCGCCGACTATCTCGGAGTACGCGTCCGCTGCTGCCTCATGGTGTGCCAGCCAGGTCACGTGGTGCATGAGCCATGAGCTGATCGACTCCGACGTGTCCTTGCACGTGAGCGGGGTGTGGTCGAGGTGGAAGGTCCGCACCTCCGTGGTTTCGTCGTCGACGATGATGACCCGCTCATACGTGGACGGCCGCTCATCACTCACGAGACGCGCCCATGCCACGAGCACGGCCTTCAGGTTCGACGCCGCGTTGGAGGCCCCAAGCTCGTACGGGAGGGGTTTGTCGTCGCGTTCGTGGTTCCCGCGGGCCGGGCGCTTCCGGGACTGGCGTGAGAGGGCCGTGTCGAGGTCCTCCAGCAGCGAGCCAAGGTCACCCAACGCCCTGTCCATGGTCTGCTCGCAGTCGCCGCAGATGACCGCGTTGTTGTGCAGCGGCTTCCCGTCAACAGGGCAACTCATCGGCGCCCCTGATTCAGGGACGCGTCCAAGTGCATTTGGAACGCTTCGAACGCCTGCTTCCGGGTGAACGCGCCCGTCCGCAGGTACGCGACGTACAGGCCGGCGTTGTGCGTGGCGAGTTGCGTGAAGTACGCGGACGGCTCAATCACGGCCGGGGTGACGTGCAGTTCGGACAGGTCATGCTCAACGAACGTGCGGGCCACCGGTGCGGGTGCGGGTGCGGGTTTCCGCCGGGGCCACTCCAGCGCGACCGTGGCAGCCACCGCTATGGCCGCAAGGGCGATCCGCTGACCGGTCCTCATTCGTCCCCCAGGCTGTCGAGGTAGTCCTCAAGTCGGGCGCGGGCGGCGGCGCTGGAGTCTTTCGACGCGTGGCACCGGCACGTGTAGGTGCGGCCGCAGGTGCCGAAGTTGTTCCAGCAGCAGCCGCGCTTGCACATGCGCGACTCGGGGACGGCTCTTATCATGCTTCTAGTCTAATGCCTGTAATGCGCATTCGGCGTGTTTCAAACATTATTGCTGGGCATGGCAGTAGCAGGGGCAGTCGATCAGGTCATCCAGTTCGAGGTCCCACCCGTTACCGGTGCAGGATCCGTGTTTCCCGTCGCGGCAGTCCGGGTTCTTCGACGCCTCAAGGGCCCTGGTCGATCTGGCGGCGTGTTCCATCTGGTTACACATCAGGCGTCGTCTCCCATCCTGCAAATCATGGCCCCGGTGAAGTCCAGGACCGGCTGCCGGTATGGGTTGTCCGCCTTCGCTGGCCGTGTTGGCGAGTCGGCGCACGCGTCCCACCCGATGGCGAGCAGTTCGCGGCGGCCTTCTTCGAGCCGGTCAGCTGCGGTTGCTACCTGCCGGGCGAGTCCGTCGTTCAGTGTGGTCAGGCGCTCATTCTCGGCGCGGAGGTCGTCAAGTTCACTCATGCTTCTACCAGTCCCTCTTCTAGGATTCGTCTGAGCGCGGGGAGGTTGAACACTCCGTTGCCGTGCTGGATTTTCAGTTCGTAGAGCGCTTGTTTGATGGCTCTTTGGGCTTCTGTTTCAGGCATCATTGCCCCTTTCGATCGGGTTAGGTGGTGAGTTGGTCGGCGCGGTTCCGGAGCCGGGCGGCAGTTGACTTCGCTTCTGCCGAGTAGGCGCCGTATCGAACTATGTCCGCAAGCTCGTATTCGCGGGTGTCCGCCATGTTCTGCATGGTCTTGAATAGCGTGTCCGAACGGGCGTCATGCTCGTCCGCTGCTTCCCTGAGCGCTTCGGCTTTGGCGGCGGCGAACAACGGGGCGAGCATGGCGGCTTGGTGGGCGGCGAGTGCATCTTCCACGTTGCCCCCCGTTCCCCATGTCAGGATCACCGCGCCGCATCCATCGCACTTATCCACGAATGGTTTGCGGTCGGTGTGAGTCGATGCGGACCAGTGCCCAACCAGCACCCCGGCTACTTGTTCCTGGTTCACGGTCATTTCCCTGCCCTCCATTCCTGCACTTGCGCGTAGGTCTTGCCGTTGACGTTGAGCGTGCCGCGCAACTTCTCTGCCCACGTGCAGGCTTCGTCGTAAGTGAACCGGTACTGGTGCCGGCGGAACGGTTCGGGCGCCCAATCAGACCAGTTGCCCGCCCGCGAAAGTTGCGATCCGTATTTGTCGTTGGGGAACTTCTGCACGGCGTACTTACCTCTGCCCTTCCAGACAACCCAGATCGAGAACAAGCGCGAATCGCCGTACTCGTCATCATCCGGGTCGAGACCGATGGGCGGGAACATCTCCTGCGTGATCACTGCCCCTCCTTGTCGTCGGCGGGGGCACGGAGCGCGGCGATCACAGCGCGGGTCCGTTTGAGCCAGTAGTCACGGTCCTCGTAGTCGTGGCCGGGGTAGCCGTGCGCCTCTTGCTCATATTCCTCCATGGCCTCGTACTCGCGGACCCGTTCGAAGCATCCGTCGTAGTCATCCACGAGGGCGGCAACCTCGGCAGCTTTCCAGATACTGGCCTCGCTGAACATCACCGCATCAGCGGCGGCGAGGGCGGACTTGGCTTCGGTCACGTAGTACTTGCCCTCGTCCGGGTATCCGCCAGCGAGCCCGATAGCCACAGCCCGAGTCAGCGCGGTGGCCTGCTCGAATTCCTTAGCCCAGTCGGTGTCCATCACAGCCCCTCCCTCCATTCGGTCATCTTGCGGTGGTGGCTTTCCAGTGCGTCGTACACGGATTCGGTCAGCGTTTCGTGGGACACTCCCGGATCGGCCTTGGCGTAGATCGTCGCTACCCGCTTGGTCCCGCATGAGTCCCCGGCTGGGTCATCCTTGAACTGGAAGTGACCTTGACGGCAGACGTATCCAATCTCGATTCGTTCGCTCAACTTGAAGCTCACAGCTCCTCCAATGCTTCGGTGAGTGCGACTACCGTTGGGCAGGGGTACGAGCAGCCATTAGTGCAACCGCTGCAAGTCACCCACGGCTGGGATGGCGTTGGATCATTCGGGCTATGCAGAGCCAGCACCCCCTCCACGGCGGCGAGCAGCTTGCCCATGTCCGTGGGGGCGTTGGCGATTGGCGCGGTGTACTCTGCGTGGTCAACCCGCGCTACAACCCTGTGCGCACCGAATCCGTTCGGGTCGTAGATTACGACGTCCTTGCCGCGCACTTCCCACTCACCAAGCTCCGTTGCCGCTGCGAGCCGTTCCCGCATATCGTCCAGGGCGCTCACGGGCGGGCCTCATGCAGGACCGTCGCGGGGAGGTCTACTTCCAGCGTGTCAGTGAGCCATGGATTACCGCAACGTTCATCGATCACGGCGCGCCATCCGGTACGCAACCGCTGGCAAATATCGCCGTCACCGTCAATCAGCACGGAGCCCACCGGCAGCGCGTCCAGTTCCTCAACCGTCGTGACCGTGCGGGGCTTCGAGTAGCCAGCGGCGAGGATCGCTTCGGCGGTTACCTCGGCCTTTGCCCTGACAACGGGTGTTTTATGCAGATCAACGCCTGAACGCACCCTATCGTCAGTCGCGGTCTGCCAAAGGATCTCAATCAGTTCGTCGCGTTCACTCATGCTGTCGTTCCTCTCATTGCGCCCATCCGGTAGCGGACGTCGGCGCGTTCAGTGTCGGTCATGGCTTCCCACTCGGGGAGGGTGATGCCTGCCGCGTGGGCTATGTCCGCATCCTCACGGGAGATGTACGGATGGCGGTAGTTCGGGTCCAACGGGGCCGGGAGGTTGATGGGACGGGTTGTTGTGCGGAGGATCATGCCGCCACCGCCATGCCCAGTACCAGATCGTCGGGCAGGGGCCTAAGTCGCCCGCTGCTGTCGCGCCATCGGCCCTCGAAGTGCCGGGCCATGCGGAACAGGGCCAGGCGCTGTGCGAAGGTCAGACCGGGCAGGTCACCCGCCGAGTAGTAACCGTTTTCGACCCATGCGCCCGCGCCACCGTAGTAGCCCTCGTGGTAGTAGTCATCGGCTTCGTTGATGTGCTTGCGGAAGCGATCGCAATGCCCGCATGCCTTGATCGTAAAGAAGTCGCCTTCCCAGCTGCCCGCGGTGCGGTGGTAGGTCTCGTCCGGCTCAATGATGCGCCAGCATTCTTCGCAGGTGTGGGGCTTGCGGGCCTTGACCGCCTTGGTCGTCGCGAAGTCGCTCACTGGTCCGCCCCGTTCACGAACACTGCCGGCTTCACGCCGTCCCATGCGCAGTCCAGGTTGATGCCGCGCCGGTAACCATTCGGCCCCTTCGGGCACGTGCAATCAGCGCTCGAGGTCCGGCCGCTTCCGAGCGGGCGGGTAGCCGTGTCGGCGCTCATGCCAATTCCCCGGCAACAAGGGCCCTGGCGTCGCGGATAGCGTCACGCAACGCCCGGTAATTCTCCGGAGTCTCCGGAATAGCTTCGATACTGGCGAGGAGCTGGGCCGCGGTGACTCTCCTGGCCGGCGATGCTGTGTTGGTGCTCATGATTCCCCCGAATAATGTTTGAAAGAGTGAACTGATGGTCTGTCTAGTATCGCACTACGACAGACGAATGTGAAGCATTTCCCGCGGGACGGTTTGACTTTTCGTGTCGCCGTCCCGCATGAGGTCCAACCACACCTAACTGACTGGACGGTCAGTTAGCTCTGCGGTGGCTGATTCGACGATCGTGGACACTGCGGTTGACTGCTCGCCGGTGAGCAGTGCGATCAGGTCCGCTCCAGTTAGCAAAACCCATTGATCCTCAAATCTCCTGGTGCCCCTTCGCTTGGCAATGACCACGCCGCAGATCGCCTTGTAATTCGCGGCCTCCGCTGCAGCCTCGCGGACCCACTGGGTCGGAATGAGTTTGCCGCCGAAGTCTTTCGCCTCAATCGCGATCCTCGCCCCGTTGGCGTGTCGGACGTTGGCGATGTCGCCGATGTCTTTTGAGCCTTTGCGGGGTGCCCGGTCGATGTCTGGGTTGCCGAGTTCGTTGGCGAGTCCGTCGGCTACGAGCTGTTCGAATGCGGTGCCGGCTTGCTTGGCTGTTCGTCGTGATCGGGTCATGTGGTGTCTCCAGTGGTCTTTGGCGATGCTCGTGGCATCTTCTGTTTCGGTGCTGCTGACCGTCCAGAATCGTTCCGGACGGGTCGTGCGGGTGGTTGGACGGGTCAGGTGTTTTGCGGGGCTTAGAAGCCCGCCTAGCGGTCCGAGCATGTTTGGCAGATGAACGGCGGCTGAACCGACGCCATGGCCCCGAGGGGTTTCCGGGTCAGGCATTCGCTGCACAACCTCACACCGTTGTCCGGTTTGCCCGTGGCGGTCTTGGCCCAGTACTGCTCGAAACCGATCGCCGTCGGCGCCGTGGCCTTCGGATCCGTTGCCGCCCGCATGGCCGCCAGGACAACATCAGCGACAGGCCGGTCAGCAACAGCGAAACCCTCAAGGGTCTTCATCACTGCCGGGTAAGCCCAGCCCGGGCGGAGCGTCCGGATGACGTAGGCGATAGCCGAGGCTTGTTCCTGGTTGAAGGTTGCCATCGTTCTGCTCCTTTCTGCGCTCACGTTTAGGTAGGTGAGATAGAGAAAATGTCTTATCGGTTGAAAAGCAAAAGCTTTCTGAAGATAAAAGCTTTAGGTGAGTAGAGAGTGGTTAATGGTGTATGGTGCTTAGATTTCGCTTAGGAAGTGCTTAGCTTTTTTCTAAGCAAAACGTAAGCACGTGCTTAGAAAGTGCTTAGAGGTCTGCTTAGGATTTTTGGCACAGTTCGCAGTCCGGATTCCTGACACCCTTGTCCAGGTGATGCCGCTTGTGCGCCGACTTCAAGCCGCCGACAGCACCCGATCTTCGCTTCGCCTCGATGCGCTCCTCAATTTCCTTCGCGGACGGCTGATGCTTCAGGTAGTCGTGCAGCACGTACCGGCCGCCGCCGTGGTCTTCCACGAGGCCGGCATCGAGCAGCTCTTTCTTCGGCTTCGGGCCTTTGGAGAGCAGGTCTACGGGTTCCACCACGCCGTCACTCCGATCCTCATTTGCGATGGTGATCAGAGTGACGTGCAGGCGGAACGCGGCGTCGGACAGCCCACGTATCTTCTTGTGCCGCGGATACTCGTTGGTGAGCGTGATGTATATGCGCGGGTCTTTCTCGCCGGACATCAGGCGCCGATGGCGTCAAACAGGGTGGGCATGTCCTGCTTGCGTTCCTCCGCTTCCAGGTACTTGACGGAGTCGAGGAAGTACCCGGAGTTCAGTTCGCTGGACCGGCCCTTCCGGCCCAGCTTCAGCGCCCGGAGCGGGACGGTTCCGAGGCCGCCGAAGGGGTCAAATACGGTGTCGCCGGGGTTGGTGTACCGCTCGATGAGCCGGTCGACGATGTCGAACTGGAGCGGGCAAACGTGCATCTGTACGTTGCGCCGTTTCTGCTCGCCGTTCAACGTGAGCATGCGGTTCACGTCGTGCCAGACGTCGGGCGCCCATGACCCTGGCATGAGGGACATGAACGTGGCCGGCAGCGCACCCTTGCCCTGCAGCGCTTCGCCTACCTTGATGTGGGATTCGTAGTCGTACACTTCGCGGAGGGTCTGTTCGGTGAACAGCCGTGACCTCTGTTCGACAGGCAGTCCGGCGAGCTCGTCCGGGGTGAGGTGCCGGTCGCCGCTGGAGCGCCAGTTCGCGTGGGCATCGACCTGCCAGCGGGCGAGGGAGTAGTCTTCCTTTTCCTTCGTGACCCGGTCGTCGGCGTAGCCCTTGGACCGGTCCGTCTGGGGCTTGTGGAAGAGCAGAATGTACTCGGGGGAGCCGACGCCCATCTTCGTCCCGTCCTTGCGCATCTCGGTGTACCCGAGGCGGTAGGTCTGGTTGTTCTCTCGGACGACGTCGGTGACGACGGTGATCATTCCCATGTAGTCGAAGCCGTGCTTCACACCATGGAAGAGCGCTTCCGCGTGGAAGGGGCTCACGGTTGGGATTCCGGCGCCGGTGACGTTGCCGAAGTTTATGCGGTCCTTCACGTGGCAGGCGTAGATCCGGCCAGGCTTGAGGACCCGGAGCAGCTGCGGGGTGAGGTAGTCCATCTGGGCCCAGAAGTGGTCGTTGTCGTCGGTGTGACCGAAGTCGTTGTAGCTGGGCGTGTACTCGTAGTGGTTGCTGAAGGGGATGGACGTGACGATCATGTCGACGCTGTTCTCGTCCATGTGGTTGGTGGTTTCGTCAACGCAGTCGTTGTTGGCGAGGGTCCAGCCGTCGCCGGACGCTTCGATGCGTTCGAGTCCCATGGATCTGGTGAGCGCTTCGGTGATGGAGTTCCGGGACAGCCCGTACTTTTTGATGATGTCGGTCATGGTGGAGGTCAGTTCCTTGTCTCGTGCGAGTTTCTCCAGGAAGGAGGCGCGCACTTCGGTTTCCGATTCGGCGTAGATCATGTGCACGGTGCATTCGCGGGTCTGCCCGAAGCGTTGGATGCGGTGCCATGCCTGGTAGATGTCGTTGAATTTGTAGGTGATGCCGACGAACACGGCCGTGTAGCACTGTTGGAAGTTCATGCCTTGGCCGAGCTGGATGGGTTTGCCGATGAGCGCCCACGTTTCTTTGTCCCGCCAAGCGTCGATGCGCCGTTCGGCTTCGTCGGGGTCGAGTGATCCGTGGACGCTGGAGTACGTGAGCCCGGCCGCTTTGAGGGCTTTCTCGATCTCGGATTGTTCGTCGTTCAGGTCGCACCAGAGGATGATCTGTGAGCCGTCGCGTTCCTTGTGTTCGGCGACGATGGTCATGAGCTTTTCGACGCGGGCGGCGAGGCTGTCACGCTTCTCCCTCGCCGTGGCTGCGAGGTCCTTCGCGCCGCCCCGGAAGAGCCGCGCCTGCCCGTCGCGGTCCACTTCGGCGGTCGAGTGATCGACGGGGACCTCGTGCCATTCCACGGACAGCGGCGGCAGGTCGTACCCCTCGTCGGAGTATCCGAGGTCGGACGGCTTCTGCAGGAATATCGACCACGAGTTCAGCCACATGAAGAACTCTTCGCGTTTGTGCTCGTAGATGGTCAGGTTATTCGCCTGCGTGGAGTCGCGCTGGAAGAATCGGGTGAGAGCCTGGCCGGTGTCCATGACGCCAAGGAAGCCCGCGTAGTGGATGAGCTCCTTGTACTTGTTCGGTGACGGCGTGGCGGTGGCAACGAACCGGTAAGGGACTTTCTGGAACAGGGTTAGGAACGTCTGGTACGTCTTCGATCCGAAGCTGCGGAGCACGCCTGCCTCGTCGAGTGAGACGGCCGTGAATCCGTCGACGTCGAGGTTCCCGTCGCGGACAGAATCGTAGTTCGTGACGTAGATCCCGGAGCCATGGAAGGCTACGTCTTTGACGCTGCGGATGAAGGTCACGTCGATGCCAAGCTTCCGGCCGTCCTTGATAAACTCGCCGCGGACGCCAAGGGGTGCGATGATCAGGCCCCGGCCGCCGACACGCGACAGGGTCAGCCGCAGAATCTCCAGCTGCTGGAAGGTCTTGCCTAGGCCAAAGGATTCGAAGAGGGCGCGGCGGCCACCTTCCACCGCCCACCTAACGACGTCAGCCTGGTGGGGCAGTAGCATCGGGTTAACTTCATCCGCGCTCACCGGCTGCCCGTAGGTCTTCTCGAAGTCAGCTTTCGCCTTCAGGAAATCCGTGTAGGTGCTCATGCCCCCACCAGCGTTTCGGCCATGCAGGCGACAAGGTCGCGTGCGGCTGGCGGGGTGACGGCGTTCCCAGCCATTTTGACCTGTTCGCGTTTGTTTCCGAGCATGATGTATTCCTTCGGGAAAGCCATGCCAGCTTTGATCTCGTGCGGCTCGAGCATCCGGAATTCGCAGTCCTCCACTGAGGGGACTTTCCATTCGGCCAGGCCATGGTGGAGCCCGTTCGCTGCGAATGTGTCGAGCGGCTGTCCGACGTCCTTGGGCGCGTTCTGCCCGCGGAGGGTGGTAATCATCGCGAACCGGTCGTGCGTGGTGATCGTCGGGATCGCCTTGGATACCTTGTGCATCTGCCCGTTGCCGTAGTACTCCATGAGCAGGTGCTCGCGGGGCGGCGTGAGCAGCCCGGTTTCGTTGCGGGTTGTCTGGGTCCGCATGGCGTCAGTTACGCGGGCAGCGTCCTTCCCGATGCGGCCTTCCACCGGCACCAGCAGTGACCGCGTGTAGGCGGTCGTCTGGGTCTGGAACGGTTCGGTGTTGACCGGGCTGATGATCTGCGATCCGCGGACGGAGTCGATAGATACAGGCTCGGCGCCGTACTTCAGCAGTCCAGCTTCGATCCGGGCGATCGTCTTGGGCGAAAGGTCCTTCTTCCGGTCCCCGATGCGCTGGCCCTTCAACGACCAGTCGATCGCGTGGGACGCGGGCAGCCAGCCTGGTTCGATGATGGCGTTCTTGCAGGCCACCTTCGGGCACCTCCAGTTGTACTGCGCCCGGTAGCGGCCCCACTGCTCAGCCTTCTTGAAGACCTGCAGCGCGTCCACCACCTCGTCGCAGCTGGAGCAGTACGCCTTGGGCCGGAAGTACTTTTCGACGTCGGGCGCCTTGTTGCCTTTCTTCCAGAACAGCACGTACATGCGGTCACGGGACTGCGGTGCTGGCAGGCCGCCGTGCTGGGCGTGCATGCTGTTCAGGTACTGGATGCGGTGCTCGTAGCCGAGGGACTTCATGGCCATCAGCCAGGCGTCGAACATGATCCACTTCGCGGCATCAACGACGTTCTCGGTGATGATGGCCCGGTAGTGGTGGACTTCGGCGAATCGGGGCACGTCCCACATGGTGGCGCGGGACCGGTCGGCGGCTTCGTCCGGGAGGGTGTCGCCGAACAGGTCAGCCTGGTTGGTGACGCGCTTCTTGCCCTTGGCTACCGAGTGGTTCGTGCACTCAGGCGATGCCCAGAGGATGTCGGAGTTCCCGATGTAACGAGGGTCGGTTTCCTTGATGTCAGCCTGGACGTGGATCGTGTCCGGGTGGTTCGCGTTGTGGGACTCGAGGGCCTTGTCCCAGTGGTTCAGCGCGGTCTTCACGGTGATGCCCGGGAGCGACGTCGCCCCGGTGCTGGATCCGCCGGCGCCGCAAAACATGTCGGTCATGGTCAGGCTCAAGGGGTTCTCCTAAATTCGTCGGTGAGTATGTTGCACGGCGCGTAGGCGCAGTGGCTCCAGAGGGTGAGCCCGTGCGCGTGGTCGTGCCAGTCAGACAGCCGTTTGATGTTGTCGACCGCGTCTATGACTTCGAGGTACTCGCCGGAGGTTGCGCCGTGGATGCACCACTGGCACTCGCAGACGCCGTCTTCTTCGATGTAGACGGTCATGTTTTCGGCGGTCATGCTGCCCGTCCCCTTGGCTTGGAGTATGCGGCGACGTAGCGTTTGGCCCGGGTGATAGCTTCGCTTACGGCCCGTTCGAAGGTTCGGTGGGCGCTAATGGTCCCGCCGTTCGCGGTCATGACGATGTAGCCTGTGCGGTTGGAGTACCCGGCACTGTAGGCGCCTTTGGCTACCTTGAGCCGGATGCGGTTCCCGTAGTCCGGGGTGGCCGTCACTTCGTAGGATTCGACGCCGGTCTGCTCGCCCATGAGGGTCATGGCGCTCATGCGGGGAGCCTGACGGGCATCAGCAGATGCCTCAGGCCGTCAGCGCCGTACACGAGGGCAGGCTTGCCGAGGTTCTCTTGGAAGCCGATGGTGATTGCGGCGGCGGGGGTGACGGCGAGGGACCATGCGAGGTATCCGGGGTTGAACGCCGCTGTGACGTCGTCGCCGTCCACTTCGCAGGGCAGGGTTTCCTGTCCTTGGGCGTCTTCGCCGGTGCCAGCTTCGACGGTCATGACACCGTCAGCGGTGGTCAGCCGGACGGGCGTGTTGCGTTCGGCGACGAGGGCGACACGGGACAGGACATCCGCGAACTCGTCGCGGTCCACACTGACCTGGGTGGCGGTCGTGTTCGGGAAGAGCGCCTTGATTTTCGGGTAGTCGCCGTCCATGGTGATCTGCGTCGTTGCCCGGTTCCCTGTGCGGATGCCGACAAGGTTCCCGTCTGCGAGGAGTGTCGCGTCACCGGCGAGGGTCTTCACGACGTCCTGCAACCATGAGGCCCGGACAAGGATGTCGATGTCTTCCCCGGTCGGCTGCCACGGGATGACTACCTCAGCGAGGCGGTAACGGTCGGTGGTGAGCATGATCAGGTCGTTGCCCTCAGAGAGGATCTTGACGCCCATCAGCACCGGGACGGAGGCGTCCGTTGATGCGGCGCCGATGACCTGGGCGACGGCCGCGGCGAACACGTCACCGTCGATCGTTCCCGCGGACGCGGGCAGGTCCGGCATGGGCGGGAACTCGGCGGCCGGCATGGGGTGCATGGTGAACACGGCGGACCCTGCCGTGATCGTCGCTTTGCGGTCGTCGACGGAAACGGTCACGGTTTTTTTGCCGAACTTACGGATGATGTCGGTGAACATTTTGCCCTGCAACAGGACCTTGCCCGGTTCGGTGACGTCGGCGGCTACCTGTGTGCGGGCGGACTTCTCGTAGTCGAAGCCGCTGATGCGGAGCCCACCGGTCTGTGCCTCGATCAAGAGGCCGGCGAGGATGGGGATGGCGGGTCTGGGGTTGAGGCCTTTGGATGCGAATGTGGTCGCGTCGGCGAGTGCGTCGGCTGTGAGGGTGAATTTCATGTGGTTCTCCTGATTTGCGTTGCGGGTTGCGTGTAGCGGGTGAGCGCCCGGAATTCGCCTGCCTGGCGGGAGGTCCAGCCCATGCCAGGGAAGTACTTGTGCAGGACGCCGCGGTCTACCCCGGTTGACCGGCTGGCCTCTTTGATGGAGGCCCCGTCCTTGAGTAGCTCTCCGGCCTTTTTGAGCCGTTCCTCGAAGGCTGCCCGTAGCTCGGCTTGGCTGGTCATGAGGCTCTCCTTTCGTGCTGGGTGGTGGCGTGCATCCATGCGTTGAGTGCGACTTTGAGTTCGCCGGCGGCGTCGGCGACTTGGATTTCTACGGCGTCGAGGTTTCTTCTGGTGTCTGCGAAGTCCCCGCCGCTCCGGATGGTGCTTGAGTGCTCGTAGAGCGCCCGCTTGTACCGGTGGTCCCAGGCGTCTTTGATCTGCCGGGCTTCGTCGTAGCGGGCTTTGAGGATTTCGACTTCGGTGACAGGTGCCCGGCGGATCCGAATTGGTGTGACGCTCATGCCTTCACCCGGATTCCGTGTTCCTTGATCACCGCGTCGGGGATGAGGCGGCCTTTGCTGATGCCGCGGTCGTGGCGCCATTTCTGCATGTAGTCGGCGATGGCCCGTTTGCAGCCGGGGCAGGTTTCGGTGCCGTTGCGGAGGTGCCGGCGGTATCCGGCGGGTTCGCCGCAGTTGGGGTAGATGGCCAGGGTTGTCACAGGTTCATCTCCACGTGTCCGCCGGTTGCTTTCAGGTGCGCGGTTGTCCGGTCTGGGGCCCATCCGCGTTCCCCGCCAGGGTGGTTCCAGAACCATTCGCCGGGCCGGGTCTTGGATTCGAAGTAGAGGGGTCTTCTTTGGCTGGATTGGCGGACGTGGGCGAGGGCTTCGTCGTAGGTGTCGTGGGAGCGTTTGCCTTCGGCGTGTGGGCGGTAGACCCAGCGCGGGGGTGTGGTCGTCCATTTGGGTTCGCCGGTGGTGAAGTCGGTGGACGCGGCGATCGTCCATTTCCCGGGGCTCGAACGGTGTCTCATGTGTCTCCTTGTTGAGTGGAACGCGCAACGCATGTGATCAAAAAAGGGGGTTAGAACGGCGGTTCGTTGCCGGGGCCGTTGCCCCACCCGCCGCCCGTGTTCGACGTCGCGGGGGCTCCCCACGGGTCTTCCTGCGCGGCGGGCGGGTTGCCGCCCCAGCCGCCGCCCTGGCTCGCGTTCTGGCCCTGCACGTTGTTGGCGGCGGGCTGGTGCCTCCGGAGGTCCTTGCCGATGGTTTCGACGCGGAGCTCCATGACGGTGCGCTTTGCGCCTTCCTTGGTCGTGTATTCGCGGGACTCGATTTCGCCGCGAACAATGACCGAGTCACCCTTCTTCAACGCGTCACACACGTTCTCGGCGAGGCGCTGCTTCTCGCCCTGGTTCCATGCGGCGCAGCGCCAGAACGTTGTCGGCTTGTTCTTCCACTCGTTGCTGTTCTTGTCGAACATGCGGGCATTGGAAGCGACGGTGAAGTTCGCCACGCCGGCACCGCTGGGCGTGTAGCGCAACTCTGCGTCTCCGGTGAGTCTGCCGATGATGGTCACGTAGGTTTCATTCGCCATGTCAGTCTTCCTCGATGTAGATGGTGCCGACGTCGAATCGTTCGCGCCGGCCGGTTAGGTTGGTTTGGGCTTGGAGCTGTGATGCTTTGGCGCTGGCGTCGTCGGCGTCATCGAACAGGTACGGAGCCTCGAAGGCGATGCTCGGCTGGCGTGATGCCTGGTTGAACTCGATGACGACGTAACCGACTTCGTCGCCCACTAGGCGTCCTGCTGGGCGAACCATGCGGCGTCGGCGTCGGTCTGCTCGCCTTCGTCCACGAGCTCACCGGTCACGGTGTCGGCCGCCGGCTCGGGTGCGGGGTGGTGCTGTCGCGGGGACACGACAGCCTCCGGCGTCGGCTCGGGTGCGGGCTTCACCGGTTCGTTGGCGACGTCGCGGATAGCCCGGACCTGTTCCCGGATGTACTCGGCTGACGTGGGGACCCACTTGGCGAGGTCGTGCGCGGCGGTCTTGAGGATCATCGCGGCCTCGTCCGAGGTCCACGGGGAGAACGACTTGCCCGCCGTGGCGGAGGCCTTCTTGGCCCGGTCGATGCGTTCCTGGTTGACGATGACGACCTTGGACACGGCTCCGTCCTTCATGATGGCGTACGCGTAGGAGCCGATGATCTTGCCGCGGTCGCCGCCGAACCAGTCGACGTCGTGGATGGGCTTGGTCATGGTGCCCGGATTCCACTGGAACTTGTCTTTCTCGTAGACGTTCTCAACGATCACGGACGACACGGCGCCGGCCCGGTACATGAGCTCCACTTCACCCTGATATCCAACGACGCCGAGGATCTTGCCGCCCTTCGGCGTGATGTAGTACTCATCCGTTCCGGGCATGAGGCCCTTCTGGGCAGCCTCCGACAAGGCCACGATCAGCGAGCCAGGATCCTGGTTGGCGCACTTGAGAACCTCAGGGTTCTTGCGGAGCGCGGACAGCGCGGACGTCAGCCAGCCGACGCCCTTGTCCTGCAGGTGGGAGGGTAGCGCGGCGAGGAGTTCGCCTTTGTACGCGCCGATGTTCTGGCGGGCTACGTCGATGGGGCTGATGGCTGTGGTGTTCATGCTGCTGCGCTCTCTTCCGGGATGGTGGGGAGGTTCTTGGATGCCACAAGGTACGGGGTGCCGCCGCTACGGGACTGGCGGGTGAAGATCTTCTTGCCGTTCCACTCGATGTAGTGGGCTTCGCCGGCGAAGTCTGCGATGACGGACTTGGCGGCCTGTTCGCGGTACTCGGCGGCTTTGCGTTCGGCGACGGCCGTCAGGTAGGCGATAGCCATGTCGTCGCCGATTGCGGCTGTCTCGTCTGCGATGCCCGGGTTGAGTTCCTTGATGGCCGCATAGGTGGCGGCGTGCCCGTCGAGGGGGTCGATGCTGGGCCGCTGCCCCTTCTCCAGCGTGTCCATGAACGTCGTGACCTGAGACAGCATGAGGGCCACGTATTCGGCGTCGTACTCGATGACGTACTCAGCGAAGTCGAGGTAGGACTTGATGACCGCGAGGTGCACGGTGCGCATGCCCGTGGTGAACATCTGCCACTGAGCCTGGTCGAAGTATCCGGGCGGGACCTGATCCGTTCCAGGCTCTCCCCATTCGTGGTCAAGGGTGGAGGATTTCGCTTCGAAGAGGGCGTTGGATTCAGGCTTGTGCACGATTCCGTCCGGCGTGGAAGCCGCCCACGGGATTTCCTTGTGGACCCACATGCCGGTTTCGGTGACCTGCCATTCCGGGTGCTGGTCGCGGAACCAAGCCCGGACGGCCGGTTCAAGGTAGTGCCCGCGGCGGGTGACGTCGGTGTCAGCCTGCGGCTGGACCTGGCCGGACATCTTGAGCCACAGGGAGAGGTAGGACTCGTAGGTGGAGTGCTTCATGATGGCGGAGACTTTGCTGGCCGTCATGTAGGTGAACCATTCCGGGGAGCCGGGTGATACTTCGGGGACTGATACGTCGGTGAATGCGATGCTCATCGTGTCATCTCCACGTAGGTTGCTGTGATGCCGAGGTCGCGGCCGCCGCAGGATCGGGCGACTTCCCGGGCTTTGTGTTCGTCCTGGCCGTAGGTGCCGATGACGGCGCCCATCTCGTCGTAGACGATCCACTCGGCATAGGGTGCGTCGTCGCGGGGTTCCCAGCTCATCTTCTTGCCTCCAGCCGTTGGGTCCAGGCGTCACGCTTGGCTTGTGAGGGGTTGACGTAGCCGGACGTGACTTCGGCTTGGGTGTGGGGTGCGCCGTCGATGTCGCAGGTGCACTGGCAGACGTCGCCGCCGCAGTCGTCGCAGGTGTACAGCTGTCCGCAGAAGCAGATACCTCGAGTGGTTTTCACCCGCTGCGGGTGGCTGCTGGGGTTAGGCTTGGTTCTGGACATTGGATTTCCTTTCAGATGGGTTCCGATGTTCGTGAGCGGTAGGGTGCCAGCCCTGCCGCTCTTTTCTTTGTGGCGATGGAATTACTCTACATGTTTGTAGTGACAAAAATAAGTGTTTCCGACACTAAACCTGAACCAATTTTTGGAGGTCACACACCAATGTCGACGCCGTGTTCTGGGACCCCTCGCCGGCGCCTGTCCTGTAGCCAGTAGTTGAGGGCCAGGACGGCGTGGTCGAGGTCGAATGTGGCGGCCGGGGCGGAGAGGGCGTGTGCGTGGCAGATGGTGCAGATGCCGGGGCGCCTGTAGGTTCGCGTGTTGGGGTGCTGGGCGAGTGTGGTGCGGGAGGGTCGCATGGTCCATGCGCAGGTCCCGCAGCGTCCGAGGTGGGTGTTCATTTGGTGCCTCCTATGGGTCCGAGGATGGTGACGAAGTTCGACATGGGGCCGATGAGTCCGCAGCGGCCGCACTTGATGTTGGCGTATTTCCTGACCGACGCGATATATCCGGGGCATGCCGGGTAGACGCTGGCTGGCGTGCAAGCCGCGCATTCGCCGCGGACGTAGTGACTGGCGGGTTCGTCCGAGTGCATCGGGTGTTCGCCGTGCTGGGAGTGCTCACACGCGAGCGGTTCCATTGGGCCGACGAGTTCGGCGAGGTCTTGGTCCATGGCGGTGATCATAGTGCTCACCGGGCCACGACCAGGAACACGGTCCACGCGGCCGGGGTGATGATGAGGGCGAGGACCGCGCCGAGGATCCCGAACACAATCTCCCCACGCCGGGTCAACCGGATCGGCTGGCGGGCGCTCACGGCTGGGCCTTCTTCGCTTCGGCGTGGTCGATGGCGTTCTGCCCGATGATGTAGGCGATCTGGTGGAGGGCTTCAGTGCTGTTGAGTTGCGCCCGGTAGTACTGCTCCAGGACGGCGCTGACAGCTTCCATGGCGTCGTGGTCGTTCATGCTGCCACCTCCACGAGCTTGACGTGATAATCGGCTACGAACGCGTGCGTCTCGTCGGCGGCCAATCCCGGCCGGTCCCGCTTGACGATGAGCTCCACATCCGGGCGGCCGTACGTCCGCTCCCATGCGGAGTTGGGCTTGTGGAAGATCCGTTCAATGTTCCCGGTTCCGATCCTGTCGGCTTCAGGCCACTGCTCGGACCAGAGCCTGACCCGGGCACCAACGGTCAGGTGCTTGAACTCCTGCACTTCGACACAGCCGGCGCGGAGGAGGCTGGATGCTACTTCGTCGGCGGCTTTCATGCTGCGACGCTCGCTTCTTTGGCGGGCCGGAATGCGGAGATTTGGAGGACCACGGCGAGTTCGTCGGAGAGGTCCTGGTTGAGTTCGTCGCGGAGGTCCGGGCGGTTGTCAATGGTCAGGGCGTCGTTGAGGACGATCCGGTAATGGGTTCCCGTGTCGACGGACTGGAGTTCCTCGAATGTGGTGATCAGTTCGCGGAGGTCCGCGGTGGCGTTCTCAATGTCGGCACCGGTTTCGGCCGTCAGGTGCTTGGCGAGGCTCTCGAGGCGGGCATCCCACTCGTGGCCCGGCTCCCGGGCGGGGGTGTCTTCTACGAATTGGCGGCACTGGCTCAGAATGATCTGGCGGGCATGCTCTTCGGTGACTCTTCTGATGCTCACGGGTTCTCCTAGAAGTCGCTGATGAATGCTGAGACGGTGGTGACGGGCCCGGCCGCTTCGACCTTGGTTCCGATGGTGGAGGTGTCCCATGGTGAGGGTTTGTGGTTCCGGTCGGCGGCGGCCCGGACTGCCTTGTTCATGGATTCGAGCCGTTCGGCTCTCCTGTCGGCGTCGAGCCTGTTCAGGTCCGAGGTGAGGATGGAGCAGGTCGCGAGGTTCGTGGTCATTTCGGTTCCTTGAAGTTGCGGATGGTTTCGACGCCGGACAGGTAGTCGGTGGTGCGGATGGTGTATTCGTGTTCCTTGGCGAACGATTCCCATGCCCGCAGCAGCGCGGCCCGGTCGCCGTTCTCAAAGTCGGCGTCAGAGGTGAGTCCGTCGCTCCACGAGTTGCAGGAGCATCCGCCGTCACCGTGCCAGAAGTATCGCCGGGCAGATGGCGAGTAAAAGACGTTGAAGTCCGTCCAGTCGTAGCCTCCACTGGTGCCCAACGCTCCGACTTCGGCCCAGTCGCCAGTGCCCTTGATCGGGCCGTACTCAGATGTGACCCAGTTGAATTTGTTGAGTAGTTCGCTGCTCATGGTGCGGTCCTTCTTCTGCGGCGTGTTTGCCGCTCTTGCGGGGGTGTTGCTTCTGACTTGGTGAGGATCGTGTCGAGATGGGTTTCGGTGAACCGGATGGTCCGGGGACCGAAGGTCAGGTGCGGCCAGGTGCCGGACCTTGCGTTGGTGCGAATAGTTGCGGGTTTGAGCTGGAGGATTTCGGAGAGCTGCGTGACCGTGTAGGTACGTGGATGTTCTGTCACGATCACGGGCGCCGGCCACGCAACCTGTACAGGTCGGTCAGCCGCTCGAACTGGTAGTTGATGTGCCGGATCTTGTCGGTGTGGTTCATGAAGCGGTGAGCTCCCCACTGCTCCGGACCTTCGATGTGGCCTTTGCTTTGGCGGTCCTTGACGAGCTGCATGACCCGCCACCCGGCGGAGTGGCTGGCAATGCGGGACTTAGGGCTGGCGGTGAGCAACATGGAACTCCTTCGGGATGAGAGAGGTGACGGCGGCCCGGGTGTCGGCGAGGGTGAGGTCGGCGTCGATGATGGCGTGGACGGCGTGGCGGAGGGACTCGATGTAGGTCATGCGCTTGCACCCATCCACACTCTGCAGAGCCCGCGGGACCGGCTCGGGCGTTCGGACTCGTGAACGCCTACCTTGCGGATGATCTTGGCGCGGGCCGCCTCTTTGAAGAGCGGACCCCACATGGCCGGGTGCGGCGGGTTCGGGAGGCCGCCGAGCGTGAGCGTGTGGGCGTCGAACGGTTTGCCGGTGAGGGCCGCGGTTTCGAGTGCGGCGAGTGCCTGGGTGATCCAGTCGACGGTCGGGTCTTCAAGGACTGCTGACTTAGCCATGGTGGTTCTCCTAACGGTTGGTGCGGACGGTGCGGGTGACGTGCCCGATGCTGGACTGGAAGAGCGCCGTCACTGGTAAGCCGAGCAGTTCGGCTGCGGCTGCGGCGACGTCCTTGTTGCAGGACTTCCGGGCCCCGGATCGGAGGTGGCCGATCGTTGACTTGCTGATCGTTGCCTTCGAGCGTTTCCGGATGAGCTTGTTCTCCACAGCGTCCGTGAAGGACCGGACGCTGTAGCCGTTGTGCTCTAGGAGCTGGGCGAAGAGCTCGGAGTTTGTGAGCTTGATGTCCAGCCTCTGCGTGGTTGCGGTTGCCATTTGTTCCTCCCTTCACTGTCTTGTGTATGAGTACGACACTAGACACTGTGGACAGATTTGTCCACACCTTCAGTGAAAGTTCTTCCAAAAAACCTTAGGGACCATTGGGAACACCCGGAGGCTACGCAGGTTTTTTGTGGACAGTCACTCTAGTGTTGGAGTCGGATACGTATTGACTTGGTGTTTTGAGTGAACGGAATATTTGGACATGAACACGATCCCTAGCAAGTGGGCGGACCTCCTGGTACAGGCCGGCTATACAGACCCAAGGGACCGGGTTACGCCTTCACTGAACCAGCTCAGTAAATCGAGCGGGGTGCACACAACCACAATCTCCAGGCTCGTCCTGAAGGGCCTTGGTTTGAGTGAAGTAAACATGAAGAAGATCGCGGAAGCGCTACGTGTTCCGGTCTCCGATCTCTATGAACTCTCCACAGGTGAGAAGGTCGAGCCGCTGACCCTGCCGAAGGGCACGGAGAAGCTCTCACATCGGGAAAAGGAAGCAGTGACCGAGATAATCCGGTCGCTGATCAACGCAAAGGAACACGTCGATGAACGCTCTCCAGAACACGATCCGAAACCGGTCACGCTCCAGGCGCCGGCCGCTGATGACCCGCCAGAATCTGCTTCGCAGAAGACTAACCCGGATGATGCTCAAAGCATGTACGGGATGGCAGCGCGGACACGTCTGGTGAAAAAGCCTCAGCAGACTCGAAATGCAAAATCAAACCGATAGCTTGCATTGCGTCCAGATGTTTGCTATTAAGAGGAATTAATCAGACACTCGGCATGCGAGCTTTCACTGGGGGAGCTGCGTGAGAGTGCATGGGGCGTTCTATGAGTACCGTCGTCGTCGGCAAACTGCCGGAAAACACGCTGGGATACTACGATCACGGCACGGGCCTGATCCATGTGGACGAGGACCTTGACCGTCGCGAACGGCATTACACGGTCGTCCATGAACGGTTCCATAAACTTTTGAAACACGGACCCTGCGTCACACCCGGTGCGCGAATCGCCCGGGAGATAAAAGTCGAGTCGTGGACAGCCGTGTATATGATCACGTTTCGGGCACTATTGGATGCGTATCAGTCGTGCAGTGATGTGCAGGCTTTAGCCGCGTTCCTGAACGTGGATTCTGAGCTGGTGTACGCACGGATGATGTCCCTGACGGCGCTTGAGAGAGTCATCCTGGATGTCTGCGCTGTGAGATGCGTTGGGGTAAATCCGACGGCCATCCACCCGGATGGGGTGTTGGTGGCATGAGGTAGGGGCTGGCCCGCTGGGGGTCGGCCCATTTGATGAAGGCGGGAATGTGAAAAAGATTCTTTGGGGGGCGCCTTTGGTGGTGCTCCTGTTGGCGGGTTGCGGGCCGGCGAAGGACGCCACGTATGAGAACGTAGCCAAGCTGCGTGAGGCTGTGATTGCGTCAGGGGTTGAGTGCCCGGGCGACTCGTCCAAGCGTGACGACAAGTACGGCGAGGACTACCTGAAGTGCAACAGTAAGCTTGCAATCTCTGTCTATGACAAGGACGCTGACCTGAATATCGCGAAGTCCGTCCATGACTTCTCAAAGGACACGTACCTTGCCGGGCCCCGCTGGATTATTCAGGGCGACGAAGATACTCTCTCGAAGCTGAAGGACAAGCTCGGCGGATCCTTGGCTGTCTCGTGACGGGCGCGACGTTGGCCGCCATGATGTTGGAAGTCAAGGGGGAGCGGTCGTTTCGGGAGCTCATGGAGAAAGCGGCGGGCATGGGCTACCCGTCGAAGCTGTCCACGTGGCAGCAGTGGGGTGACCCGGGCTACCAGCGGAAGCTGCTCCCGGATCCTGGAACGATCAAGGCGTTCTCCCGGGGCCTGAATATTCCGGAGACTGAGGTGTTGATGGCCGCCGCCCGCCAGGTTGGCCTCGATGTCGGCGAGGGGAACACGACTGATTTGGTGTTGCCGGGTGCCGGGGGATTGCCGCCTGAGGATCGGAACGTTTTGGCGTCTCTCGCGGCGGTTCTGGTCGCGAAGGGCAGTGCACGTTGACGGCTGTTTTTTGAAAATCAGCCCGTTTCGGGGTGTTATCCGCGTGAACAAACTGGACTGTCATAGTGTTGGATAACGACACTAGACAGCACTAAAGACCAATGGCCGGGTAACAAAAACCAGCTATCATAAGGGTCTGTAAGTAGTTCGAATCCCCTTAGCTCCACAGAATAAGCTCCCTCATCCGGCGCCAGCGCTGGGTGAGGGAGCTTTCTGTTTTCCGGGCCGGCACTGCGCGCCCACGCACCACCCCCTCGAGAGGACAGCAATGAGCCTTATCCGGCTGCACGACGTCAGCGTGCGATTCGACAGCACCCAGATCCTGCGCGAGGCGTACTTCCGCCTGGAACCGGGTGACAGGGTGGGGCTCATCGGTAAGAACGGTTCCGGCAAGACCACCATGCTCCAGCTGATCCTTGACCGGATCACGCCGGAGTCCGGAACCGTCACCGTTGAACAGGGAACCACGGTGGGTTACTTTTCGCAGTTCTCCGAACTGAACGGGGAGTCAACCATTACCGACGTCCTGGACGGGCTGTTCGTGGAGATCAAGGCCATCGAAGCCGAACTGGCATCCATTGATGCGGCCATCGCCGGCGATCCCGCCGCAGCAGAACTCGACCGGCTGATCTCCTGCCAGGCCGAACTGTTCGAGGATATGGACCGCCTGGACGGCTGGGACTACCCGCGGCGCATCGACAGGGTCCTGACGACGCTGGGGTTCAGCGACGCCCACAGGCTCTGCGCCATCGACGAGTTGTCCGGCGGCTGGCGCAACCGTGCGGCCCTGGCGAAGATCCTCCTGGAGGATCCCGACGTCCTGCTGTTGGACGAGCCCACCAACTTCCTGGACGTGGCCGGGGTTGAATGGCTCGAGGGCTGGTTCCGTGACTTCAAGGGCGCGGCGATCATCGTCTCGCACGACCGGAAGTTCCTCGACGCCGTGGTCACCCGGATCGTCGAAGTGGAAAACTTCCACCTGCACGAGTACCCGGGCAACTTCGGCGAATACATCGTGCAAAAGCAGTTCCGCCTCAAAACCCTCGAGCAGCAGTTTGTGCACGAGTCCGAGCTGCTGGCGTTCGAGGCTGAGGGCATCGCCGACCGCCGCGAGGCTGCCAAAGCGGCCAGCCGCGGGCTGGGCAACCAGCTGGCAAAAATCAAGAAGTCCCGCACACCCCGTCCCGTGGACCAGATCGTCACCGAGATCTACGGCGGCCTGCACGTCAAGGACGTCCTCTGCCGCGTGGAAGGGCTGGGCAAGTCCTACGGCGACAAGGCGCTCTTCTCCGGCCTGGGCTTCGAGATCAGGCGCGGCAACCGGATCGTGGTCCTGGGCTCCAACGGCAGCGGCAAGTCAACCCTCCTGAAGGTGCTGACCGGCGAGGAACAGGCGGACACCGGCGTTGTGTCCTGGGCCAAGGGACCCGGCTTCGTGTCCTACAACCGGATGCTCGAGGAACTCGACGACGCCGACACTGTTTCGCATGCAGTCAACGCGCTGCCGGACAGCCTGGCCTTCAGCGCCACCAAGAAATCAGTCAACCGGTTCCTGGCGATGTTCCAGTTCTCCGAGGCGGACCTCAAACAGAAGATCGGAAATCTCTCCGGCGGCCAAAAAGCGCGCGTCGCGATGGCCCAGTGCCTGCTGTCCGGTGCCTCGGTCCTGCTGCTGGATGAGCCCACCAACCACCTGGACCTGTCCAGCACACAGGTCATGGAGCGGGCGCTGCTGCATTTCCCGGGAGCCGTAGTGGTGGTCAGCCACGACCGGTTCTTCAGCGAGAAGATCGCCAACCGGTACCTCGTGTTCGGTGCTGACACGGGGCTGCCCGGCGAGGTCGAGGTGCGCGCCGCGTAAGCGTCCCTGGGTGGCAGACTGCCCGCCCGGGTCCTCATACCCTTGACGCCTGCCTGAACGGAGGGGCAGAGTAATGATGCTGCGACTGGGGGCAGATGTGTGATCTCCGGGAACCTGAGGTTCGTGTTGGTTCCTTCACCACATCCGCGATATATCTCCAGGCAATGATGAGGAGCAAACCTCATGCGCAACGGCAACCTCACCCAGACCCAGCCCCGCAACGGCGCCACGATCCCGGCACGCCCCGGACGCCGGCGCTGGCGCTTCGTGACGCAGCTGCTGTCGGCGATCATCACCGCAGCACTCACGGCCGCAACGGCCACGCCCGCCTTTGCGGTGTTCAATGGCAGCAGTGCGGATTCGGACGACTACGCGTGGGCGGTCAGGGTGCAGCTGGCCTATCCGGAAGGCATTGCATCCTGCACCGGGTCCCTGATCAATGAGGACACCGTCGTCACGGCGGCACACTGCATCCGCAACAACGGTCGCAGCCCCTCCGCCATCGACGTGACGTTCCACTATGGCGAAAAACGCAACCAGTACACCGTCGGGGTTGCAAGGGCCGTGCCCATGCCGCACTACGATCCGGCACTGATCAAGGACGACATTGCGCTGCTCTTCCTGCAATCGGCCGTTTCCGAGCCGGCCATCGAATTGGCATCCGCACCCGCGCCGGTCGGGGCTGAGGTCACGGTGGCGGGTTACGGCTGCACCGGGAATCCATTCAACGCGGCGGAACCCTGCGACGCTGCACGCCGGCTTATCGAAACCCAACTCACCACGGTCCCCGCGGAGGCATGCCCGGACATCGCCGGACCCTGGCAGTTCTGCACGTATTCGCCGGACACGTCAGCGAACCGCGGCGACAGCGGCGGACCCGTCATCTGGTCCGATCACGGGGAGCAGAAGCTGATTGGGGTTACGAACGCCCTTGAACTGCCGCCGGCCCCCGCCTACCTGAACCTGTCGGCTTCGGTACCGTACGAGCTGGACTGGATCAAGGCTACCGCCGGTTTGCGCTGACGGTTTTGAGTACCCCCGGATGGACATCCCCACCGCACACACCACCGGGACCAGTCCCGCCAGGACCATAAGCGTGTTGGCCCGGAACACCACCCGGCCCTGCCCGTTCCTTGAGTAGACGCCCAGCGGGAGCACGAAGCCCCCGCCGCCGCCACCCTCCGCGGCCCCGGCTGTGCCGTCGGACCCGGCGTCACCGCCGCCGCCGAAACCGAAGGACACCAGCGCCACGGGAACCAGTTCCTCGCCGCCGATTTGTACGGGAGCCCCGTAAGCCCTCGATACACCCACGTTCCTGAACGTCTCCACGAGGGAGGAAAAAGCATCAGCCATGGGGCCCACACTAGGGACTGGGGCCGGGCAGGGGAAGACCCCGGACCAGGACCAACATCGGCATTGCCTGCCATGGCCTGTTGGCACCGCTCGTGCCAAGATGTTGTGAATCCGGGGCAACAGGGCAGCCCCGGCCGGACAGGAGGCCGCTCGCTCATGGGCTACATCGATGATTTCAGCGTGGTTGGCCGCGACGACGTCGCGGTGGCGGGCGGCAAGGGTGCCGGACTGGGCGAACTCGTACGAGCGGGACTGCCGGTGCCCAGGGGATTCCTGTTGAACACTGCCGCCTACGAGCTGTACGTCCGGGACAACGGGCTGACCGAGCGCATTCAGGCGGAAGCCGCCTTGCCTCTTTCCGCCACAACCCGGGAATATGAGGAGGCCGCCGGGCGCATCCGCGGGCTCTTCGCCGGCGGCGTGATGCCGGCGGCGATAGCGGAGGAGCTCCGCGACGCCTACCACCAGCTGGGGGCCGGCGAGGGCGGCGGCGAAGCCGCTGTGGCCGTCCGGTCCTCCGCCACAGCCGAGGACCTTGCCTCGGCCAGTTTCGCGGGCCAGCAGGATACGTACCTCAACGTGCGCGGCAGCGATGCCCTCACCGAGGCGGTCATCAGCTGCTGGGCGTCCCTCTGGACCGCCAGGGCGATGGCCTACCGAGCCCGGGAGGGTATCCGGCCGGAGGACGTCCGGCTGGCGGTGGTGGTCCAGCAAATGGTGGCTGCAGACGCGGCTGGAGTCCTGTTCACTGCCAACCCTGCCACGGGACGACGCGACCAGATAGTGATCGGCGCTGCCTGGGGCCTGGGCGAATCCGTGGTCAGCGGCGCCGTGTCCACCGACGACATCGTCATAGACGCCCCGACAGGCCGCGTGGTGTCCCGGCGGACGGCCGACAAGGAAACCATGACTGTCTATGCGGAACGGGGTACGCGCGAGGAACCGGTGCCGGCGTCGCGCCGTCTTCAGCCCGTGCTGGACGACGCCGGCGCGTCCGCGCTGGCCGGCTACGGAACACGGATCGCACAGCACCTCGGTTCCCCGCAGGACATTGAGTGGGCAAGGTCGGACGGCGAATTCTTCATCCTCCAGTCCCGGCCCATCACGGCACTGCCCGAGCCCGCGGGTGAAACGCCAACCGACTGGAGCGTGCCCTACCCGAAGGGGCTCTACTTCCGCGCGAGCATCGTCGAACAGCTTCCCGATCCGCTTTCGCCGTTGTTCGCGGACCTGATTGACGGCTCAGTCTCGCGGTCGCTGAATGCGCTGCTGGACGAAGCGTTTGGCAAGAGCAGCCTCCGGGACGGCGATCTGGGGCTGCCCGCCATCAACGGCTACGCCTATTACTACTACCGCACGTCCGGGTTGTGGCGGCTGATGGGCAAGATGCCGGCCGCCGTCCGCGCCCTGATCCGGGGGGAAGCCCACATGGGGATCCCGGGCTGGCGGGACTATTCCCATCCGCGCTACGTGCACGTGGTGGAATCCCGGTCGGCCAAGCCCGTCACGGAGCTCACCGGGCAGGAGCTGCTGGAGGGCGTGTCAGCGCTGCTTGATGCCGGGACGGTGTACTACACGGCCGTCCAGTCCATCATTCCCATCGCGTCGTCCAGCGAACTCGCCTTCCAGAAGTTCTACGACAGGTTCGTCCGCGGGGACGCCGATCCGCCGGCCCAGACGTTCCTGCTGGGCTACGAGAGCGAACCCATCCGGGCTGAAACGGCCCTCTACGACCTCGCCGAGTGGTCCCGCGGAGTCCCGGGGCTCGCAGGCGCCATCCTGGGAACGCCAACAACATCCCTCGCCACGGCACAACTGTCCGGGGCACCTCCGGCCCGGATGGATGCCGGTCTCTGGCGGCAGTGGGAACCTAAGTTCCAGCTCCACCTGGACCGCTTCGGCCACACGGTCTATAACCTGGATTTCATCAATCCGGTGCCGGCCGATGACCCCTCCCCGCTGCTGGATACGCTGAAGTTCTACCTCCGCGGCCAGGGCAACGATCCGCACCGGAGACGGGAGCTCGCGGCTGCCCGCCGTGAGGACAGCACAAGTCGGATACTGGCCCGTCTGCACCCTGCGCGCCGGGCCGCCTTCGTACGGCTGCTCCGGTGGGCGCAGGGGTCGGCACCGATCCGAGAAGATGCGCTCGCCGACGTCGGACTCGGCTGGCCGCTGATGCGGCGGATGCTGCGTGAACTGGGACGGCGGCTCGTCGCTGCCGGACTCATCGCGGAACCTGATGACGTGTTCTGGCTCCGATACCAGGAAGTCAGCAGCGCCGTCGGATTCGGCCTTGCCGGCCCCAGCGGGCCGGCGGCCATTACCGGCGCTCTGCGGCCGGTGCTGGCGGAGGCGGTCGGGGAACGCCGGATGCGCTGGCGGGGCCAGCGCCAGGCCGCAGCCCCGCAGATGCTGCCCGAAATCCGGTGGCTGCAGCGCTCCCTGGCCGGGATGATGCCGGAGGGGTCCCAGGACCAGCAGGGGAACACGATCAACGGTGTGGGTGCCAGCCAGGGCCGGGTCACCGCTCCGGCCAGGGTGCTGGCCGGCCCCGAAGACTTCGCCCGGATGCAGCCGGGGGAGGTGCTGGTGGCGCGCATCACCACTCCGGCGTGGACCCCGCTGTTCGCGATGGCCTCGGCGGTGGTCACGGATGTGGGCGGCCCGTTGAGCCACAGCTCCATCGTGGCCAGGGAGTACGGCATCCCCGCGGTGCTCGGCACCGGCGTGGCGACCCGCCGGATCGCGAGCGGCGAGCAGATAGAGGTCGACGGCGACGCCGGCACCGTTACATTGGTACAGCCCGGCACGGCCTAGCTCCCGGACGACTGCCCGGCCGGGAGTTCCTCGTCCGATTCCACGCGGAGCAGCAGGGACAACGGGCTGTCAGCGCCGAACTCCGGCAGCGCCGCGCCGATCAGGAACAGGGTGACATCCGCAGCAAACAACCGGTCCACAATGTCCAGGAACTTCTGCCACTCCGGCGAAGCGGCAACGGGACCTGCCGGTGCCGGGATGCCATCCACCACCCACTCCCCGTACCGTGAGGCCAGGGATGCCACGTCCCGGGCAGCCGCCCCGGTGAGTTCGCGGAAGCCGATCCACAGGAGGCTCCCTTCGGCGCTCTTCACGTCCAACGTCCTGCCAGCCACCTCCACGGCGCGGCGCTGGCCGGGTGCCGGGACGAACAGCCCGAATGTGCCCAGCTGCCGGGCGGTGCCGGGGATGATGATCCGCCCCGGCCGGAAGGCGGACTGCGGGTTGCCGGCCAATGAATCGGTCATGCCGGCGGCTCCTAGAGCCAGCCTTTCCGTTTGAAAATGGTGTACATCAGCGCAGCCGTCCCGGCCATCATGGCGATCGCGAGGGGATAGCCGAGCGTCCAGTGCAGTTCGGGCATATGGTCGAAATTCATGCCGTAGACGCCGGCCACGAAGGACGGCGCGAAGAAGATTGCCGCCCACGAGGAGATTTTCTTGACCTGCTCGTTCTGCTCGGCGCTCGCCTCGTTCTGCCTGTTGGCGGTCAGCGTGCCGTCCAGGGTGAGCGCATTCTGCAGGATGTCGCGGAAGGAGTCCGCCCGGGAGACCAGCCGCTCCACGTGGTCCTCCACGTCGCGGAGGTGGTGCTGCAGGTCGGTGTCCACCTCGTATTTGTCGAACCCGCGTTTGAGCAGCTGCATCATCGCAGGCAGCGGGTGGATGGCCCGCTGGAACTGGATCACTTCCCGGGCCAGCTCATAGATCCGGCGGGAAACAGCGGAATCGCCGCTGAACAGCTGGTCCTCGATTTCGTCGATGTCGTTTTCCAGGCCCGCCACAACGGGCACGTAGTCATCCACCACCTGGTCCATCAGGGCGTAGAGCACCGCTTCCGGCCCGTGCTTCAGGAGTTCCGGGCGCTCCTCCAGGCGTTGCCGTACGCGGGCCACGCCGGCGGTCTCAGCGTGCCGGACGGTGACCACGAAGTTCTTGCCGGTAAAAATGTGTAGTTCGCCGAACTCGACGGTTTCCGTTGCGTCGAGATACCTGGCCGGGCGGAGCACGGTGAAGAGTACGTCGTCGTAGCGTTCCAGCTTGGGCCGCTGGTGGGCCGAGATGGCATCCTCCACCGCGAGCCCGTGCAGACCGAATTCCTTGGCCACGGCGAACATTTCAGCCTCCGTGGGCCGGTACAGGCCGATCCAGGCCATGCCGCCGTGGTCCGCCAGCGTCTCGAAGGTCTGCTCAAGATTGTGCGGCTCGGCGGTGCGGCGGCCGTTCACGTACACGGCGTTGTCGATGATGGTCACGCGCCATTATCCCAGTCATTTGGCGTGCATGGCGGGCGCGGCGCTCTGGGCGAGCCTGCTGATGAGCGGTTCCGTGCGGTAGGGGATGTGCGTGTGCAGCGCGAGGACAGTCTCCGTGCGGATTACGCCCTTGATCCTGAGGATCGAGCGCAGCGCCGTCTGCAGGTTATGGGTATCCGTAGCCACCACCCGGCACCAGACATCGCCCCGCCCGGAAATCTCGTGGACTTCCAGGACCTGCGGAATCAGGCGCAAGGCGCCCACCACGCCGTCGAGCTCCCGGTGGCTGACTTCGATCGTCACGAAGGCGACGACGTCGTACCCCACCGCCTCAAGGTCGATCTCCCGTCCGCCGTCGTGCAGCAGGCCGGAGCGCAGCATCCGGCGGATCCGGGACTGGGCCGTATTGCGGGCGATGCCCAGCGAGTCGCTGAGCTCGCCGATCTGGACCCGCGGATCGCGGATCAGTTCCAGCAGGATCTTCAGGTCCGTACTGTCCAGGCTGTTCAAATCATCACTCCGGTTCATCATCGCCAGGCATCATTGACTGTTTTGATCAATTTTGGCATGGATTTTGGTATTCAGGATCAGATATGTCCCATTCTGTAGGTATCAATGTTTCGCCCGGACCGCGTCTGTTCCCACAAGGAACGGTCAGGCCGGCACTGCACGCAAAGGCACGCACATGACTGTCTTCAGCGAACTCCGCATGCGTCCGGCCACCGCCGGAGGCTGGGCATGGGACGCTTCCACCACGGCACGGCTCGTTATGGCGGGCGTTGTGATCTTCACGCTGCTCGTCGGCGCGAACCTCGCAACCCCGCTGTACCCGCTGCTTCAGGCGAACCTTGGCATCGGGTCATTCGGCATCACGGTGGCGTTCTCGGTGTATGTGCTTGCGCTCGTGTCCACGCTGATGCTTGCCGGGCACTGGTCCGATCACATCGGCCGCCGGGCGGCGCTGCTCCTGGCCGTCGTCGTGGGACTGGCGGGCGGCCTGGTGTTCGCCAACGCCGACAGCCTGGCGATGCTTTCCGCGGGTCGGGCCCTCCAGGGCGTCGCCGTGGCACTGGCCACCGGGGCCAGTTCCGCCGCGTTGCGCGAACTGCTGCCCGCCCGTCCCGACTGGGCCTCACGGTTCACCCTGCTGGCATCCGCCGGCGGAGTGGCCGCCGGTCCGGCCATTGGCGGAATCCTGTCCCTCCTGCCGGGGCCAACGTCCACGCCGTACTACCTTCACTCGCTGGTCCTTATCGCCATGCTCGTCCCGCTTTACCTGCTCAAGGCGCGGCCGGCCATTACGTCCGTCGCGGGCCCGCAGCCGCTCAAGGTGCTGGCACCGCGCCGTCCGTCCGTTTCGAGCGAGGCCCGCGGCGCCTTCTGGCTGGCCTCGGCCGTCGGATTCCTCAGCTTCACCGTTTTTGGCTTCTGCCTTTCGCTCGCTCCCGGCTACTTTGCCCAGATCGTCGACGCCGATTCCCGCCCGCTTATCGGCGTGCTCGCCGGATTGACGCTCGGCGCTTCGGCACTTAGCCAGCTGCTGGCAGTCCGCGGGAGGTTCGTGGTGCCGGCCGGCCTAGCCGTACTTGGAGTGTCGGTGCTCCTGATTGCAGCGGCCGCAGCATGGAGCAGTCCGTGGCTGCTGATCGCGGCAAGCCTGGCCGCGGGCGTGGGCCAGGGGGTGTCCTTCCGGACCGTGTTCAACGACGTGGCAGGAAAAGTGGAGGCCTCGAGGCACGCGCAAATCATCAGCACGGTCTACGTGATCACCTACCTCGGCAGTGCCCTCCCCGTGGTCGGCCTGGGCATGGCAACGGCGGCATACGGCCTGCAGACGGCGGTAGCCGGCTTTGTGGTGCTGTGCGCACTCCTTGCGTTCGCCCTGGCCGCCGTGACGCTGGCTGCCGCCGTCCGCCGGGCGGCCTGAGCGGAGCAGTCCGGACCAAAGCCGGGGACCGGGAGCCGAGCCGGACTTGGCGCGCTCCCGGAGCCCTCGGGCCTCAGTAGCTGTCGGCGTGCAAAGAAACTGTTGCAAACAAAGTGTTGCAAAGAAATGCTTGCAAAGGTTTCTTTGCAAGAGTATTTTTGAGGCATGAACAGTTCAGCGTCACCCGCAGCCAACGCCGCCGAAGCAGCCCACACCGTGGAAGTTGCCGGCGCCGGGGAAGCAGGCCGCGCCGCGGCATCCGGTTCAGCTGACGCCGGCTTCCCGGCGGGGGAGGATCAGCCGTTCCCCGTCCGCCGTGTGGACACCGTGTCGCTGAAAGCGCTCGCGCACCCGCTGCGCGTGCAGATCCTCGAGATGCTCTCGCGCTACGGGGCGCAGACGGCATGCAGCCTGGGCGAACTGCTCAACGAGTCCAGCGGTTCCACGAGCTACCACCTTCGCCAGCTGGCCAAGCACGACTTTGTCAGGGAAGTGGAAGGCAAGGGCACCGCGCGGGAGCGCTGGTGGGAGCGCCCCCGCGGCGCCATCCAGATCACGTCCCCGGAGCTGGCAACGTCGCCGGCAACGGAGGAAGCCTCGCGACTGGTCACCCGCGAGTTTGAACACAGCAGGCAGGCCGTGCTGGCGGACTTCATGGCGCACAGCAGCGAAAGCCTTGACGCCGAATGGCTCCACGCGGCCCTCATCAGCACTGCGAATGCACGCCTGACTGCGGACCAGTTGGCGAGGTACACGCACGCCCTGGAGGCCTACGGCCACCGCCTGTTGGAGGACATCAGGAGCGAAGGCGAGCAGGAAGGCGCCCGCCCGGTGCAGATCCACCTGAATGCCTTCCCCATCCTTGGCGTTCCCGCTTCGGCGGGCGGCCGGGGCCGCACATCGCGGACAGTACAACCAGAGAATGCACAACCCGGAAGTCCTGAAAGGAAAGTGCCATGAGCACAGTCTCCGCCACCGGTTCGGCAGCCTGCAGCCCTTACCGCCGCCCGACCGTCGTCGAGTCGGCTGCGGCCGGACTGGGCTCCGCCCTGGTCCGTTGGGCCGAACGCCGGCGTGTCATTCTCTCCGACTGGGCCCAACGTGAACGCGCCGCAACGCTCCGCCGCGAGCAGCTGGACGTGCTGCGGACCGACATTATGGGCGCCGCGCATTCCGGGCTTTACATCTGGCACTAGGGGGCAGCCGCACCCAGGAAACCCAGCCGCACCCAGGAAACTCAGTCGGGCAGCGGCCCGTGGTTGCCCTGGATGTGGTCGAACACCAGCGTGGTCTCGGTGTGGCCCACCACGGGATCAGTTGCCAGATTGTCCAGGACCCAGTCGCGCAGGTCCTCGGTGGTCGCCACGGCGATGTGCAGCAGGTAATCCACCGAGCCCGACGTGTGGAAAGTGGAAAGCACGGCCGGAAGCCTGGGCACCCGGGACGTAAACCGGTCGATCTGTTCGCGGTCGTGGGCGCGGAGCCTGACCGCGATGAGTGCCTGGACCGAACGGCCGATGGCGGACAGGCTCAGTTTCGCCTCGAACCCCTGGATGATCCCGCGTTCGGACAGTGCCCGGGTGCGCATCAGCGCGGTGGACGGGGCTATGCCCACGAGCTCGGCCAACTGCTTGTTCGAAATCCTGGCGTCTTCCACCAGGGCGGCCAGCAGCCGCTCATCAATGGCGTCCAGCGGTTCGGTTCCCGCTCCGAGCCGAATATTCTTCGCACCGCTGCTCACAGGGCCTCCTCAAAGTGTTATGAGTTCATCATAAGCTCCACTTTCCGACAGTTCCATTCGTAAGGCCTGTGAAACTCCGAATTATTGCCAGATACTTGCCGGATTCAATGGCGAATAATTCAAAGGAGTCCCGTGCTATCTCTCGATTCACTGGCTGTCCACGCAGGCCGGAGCGGCCTCACCGAGCAGGGTGTCCATGCCGTGCCGATTGACCTGTCCACCACGGCGCCGCTTCCGTCGGTGCATGACGGCGGCCAGGCCTACGAACAAATGGCCACCGGCGGGGTGCATCTGGAAGGCCAGAGCACCGTCTACCAGCGCCTGTGGAACCCCACCGTTGCCCGCTTCGAGCAAGGGGTGGCCGTCCTGGAGGGGGCGCCCGAGGCCGTCGCGTTCGCCACCGGCATGGCAGCCCTTTCGGCGGTCCTGCTCGCAACGGTGGCGGCCGGCAAGAAGCATGTGGTGGCGGTCCGTCCGCTGTATGGCGGGAGCGACCACGTCCTCGCCTCGGGCGTCCTGGGCACCGAGGTGACCTTCACGACGCCGGACGGCGTTCGCGCCGCGCTGCGTCCGGATACCGGACTGGTGATTGTGGAGACACCCGCCAACCCCAGCCTGGAGCTCGTGGACATCACACGGCTGGCCGCCGACGCCGACGGCGTCCCGCTCCTGGTCGACAACACGTTCGCCAGCCCCGTGCTCCAGCAGCCGCTCAGCCATGGCGCCACGCTGGTGCTGCACAGCGCCACCAAGTTCCTCGGCGGCCACGGGGACGCCATGGGCGGGGTGGTGGCCACATCACCGGAGTGGGCCACTAGGCTCCGCCAGGTCCGTGCCGTGACCGGCGGCATCCTGACACCGTGGCCGGCCTACCTGCTCCACCGCGGCCTGGCCACGCTCCCGGTGCGCGTCCGGGCGCAGCAGGCAACCGCGCACAAGGTCGCCGCCGCGCTCGCCGGCCACGGGCTGGTGAAAGCTGTCCACTACCCGGGGCTCCCGGAGTGCGATCCGCTGGGGCTAGTGGGCACCCAGATGTCCGGCCCGGGATCGCTGATGGCCTTTGAACTGTCCAGTGCGGAGCACGCCGAGAGGATTCCGGCCGAGGTCAGGATGATCACGCACGCCGTTTCCCTCGGCGGCATCGACACCCTCATCCAGCACCCGGCGGGGCTGACCCACCGGCCTGTCGCCGCCGAGGCAAAGCCCCATGCCCGGCTGCTGAGGCTGTCTGTCGGACTGGAAGACGCCGCAGACATCGTGGCGGACCTGGTGCAGGCAATCGAGGGTACCCGCTAGCTGGCCCGCTCAGGCTGGCAGCGTTTGGCCGGCACGTTTAGTTTGCCGTCACCCGACGCGGGATGTACGACGGCGGTGATCACCGCCGTCGTACATCCCAGCCCGATGACCGCCAGGGCAAGCGCCGTCCAGCCGAACGACTGGAAGACCAGGCCGCCGGCCCACCCAATGACGCTGGAGCCCAGGTAGTAGGCGAGGTTGTACAGGGATGCGGCCTGCGCCCTGCCCGTCGTGGCGATTCCTCCGGTCCAGCCGGCCCCGATGCTGTGCGCCGCAAAGAAGCCGCCCGTGAAGACGAGCAGCCCGGCCAGGATCAGCACCAGCAACTGCGTCAGGGTCAGCGCGAGGCCCAGGACCATCAGCACGATGCCGGCCAGCAGGATGGTCCGCCGCCCGAACTTCATCGTAAGTCCGGCGGCCAGCCGGGAGGTCACGGTCCCGGACAGGTAGGCCACGAAGATGAGGCTGATCAGGGTGGCTGGAAGCCCGAACGGGTCCCCGGAGAGGCGGAATCCGAGGTAGTTGTAGACGGCCACGAAACCGCCCATGAGCAGGAACGCCTGCACATAGAGGGCCAGCAGGCGGGGATTGCGGAGATGGTCTGCGAGAGTCCTCGCGCCTCCGCGGAATCCGCTGGCCCGTGCGGGGGTGAAGCCGCGGGCCTTGGGTACCAGGAGCAGGAAAAGGACGGCGGCAACGGCGGCCAGCAGCGAAACGGCCAAAGTTGCCGCCCGCCATCCCCATAATTCCCCCACAGGACCGGCAACCAGCCTCCCCGCGAGCCCGCCCAGGGTGGTGCCCGCGACATAGGTCCCTGCGGCCAGCGCGGCGTGCGCCTTGTGGACCTCCTCGTTCAGGTAGGCAATGGCGATCGCCGGAATCCCGCCCAGCGCCATGCCCTCGAGCAGCCTGAGGCCCAGGAGGATGGGAAAAGTGGCGGCCAGGGGCGCCAGAAGGCCCAGGACGGTCGCAGCGAGGATGCCCAGGGTCATGGCCCTGACCCGGCCGATCCTGTCTGCGAGGAAGGACCACGGGATGACGGTGACGGTGAGTCCCACCGTCGCGAGGGAGATGGTGAGGGCAGCTTCGGCCGCCGTGATCTGCAGGTCGGTTGCCATGATGGGCAGCACGGCCTGGGTGGAGTAGAGCTGCGCGAACGTTGCCACCCCGGCGAACGCCAGCCCCGCCAGAAGCCTTCCGTACGCCGCCGAGCCCTTCGGATGGCCGTCCCACGGCTCAAGTTTAGGCGGATTGTGCGTTGACAGCAGGGGCATGAAGCCAGCGTAGACGGACGAAAGGCATGCTTCCAATGCATGATTTACATAGAATAGATGTCTGTATCGGATCAATCTTCGGGAGGCCCGATGGACATCGATCACAAACAGCTGGTGCAGCTGCTGCCCTTGCTTCCCGTCCTGTCCGAGCTCGGGCGGACGCAGCACGTAACGGAGACAGCGGAATTGCTGGGCATACCCCAGTCCACTGTCAGCCGGGCGCTCGCCCGGGCCAGCGCCGTCGTGGGCACTGACCTTCTGATCCGTGACGGCAGGGGAGTCCGGCTGACTCCGGCGGCCAAGGCGCTGTTGCCGTACATCGACTCGGCGCTCAACGAGTTCCGGACGGGGCTGGATTTGGTGCGGCACGAATCTGAGGTGGTGCGCGGGAGGATCGCCGTGGCGTTCCAGCACACCTTTGGCGAGGCGACGCTGCCGCTGCTGATCGGCGTCTTCCGCAGCCGCCATCCGCAGACCGCCTTCGACCTCAGCCAGGGTGCCCGGGACGCGTGCCTGGCCGAACTCGCGGCGGGAACCGCTGACTTGGCCCTGACCGCGCCCGTGGCACCGGCGGGCCGGAGCATCGGCTCAGCCGCCCTGTACCGGGAACCGCTGCGGCTGGTGGTGCACCATGAACATCGCCTGGCCGGCCGGAAGAGCGCACGGATGGCGGACATCAGGCAGGATCCGTTTGTGGCGATGGGACCCGGATACGGCCTGCGCTCGCTGACGGACGCGCTGTTCCGCGAAGCGGGCCTCCGCCCGCGGATCGCCTTTGAAAGCCAGGATTCCCACACCGTCCGCGGCCTCGTGTCCGCCGGGCTCGGTGTCAGCATCCTTCCGCCCGGCGGACTGGCTCCCGGCCGGGCGGTGACACCGCTCACCGGCCACCTGGGCTGGGTGGAGGTGCCGCTGGAATCAGACCTGGCATTCCGTGAAATCGGCCTCGCATGGCGGGAGCGCCGCGGCGGCCCCGAGGGCGAGCCGGACCAGGTCAGGCTGTTCCGCGAGCTGGTGGTAACCGAGGGGCCGGCGCTGCTGGGCGGACTCGTCCGGTCCCGTTCGGAAGGCTGACGCCGCCCCGCGGATCAGGAAAGTTTGGAACCGGCCAGCAGCCCGGCCATGATGGCCGAGACCGGTCCTGCTGCCGCCTGCCGCCACCCGGTTCCCGCCCAGAGATTCAACCGCTCCGCATCGCCGGCCGCGGCGGCGGCTGCGCGTATCGGGGCTGTGAGGTGATGGATTGCCGGGTACCCCTCTGGTGCATCCTCATGGTCCCTGGCGAAGGAATTGGCCAGGGCCCGTGCCTGCCTGCCGGTGAAGGCACGCGTCAGGCGTGTGTCCGTGAAAACGGGGCTGGCGAGGGCATCCTTGTGCAGTTGCCTCGCGCCGCTTTCATCGCTGCGGACAAAGGCCGTGCCCAGCTGGGCTGCCGTTGCGCCGGCGGCCAGCACGGAGTCAAGGCCCGCGGAATCCATGATCCCGCCGGCCGCAACCAGGGGAACACCGACGGCGGCCCGCACCTCGGCGACCAGTTCCGCCGTCGTGCGGTGGGTGGGGGAGGCGGCTGCGCTGCCGGGCGCCAGGAAAGCACCGCTGTGTCCGCCTGCGCTCCCGTGCTGGACGGCCACGACGTCAGCTCCCCGCTCGACGGCCAGCAGGGCTTCGGCCTTGCTGGTGACTGTGGCAATGACCATGGACCCGGCCAGCTTGAACGCACGCACTTCGTCCTGCTCCGGCAGCCCGAAAGTGAAGCTGACAAATTCCACCGGGTCCGCCAGCAGGGAATCGACCTTGCCCTGCCACTCGTCATCGTCGTCGAGCCGCAGTTCGGGAAGCGACACCCCGTAGCGCCGGGCGTCCGGCTCAAGGCTCCGCCGGTAGTCCTCCAAGGCTGCCCGGACCGGGGCCGGCGGGTTCAGCTGGGCCCGGTCGGGCACGAAGAGGTTCATGCCGAACCGGGCACCGGCGGAGCGGACCTCGCGGATTTCGGCCTCCATGGCCGCCACGCCCTTATAGCCCGCGGCAAGGAAACCCACGCCGCCAGCGTGGTGCGCTGCCTGCACGAACCGGGATGTTGATGTGCCCCCGGCCATGGGAGCCGCGATGATTCTTGTACCGAATATGGCGCCTGTCATTCCCTGCTCCCTGTAGCGACTCAGTAGTCTGTTCACGTGACTAATTCTGACAACCTGCCGGCAACGGATTCTGTTCCTTCCACCGGCGGGGACCACGCTGCGCCGCCCGCTATGCAGGCGGGTCTGCCGGCCGGCGCCGTGATCGGCCTGGACATCGGCGGCACCAAGACACGCGGTGTCCGCTTCGAGAACGGGCAGCCCGTGGCCGATGAGAGCGTCGGCAGTTCAAACGTGCAAAACGTCAGCCGCGAGGAGGCAGCCCGACACCTGGCCGAGCTCTTTGCCCGGATCGGAGGGGGCGCGGTGGCCCAAGTCTACGCCGGAGCCGGCGGAATCGACACGGACGAGGACGCAGCGGCGCTCGCGGCGCTGATCGCTCCGCATGTGCCCGAAGCGAAGATCACGGTGGTCCACGACTCCCGGCTCTTGCTGGCAGCCGGCGGGGCCAGCACCGGCGTCGCGGTTATCGCCGGCACCGGCTCCGCGGCCTGGGGCAAGAACGCGGAGGGCGAGGAAGCCCGCGCGGGCGGTTGGGGCTACCTGCTCGGGGACGAGGGCAGCGGCTATTGGCTGGGGCGCGAAGCTGTCCGCCACAGCCTCCGCCGGATGAACCAGGGTTTGCAACCGGACGAACTCACCACGGCGCTGCTCCGGTCCTGCAACGTCGAGGACCCCAACAAGCTCATTGCCCTGTTCCACTCGCCGGAGACCGGGCGCCGCTTCTGGGCGCAGCAGGCCCGGTTTGTGGTCGAGGCCGCGGACGCAGGTCACAAAGCCAGCCGGGCGCTGGTTGAGCAGGCGGGCCGGGACCTGGCGGGCCTGACCGCCCAGGCATTGACGAAGCTGGGGATTAAGGGGCCGGTGATCCTCGGTGGCGGCCTCGGCATGAACGTGCCACGTCTGCAGGAATCCTTCAGGCGAAGCCTTGCCGCCGAAGGCGTGGCGGATGTGCGTGTGCTGGAGCAGGACCCCGTCTTCGGCGTCCTGCAGCTGGTGGCCGAGCAGGGCTAGCGGTCAGGAACGCGTGCGCGGGCGGAGCCGGACGCCGGGCAGCGCCGGAGCAGGGATGCGCCCGGCCTCGGCTTCCGCGTCCGGACCATGGCCCCGGACCAGGCCAAAGCGCGATGCCTCGGCGTCCGGATCCGGAAGGCCGGCCTGGGCTTCCCAGTCCTGGCGCGCCTCTGCCACCTCGTCGTGGGTCCGGCCCACGAAATTCCACCACATCAGGAGCTCTTCCTGGAACGGTTCCCCGCCGAGCAGGATGAAGCGCGTCTCCGGAAGCGCGTCCAGTTCAAGCAGTTGGCGGCCCGTACCGAGGTAGCCCAGCGGACCCGGCGGAACGTCCTGGCCGTCGATGGTAATCGCACCGTCGAGCACCAGCACTGCATGCTCAAACTCCGGGTCTAGAGGCAGTGAGACGGGGCCGCTGCAGCTGATGTCTGCTCCGACAATCGGCGAGTACATGGTGGCCGGTGAAGTCGTTCCGGCGAAGCTTCCCACCATGACCGTTGCGGTGAAGCCGGTTCCGGCAACTTCCGGAAGGTCGAGGTGCTGCTCGAATGCCGGGGCCCGGTGGCGCTCTCCGTCCGGCAGGGCGACCCACAGCTGAAGGCCCCGCTGCAGTGGAAGCTCCGTTCCGCCGTCGTGCTGACCGTGCTGATGGTGCGGAAGCACGGCGAACTCGGAGTGGGAGACGCCGCGGCCCGCGGTCATGATGTTGAGCTCGCCCGGGCGCACGATCACGTCGCTGCCCACGCTGTCGCGGTGCCTGATGTTGCCGGCGAGCGGCCAGGTCACTGTCTGCAGGCCGGTGTGCGGATGCGGCAGCACGGACATGGCCACCCGGTCCGGACCAAAGCTGTCCAGGAAGCACCAGGCGCCGACGGTGGGGAGGCCACGTTGCGGAAGCGTCCGCAGGACGTTCATGGCACGGACTCCTCCCAGCGGGACCTCCCGTGCCGGCCACAACTGCAGGCACGGGCCGTTTCCGGCGTACCCTCCGGGTTGTCCGGGCGGGCACAGTTCTTCCCTGGGGCTCACTTCAAGGTTCGTCACAGACCAACTCTAGGCCGAACGCCCGGTTACCGGCAGTGGCCCCGCCCAAGACCCCTAGCCAAGCCGGGGCCGGACGGCTTACCCTTGAAAAGCCGCCGGCCCGTAGGGTCGGTGAAGCGGACGGCCCCACACCGAAGTCGTGGCCGTGAACCAGGGGAGGTGGAGACGATGACTGCAATATTCCTGCGCGCCAAGCGCCTCAGCAAAGTCATTAATCCTGCCCCGGACCATCGCATGTCCTGACCCGCATCCACCTGAATCACCGGGCCTGAATCGCCGCGCAGAAATCGCACTGGCCGGCTCAAACAGCGGAGTCCATGCAACGGGGCCTCACCAGAGGTTCTCCATTGAATACAACATCCGGTCACGTGATGACCGCAGATTTTTCAGCAACCAACAATTCAACTTCGCCTCACGGGCATCCTGCGTTGGCAGGTCCCGTGCAGTTCGGCTTCACCACCTCAACGGCAGCGCTGTTTGAGGCCCATCCCGTGCCGGGCGGCCGTAGCCCCGGTCGGGTGGTCCGCGTCGACCGGAACAGGGTCCTGGTCGCGGGGGCGGAGGAGCACTGGCATCTGCCCTATCCGAGCCACGGCGAGGTTCCCGCCACCGGGGACTGGGTCTGGCTCGGTGCCAACGCCGTAGGGGAACCCGCAGTCATCAGCGTGTTGCCCCGGCAATCGGCGCTGAGCCGCAAGCGGGCCTTTGAGGCGTCCTCGGAAGCCCAGGTCCTGGGCGCCAACGTGGATGTAGTCGGGGTCGTGGTCCCGGTGGACCGCCCGCTGACCCACAACCGTCTGGAGCGGACGCTCGTGGCGGCGTGGGACTCGGGGGCCACTCCGCTGGTGATCATCACCAAGGCCGATCTTGCCGATATCGCGGACGACGTCGTCGGAAAGGTCATCCTGCAGGCCGCCGGCGTGGATGTGGTCACCACGTCGGCGGAACATGGCGATGGCCTTGATGAACTGCTCGGACACGTCCCGGCCGGCGCGACGCTTGTCCTGCTGGGGCCCTCCGGCGCCGGGAAGTCCACGCTGATCAACGCCCTCGTGGGGCACCGCGTGCAGGAGGTCGGGCCGGTCCGGGCGGGCGACGGCAAGGGCAGGCACACCACCACGTCCCGGGAGCTCGTTCCGCTGCCCGGGGGAGCCGTGCTCATGGACACCCCCGGAGTGCGCGGGTTCGGGCTCTTCGACGCGGACGACGGGATGGGGGAGATGTTCGGCTTCCTGGAGGAGGAGCTGTTCGGCCAGTGCCGCTTCGCCGACTGTGCGCACGACCGGGAACCCGGCTGCGCTATCCAGGGCGCGCTCGCCGACGGGACACTGGAAATGCGCCGGTGGGAGAGCTATCTCAAGCTCCAACGTGAGCTTGCGGCCCTGAACCGCCGGCATGACGCGGCAGCCCGGAGGGCCTACCAGCGGGAATGGCACCAAAAGGTGGTGGTGGCCGGCAAGAGCCAGCGGGCGGCCGAGCGGTACGGCCAGGAAGCGGCCGCTGACCGCGCCGGCGGGGACGGAAAGCGGGGAAAACGCAAGCGCAGGTGACGTGCCACCGGGGAGGGCGCAGCGGTGCCGGACTGCTCAGGATGACACGTCCGGCACCGCCACCCATCCAAAAGGCGCAGGTCACCGAATGCTTACGGTGACCGCGGCACCGCTGACTTTGGCGGGGCCGCTGGTTACGCTGTGTAATACCTGCTTTACAGCCGAAAATCAGTGAGCTTATGATCTTCTGGCTTGTCCGTCCGATGTTGCCGCCAACAGTAAGGTAAGCCGGGAAATGGCTGAAGCCATGATCGAATTCCAGAGCGTCACCAAGCAGTACCAGGGCGGGCAGCCGGCCGTTGACAACCTGACCATGTCCATCGACAAAGGCTTCATCACGGTTTTTGTTGGTCCGTCCGGATGCGGGAAGACCACTTCCCTGCGGATGATCAACCGCATGGTGGAGCCCACTTCCGGCACCATCACTGTGGACGGCAAGGACGTGACGTCCGTGCCCGCGGCGCAGCTGCGCCGGTCCATGGGGTATGTCATGCAGTCCTCGGGACTGATGCCGCACCGTTCGGTGCTGGACAACATCGCCACCGTCCCGCGGCTGAACGGGGTCTCCAAAGCGGAGGCACGCCAGCGCGCCCAGGAACTGCTCGACGTCGTCGGGCTCGCTTCGGTGCTCGGCAAGCGCTACCCCTCCCAGCTGTCCGGCGGCCAGCAGCAGCGCGTGGGCGTGGCGCGCGCCCTCGCCGCAGATCCGCCCGTACTGCTGATGGACGAACCCTTCAGCGCCGTGGATCCGGTCGTTCGCGACGAACTGCAGCAGGAGTTGCTCAGGCTGCAGCGGGACCTGGCCAAGACCATCGTTTTCGTCACCCATGACATCGACGAAGCCACGGTCCTGGGGGACAAGGTCGCCGTCTTCGCCACCGGCGGCAAGCTGGCGCAGTACGCTACGCCGGAGGAAATCCTGCGCGCACCGGCCAACGACTTCGTAGCGTCCTTCGTGGGCAAGGACCGGGGGTTCCGCCACCTCGCGTTCAGCCCGTCCGACGCCGTCACCCTCCACGAGGTCCCCACCGTCAGCCATAGTGACCTGGCGGCCGTCGCGGCAGGTTCTGCCACGGACGACTGGCTGCTCGTGGTGGACGCGGATTCCCGCCCGCTGGGCTGGACCAGCCCGGGCGCGGGACCAGCGCTCATCCCCGGCGGATCGCTCTTCCGGAAAGGGGAAACCCTCCGCCGGGCCCTGGACGCGGCGCTCTCCTCGCCCTCGGGGCTGGGCGTTGCCGTGGACGCAGACGGCCGGCTTGCCGGGGTCCTCAAAGCGGATGAGGTGCTGGCGGTCATTGAATCGGCCCGGCTGGTCCGGCAGGGTGCCCTCTGATGGAATGGTTCCTGGCCAACAGCGGGCGGGTGTTCGAACTCGCCGGCCAGCACCTGGTGCTGGCCATCCTGCCCATGGTCTTTGGTTTGCTGCTCTCGATTCCGCTCGCCCAGTTCGCCCGGCGAAACAGGACCCTGCGCTCTGTGGTGGTCACGGCGACGTCCCTGCTATATACGGTGCCGTCCCTCGCCTTGTTCATCATCCTTCCCTCAATCCTGGGGACCAGGGTCCTGGACCCGGTCAACGTGATTGTGGCACTCACGATTTACGCGGTGGCCCTCCTGGTGCGGGCCGCCCTCGACGCTTTCGACTCGGTGGATGACGACCTTCGCCAGGCCGCCGTTGCCATGGGCTTCAAGCCCGGTGCGCGTTTCGTCCAGATCGATCTTCCGCTGTCCCTGCCGGTGCTGTTCGCCGGGTTGCGTGTGGTGTCGGTCAGCAACATCTCGCTGGTGAGCGTGGCCGCCCTGCTGGGCATCGGGAACCTGGGGATGCTGTTCACCTCCGGCCTCCAACGGGGCTTCATTACCGAGGTGGTGGTCGGGATCATCGCCATTCTGGTTCTGGCACTGGTGATGGATGCGGTGCTCGTGCTCCTGGAACGGCTCCTGACGCCGTGGACCAGGGCCGCAGCAAGAACGGACAAGGCCGGTCTCGCCTCGGCGGCGGAGCGGTTGTCCGATGTCCGGGCAGGCGGTGCCTCCACATGAGCAATGTCTTTACGGATACCTTCGCCTGGCTGGGGGACCCCCTGAACTGGGCCGGTAGCACGGGAATTCCCTTCCGGCTGGCAGAGCACCTCCAGTACACAGGCCATGTGATGCTGATCGCCACGGCCATCGCCGTCCCAATCGGCCTCTATGTCGGCCACACCGGCCGCGGCCGGGTGGCGGTTGTTGCGTTGGCCGGAGCGCTGCGGGCATTGCCCACCCTTGGCCTGCTGACTCTCTTCGTCCTCCTGGCCGGCATCGGACTGATGCCTCCGATCTGGGCCCTCGTGATTCTCACGGTGCCCCCGCTGCTCGCAGGCACCTATGCGGGGATTGCCAGCGTGGACCGGAACGTGGTGGACGCCGCCCGCGCCATGGGCATGACTGAACTGCAGGTGCTGTTCCGGGCGGAAGTCCCCAATGCCCTGACGGTGATGTTCGGCGGATTCCGGACCGGCGTGCTGCAGGTGATCGCCACCGTTTCGGTAGTTGCGTATATCAATCTGGGCGGGCTGGGCCGGTATCTTTTCGACGGCCTGGTGTTGTCCGATTTTCCGCAAATGCTGGGCGGTTCGCTCCTGATAGCCGGCCTGGCCATTGCCGTTGACCTGATTCTCGCCGTTTTCCAGAGGCTGTTCCTGTCCAGGAGAGTTTCTGCCACGCCAGACCGGAGCCAGCAGGCACCGGTTGATCTCACAGACCCCGTGTCCGCGGAGCCTGTTCTTCAAGGAGGTACGTCATGAAGGAAACCCACTCTAGAGTCCTGGGCCGGCGCGCATTCGGCGGTCTGGCCGCCGGCGTCGGGCTTGCCCTGACGCTGTCAGCGTGCGGCGGAGGGTCGGACCCCCTGGGAAGCGCGCCCGCCACGGGCGGCTCGGGATCAGGTTCGGCGCTGGTGATCGGTTCCGCCGACTTCCCGGAAAGCCAGATCATTGCAGAGGTCTACGCGGGTGCCCTGAACGCGGCCGGCGTGACTGCAAGCACCAAGCCCAACATCGGGTCCCGCGAGGTGTACTTCAAGGCTGTACAGGACGGGTCCGTGGACGTCATCCCCGACTACAGCGGCAACCTCCTGCTGCATGTGGACAAGGAAGCCACCGAGGTGTCGGCGGACGACATCTACAAGGCGCTCCCGGCCAAGCTGCCCGAGGGACTGGCCGTGCTGGAGGCTTCCAAGGCCGAGGACAAGGACGCCATGGTGGTGACCAAGGCGACGGCCGAGAAGTACCAGCTCAAGTCCATCGAAGACCTCGCCAAGGTCTGCAACGAGCTGGTGGTCGGCGCCCCGGCTACCTTCGCCGAGCGCGCGTACGGCCTGCCCGGCCTGAAGAAGAACTACAGCTGCGAGCCCAAGAAGCTGGAACCGTTCAGCGACGGCGGCGGCCCCATCACCGTGAAGGCGCTGCTCGAGGATCAGGTGCAGGTCGCGGACATCTACACCACGACGCCCGCCATCGCCGACAATGACCTGGTGGTCCTGGAGGACCCCAAGAACAACTTCATCGCCCAGCAGGTCCTGCCGCTGTACAACAAGGCCAAGATGACGGACAAGGCCAAGGAAGCGCTCAACTCCGTGTCCAAGATCCTCACCACGGAAGACCTGATCGACCTCAACCGCGCCGTCAGCGGCACGCAGAAGCAAAACCCGAAGGACGCAGCAGCGGCCTGGCTCAAGGACAAGGGGCTGGTTAAGTAGCCGAAGCCCGACGGCGCCTTCCGGACTTCACGGTCCGGCGGGCGCCGTCGTCGTTTTCCTGGGCTGCTGGCCGAAGCGGCACCACGCCGCTCCCGTGTGAGTCAAGTCTCAGCTGAAGTACATCCGCCATATGGCATATTTGATGGATGGCAGAATTCAAGCAGTCCACCAAGCTTCACAATGTCCTCTACGACATCCGTGGACCAATTCTTCAGGCCGCCCAGCAGATGGAGGCAGAGGGTCACCGCATCCTCAAACTGAACATCGGAAACCCGGCCCCGTTTGGTTTTGAAGCGCCGGACGCCATTTTGGTGGACATGATCCGCCACCTGCCGCATGCCCAGGGCTACAGTGATTCCCGCGGCATATTTTCCGCCCGGACCGCCGTGTCGCAGTACTACCAGACCCGCGGGATCCAGAACATCCACGTGGATGACATCTACCTCGGCAACGGCGTCAGTGAACTCATCACCATGTCGCTCATGGCGCTCCTCGACGACGGCGACGAGGTCCTTATCCCCACGCCGGACTATCCGCTGTGGACCGCCTCCGTGGCCCTCGCAAGCGGCCGGCCGGTGCACTACCTCTGCGATGAGGAGTCAGGCTGGCAGCCGGACCTGGAGGACCTCGAATCCAAGATCACCCCGCGCACCAAGGGAATCGTGGTAATCAACCCGAACAACCCCACCGGTGCGGTGTATCCCGAAGAGACGCTCAAGAAGATCGTGGCCCTGGCCGAAAAGCACGGGCTGGTGCTTTTCGCGGATGAAATCTACGAGAAGATCCTGTACGAGGACGCCGTTCACGTGAACCTTGCCGGCCTCACCGGCGACGACGTCCTGTGCCTGACCTTCAGCGGACTGTCCAAGGCGTATCGGGTGTGCGGCTACCGGGCGGGCTGGATGGCGATTTCCGGGCCGAAGAAGGACGCCGCCGACTACCTCGAAGGCATCAGCCTGCTGGCCAACATGCGCCTCTGCGCCAACGTGCCGGCGCAGCATGCCATCCAGACGGCTTTGGGTGGATACCAGAGCATCAACGACCTGATCCTGCCCGGCGGGCGCCTGCTGGAACAGCGGAACAAGGCCTACGACCTGCTCAACGCCATCCCCGGCGTTAGCACACAGCAGGCTAGGGGAGCACTGTACCTGTTCCCCAAGCTGGACCCCGAGGTCTTTCACATCCGCGACGACGAAAAGTTCGTCCTGGACCTCCTCCGCGACCAGAAGATCCTCGTTTCCCACGGACGCGCCTTCAACTGGGTCCGGCCGGACCACTTCCGGATGGTCACCCTGCCCAACGTTAAGGACATCGAAGAGGCAATTGGCCGCATGGGGGACTTCCTGAGCCGGTACCAAGGGAACTAGCCTGATGGCAGCAACGCCGCCCGGTGGATCCCGGGCGGCGGCAGCCGGAGGGAACCGCCTGAGGCGGTGCTCCGGACTGGTGGCACATCGGCGGAAGGCTACTCATGGCAGGCATCGAAACGTTCAAAAAATCGCCCGCAGGGACCCTCTCAGCGGGTGACGGATTCAAGCTCGCGGATGTGGACGCTGATTCCACACCGGGATATCCGGGCGGCAAAGCGGACGGGCAAGCCCTTCTTTCCGAACTCGACGGCAAACTCGCCACGCTTCAGGAGAAGCTGTTCGCCGAAGCCAAGTTTGGCGGCAGCAAGCGCATCCTGCTGATCCTCCAGGCCATGGACACCGCGGGCAAAGGCGGCATCGTGGCCCACGTCGTGGGTGCCATGGACCCGCAGGGTGTGCAGCTCAAGGCGTTCAAGGCGCCCACCGACGAGGAAAAAAGCTACGACTTCCTCTGGCGGATTGAGAAGGAAGTCCCCGCGGCCGGGATGGTGGGTGTCTTCGACCGGTCCCACTACGAGGATGTACTCATCCACCGGGTCCGCGGCTGGGCATCCCCGGAAGAGTTGGAGCGGCGCTACACCGCGATCAACGAATTTGAAGCCAGGCTGGCGGCCTCCGGTACGCGGATCGTCAAGGTGATGCTGAACATCAGCCGGGATGAACAGAAGGCCCGGCTGCTCGCGCGGCTGGATGATCCCTCGAAGCACTGGAAGTACGGCAGCGGCGACTTGAAGGAGCGAGCTTTCTGGGACGACTACATGGCCGCATACCAGGTGGCCTTTGACAAGACGCACACTGAGGTGGCGCCCTGGCATGTGGTCCCGGCAAACAAGAAATGGTACGCGCGCATCGCCGTGCAGCAGCTGCTGCTACACGCCATGGAAGACCTCCATCTGGATTGGCCCGCCGCCGAGTTCGACGTTGCTTTGGAACGTAGCATGGTGGAAAGGTCCTGATCGGGCGGCCCGGGACCCGGGCGGCCTAAGGCCCGGGGCGGACTAAGACTCCGGCCTGGGGCGGATTAAGACTCCGGCCCGGCCTGGTTCCTGGCCGCAGCCAGCCGCTTGCGGGCGCCTTCGAGCCATTCCTCGCAGCGCTTGGCCAACGCTTCGCCCCTCTCCCACAACGCGAGTGAGTCCTCAAGGCTGGCGCCCCCGGCTTCGAGCTTGCCTACCACGCCCACGAGCTGTTCGCGGGCCTCCTCGTAGCTCAGCCCTTCGATGTCCGCGTTCGGTTTCTGTTCTGCTGCCAATGTGCTTCTCCCTGCTGGTGGTAAGTGGACTGGGCGGTTCCGGTGTTTGTCCGGCACCGCGCTGATTCAGTTGTCGGAAATCTGTTGGCCGCCGGAGGACCGGGCCGAAAAACTGCCGCCTGCAACCCGTACGAAAAGCTCGGAGCCCTCCGGTGCCTGCGACGGGTGCCGCACGACGGCCTTCCGGGTATCCGCTGCCTGGTCTGCGCCGGCCACCTGCACCACGGCGTAGCCGCGGTCCAGCGTTTGCTGCGGTGAGAGGGAGCGCACCTGGTTGCGGAGGTGGACGACCTGGTCGGCGGCCCTCAGTACTGCGGTGCTGATGGCGGCGCGTGAGCGGCTGCTGAGTCGTGCAACGTCTTCGGCCCTGGAGCTGACCATGACTTCCGGCGAAGCGAGGACAGGCCTCGAATGCAGGGAGGCCATCCGGTCGGATTCACGTTCCACCAGCCGCGTAACACCGCGCCTGAGCTGGTCGCGGGCCTGCCGAACCCTGGTGAGTTCTTCCGCGACGTCGGGAACGATCCTCTTTGCGGCATCCGTGGGCGTGGAGGCCCGGAGGTCGGCGACGTCGTCGAGGATGGGCCGGTCCGCCTCGTGCCCAATCGCGCTGACCACGGGTGTGGACGCGCCGGACACTGCCCTGATCAGGTCCTCGTTGCTGAAGGGGAGCAGGTCCTCCAAAGCGCCGCCGCCGCGGGCGATGACGATGACGTCAACGTGGGGATCCGCATCGAGTTCGCGCAGCGCGCCAATGATCTGGGACACAGCGGTATTTCCCTGCACTGCCACTTCCCGGACGTCGAATTCGACGGCTGGCCACCGGAGCGCGGCGTTGCGAAGCACGTCCTTTTTGGCATCGGAGTCGCGTCCGGTGATGAGTCCGATCCGGTGGGGGAGGAGCGGCAGACGTTTCTTCCGGGAATCCGCAAAAAGGCCTTCCATGGAAAGCGCGTGGCGGAGCCGCTCGATCCGCGCCAGCAGGTCTCCGAGCCCTACCGGCCGGATGTCCTTCACCGACATGTTGATGCGTCCGGTCTTGAGCCAGAACTCTGCCTTCAGGAGTGCCACCACCCTGGAGCCCCGCTCCAGGGGAACCTCCTGGCGGTCCAGGACATTCGACCAGATGGACGCCGGTAGGGAGGTTTCGGCGTCAACATCCCGGAGCGTCATGAAGGCACTGCCGCCGCGGCGGTTCAGCTCGATGACCTGGCCTTCGACCCATGCCGAGGGGGTCCGGTCGATGTGGGCTTTGAGTTTTTGGGACAGAAGCTGCAAGGGCCAAGGGTTGTCCGGGCTGGTTTCGGCAGCCGTCGCAGGAACCGTGGTTGCCGCGGGCATGTTGTCAGCCACGGGCGAACCGTGACGGGGTGGGAGCCTTGGGCATGGGAATCCTTTGCGGGTGGCAGTGCATCAAAACGGAATGGCATCAAACCGAATCAACTCTATCCATAGCTCTACCACTGTCCGCCGACATTTTTGCTTCCCCGCCGGCACCCCTAGGATGGCAGTACCGCCAACCAAACCTAGGAATCCCTTGCGCACTTTTGTCTCAGCTGCCGCCGTCATCCTTGGACTGCTGCTGGCCGCCGTCGCCGTTCCCGCCATCTGGGTGGACCGGAACATTGTGCAGGAGGACGGTTTTGTCTCCCTCGCCGCTCCGCTGGGCAAGGACTCTGTCTTCCAACAAAGGCTGGCATCCGCCGCGGTTGGCAGCATCGATCCGACCGGCCAGATTCCTGAACCGTTCGCGGAACTGGTGCAGCCGATCCTGGATTCAGCCGCCAAATCCCTGACAACGCTTCCCGGCTACCCCGCGGCGTGGGAGGAAACGCTGAGGAAGAGCCACCGCCTCAACTTCACGGCTTCCGGAACCGCCCCGTCGGAGGCCGAGCCGTCCACGACCCTCACCCTGGATGTGGCACCCCTGGTGGGCCTGCTGACCCAGCAGATTTCGGACGTAACCAAAGTGCCGGTGGAGGCGCCGGAACAGACGCTGATCGACATTGGGCAGCCAAGCCAGCGGCAACTCGTGGACCAGGTGTCGGCCTACGCGCCCATGGGTTATGCGTTGGCCGCGGGAGCGGCAATCGCGTTGCTGCTTGGCCTGATTGCCGCACGCCGGCGCTGGACCGTGCTGGTGGGGGCGGGGGCCGGAGGGCTGGTGCTGGCGGCGGTCTGGAAACTGGGCGCAGATGCAGTTGGCCTCGCGGTTGCCGGAACAGCCAGCGGGAATGAGGTGGCGGACATCTTCAAAAGCGAATTCGTCGCCGCGTCCTCCGACCGGTTCGGGCAGTGGATCCTGGCAACGCTCATCGCCGGGGCCGTCCTCGTCGTGGCCGGCGTCATTTTCCGCGTTGTTGCCGGCGCAGGCCGTGCCCTGCGTTCCCGGTAGCATTGAACAATGACCACCTCAGCTGTCTCCATCCCCATGCCTTCCATTCCGCGGAGGCGCCGTTCGCCTGAGGACGTACTGGCAGCGGCTCCGGTGTCAGGCCCCAAAAAGGTCCTGCTCGCGGCTCCCCGCGGCTACTGTGCCGGAGTGGACCGGGCCGTTATCGCCGTTGAGAAGGCGCTGGAACACTACGGTCCGCCGGTCTACGTCCGCAAACAGATCGTCCACAACGTTCACGTGGTCAGCTCCCTCGAGGAAAAGGGTGCCATCTTCGTTGACGAGACCGACGAGGTCCCCGAAGGCGCCCTGGTGATTTTTTCGGCCCACGGCGTGTCGCCCGCGGTAGTGCAGTCGGCCGAGGACCGTGGCCTTCGCACCATTGACGCCACATGCCCCCTGGTGACCAAGGTGCACCGGGAAGCTGTCCGCTTTGCCAAGGACGACTTCGACATCCTCCTGATCGGCCACGACGGCCACGAGGAAGTTGAGGGGACGGCCGGTGAAGCCCCCGAGCACATCCAGATCATCAACGGCCCGCACGAGGTAGATAAAGTGACGGTCCGGGACCCGGAAAAGGTCATCTGGCTTTCGCAGACCACGCTGAGCGTGGACGAAACGATGGAAACGGTCCGGCTGCTGAAAGAGCGTTTCCCGACGCTGCAGGATCCGCCCAGCGACGACATCTGCTACGCCACCACCAACCGCCAGGTGGCCATCAAGAAGATTTCCCCGCAGGCCGACCTGGTCATCGTGGTGGGCTCCGCCAACTCCTCCAACTCCGTCCGCCTTGTGGAGGTTGCCCTGGAATACGGTGCAAAAGCCTCCTACCGCGTTGACTTCGCCAACGAAGTGGACGAGGCCTGGTTCGAAGGTGTCGCCACTGTTGGGGTCACCTCTGGTGCATCCGTTCCGGAAGTGCTGGTCAAGGACGTGCTGCGGCTCCTCGCGGACTACGGCTACGGCGCCGTGGAGGAAGTGGTCACAGCGGAGGAAGACCTTCTCTTCTCCCTGCCCAAGGAGCTGCGGGCGACGCTGAAGAAATCCGGAGACGTGACCCGCGCCCTGGGCGGAAACAAGGCGCGGGCCTGACCCCTCCGGGGTTCTGTCCCTGGCGCGACTACGCGGCTGATTCCTCCGACTGGAGTTCGGGGGCGGCCACTGAGCGCGTGGTCACTTCGATGGCGGGCGGCGTGGTCAGCCCCTCGGCTTCGAGGGCGTTGAGCTTTCGGGCCGTGGGCAGGACGCGTGCTTCGAGCGTCCCGACCATCGAGTTGTAGCGGTCAACGGAGGTCTTGAGGGAAGACCCCAGCTTGGTCACGTTGTCGCCGAGTGTTCCCATGCGCTCGTAGAGCTGCCGGGCCAGCTCAAACAGCTCCCGGGCACTGTCCGTCAGCACGTCCTGGCGCCAGGTGAACGCCACCGACTTCAGTACGGCCAGCAGGGTGCCGGGGGAAGCGAGCACCACGTTCTTGTTCAGGGCATAGTCCAGGAGACCGGGATCAGCTGCCAGGGCGGCGGCCAGGATGGATTCCGCAGGCAGGAAGCAGATCACGAGTTCGGGTGAATTGCCCGGGATATCCCAGTACTTCTTGTTGCTCAGGGCGTCCACATGGGATTTCAATGCCTTTGCGTGTGCTGCCAGCAGCGCACTTTGTCCGTTGAGCCCGTGCCCGTGCTGTTGCTGTCCCGAGGAAGGCCCCAGGTCCTGGGCTTCAAGGTAGGACGCCAGCGGCACCTTGGCGTCGACCACAAGCTGCTTCTCGCCCGGGAGCTGGACCACGAGGTCGGGCCGCAGGGCGTTCCCCGCCGCGGCGCTGTGGTGCTGCTCATGGAAATCCACGTGGCGGAGCATGCCGGCTGCTTCCACCACACGCCGCAGCTGGACTTCACCCCACTGGCCGCGGGCGCTGTTGGACCGCAGGGCGGACTCGAGGGCATGGGTTGAGCGAAGGAGCTGTTCGTCGGAGAGGCGGGCTTCCTGCAGTTGCTGTGCGAGCTGTCCGTACTGCTCCAGCCGGTCACGTTCCAGCAGGGACACCTGCTGCTGGACCGCCGTAAGCTTCTCCGCCACGGGAGCCAGGGCGCGGAGGACGCTGCCGTCCTGGTTGCGTGACTCGCCGAGCTCCCTGTTCTGTGCCGACAAAAGGCGCCGTTCGGCGTCGGCTGCCGCGAACTGGGCGCTGACCTCCGAAAGACGGGCCGAGACGCCGTCGAAATCCTGTTCCAGGGCAACGTTCCGCCGCCGGAACACCACGTAGGTGAAGGCGGCGCCGATCAAGGCTCCGAGTATCAGCATCAGTAGGGCAAGTATCAGTGCAAAAGCGTCCATGGGTTCACTTTGGCACGGGCCCCTGACATTTTTAGCGCAGGCGCACGCGCGGCCGCGGGGCCCGCACGCTGCCGACCCGCACTGCCCGCATGCTGCAGACCCGCGCCTGCCGCTGGCGAACAGCTCCGGTGACCAGGAACGGGCGGCCGCAGGGTTCCGGACCGATTACCGGTAGAATCAATGCTCGTGGCTCTTACTATTGGCATCGTCGGACTGCCCAACGTCGGCAAATCAACCCTTTTCAACGCACTGACCCGCAATCAGGTGCTGGCCGCGAACTATCCGTTCGCCACCATCGAGCCGAATGTCGGCGTCGTGAACCTGCCGGATCCCCGCCTGGCGAAGCTGGCGGCCATCTTTGGATCCCAGCGTCTGCTGCCCGCCCCGGTGTCCTTCGTGGACATCGCCGGGATCGTGAAAGGTGCGTCGGAAGGCGAAGGCCTGGGCAACAAGTTCCTCGCCAACATCCGCGAGGCCGAGGCCATCGCCCAGGTTGTCCGTGTGTTCGACGACCCCGACGTGATCCACGTCGACGGCAAGGTGGATCCCAGCTCGGATATGGAGACCATCAACACCGAGCTGATCCTGGCCGACCTTCAGACCATCGAAAATGCGATGCCCCGGATCGAAAAAGAAGTCAAGATCAAGAAGCGGGAAGCTGCCGAGCTGGCTGCCATCAAGGCGGCCCAGGCTGTGCTGGAGCGTGGCGACACCATTTTCGCCTCGGTCAAGAGCGACAAACTGGAGATGGAGCACCTCAAGGAGCTCAGCCTCCTGACCGCCAAGCCCTTCATCTACGTCTTCAACGCGGACGAAGGCATTCTGGGCAGTCCGGAGAAGCAGGACGAACTCCGTGCCATGGTTGCCCCGGCGGACGCCATCTTCCTCGACGCCAAGCTCGAGTCCGACCTCGTCGAGCTGGATGAGGAAGAGGCCCGCGAAATGCTGGAGATGAACGGCCAGGACGAATCCGGCCTCGACCAGCTGGCCCGCGTCGGCTTCCACACCCTGGGACTGCAGACCTACCTGACGGCAGGGCCCAAGGAAACGCGCGCCTGGACCATCCACCAGGGCGACACCGCACCGCAGGCCGCCGGCGTGATCCACTCCGACTTCCAGCGCGGCTTCATCAAGGCCGAAGTTGTCTCCTTCGACGACCTCATCGAGGCCGGCTCCATGGCCGAGGCGAAGGCCCGCGGCAAGGTCCGCATCGAAGGCAAGGAATACGTCATGTCCGACGGCGACGTCGTGGAGTTCCGCTTCAACGTGTAGCAGGCAGCGCCGCAAGGCACAGCCACAGGTCAGTGATTGAGCATTAACAGCAAAAGCCCCGATTCCCTTGGATCGGGGCTTTTGCTGTGATTGGCCCCGTTCCCGCCCGGCCTTTTGCGCATCAAGGTTCTCCAACGATTTAAAGTGGCACAGCTGGCCCATTGTTGCAGCTCGGTAACAACCTTTACTCATGGGCAACTTTGGTCCCACAGGCGCACCTTTCGGGTTTAGGCTACTGCTCATGTGAGGCCAGCCACATTCTCACTGGGGGAATGGGCGGTCTGGCCGGCGCCTACAGCGGCGGTCTTTTCAAACCACAGAAACATAGGAGGCGGAATGCGCTTCGGTCGTATTTCCAAAGCGGTAGGCGTCGCGGCAGCTGCCGCGCTTGCTCTCAGCGCCTGCGCCGGCAACAGCGGCGGGACAACCCCGTCCAGCGCTACTGCCGGCAAACAGGGTGGCTCAGCCACGGTGGTCGAGGTGAACGCTTTCAACACGTTCAACCCGAACACTGCCGACGGCAACACTGACATCAACTCGAAGATCAGCTATGCCACCCACTCGGGTTTCTACTACATCGACAATCAGCTGAACGTTGTCCGCAACGAGAAGTTCGGCAAGATGGAAAAGACTTCCGATGACCCGCTGACGGTCAAGTACACCGTCAACGAGGGCGTGAAGTGGTCCGACGGAACCCCGGTCACGGCAGCCGACCTCCTGCTGCAGTGGGCAGCGTTCTCCGGCTACTACGACGACGCCGACTCAGAGGCGAAGACGGGCACGCAGTACTTCTCCTACGCCGGTGACCCCACCGGCCTCAAGCTCACCGATTTCCCTGAACTCGGCGACGACAACCGGTCCATGACCATCAAGTACTCCAAGCCGTTCGCTGACTGGGAAACCATCCTCGGCGGTCCCGGCATCGACATCGCTGCGCACGTTATGGCCAAAAAAGCCGGGCTTACCGACGCCAAGGCGCTCGTGGACTACCTGAAGGCCAAGCCGAAGGGTGACGCGAAAGCCCCCAAGCCGGCCGACGAGAAGCTGAAGGCCATGGCCGACTTCTGGAACACCGGTTTCGACACCAAGACCCTGCCGTCGGATCCCAGCCTCTTCCTTTCCAACGGTCCGTACATCGTCAAGAGCGTCACCCAGGACCAGTCGCTGACCATGGTCCGCAACAAGGACTACAACTGGGGACCGGACGCGAGCCTGGACGAAATCACAGTCCGATACATCGGTTCCGCTCCGGCGCAGGTGCAGGCGCTCAAGAACGGCGAAGCTGACATCATCGCTCCGCAGGCCTCGGCAGACACCATCGAGCAGCTGAAGGCACTCGAAAGCCAGGGCGTCACCGTGGAGCAGGGCAACCAGCTTTCCTACGACCACATCGACCTGAACTACTCGGGTCCGCTGGCCGAGAAGAGCGTCCGCGAGGCGTTCATGAAGACTGTCCCGCGCAAGGACATCGTCGACAAGATCGTGAAGAAGCTCGATCCTGAGGCCAAGCCGCTGGACTCGCAGCTCTTCGTGCCGGCCCAGGCCGCTTACGCGGATTCCGCCAAGAACAACGGTTCCTCGGCTTACCAGGACGTGGACATTGACGGCGCCAAGGCCCTGCTGGCCGGCAAGACCCCCGAGATCCGCATCATGTACAACAAGGACAACCCCAACCGCGTGGACGCCTTCTCGCTGATCCGCGAGTCGGCCACTAAGGCCGGCTTCAAGATCGTCGACGGCGGCCTGGGCAAGTCCGACTGGGGCAAGGCCCTGGGGGACGGCAGCTACGACGCCACCATCTTCGGCTGGATCAACCCGGGCGTCGGCGTTTCCGGCGTACCGCAGATCTTCCGCAGCGGCAACGGTTCGAACTTCAACGTCTTCTCTGATCCTGATGCCGACAAGCTGATGGACGAGCTGATCGTCACGACGGACCGCGCCAAGCAGGATGACCTCAGCAAGGAGATCGACAAGAAGATCTGGGATTCCGCTTACGGTCTTCCGCTCTTCCAGTCCGTCGGTGTGGACGCCTACAGCGACCGCATCACCGGTGTGAAGTTCATGCCGAACCAGACCGGTGTCTGGTGGAACTTCTGGGAGTGGGCAGAGAAGTAAAGCCCCCGCTCAGCGAGCGAACTACAGGTGAAGGCGCCGGGACAAAAGCAGTAGCGTCCCGGCGCCTTCGCCGCCACCGGCATTCTGCCGGCCTTCCGCCCACCTCATTCGGAAAGCCGGCCTGATTCTGCGATGGGTCCGGTACGATCCCGGCCCGGATATAGAGGCTTTGCACCATGGTGACGTACATCGTCCGGCGGCTGATCACGGCCGCACTGATACTTCTCGGGGCTTCATTCCTCGTGTACCTCCTGACAGCGTCGTCAGGGGATCCGCTTGAGGAATTCCGCGCCAGCAGCGCCCCCAACAAACAACAGCTCATCGACGCCCGTAGCGCGCTCCTGGATCTTGATACACCTGCCCCGCTCCGCTACTTCAAGTGGCTTGGGGGAGCAGCCCAGTGCCTGGTTCCCTTCGGCAACTCGTGCGACCTGGGCAAGAACATCGCAGGTCAGCCCATTACCGAAGCCCTCGGCTTCGCCCTGGTGCAGACTCTCACGCTGGTCACCGGCGCCACCGTACTGGCAATCCTGATCGGCATCGCCCTTGGAATCATCACGGCGCTCCGGCAGTACAGCGCGCTCGACTACGGCGTTACCTTCATGGCGTTCCTGTTCTTCTCCCTGCCCATCTTCTGGGTTGCCGTGCTGCTGAAGGAATACGGCGCCATCGGCTTTAACGACTTCCTCCGAAATCCCGAAATCCCGCTGCCCGTGGCACTGGGGATAGGTGCCGTCACGGGCCTGATCGTGGCCGTGGCCGTGGGCGGAGCGGCCCGCCGCCGGCTGGTTTCAGGCGGCATCGTTTTCCTCGCAACCAGCCTCGTCCTCGTCTACTTCTCCGTGGTCCAGTGGTTCCGCAATCCGGGCCTTGGCCCCGTGCTCATCGCCATTGCCGGGGTTGGGCTCGCCTTCGCCGTGACCCTCCTGGTCGCCGGACTCAAGAACCGGAAGGCGCTGCAGGCATCGCTCATCGTGGTGGCACTAGGTGTGGTTGCGTACTTTGCCGTGCAACCACTGCTGAACCAGGCGACTGCACTCATGATCGTGCTGCTGGGCCTCGCCACGATCGGTGTCGGAGTGGCGACCGGCTACCTGATGGGCGGCTACGACCGTGGCCGGTCGATGCGCGCCGCCGGAATCACGGCCTTCCTGGTCGGCGGTCTCGTCATTCTGGACCGCTTCATGCAGGCCTGGCCCAGCTACTTCAGCAACAGCCGGGTCAGGGGCCGGCCCATCGCCACCATCGGTGCCGGCACGCCCAACATCCAGGGCGATTTCTGGATCCTGACGCTGGATACCTTCACGCACCTGATCCTGCCGACGCTGGCCCTGATCCTGGTTTCGCTCGCCAGTTACACACGGTTTACGCGCTCTTCCATGCTGGAAATCATGAATATGGACTACATCAGGACCGCGCGCGCCAAGGGTCTTTCCGAACGGTCCGTGGTGATGGGACACGCGTTCCGCAACGCACTGATCCCCATCGCGACGATCGTTGCCTTCGATATCGGCGCCCTCATCGGCGGCGCCGTCATTACGGAGACAGTGTTCTCCGTCCGGGGCATGGGGTTCCTGTTCCTGGACGGAATCGTGCACATCGATCCGAACCCCGTGATGGGCGTTTTCGTCTGCGTGGCTGTGACCGCGATGGTGTTCAACCTGATAGCAGACCTTGCGTATTCCGCACTCGATCCCCGCGTAAGGATTAAGGCATGAGCCAGCCAACCCAGCAGGAAGAGTTCCTCGCCGAGCACTCGCACCCCCGGCCGCCGGGAGCTTCCTTTGAGCCGGAGGCGAAGGGCCTGAGCCAGGGGCAGATTGTCCGCAAGCGGTTCCTGGGCCACAGCGGGGCAATAGCCGGACTGTTCATTTTCGCGGTCATTTTCATCATGGCCTTCAGCTCAGTGGGCTGGGCCGGGATTCCGGGCTGGTGGAAGTACGACCACCTTGATGTCTCCCCGCTCGTCAACGACGGTGTTCCGACCGCTTCGCTTTGGCCGCCTGCCTGGGGCGAACACCCGTTCGGGCAGGACCGGATCGGCCGTGACCTCTTCGCGATGACCATGCGCGGAGCGCAACAGTCGATCATCATCATGATCCTGATCGGCGCCATCGCGGGACTGCTGGGCACCGTCATTGGCGGACTGTCCGGGTACTTCCGCGGCTGGGTGGAAGCCGTGCTGATGCGCATCACCGACGTCATCATCATCATCCCCGTGCTGCTGCTCGCCGCGGTGGTGGCCCAGTCCGTCAACCGCAGGGACCAGGGCGGCTGGTTTTCCGGCTTCGCGTCCACCAATGGCATCCTGATCCTTGGAATCTTCCTCGGCCTTGTCAGCTGGGTGGGCCTCGCGCGCCTGATGCGCGGAGAATTCCTCACCCTGCGCGAACGGGAGTTCGTGGATGCGGCACGCATTTCGGGAGCCAGCAATGCCAGGATCATTTTCAAACACATCCTGCCCAATGCAATCGGCGTCCTGATCGTTAATGTCACCCTGACAATGTCGGCGGCCATTCTGTTGGAAACGGCCCTGAGCTACCTCGGTGTCGGTGTGAAGGCACCCGACACCTCCTTGGGCCTGCTCATTTCGCAAAACCAGGAGGCATTTGCCACCCGCCCGTGGCTGTTCTGGTTCCCGGGTATTTTCATTGTGCTGATTTGCCTCAGCATCAACTTCATCGGCGATGGCCTGCGGGACGCGTTCGATCCGCGGCAGAAGAAATTCAACGCCAAGAAAGCCACGGATGTGAAGCCCGCTGCCGAGCCCGGGAAGGCACGCGCTGCGGCGGCCGACGGGACTGCGGGCGACTGAATGCGGGCTGTCCGGGCATCCGCCCTACGGAACTGCGACCCCCCAGTAGCTGGCGGCAAGGAGCACCACGGTGGTGGCGATCGCCGTCCAGCGAAATGTCACGCTGACAGCCGTGGTCTCGGCATTTCCGGCGTCCAGGGTGCCGGCTTCGACCAGCTCTTCCCAACGGCTGCGAACCAGCCGGGCTGCCTGGCCGGAGTCAGTTGTTTTCAGGTCACCCGGGCGAACGGACTGTCCGGGTCCGTAGGTCGCGGAAGGAAGGCCCTTGAGATCCTCAGGGCGGGCGTTCCGGCCACCCCAGATGCCCGGCGCAGGGGCAGCCCAGGAGGCGTAGCTCCTGGCCGGTGTGACCAGCGTCAGGGCGTACCGGGTATCGACGTTCACCAGGGCGGCCCACGGGACGTCTATGGAGCGGAACGGATTCTCCAAGGTGATGCCGCCGTCGTGCACCACCACGGAGGGCATCCAGAACAGCAGCCAGCCGAGAAAACCGATCAGCAGCAGCGGGCCCGTACCCAGCAGCGCTGCCGGCCCGCCGGCCGCCGCAGTGACAACAAGGCCGACGGCGGCGACCAGCCAGGAAAGCCAGGCGAACCATTTGTTCGTGCGGGCTTTGAAGACTTCAACATTTCCGGCGTGCGGCACACTGCTCATGCCCCCAATAATTCAGGATTCCAGGCCACAGCACTAATCTCCGGTGCTGGCGTGGCTTGGGCGGAAGGGAACCCGTCATGACTGACAACATCACCCCGAACCAGGACACCGCCCCGGTGCAGGAGCCCGTCAAGGGAGCGGTAGTCCTCGAGGTCCGCGATCTCAGCGTCGACTTCGGCGTGGACAAAAAATGGGTGCCCGCCGCCATCGGCCTGAATTATGAGGTTCGTGCCGGGGAAGTCCTTGCCATCGTGGGGGAGTCCGGCTCCGGCAAGAGCGCCAGTTCCATGGCCCTGCTGGGTCTCCTGCCCAGCAACAGCCGGGTATCCGGCAGCGTCCGCCTCTCGGGCAAGGAGCTCCTCGGCGCCAATGCCGCCAACATCCGGGAGGTCCGCGGCAAGGATGTGGCCGTGATCTTCCAGGAGCCCATGACCGCCCTCAACCCTGTGTACACGGTCGGGGCGCAGATTGTTGAGACGGTGCGGCTCCACAATGAAGTTTCACCGGACCAGGCCAGGGAACGTGCCCTGCGGATGCTGGAACTCGTGGAACTGCCGGACCCGGAAAAGGCGTTCAAGTCCTACCCCCACCAGCTCTCGGGCGGCCAGCGGCAACGGGCCATGATCGCGCAGTCGCTGTCCTGTGACCCCAAACTGCTGATTGCCGATGAGCCCACCACGGCCCTGGACGTCACCGTCCAGGCCGAGATCCTGGATCTCATGCGCAACCTGCGGAACAAGCTGGACAGCGCCATTGTGCTCATCACCCATGACATGGGCGTGGTGGCGGACCTGGCAGACCGGATCGCCGTCATGCGGCGGGGGCTGATTGTTGAAACGGGAACGGCCGAGCAGGTCTTCCGCAACCCCCGGCATGAATACACCCAGGCACTGTTGGCAGCAGTGCCGCACCTCGGCCAGGGCGGTGCGGACCAGGGCGCCGAAGTGGACGTCACAGCCGCGCTGGCTGCCGTCACGCACGCTGAACTGGAGTCAGTGGACCACGACGACCTGGTCCGCCGCGAGCGTGAGAACGCTGCGGCGCTGGCTGCCGCAGCCGCGGAACGGCCCCAGGGCGAACCGGTCCTGGAACTCACGGATGTAGCCATCGAATACCCCAAGCAGGGCCGCGTACCGGCCTTCAGGGCCGTGGAGGGTGCAAACCTCGTGATCTACCCCGGCCAAGTTGTGGGTCTCGTGGGCGAATCAGGCTCGGGCAAGACCACCATCGGCAGGGCCGCCGTGGGGCTGCTTCCTGTCGCAGCCGGCACCATGCGGGTGGTGGGCCAGGACATTTCCGCCGCCAAAAAGAACGGGAAGCAGCTGCACCAGGTCCGGCGCCACATCGGCATGGTGTTCCAGGACCCGTCGTCGTCGTTGAATCCCCGCCTTCCGATCGGCGAGAGCATCGGCGAACCCATGTTCCTTGCCGGGGAGGCCAAGGGAAGCGGGCTGCAGAAACGGATCGAGGCCCTACTTGACCAGGTTGAGCTCCCGAGGAGTTACCGCAACCGCTACCCGCATGAGCTGTCCGGCGGGCAGAAGCAGCGCGTGGGCATCGCGCGGGCACTGTCGCTCAAACCGAAGCTGATGGTGGCGGACGAACCGACGTCGGCACTGGACGTGTCCGTGCAGGCAAAAGTGCTTGAACTGTTCCAGAACCTCCAGAAGGACCTCGGCTTTGCCTGCCTGTTCGTGACACACGACCTGGCAGTGGTCGACGTGCTGGCCGACCGGATTTGCGTGATGCAGCGGGGCAGGATCGTGGAGCAGGGCTCCCGGGACCAGATCCTGCGCAACCCGCAGGAGCCCTACACGCAGCGCCTCCTTGCTGCGGTGCCCCTGCCGGACCCCGAAAAACAGCGTGAGCGCAGGGAGTTGCGGGCACAGTTGCTGGCGAGTGGAGTGGAGTAGCGTTCGTCTCGTCACGGGCAGCATACCAGTGAGTAACATGTGACTTGAAATACGCCCGAGTTGACTCGAATGGTCAAATTGTGACCCGGTCACGGTTTGGCAACAGGGTTCCATTATCTGGACATGTTGGGGTTAGGCTACTCACTTATGTATGCCACGTCACAGGACACCTCTGTGCCTGGGCCTGCAGGGAAAACACAATTTTCCCCACTCAACTCCCACAACTCATAGGAGGCGGAATGCGTTTTTCGCGCACTTCCAAAGCACTGGGCATGGTTGCCATCGCAGCCCTGGCCCTGACCGGATGCGGCGCCGCAGGCGGCGCCACTGACGGTGGCAGCCAGGCTGCCGGCGACCCCAACAAGGTCATCACCGCGTACAGCAATGAACCGCAGCACCCCCTCATGCCCGCCGACACCAGCGAAGTCTACGGTGGCCGCGTGGTTGAGCTCCTGTTCGAGGGCCTGCGCAGCTACGACCCCAGCGGCAAGTCGGTCAACGCGCTGGCCGAGTCCATCGAATCCGCGGACGGCCAGAACTACACCATCAAGGTGAAGTCAGGCGGCAAGTTCACCAACGGCGAGACCGTAACGGCCAAGAGCTTCGTTGATGCCTGGAATTTCGCCGCGCTGAGCACCAACGCCCAGAACAACAGCAGCTTCTTCGAATCCATCGAGGGCTACGACGCCGTCAGTGCCACCAAGACCGAGAAGGGCGCGGACGGCAAGGACATCGACGTCCCGGCCCCCACCGCGCAGACTCTCTCGGGCCTGGTCCTCAAGGACGATTCCACCATCACGGTCAAGCTGGCACAGCCTGAGGCCGACTGGCCGCTGCGCCTGGGCTACTCGGCCTTCATGCCGCTGCCCGCGGACGCCATCAAGGACCCGAAGAAGTTCGGCGAGAACCCGATCGGCAACGGTCCGTACAAGATGGCCGAGGAAGGCGCCTGGCAGCACGACAGCCAGATCGAACTAATCAAGAACGCCGACTACCAGGGTCCGCGTGCTGCCAAGAACGGCGGCGTGACCTTCAAGTTCTACACCGATCCGGCTCCGGCCTACACGGACATCCAGGCCAACAACCTCGATGTCACGGACGTTCTGCCGACCGATGCCCTCAAGACCTACACGACTGACTTCCCTGAGAACCACCTCAACAAGCCGTATGCAGGCAACGCCACCCTGAACATCCCGGGCTACCTGCCCGAGTTCCAGGGCGAAGCGGGCAAGCTCCGCCGCCAGGCCCTCTCCATGGCCATCAACCGCGAAGAGATCACCAAGGTCATCTTCTCCGGCACCCGCATCCCGGCGAAGGACTTCACGTCCCCGGCTGTTGACGGCTACGACGACAATGTTGCCGGCTCAGATGTCCTCAAGTTTGACGCCGCCAAGGCCAAGGAGCTTTGGACGAAGGCGGATGCCATCAGCCCGTGGCCGGCTGACAAGACCCTGCAGCTTGCCTACAACACCGACGGCGGCAACAAGGAATGGATCGACGCTGTTGCCAACAACTTCAAGAACAACCTGGGCATCAAGGCCGAAGGCCAGCCCTTCGCCAAGTTCGCCGAGATCCTGAAGCTGCGCACCGCCAAGAATCTGCCGGGCCTGACCCGAGCGGGCTGGCAGGCAGACTACCCGTCGCTGTTCAACTTCCTGGGCCCTGTCCTGAAGACTGGGGCCAGCGCCAACTACGAGGCCTACACGAACCCCGAGTTCGACAAGCTGCTCACCGAAGGCCTGGCCGCGAAGTCCACGGATGACGCCAATAAGAAGTTCACCCAGGCCCAGGAGATCCTCTTCCAGGATCTCCCCAACCTGCCCTTGTGGTATCAGGCACGCCAGGCCGTCTGGAGCCAGAACGTCAGCAACGTTGACTCCGGCTGGAACGGTGTCTTGCAGTACTGGGCCATCACCGCCAAGTAGTCCTCGGAACAAATCCACGTCAAAAGCTAGTGGGGGTTCGGCCATAAGCCGGGCCCCCATAGCCTTGGAACCGGCACGAAAGCTGTCCTACATGAACCCCCTTAGCCCCACAAACGCTCAGGAGACGTTGCTGTGATCCAGTACATTCTCCGGCGCCTATTGCAGATTATTCCGGTCTTCATCGGAACCACGCTGCTCGTCTACTTCATGGTCTTCGCCCTTCCCGGGGACCCCATCCGTGCGCTGTTCGGCGACCGTCCCCCCAGCGAAGCCGTCATCGCGCAACTCCGCCAGCAATACAACCTCGACCAGCCGTTCTGGGTGCAGTACGGGCTCTTCCTCAAGAACCTGTTCACCTTCAACCTCGGCGTCGATTTCACCGGCCAGCCCATCGCGGCGTCCCTGGGCCGGATCTTCCCCGTCACCGTCATGCTGGCCGTCGAAGCCCTCATTATCCAGACTGTCTTCGGCGTGACCTTCGGCCTCATCGCCGGACTCCGCAAGGGCAAGGTGTTCGATGCGACGGTGCTTATCGCGTCCCTGGTGGTCATCGCCATCCCCACCTTTGTGCTCGGCTTCGTCCTGCAGCTGCTGGTGGGTGTTCAGCTCGGCTGGGCCAAGCCGACTGTCGGCGCCACCGCGGACTGGGGCAACCTGATCCTTCCTGCCACGGTGCTTGGGCTGGTTTCATTCGCCTACGTCCTGCGGCTCACGCGTGCCTCGGTCATCGAGAACATGAATGCCGACTATGTTCGCACCGCCACCGCGAAAGGCCTGTCACGGCCGCGCGTCGTGGTCACCCACATCCTGCGCAACTCAATGATTCCGGTCATCACCTACCTGGGCGCCAGCCTCGGCGGCCTGATGGGCGGCGCCATTGTCACGGAGAGTATCTTCAACGTCCCGGGCGTCGGCCAGAAGCTGTTCCAGGCCGTCATCCGCAGCGAGGGCCCCACCGTGGTCGCGATTGTCAGCGTCCTGGTGCTCGTTTTCGTCATTGCCAACCTGTTGGTCGATTTGCTGTACGCCTGGCTTGATCCAAGGATCCGTTATGAAAACTAATCGCGAAATCGAGCACTTCGTTGCCCCCGTGGAGGAGACCCCTTTGCTCGCAACGGACTCGCTCAAAACAGACCAGGCACCGCTGAGCCTCTGGGCAGACGCCTGGCGCAAGCTCCGCCGTCGTCCGCTGTTCATCATCTCCGCTGTGATGATCGCGCTGATCATCCTTGTGGCGCTCTTCCCAAGCCTGTTCACCCAGGTGGAGCCCAACAACAACTGCCAACTGGCGAACTCCGACGGGGCTCCCGGAGCAGGGCACCCGCTCGGCTTCACGTTCCAGGGCTGCGATGTGTACTCCCGCATCATCCACGGCACCCAGGCGTCGCTGATGGTGGGCGTCTTCTCCGTGCTTTTCGTCGTTATCATCGGGGTCACCCTCGGCGCCCTCGCGGGCTTCTACGGCGGCTGGATCGATGGTGTGATTGCCCGTCTCGGGGACATCTTCTTCGCCCTCCCGCTGGTCCTGGGTGCACTGGTGGTCTCGCAGCTTCCGTTCATGCGTGACAACCGCGGCGTCTGGACAGTGGTCCTGATACTCGTGGCCCTGGGCTGGCCGCAGATGGCGCGCATCACCCGAGGCGCCGTGATCGAGGTGCGCAACGCCGACTTCGTCACTGCTGCCCGCTCGCTGGGCGTCTCGCGCATTGGCTCACTGGTCCGGCACGTGCTGCCGAATGCGCTCGCACCGATCATCGTCCTGGCCACTATGGAACTCGGCGTCTTCATCGTGGCGGAATCCACGCTGTCCTTCATCGGCATCGGGCTGCCCGGCAGCATCATGTCCTGGGGCAACGACATCGCCGCCGCCAGGTCGTCCGTCCGCACCAACCCGGCCATCCTTCTGTACCCCGCCATGGCGCTGTCCGTCACCGTCCTGAGCTTTATCATGCTCGGCGACGCCCTGCGCGACGCCCTCGACCCGAAGAGCCGTCAACGATGAACGAGGCAATCATGACAACTTCCGATGTCAGAATCAGGGAGGCCGCGCTGGCCGACAAGCCGCTCCTGGAAATCCGCGACCTCGCCATTTCCTTCAAGACCGGTTCCGGCGAGGTCCAGGCCGTCCGGAACGCCCACCTGACCATCATGCCCGGTGAAACCGTCGCGATTGTGGGGGAATCGGGCTCCGGAAAGTCGACGACGGCGCTGGCCGCCATCGGCCTGCTGCCCGGCAACGGCCGGGTCTCCGGCGGGCAGATCCTGCTCGACGGCGAGGACATTTCCCATGCCTCGGAAAAGCGCATGATCGAGCTGCGCGGAAACACCATCGGCATGGTCCCGCAGGACCCGATGTCCAACCTCAACCCGGTCTGGAAGATCGGCTACCAGGTCAAGGAAACGCTGCGCGCCAACGGCCGTCCCTGCGGACCGGCCGACGTCGCGAAGGTTCTCTCCCAGGCGGGCCTTCCCGACGCCGAACGCCGGGCAAAGCAGTACCCGCACGAGTTCTCCGGCGGCATGCGCCAGCGCGCGCTGATCGCCATCGGACTGTCCTGCCAGCCGCGACTGCTCATCGCAGACGAGCCCACGTCCGCACTGGACGTCACCGTCCAGCGCCAGATCCTCGACCACCTCGAAACGATGACTTCGGAACTGGGCACGTCAGTGCTCCTCATCACGCACGACCTGGGCCTCGCAGCGGAACGCGCGGACAAGGTTGTGGTGATGTACCGGGGCAACGTGGTGGAAGCGGGTCCGTCGCTGGAGCTGCTGCAGAACCCGCAGCACCCGTACACGCAGCGCCTCGTCGCCTCGGCACCGTCACTGGCATCACGGCGCATCCAGGTAGCCAAGGAGCTCGGTGTCGAATCGGACGAGCTGCTCGCTCAGGGCGAGCCGGTCGTCGTCGAGCCGACCATGACCGAAGACGTGCTGCAGATCCAGAACCTCCGCAAGGTGTTCAAGCTGCGCTCCGGCTTCGGGAAGTCGACCGACTTCACCGCCGTCGACGACGTGTCCTTCAGTGTCAAGCGTGGCACCACGACGGCGATCGTGGGGGAGTCGGGTTCCGGCAAGTCCACCGTGGCCCAGATGGTGCTGAACCTGCAGAAGCCCACCTCCGGCAAGATTGTGTTCGACGGAGTAGACACCTCCACGCTGAACACCAAGGAGATCTTCGCTTTCCGCCGCCGCGTACAGCCGATCTTCCAGGATCCGTACGGCTCCCTGGACCCGATGTACAACATCTTCCGGACCATCGAGGAGCCGCTGCGGACACACAAGATCGGGGACAAAGCCAGCCGCGAGAAGAAAGTCCGCGAGCTCCTGGACCAGGTGGCGCTACCGCAGTCCACCATGCAGCGGTACCCGAACGAACTCTCAGGCGGCCAGCGGCAGCGCGTGGCCATCGCGCGTGCACTGGCACTCGATCCGGAAGTGATCATCTGCGACGAGGCGGTCTCCGCCCTCGACGTGCTGGTCCAGGCACAGGTGCTGAACCTGCTCGCCGACCTGCAGTCACGGCTGGGCCTGACCTACCTGTTTATTACCCACGACCTCGCCGTGGTCCGCCAGATCGCGGACCACGTGTGCGTCATGGAAAAGGGCAAGCTGGTTGAGACCGGTTCAACGGATGACGTCTTCGATGATCCGCAGCGGGACTACACGAAGGCGCTGCTCCACGCCATTCCGGGCGCGCGGCTGATGCTGCCGCCCGAAGTCGCCTAAGGCAGCTGCATAACTAAGGGAGCCGGTGCCCACCCCTGCAGGGGGTGGGCACCGGCTCCTTTTAATACGTGGACAGTTTAATACGTGGACAGTCGGTAAAGTCGGGAGGCCCTGCTCAACCGAGCGGCAACGCCGAAGTGGCCAGCTCAGGCGGAGCCTTTAGCCCCAGTTCCTGCAGCCTTGTGGCCAGCAGGCCACCCAGTGCCTTGTGGCCGACATTGTTCATGTGCACGCCGTCAGCCAGATCCTTGGCCAGGTTGTACTTCGTCAGCCAGTCACCCACGCTGACAAACGGAATCGAGTGCTTGGCCGCCACCGTGCCGAGCAGGGCATCCACCTGCGACCGGCGGGCGCCGCCGTAATTGATGCCGCGGGCCAGGGTGCCGATCATGGCGAATTTAGCCCCAGGATAGCGCTGCTTCAGCGACGAGATCAGGCGTTCTGCGTTGGCCACGATCTGGGCGTCAGTTGCTCCGCGTGCGGCATCGTTCCCGCCGCCCTGGATGACCACAAGCCCCGGTGAACCATAGGGGAGCTGCCAGTCGCCGCGCTGCAGGGCATCGATGTAGTTGCCGGTCTTGCCGTTCGAGGCAACAAAGCCGGTGCCGCCGCGGCCGCAGAAGAAAACGTTGTAGCCGATGGCGGCCAGTCCCTGGCGCGGCCAACCGGCTTCAGGTTCGGACTGGGAATCGCCGATCAGGACAGCGGTCCGCCTAATGTTGGCCACAATGACTTCGTTCCGGCCGTTGGCAGGGTTCTTGTAAACGGACCCGGGTGCCATGGTGGACGGATCCGGCTCCGTGGCCAGCTGTGCCTTACTGGCTGAGCCGGCGGCAACCGGTTCGCCCGGCGCCGCGGCCACGGGGGCGGCCGCTGATTTCCGCGGGGTGGCCGCTGCCTTGGGGGAAACTGCCTCGGCGGATGGCTGCGCTGCCTGGGCGCTTGCGGCGGGACCGGTGGATCCCGTGGCAGCGTCGGGTGTTAGTGGTGCCTGCCCGCAGCCGGCCATCAGAACGCCGACGGCGATCATAGGTGCGACGAAGCGGGTCAGAGCCGAGGCATTTCGCATCTGTGGTCTCCGGGCTTTTCTTTGCTGTTGTCACCGTAATAATGGGGCATCCCACAAGGAATTTCCAGTAACTTTAGGCTCGATTCGTCCCATTCCGGTGACGATCCTGTAACGGGCCCGGAACCAAGCCACTTTCTGGTTTTTAGGCCAATAAATGACCTAGCGCTTAGACTGGTAGAAGGCGCCCTGTGCCAAAGGGTCTCGTCCGTCGTGCGTTCCGGTTGGAAATGTCGCGATACCACAGCTGACTTCACCACTGAATCGAGCAATAACGCATGTCTGAAACCACCACCAACACCGCGGTAGCCACTGCATCGCGCAGTGACCTGCGCAACGTCGCGATCGTGGCCCACGTTGACCACGGCAAGACCACGCTGGTCGACGCCATGCTCAAGCAGACCAACTCCTTTGCCGAGCACAACCACCTCGAAGACCGCGTCATGGACTCCGGTGACCTGGAACGCGAAAAAGGTATCACCATCCTGGCCAAGAACACCACGGTGGCCTACAACGGACCGTCCTCCAACGGCGAGACCATCACGATCAACGTGATCGACACTCCGGGCCACGCCGACTTCGGTGGCGAGGTGGAGCGCGGCCTGTCCATGGTTGACGGCGTTGTGCTCCTCGTCGATGCTTCCGAGGGTCCGCTGCCCCAGACCCGTTTCGTGCTCCGCAAGGCCCTCGCCGCGCACCTGCCGGTGATCCTGCTGGTCAACAAGACCGACCGCCCCGATGCGCGGATCGAAGAAGTTGTCCACGAGTCCATGGACCTGCTCCTGGGCCTGGCCTCCGACCTCGCCGACGAAGTTCCGGACCTCGACCTGGACAAGATCCTCGAAGTTCCGGTCGTCTACGCAGCAGCCAAGGTTGGCCGCGCCTCCCTCGAGCAGCCGGCTGACGGCACCGCTCCGGAGAACGAGGACCTTGAGCCGCTGTTCAAGACCATCATCGAGCACATCCCGGCACCGACGTACAACCCGAACGGTGTCCTGCAGGCGCACGTCACCAACCTGGACGCCTCGCCGTTCCTGGGCCGCCTGGCTCTGCTCCGCATCTACAACGGCACCCTGCGCAAGGGCCAGACCGTCGCATGGGCACGTGCCAACGGCGAGCTGAAGAACGTCAAGATCACCGAACTGCTGGCCACGAAGGCACTTGACCGCGTCCCGACCGAGTCCGCAGGCCCGGGCGAGATTGTCGCCGTCGCCGGCATCGAGGAGATCACCATCGGTGAGACCCTGACCGACGCCGAGAACCCGCAGCCGCTGCCGCTGATCACCGTGGACGATCCCGCGATCTCCATGACCATCGGTATCAACACCTCGCCGCTGGCCGGCAAGGTCAAGGGCGCCAAGGTCACCGCCCGCCAGGTGAAGGACCGCTTGGACAAGGAACTGATCGGTAACGTCTCCATCAAGGTTCTTCCCACCGAGCGTCCCGACGCCTGGGAAGTCCAGGGCCGTGGCGAGCTCGCGCTGGCCATCCTGGTTGAGCAGATGCGCCGCGAAGGCTTCGAGCTGACCGTCGGCAAGCCGCAGGTTGTCACCAGGACCGTCGACGGCAAGATCCACGAGCCGATGGAGCACATGACCATCGACGTGCCGGAAGAGTACCTCGGCGCCGTCACCCAGCTCATGGCTGCCCGCAAGGGCCGCATGACCAACATGGCCAACCACGGCACCGGCTGGTGCCGCATGGAGTTCATCGTTCCGGCCCGTGGCCTGATCGGTTTCCGCACCAAGTTCCTCACGGACACCCGCGGCGCCGGTATCGCGGCCTCGATCTCCGAGGGCTACGAGCCCTGGGCGGGCCCGATCGAATACCGCACCAACGGTTCGATGATCGCCGACCGCGCCGGTGTTGTGACGCCGTTTGCCATGATCAACCTGCAGGAACGCGGCTCCTTCTTCGTGAAGCCGACCTCCGAGGTCTACGAGGGCATGATCGTCGGCGAGAACTCCCGCGCCGACGACATGGACGTCAACATCACCAAGGAAAAGAAGCTCACCAACATGCGTGCTGCTTCCTCCGACACCTTCGAGAACCTGACGCCGCCGCGCGACCTGACCCTCGAAGAATCCCTCGAATTCGCCCGCGAAGACGAGTGCGTCGAGGTTACCCCGGAGTCCATCCGCATCCGTAAGCTCATCCTGGACACCAACGAGCGGGCCAAGGCCAACCGCGCCCGCGCCAAGGTCTGATCCCGGCACGTTCCGGTCATCACCCTCGTGAACAATAGAGCTGCCGGCATGGCAGGCGGCATTGCCGCCGCTGTGCCGGCAGCTCTTTTTGTCGCCGCCGCCGGGACGGCCCTGCACCGCCAGCAGTGGATGCTGACCGGTGTCATTCTTCCCTGGGGTGCCGTGGCAGCCCTGTTCCTGCTCGGCTCCGTCCAGCTGCTGCTCGGGGCGGCCTTCAGGTCCCTGATCCCGACGGCGGCCTGCGGCGTGCTGTGCTACATGCTGGCGGGCTGGTGGTCGATACTGGAGCCCGGCAAGCGGCTCATCGCCGGGGACATTTCCGGGAATATCTGGATCTACGGCATCGCAGGTACCTCAGTGCTTATGCTCGCCTGGTGCCGGCGCTACCGGCAGCCCCACACGCAGCCGCAGCCGCACACGCAGCCACAGCCGCCGGCCTGACGGCGCGTCAGCCCGCCGTCGGGTCCCGGTGGTGCGCGATCATCAGCGAGGTGGCCTCGCCGTCGTCGTCCGCCGGGAGCCGGACATATTCCTCAATGACCGCCCGCAGCTTGCCGAGCATTTCCTCGCGCCGGGCGGCATTGAATTTCACCCCGAGCCGCCAGACTTCGATGTCCTCCGGCGGGAGGTCCCTGGTCTCCTGCAGGAACGTCTCGATCAGGACCGGCGCTACGTTGTCCACCGGCGTCTGCCAGGACTTGCGGCTCGCTATATACGGAACCTCGACGGCGCCCCGGTTACCTTTTCGGCGCTCCTCCGCCACAAGGAATCCGGTCCGCACGAGTGTCCGGACGTGATGCAGGCTCGATGCCGGGTTGAGGCCCAGGAGCTCGGCGATTTCCTTGTTGGTCCGTGACTGGTGCAGGCACAGCCGCAGGATCCGCAGCCGCAACGGGGAGCTCAAGGCGCGCCCCTTGGCCACAACGTCCGCATCAGAGTCCTGCCCCGGCCGATTCATAAGGAAAGTGTAGCCAACAAGTGATTGACACATGCCAATCACTCCTGCCAGACTGGCGCCGCGTGACCGCCCGACCCTCTGCCGAACATACTGGCGGGCCCGCCGCAGGAACGCCTGCGGGCAACGCACCGCCGGCGTCACTTTGGCGCGACTGGAACTTTGCCGCCTTCTGGACCGCGCAGGCCATGAGCCAGCTCGGTGCCCAGCTGGCCTTTCCCGTGTTGGCGGTGACGCTGCTGGGGGCCACCGAACTCGAGGTGGGCATCCTCAGCGCCGCCGGACTCGCCGCCTTCCTGGTGGTGGGGCTGCCCGCCGGCGCCTGGGTGGACCGCTGGCTGAAACGCCGGACCATGATCACCTCGGACCTGGTCCGGATGGCCGCCATGGCCGCTGTCCCGCTCCTGTGGTGGGCCGGTGCCCTGCAGATCGGGCATCTTTACGTGATTTCAGCGGTAGTGGGAGTGGCCACCGTTTTCTTTGATGTGTCCTACCAGAGCTTCGCTTCGTTGCTGGGTGCTCCGGGCAAAGTGGGGGAGGCGAACTCGAAGCTGGAGGCAACGGTCCAGCTCGCCCGGATCGGCGGACCTGCCGCCGGCGGCGCGCTCCTGACGGTGCTGACGGCGCCGCTGCTGTTCATTGGCGAATCCCTGGGCTACCTGTTGTCCGCCGTCTTCCTGGGACGCACGCGGGACGGTGAGAGGCGGCTACCTGCGGCGGGCAGGAACTCCCTGGGAGCCGAGATCAGGGAGGGCCTGGGGTTCGTGGCAGCGCGTCCCCTCATCAGGCGCATCGTGCCGTGCACCGGCGGCGGGAATTTCGCCGGCACACTGGTCTTCACCCTGCTGCCCGTCCTGGTGCTCCGGCACCGGGATGCGCAAGCTCCCGGACAGCGTGGAGACGGGCAGTTCCTAGGGAGCTGTCCGCGGGGCGCGCCTCACCGGCGCCGGCGGCACCGGCTTCGCTGCCACCACCAGTGCCAACGGAATAACGACGTCGGCCCGCCGCGTGCGGACGATGCAGTCGGTATCGCTGATCCGCACCAGATCGCCCAGCGCATCCGTCAGGCCATCCGATATCCTGTACCGCACCACCACCCGCGTGCCCAGGGGGGCGCCTTCAAGGAACTGCCGGGGGGTGGGGATCTGCGAATTCACCACTTCATACTAGGACGCCGGGCTTGTATGACGCGCCGCTAGGTTCGCGGGAACAGGCTGTTAGATAATAGGCTCAGAAGTCAGCAGTCCGGCGCTCAGGCCGGGAGTGATAACCGGCAGGTGCCGGAACCAACGTGGAGAGGCAAGGGACGTGACGTACGTAATCGCGCAGCCGTGTGTAGATGTCAAGGACAAGGCATGTATTGAAGAATGCCCCGTCGATTGCATCTACGAGGGTGAGCGGTCCCTCTACATCCACCCGGACGAGTGCGTCGACTGCGGTGCCTGCGAACCCGTCTGCCCCGTGGAGGCCATTTACTACGAGGACGACACCCCGGATGAGTGGGCCGACTACTACAAGGCCAACGTCGAATTCTTTGACGACCTGGGATCGCCCGGCGGTGCCGCGAAGGTCGGCAACACCCACACCGACCACCCGATGATTGCCGCCCTGCCGCCCCAGAACCAGGACCACTGAGGCGCCTGGCGTGACTTCGGCGGTACGCAGCTTCGGCCTCAGCCTGCCCGACTACCCGTGGGAGGCCATGGCGCCCTATCTCGCCAGGGCGGCAGAGCACCCCGGCGGGGCGGTTAACCTCTCCATCGGCACACCCGTGGATCACACACCCCCACTGGTCCAGGAGGCGCTCCAGAGGGCAGCAGACGCCCCCGGATACCCCACAGTGCACGGCACGCCGGCGCTCCGCGCGGCCATCGCCGAGTGGTTCGGTCGCCGCCGCGGTGTCCCCGGGGTGGACCCGCAGCATGTGATGCCCACGGTCGGTTCCAAGGAACTTGTGGCGTGGCTGCCGTTCCTTTTGGGGCTCAAGCCGGGCGACGTCGTCGTCCGTCCCACAGTTGCCTACCCCACCTACGACATCGGGGCGACGTTCGCGGGAGCCGAACAGTTCGCCGCTGACGACCTCGACGAACTGGACGACGAAACGCGGCAGCGTGTCCGGCTGGTGTGGGTCAACTCGCCGGCCAACCCCACCGGAAGCGTCCGCGACACCGCATCCCTGAAGCGGATAGTGGACCAGGCCCGCGCCCTCGGCGCCGTGGTGGCATCCGACGAATGCTACGCGGAGCTTGGCTGGGGGGAATGGGACGTCCAGCGGGGCGGCCAGCCCGTGCCCAGCGTCCTGGACCCGCGCGTTTCCGAGGGTTCCCACGAGGGGCTGCTGGCTGTGTACTCACTCAGCAAGCAGTCGAACCTTGCAGGGTACCGTGCGGCCTTTGTGGCCGGTGACCCGGTGCTCATGGCCAATCTGGTGAACAGTCGCAAGCATGCGGGCATGATTGTTCCCTACCCGGTCCAGGAAGCCATGCGCGTGGCGCTTGGCGACGACGCCCACGTCCAGGCGCAGAAGGACCTGTACCGCGGCCGGCGGGAACGGATCGTGCCGGCACTCGAGGCATTCGGGCTGACGATTCACGAATCGCAGGCCGGGCTTTACCTGTGGTGCACTGCCGGTGAAGCCACATGGGACACCGTGGGCAGGCTCGCCGAGATCGGCATCGTGGTAGGTCCCGGCGTTTTCTACGGCGATGCAGGCAACGGGTTCATTCGCGTTGCGCTGACGGCCGCGGACGAACGGATCGATGCGGCTGTGGAGCGGCTGTCTATCGGCGCGTAGCCGCCACGAAGCAGGCGCAGGTCCGTAACAATGGTGTGACACGCGACACAAGTGGGGCGTTTTTGGGGCATTTTGGCACTACCGGATTAGTGCCACCTTGCCAAGGAGCGGTACTTTTTAACTGACTATCAATGGTGGCTTTCTACAAGAAGGTAGCCCGGCCGTTGGAATCCCTGCCCATGCAGGCTCCTCGGGCGGCTTCACCAGATGTTGGATCAAGCTTTCTACAGAGAGGCCCTGACGCCTCATGAGGAGACTCCATGACTGAGACCACCAGCGCAACCCTGCGCCATGCCGGCGGCGAGCTCGAACTCCCGCGCATCCAGGTTGTAGAAGGAAACGAAGGCTACGACGTTTCCAAGCTGCTGAAGCAGACCGGTGCCGTTGCTTTTGACCCCGGTTTCATGAACACCGCGGCCACCACGTCCGCAATCACCTACATCGACGGCGATGCCGGGATCCTGCGCTACCGCGGCTACCCGATCGAGCAGCTCGCCCAGCACTCGAGCTTCCTGGAAGTCTCTTATCTGCTCATCTACGGCAACCTGCCGAGCCCCACCGAGCTGGAAGCCTTTGACCAGCGGATCCGGCACCACACCCTGCTGCACGAAGAGCTCAAGGGCTTCTTCAGCGGCTTCCCGCGGGACGCGCACCCCATGCCGGTGCTGTCCTCGGCAGTGTCCGCCCTCTCCACGTTCTACCAGGACTCGCTGGACCCGTTCAACGCCGAGCAGGTGGAGGTCTCCACCTACCGGCTGCTGGCGAAGATGCCGGTCATCGCCGCCTACGCGCTGAAGAAGAGCATTGGCCAGCCGATGCTTTACCCGGACAACTCCCACAACCTCGTGGAGAACTTCCTGCGCCTCAGCTTCGGCCTTCCTGCCGAGCAGTACGAGGTGGATCCGATCGTCGCCAAGGCGCTGGACCTGCTCCTCATCCTGCACGCCGACCACGAGCAGAACTGCTCGACCTCCACGGTCCGGCTGGTCGGCTCGTCGAACGCCAACCTCTTCGCATCCGTGTCCGCCGGCATCAACGCCCTCTTCGGCCCCGCCCACGGCGGCGCCAACGAGGCCGTGCTCAAGATGCTGCGCCAGATCCAGGCCGACGGCACCAAGCCCGAGGACTACATGGAGAAGGTCAAGAACAAGGAGGACGGCGTCCGCCTCATGGGCTTCGGACACCGCGTCTACAAGAACTACGATCCCCGGGCCAGGATCGTCAAGGACACGGCGCACGAGATCCTTACCAAGCTCGGCGGCAACGACGAACTCCTGGACATCGCCCTGCGCCTTGAAGAGAAGGCCCTGAATGATGACTACTTCATCCAGCGCAAGCTCTACCCGAACGTCGACTTCTACACCGGCCTGATCTACAAGGCCATGGGTTTCCCGGAGAAGATGTTCACGGTGCTCTTCGCGATCGGCCGCCTGCCGGGCTGGATTGCCCAGTGGCGCGAAATGATCAGCGACCCCAACACCAAGATCGGCCGCCCGCGCCAGCTGTACACCGGAGAGCCGGAGCGCAACTACCCGGTCAGCTAGGTCCCCACCGGCTAGTACGACGCCGGCCGCGCACCCAAGGTGCGCGGCCGGCGTCGTTGTTTAACGTCGAGGCGGGGACGTTAGGAGTTGTAGCCCATGGGGTTGTTCTTCTGCCAGCGCCAGTGGTCCTCGCACATCTGGTCCACGGTCTTCGTGGTGAACCAGCTCAGGTCAGCCAGGGCGGAGGTGGCGTCGGCCCAGAAGGCCGGGAGGTCGCCTGCGCGGCGGCCGGTGATCTCATAAGGGATTTTGTGCCCCACGGCCTTTTCAAAGGATCGAAGCACTTCCAGTACCGAGGAGCCCTTGCCGGAGCCAAGGTTCCAGCGGTAGACGCCGGTACGGTCAGCTACGTGGTCCAGGGCTGCCACGTGGCCTTCGGCGAGGTCCACGACGTGGATGTAGTCACGCAGGCAGGTGCCGTCCGGGGTGTCGTAGTCGCCGCCGAACACCATGAGCTTGTCCCGCCGGCCCACAGCCACCTGGGCAATGAACGGGACGAGGTTGTTGGGGATGCCCTGGGGGTCTTCGCCGATCCGGCCGGACGGGTGTGCGCCCACCGGGTTGAAGTAGCGCAGGAGTGCGATGTGCCAGCGGCTGTCCGCGGCGCCGAGGTCCGAAAGGATGTCCTCGATCTGTTCCTTGGTCCGGCCGTAGGGGTTGTTGGCGCCGATCTCCATCTTTTCCACATAGGGGATGGGGTTATGCTCGCCGTACACGGTTGCCGAGGAGCTGAACACGAGGGAGCGGACGTCATGCTTGTCCATGACGCGGATCAGGTTCAGCGTGCCGACGAGGTTGTTGTAGTAGTACTTCAGCGGCTCCCGGACCGATTCACCCACAGCCTTCAGGCCCGCGAAGTGGATCACTGCGTCGATCCGGTCCTGCGCGAAAACGGCGTCGACGGCCGGCTCGTCCACGAGGTCAACGTTGTGGAACACCGCCTCCTTGCCGCTGAGCTCGGCTACGCGGCGCAGCGACTCCTCGCTCGAGTTGACCAGGTTGTCGATGGCCACCACGTCATGGCCGGCTTCCTGCAGGGACAGTACTGTGTGGGACCCGATATAGCCGGTGCCGCCCGTGACCAGAATTCTCATGGGCCCAACGCTATCCCAAATGGCCAGCCTGCTGCCCGTGTTGCCCACGCCTTGGCGGCACAACTGTGCTAAATAATAGGGGTGCCTAAAATCGTTGATGCCGCAGTCCGGCGACAGGAAGTTGTTGAAGCAGTCTTCAGGATCATCGCCGCGGACGGGCTGGAACGGGCCTCCCTGCGTGAGGTCGCTGATGAGGCCGGGCTTGCGGTGGGTTCCGTCCGCCACTACTTTGCCAGCAGCGACGAGCTCCTGGCCCACTCCTTCGGGGTTGTGGTGGACAGGATCAACGCCCGGCTGGACGTAGCCCGGGAAGACCTCATCCAATTGGCCCCTGGGACGGCGGGGCACAGTGAAGGAGTGTTAACACTGCTGGGCCAGTTCCTGCCGCTTGACGAGGAGCGGGCCGTGGACGCGTGCGTCTGGATGGCGTTCAAGAACGCCGCCAGAATCAGGCCCTTCCTGGCCGCCGAAGCTGACCGCAGCCACCGGGCCGTCGCCGCCGTTGTGGGGTGGCTCATCATGGAACTTCGGGCGCCGGGGGAGCTGGACGACGACGGCCACCAGTTCCTGGTCACCGAAGCGGAGCGGCTGCTCGCCACCCTGGACGGCCTGACGATGCACGCCCTGCTGCAGCCGGAATGGATGACCGCCGAAATGTGCCGGGACGTCCTGGCATCCCATCTGCTGAGCCTTGGCGAGTCCCAAACCGGCCATTAACGTCGGTAGTCATCAGGAATACACTGAGACAGTAAACAAGCCAAGGGAGGCCATTCGGATGCACCACACAGGCGGTCCTGGCTGGCAAATTACCATGGACACCTCGGGTCCTATGCTCATTGCACTATACGTTCGCGACGCCGCCGGACTCGACAGTGCGGGACGTCCGGCGCTTTGCCATATGGCCCCGAAGATCCGTCCGGTAGACCACGCCAACCTCATGTCCGAAGTAGGCGGGATCAGTGCGCTGAAGACCGAATGGGAGGCCTGGTGGGATCAGCTTCTCAAAGCGCATCCCAAGATGACCCCCGACGTCACGCCGCCGGGCTTTGATGCCTTTGGCAACTCGCCGGCGCTGCGCCGTGTGCTCCAGGCGCATTTCGGCTCGGCCTTGACCTGGGCACGCGAACGCCGCGCCGAATATGCCGAGCTGGAAGCCGAACGGGAGGCCAGCGGCGTCCCGCAGCTGCTCGGCGACTTGGTGGAGGACCGGCTGCTGGAGGTAGGCCGCAGTTCGCGGGATTTCACGTTGACCATCATCGAACTCCCGCTTACGGAACCGCGGGCCTGGTACCTGGAGCCGGACAAGATCATCATGAGCAAGGAACTGCTGTCTGAGCCTGAGGTGTTCCGGAGCTACGTCCAGCCGGTGGTGGAACTGCTCGTTTGAGCCCGGCCACCCCCGCGGCTGCCCGTTCAGGAAGCCCGGTCAGGGAGTCCTTCAGGAAGTCGCGGCGACCGTGACCGTGACTTGGCCCGGCTGCCCGTCGGAAGCCTGCCAGCCGTTCCGGGACTTCCGGTCCCAGCTGAGTCCCCCGACGTCGACCTCCGTCACGGACAGGGATTTCGCGTTCGCCACCGCCCACTGCCCAACGGCCCAGGCCTGGCTGCCGCTCACGTCCAGCACGACCGTGCTGCCGTCCGCGGTCGCCGGGACATTCCCGAAGGCTGCTGTCAGTTCGCCAACGATAGCCTGGGCATCGCCGGGTCCTTCCGGCGACTTGAGCGTGCAGTCCAACGCTTCCGTGGACTGCCCGGTCAGGGCTGAGGCATACGCCCGGCCCATGTCCTCGTGCTGCGCATAGGCCTGCGGGTAGGCCGAGCGCTGGACCTGCTGCGCGGCGGCCGTGATTTCCAGGGACTCGTATCCGGGGATTTTCACCAGGGCGTCGTAAAACGCACCGGTCGCATAGTAGGGGTCCATCACCTGTTCCGCGGTGCCCCAGCCCTGTGAGGGCCGCTGCTGGAAGAGGCCCCGGGAATCCGGCCCGGCCTGGTCGCCGTGTTCGATGTTGCGCAGCTTCGACTCCTGCATGGCGGTGGCCAGGGCGATGCTCGCCGCGCGTGGCGGCAGTCCCCGGCGCACCGCGACGGCGGTGATCAGGGCGGCGTTTGCCGCCTGGTCGGTTGCCAGTTCGGCCTTGGCGGAACCTACGGCGGCAGTGCATATTTCGGCAACGAGCGTTTCCGATCGCTGGATAAAAGCCACTGCCGTGTAGATCCCGCCGGCAATCAGGGCCAGGGCCAGCCCCAGCACTAGCAGGCGGCGCAGGCCACGTTTCCGTGACACGAGGCTACTCCCTCAGGCCCTCGATGGGCCGGTTGAACATCTGCGGGTAGGCGTAATCAGTTGGCGTGGAGTGCCTCATTGAGTTCAACGGTCTGGCCCTTGCGGGGGAGCACCTCGACGGCTCCGCTCGTGGAATTGCGGCGGAACAGCAGGTTGGGAACACCGGAGAGCTCCACGGCCTTGACCACCTTGGTGGTGTCCTCGCCGTCGGGATCATTCGGTCCGACCAAGCGGACACGGGTTCCGGCCGTGACGTACAGTCCGGCCTCCACCACCGAGTCATCACCGATGCTGATGCCGACGCCGGAGTTGGCACCCAGCAGCACGCGTTCGCCCAGGGAGATCTTTTCCTTGCCGCCGCCGGACAGGGTGCCCATGATCGACGCGCCGCCGCCAACGTCCGTGCCGTCGCCGGCCACAACGCCGGCCGAGATGCGGCCTTCCACCATGGATGTTCCGAGGGTTCCGGCGTTGAAGTTGACGAAGCCCTCGTGCATCACGGTGGTGCCTTCGGCCAGGTGCGCGCCGAGCCGGACGCGGTCGGCATCGGCGATGCGGACGCCCGCGGGCACCACGTAGTCCACCATGCGCGGGAACTTGTCCACGCCGTAGACAGTCACGGCACCGCGCCGGCGCAGCTTGGCCCGGGTCAGTTCGAAGCCCTCAACAGCTGCCGGACCGAAGTTCGTCCAGACGACGTTGGGGAGCTTTCCGAAGATGCCGTCCAGGTTGATCGTGTTGGGCTGGACCAGGCGGTGCGAGAGCAGGTGCAGGCGGAGGTACGCGTCGGCGGTGTCGGCAGGAGCCTCGTCCAGGTGCACCTGGACGAAAACGACCTGCTGTTCGGTGCCACGGTCCGCGTCGGTGCCGGCTGCGGCGATCTCGGCCAGCACCGGATCCGCGTTACCGACGTCCCGGAGGCTGTCCGCTGCGGTTCCAAGGGACGGCGCGGGGAACCAGACATCCAGCACGGTGGCCTCGCCATTGCGGGTGGATATGGTGGCCACACCGTAGCCATAGGCGGAGCGGGCGTCGGCGGATGCGGAATTGTCAGCGGGCACGGCGGAAGCAGCAGCGGTTTCAGTCATGGCTCCAGTCTATCGAGAGGCGGGAGCAGGACTCGAACTAGACTGTGATCGTGACTGCTCAAACCGCCTCCGCCCACCTGGATCTCCGCCAGGACGTTGCCCTCCTCACCGCTGCGCTCATCGACATCAACAGTGTCTCGGGCAATGAGGAGGAGCTGGCCGACGCCGTCGAACATGCCCTGCGGAGGATTCCGCAGCTAGAAGTCGTCCGGGACGGCGATTCAATCGTTGCCCGTACCGCGCTGGGCCGGCAGGAGCGGGTCATCCTGGCCGGGCATCTGGACACGGTGCCCTTGCCGACAACCGAAGGGTCCCTCGGCACCGTCCCCTCCTTCTGGCCGTCCGGCGCGCCGGGGGAAGGGCTGCTGTATGGCCGCGGCACCACGGACATGAAAGGCGGAGTCGCGGTGCAGCTGGCGCTGGCGGCGTCGATGTTCGACGGCGGCGCCGAACCCAGCAAAGACGTCACCTTTGTGTTCTACGACCATGAGGAAGTGGAAGCGGTCAAGAGCGGACTCGGACGGCTGGTGCGAAACCACGGCGAGTTGCTCGACGGCGACTTCGCCATTCTGTTGGAGCCCACTCATGGAACGGTGGAAGGCGGCTGCAACGGCACCAGCCGATTTGAGGCCACCACTGTGGGCGAGGCCGCGCACTCCGCGCGTGCGTGGATGGGCAGTAACGCCATCCACGCGGCGGCACCTATCCTTGCCCGACTGGCAGCCTACGAACCGCAGACCATCAACGTGGACGGCCTGGACTACCGCGAAAGCCTCAACGCTGTGAAGATCAACGGGGGCACGGCGGGTAACGTCATTCCGGACCGGTGCGTGGTGGAGATCAACTACCGCTTCGCCCCGGACAAGACGCCGGACCAGGCGGAGGCGCATGTCCGGGAGCTGTTGGAGGGCTTCGCTGTGGTCCGCACGGACGCTGCCGCCGGCGCGCGGCCCGGACTGAACCACCCTGCCGCCGCGTCCTTTGTGGCAGCCGTGGGAGCCGAGCCGAAACCGAAATACGGCTGGACCGACGTGGCGCGTTTCAGTGAACTGGGAATTCCCGCCGTGAACTTCGGCCCCGGTGATCCGCTGCTGGCGCACAAGGACAACGAACATGTGGACGCGGAAGCCATCCGCGAATGCCTCCGGGCGCTGCGGACCTGGCTTTCGGCCTAGCCCCAAGCAAAAGGGTCCGCAGCCTGCAGGCTGCGGACCCTCTTGCTTGTCTGGTGGATGCTGCTACTTGGGTTCCCGTACATCCGGGAGTTCCGGTGCAACGACGGCGGTTGGCGCCTTGGCCACGCCACCGGCGGCTTTGTTGGAGCCGCGGCGTTCGATCCAGATTGCGAGCCGGGAAACGCAGATGTTGATCACAATGTAGATGGCGGCAGCCACAAAGAAGATGGGAAACAGGAACGCGTTACCCAGGAAGTCCGCCATCACCTGCACCGCGCGCAGAAGTTCGCCGTACGCCACGATGTAGCCCAGCGAGGTGTCCTTCAGGAGCACCACCAGTTGGGCAACCAGCGACGGCATCATGCGACGGACAGCCTGCGGCAGTTCGACGAGCATCCTGGACTGGAAACTGGTCAGGCCGATGGTCAGGCCGGCCTCCCGCTGTCCCTTCGGTAGTGATTGGATGCCGGCCCGGATGATCTCCGCGAAGATAGCGGTGTTGTAGAGGACAAGCCCTGCCACCACCGCGATGAAGGAACTCGTCCCGAATACGAGCAGAACGAACAGCATCATCAGGACAACCGGCATGCCGCGTAGGAATTCCAGGACCACGCGGGCCGGAATCCGGATCCAGGCGATCAGCGAGATGCGCAGCAGGCAGAACATCAGGCCGAGGGGGAACGCGATCACTGCGGCGAGGGCGGCGGCGGTTAGCGTGGCACCGAGGCCATTTCCGAGCAGCATCCAGACGTCGCCCCGGGTGAAGATGGCCCAGCGGCGGCCTTCAAAAATGCCCTGCTGGGCGAGAGTCATGCTGATCCATGCCAGGAGACCCAGGATCAGCACGGTTCCAACCACGGAACCGATCAGCGAGACCCGGCGCGCTTTGGGGCCGGGAACGTCGTAGAGGACTGAAGTCATCGGGCAATCGCCACCTTTCGTTCCACCGTGCTGGCAAGGACGCCCAGCGGAATAGTGAGGAGCAGATAGAAGAACGCAACGCCCAGCAGTACTGCCATGACCTGGTCACCGTTGGCGTTGGCCATTTGGCGGCCGTAGCCGAACAGTTCCAGGACAAAGAACGCGCCGGCGACGGAGGAGTTCTTGACGAGGGCGATCAGGATGTTGATCAGCGGCGGGATCACGGTCCGCAGCGCCTGCGGAAGGATGATGAGGTTCAGGACCTGGCCGAAATTCATGCCGATACTGCGGGCGGCCTCCGCCTGGCCAAGAGGGACGCTGTTAACGCCTGAGCGGACTGCTTCGGCGATGAAGGCCGCTGTGTAGGCGCTGAGGGCGATGATCGCTGCGACCTCGAACTGCTGGAATGTCACGCCGAGACGGGGCAGGACGATAGCCGCAAAAAAGAAGGCAATGGTCAGTGGGGTGTTCCGGAGGATTTCCACGTAGACGGTGCTGAATCCCCGAAGGGCCGCAACGGGGGAGACACGGGCTGCTGCCAGGAGTGTTCCGAGGATGAGGGCGATGATCCCGGAGACGACGGACAGGAAAAGGGTGCGGAGAAGGCCTTCCCAATAAAGAGGGAGGTTTTCAATGATGACTTCCATAGGATCCTTCGGCTCTAGGCGTAGGGGGTCAAAAGCAGGGTGGCGGCTTCCGGGGGAATGCGTGCAACGAATTCCCCCGGAAGCCGCCGTTGCTACCTAGTAACGGTTGATGGCCGGAAGTTCCGGGGCAGTCTTGATGACGGAGCCGGCGGTTGCTTCCCAGGCCTTCTTGTAGGACCCGTCCTTGCCGAACTCCTCCAGCTGGTCGTTGATCCAGTTGCGGAACACGGTGTCATCCTTCTTCAGGCCGATGCCGTAGGGCTCCTTGGTGAAGGTTTCGTCGGAGGCCAGCTTGAAGGCGTCAGGTTCCTTGTCCACGAAACCGGCGAGGATCACGTTGTCCGTGGTGACGGCTTCGACCTGCTTGTTCCGCAGCGGCTCGAGGCAGGCCGAGTACGTGGCGGCGGGAACGAGTTCTGCTCCGTACTTTTCCACGATGGTGGCTGCGGGAGTGGAGCCGGTCACGGAGCAGACCTTCTTGCCCTTGACGTCTTCGGGCTTCTTGATGGAGTCGTTGTCCTTGTTGACCATCAGTGCCTGGCCTGCCTCGTAGTACGGCCCGGCGAAGCTGACGACCTGCTTGCGCTTGTCGTTAATGGTGTACGTGGCGATGACCAGATCCACCTTGCCCTGTTCGATGAACGGCTCGCGGTTGGCCGAGACGGTCTCCGACCATTCGATCTTGTCGGCTGCGATGCCCAGCTTGGCGGCAATCAGCTTGCCCATTTCGACGTCAAAACCGATGGGCTTGCCGTCCAGGCCAACCTGGCCGAACAGCGGCTGGTCGTACTTCGTGCCGATTTTGATGGAACCGGCGGAGGCGAGCTTTTCCATAGTGCTGCCGGCTGCGAAGGTGGGCTTCTGGGCGACGGTGGGGTCGCTGGTGGTGCCGGTGCCGCTGCCGCCGCAAGCGCTAAGTGTCAGGGCGAGGGCTGCTGAGGCTGCAACCACAAAGGACTTCCGTCGTGTCAAAAATGCCTTCATGACATTACCTTTCATTGGGCGGCCGCTGTAGTGGCCTGGGTGCGAACTGAGTGGGTGCGATCCTGGGGAATCAGTGAGTGAGGAGCTTGGAGAGGAAATCCTTGGCACGGTTGCTCTGCGGGTTCGTGAAGAATTCCTCAGGCGTCGCGTCCTCGACGATCTGGCCGTCGGCCATAAACACCACGCGGTCGGCGGCTTTGCGGGCGAAGCCCATCTCATGGGTGACCACGATCATGGTCATCCCTTCCTTGGCCAGCTGGATCATGACGTCAAGGACTTCGTTGATCATTTCCGGGTCAAGGGCCGAGGTGGGCTCGTCAAACAGCATGACCTTCGGCTTCATGGCCAGCGCCCGGGCAATCGCCACACGCTGCTGCTGGCCGCCGGAGAGCTGTGCCGGAAGCTTGGGCGCCTGGTGTCCAACGCCGACGCGCTCCAGCAGGGCCATGGCGTCCTTGTCGGCCTGCGCCTTGGGCACACCCTTGACCTTGATCGGGCCCAGGGTGACGTTCTCCAGGATGGTCTTGTGCGCGAAGAGATTGAAGGACTGGAAGACCATTCCGACGTCGGCGCGCAGCTTGGCGAGTTCCTTGCCTTCTTCCGGGAGTTCCTTGCCATCGATGGCGATCTTGCCGTCATCGATGGTCTCCAGGCGGTTGATGGCCCGGCAGAGTGTGGACTTACCGGAACCTGACGGTCCGATGACCACAACAACTTCGCCCTTGCGGACGTTCAGGTTGATGTCCTTGAGTACGTGCAGCTGGCCGTAGTGCTTATTCACGGCTTTCAGGGAGACGAGAGCATCGCCGGGCACTTGAGTAGTCATAAGAGAGAATCTAGCGAACATTAGCGAGATATGACGGCAATCACTCCAAGTTCCTACAGATCGTAATTCAAGAGATACCTGCTGGTCAGCGGCTTGAACGCCGTCAGCCGCAGGTTCGGACGTGCCGGACAGACTGACTTGGAGAAGCGCGCTAGCCTTGGTGGATGAGCACCGATCCGCAGTCTTCTTCCACTCCAGTACCTCCCCTTGCCGCCCGTCACAAGGGTCCGCTGGAGCTTCGCCGCAAACAGGCGGCCGTGGAGATGTCGGACCAGCACCTGCTGGACACCAAGGGGCCCGGTCAGTTCGTCCACACGGATCCGTGGCGGGTGCTCAGGATCCAGAGCGAGTTCGTGGAAGGTTTCGGCGCCCTCGCGGACCTCGGGCCGGCCGTCAGTGTCTTCGGTTCCGCCCGCACCAAGCCCGGCTCTGCCTACTACGAGCTGGGCGTCGAAGTGGGCCGCAAACTCGCCGAGGCCGGGGTGGCTGTTATTACCGGCGGCGGACCGGGCTCCATGGAGGCCGCGAACAAGGGCGCCGTCCAGGGCAACGGAGTATCTGTGGGGCTCGGCATCGAGCTGCCGTTCGAGCAGGGCCTCAACCAGTGGGTGGACCTTGGCATCAACTTCCGCTACTTCTTCGCGCGCAAGACCATGTTCGTGAAATACGCGCAGGGGTTCATTGTGCTGCCGGGCGGGCTGGGCACCTTGGACGAACTCTTCGAGGCCATGGTGCTTGTGCAGACCCGAAAGGTCACTTCTTTCCCCATCGTGCTGCTGGGCACTGCCTTCTGGGGACCGATGCTCGAGTGGATCAGGGGCACGCTGGTGGAAGACGGCATGATCTCCGAGAAGGACCTTGGGCTCATTCAGGTCGTTGACGAGCCTGCGCATGCGGTGGACCTTGTCATCCATGGCGCTATCCGTCCGGCACCGGGAACCAGCAGCAGCAACGGCGGGCCGAACGGCAACCAGCGCCCTGAATAGCGGCTGCGCCGACGTCTGGCACGATGGATCCTGTGAGTTTCTTCCTGATTTTCCTCGCCATCGCGCTGATCGGTGCCGCGCTTTTCTTCGGAGCCGATTTTGCGTCGGGTATTTTTCGGCGTCGGCGGTCCGGCGGCTCCGCGCTTTTGGACGGATTCGACGAACCTGTCGCCTCGCTGCCTCCGGTGCTTCTTCCCGCTGAAGCCTTGCCCTCCGACGTCGACCGGGTCCGCTTTGCCCTTGGGCTGCGGGGTTACCGCATGGACCAGGTTGACCAGGTCCTGGACGAACTCCGTGATCAGATTGCTGCCAAGGACCGCGAAATTGAACGGCTGCGCACGGAACTCCATGCATCGGCGCAGCCGGGGGAGAGCGGGCCTTGAGCCGACCGGACACTTCCGCCGGGCAGGAGGTGCCGGGGGACTACCCGGGGCTGAACGGCCTCGTGCGGAGGAGCGTGGCCTCGGTTGCCGCCCGTTCGGGCGCGTGGCCATGGTGGGCGCAAGCGGCCTGCGTCTACGCCGCGGCTCGGATTGTCAGCGCCTGCATATTCATGGCAGCTGCCCTCCACCAGGGGGTCAATCCCTGGTTTCCCGCTAAGCCGGATTACTGGAACTTCATCAACATTTGGGATGCCCGCTGGTACGGCGAAGTACTCCGGAACGGGTACCCTAGCCACCTACCCGTGGACGAAAGCGGCAACGTCCAGGAGAACGCCTGGGCGTTCTACGCGCTGTTCCCGATGCTGGGGAGGGCGCTGTCCGCCATGACGGGGCTGGACCCCGCACTGGCCCTCACCTTCATCGCGATGGCAGCGGGGCTGGGCGCTGCCCTGGTGGTGTACTGCCTCTTCCGGCAGAAGGCCAGCCACCGCACGGCGATGTGGGCGGTGGCCTTCTTTTCCGCCTTCCCCGTGGCCGCGGTGCTCCAGGTGCCTTATGCCGAATCCCTCAACCTCCTGCTGCTGGCATCGGCCCTGCTGCTGGTGATGCAGCGGCGGTATCTGTGGGCGATGCCAGTCGTCGTGCTGATGTGTCTCTCCAGGCCAACAGGGGTGCCGTTCGCCGCCATGGCCGGAGGGCTGCTCGCCTACCGCGTGTGGCAGCGGACCCGATCCGGCCGGGACAACACCGGCCCGCTGCCCCACAACGGACGTGAGCTTCTTTCCCTGGCAGCATTGGCGGCAGTCAGCGGACTCAGCGCCCTGCTGTGGCCTGCCATTGCATGGGCGGTGACCGGGGACCCCGCAGCCTATACCAAGACCGAAACCGTCTGGCGCGGCCACGACCTGGTGCCCTTCAAGCCGTGGTTCGATACCGGGATCCAGCTTTTTGGCCCGCTGCTGGGAATCCTTGCGCCGTTTGTGTTTGTGGCCCTGTTCGGGCTTCTGATGACGTCCCCGCCGGTGGTGGCGCTCGGGGCCGAACTGCGGCTCTGGTGCGTCTGCTACATGGGGTATTTGCTGGTGTTCCTGCACCCCCAGACCAGCACGTTCCGGATGCTGCTGCCGCTGTTTCCGCTGGCGCTGAGTGCGGCCCTGCTCTCGCGTTCGCGGGCCTACCGCGGGGCGGTGGTCACCATGTTCGTGCTGCTCCAGATCGTCTGGATCGTGTGGCTGTGGGCGTGGGCGCAGCTGCCCGGCGGGGGAGACTATCCGCCGTGAGCCGGAACGGGCCGCTATGACGGCGGCCACAATTTTCCAAGCGATGAAGAAAATCCATCAATTAGCTACAGGCGGGTAATTACAGGATAATAGGGGTTAAGCATGAACAAATTGCATTGACCATTGCATTCAGAACTGTTCAGCCATGGCGGCCGCTGCTAGGCCGCCAAGGCGGCTTTGTTTGACGACGCGGCCACAGCCCGCCCGGGCTGGTAGGTCCTGGGACTATTGGAGGGGATTTTCCTCATGGCGGCTATGAAACCACGCACCGGCGACGGCCCTATGGAAGTAACCAAAGAGGGCCGCAGCTTGATCATGCGTGTGCCGCTCGAAGGCGGGGGGCGGCTTGTGGTCGAACTTAACGCAGCAGAGGCGGCAAACCTAAAGGAATGCCTCGTCGGCGTTACCGAATAGTTTTGGTGGGGAAGGGCCCGCAGCCGGAAGGCTGCGGGCCCTTCCTTATTTCTTGACCGCTACCAGGAGTCCGTCGCCGGTGGGGAGCATGGCCGAGGCCAGGCGATCGTCGTCGCGGATTGACTTGCCCACCTGGCGAAGAACCGCGGTGGTGGAATCCCGGGCTGCCGGGTTGGCCACCCGGTCCTTGTCCAGTGCGTCGTTGATGATCAGGAGGCCGCCGGACTTCAGCAGCCGGATAGCCTGCTCCACGTACCCCGGAATGTTCGGCTTGTCCGCGTCGATGAACACCAGGTCGTAGGCGCTGTCCGTCAGGCGCGGCAGGACATCTCCGGCCCGGCCGGAAATGGTGCGGGTACGGTTGGCGGGGCTTCCCGCTTCCTGGAAGGCCTCCCGCGCAGCCCGGAGATGTTCCACGTCGACGTCGATGGTGGTCAGCACCGCCTGGGGGCCAAGCCCGCGAAGCAGGCAGACGCCGGACACGCCCGCCCCGGTGCCGATTTCCACAGCCGTCTGCGCCTTGGAGGCCGCCGCCAGTACCGTCAGCACCGCTCCAACCCCCGGTCCCACCGGAGTCACACCGAGCTCAAAGGAGCGTTCCCGAGCATGCAACAGGACTTCATCCTCGGCAGGCAGATCTTCTGCATAGGACCAGCTCGTGGACTTATCGGCGCTCATGAGGATTCGCTTTCTGGGCGGCAGGGGGATTGTTTCTAACAGCGTACTGTGTCCGGCGGTGCCCGGACCGGAGGTGACGGCGCGGCAGGCTGTGGCTAGCCGCGGATGTGATCGGGACCACGGATTCACATCCCGGGGCGCGTTTGTTTCCGCCGAAGGCTGAAGCCCGGCGAAAGTCAGGAAATTCCCAGCCAACTTTGAAATGATGGTTATCCGCTCATCCAGGAGGTGATCGGCGCCGAAGCACTGGTGTCAGTCCGACTGGTGCCAGAACCGCCCAGGCGTTTGTACCATCCACGAGGGGAGTGGACGATGTCAGCATCAGTTGTGGCACCTGTCCCGGCAATTGAAGATCCAGCCGCACAGTCGGAAGCCGAGTGGGTCAGGCCGACATGGGAAGAAGTGGTCACAAACCACTCCGCCAAGGTCTACCGGCTTGCCTACCGCCTGACCGGCAACAAGTACGACGCCGAGGACCTCACCCAGGAGGTGTTCGTCCGCGTTTTCCGGTCACTGGAGAACTTCAAGCCCGGCACGCTGGATGGCTGGCTCCACAGGATCACCACCAACCTGTTCCTGGACCAGGCCCGGCGCAAGAGCCGCATCCGTTTTGATGCCCTCGCTGACGACGCCGAATCCCGGCTGCCCGGCCGCGAACCTGGCCCGGAACAGAGCTTCGAATTCAACAACCTGGACCTTGACGTGCAGGCCGCCCTGGAGGAACTGCCGCCGGACTTCCGCGCCGCCGTCGTCCTCTGTGATCTGGAAGGCCTGTCCTACGACGAGGTCGCCGAGGCCCTGGGTGTCAAACTCGGCACCGTGAGGTCCCGCATCCACCGCGGCCGCACCATGCTCCGGGAGAAGCTGGCCCACCGCGATCCCCGGACCAGGCAGTCCCTCAAGCCGCGGCTCAAGATGCCGCGCATCGCCGGCATCCTCTGATCGGCTCCATGCGTCAGCTGAGAAACCTGCTGCGTGGCCTTGGCGGCAACTGTTCGCGCGGATTCCTGCCACGGGGCAAGCGCGGACGCAGCGCGAAACACATGGAATCGTGCCCCGAATGCGCGTCCCTTCTGTGGCGTGAACGCCAGTACCTTGAGCGCATGCGGCGTGCGGCCATCCCTGCCGCCAGCGACGACCTGACGGCCAGGCTGCTGGCCCGGACGCAGCACCTCGCCATGGCGCCTGCCTCCTCGGCTGCCCGGCCGCCCGTTCCTGCCTCGCCGGCGGTAAAGGTGCTGGGCCTCGCAGCAGGCGGAGCCGTGGCGGCGGCAGGCGTGGTCGCCGGGGCCGCCTACTTCCTGGCCGGTGACCCCAGGCCCGTGGCGGCCGGTGTTTCCGCAGAATCGTTACAGCAGCAGGCGGCCACTTTCGGGCTTCAGTCGTCGGATGGCGTCCTCCCGCCCGGCGGTGCCGCTTCTCCCGGCTCTGTTTCCCCGGACGACGTTTCCCCCGACGCCGGTTCAGGTAGTGCCGGTTCGGGGAGCGCCGCGCCGCTGGGGACGGCAGGGATGCTGACGTCCGCGGAACTCCAAAGACTCCGTGGGCAGGGATGGTCCTGCCCGGAGCTCCAGGCAATGGGGTTCCATGTGCTCTGGGCGCGGCGTGAAGCCGTCTCAGGGCAGGGCGTCCTGGAGCTGAGGCTAACCGACGGCAAGCACTTTGCCACTGTGTTGGAACAGCACCCGCAGGTCCGCCCGGCGGGTGGTTTGCCGTCGGCGGCAGCAGCCTCCTCGCCGACGAACATCCTGACGGGCCGTCCTGCCGCCGAAGACGGGTTCGTGCCTGCGCCGGAAGGCGGCGTGCCTGCTGGCGGGCTGCTGTGGATCAACGCATCCGCCCCGTGGAAGGCCATCTACCAGACCTCCGATGTGACGTTCACCTACATTTCGGATCTCCCCGCGGAGGCGGCCGACGACGGCGTGGCGGAGCTGATCGGCTCGGTCTCCGCGACGGCCGCGCCCAGCGTGGACGGCGGACCGGCAGGTCCCGGAACGGACAAGGTTGCCGCGGCGGCGCCCGAGGCACTGCCTGCGAGGCTGCAGCGCGGACTGGGGCGCATCATGGAGCTTTTCACACCGTGAGCCGTCCGTCCTTTGCGGCGTGCGCGCTGCGGTCCGCGTCAGAATCGTCACCGGCGTACCGGAGAGGGTAATCTTCCTAAAGTGTTTGGAATCAACGGCCCGGAGTTTCTCCTTCTGCTGATCATCGGCGTCCTGGTGATCGGCCCCAGCCGGCTGCCCGAATACACCCAGAAACTGGCGAACCTGGTCAAGGAAGTCCGCCGGATGGCGTCCGGCGCGCGGGAACAGATCAAGGACGAAGTCGGCATAGACATCGACGATGTTGACTGGAAGAAATACGACCCGCGCCAGTACGATCCCCGCCGGATCATCAAGGAAGCGCTGCTCGACGACGACACCAAGCCTGTCAGCGCCGGTGCCCCCGCAGCGGTTGCGGCAGTAGCCGCAGCCTCCGCCGCGTCCTACGCCGAAGAACGACCGGCACGCGTCATCGAGCGGCTGGCCGACGGCGAGCGGGCTCCCTTCGACTCCGAGGCCACCTAAGCCGGATTTGGACTGCCTCAGTCACCCACGCAACAGTTATCGCGGCTGGAGGCCCAGCTTCATCCCCGTCAAACCGCGGGGCCTTGCCGCTAGCTTCCCCGCAATCCCGGTCAGCGCCATCGCCGCCGGAGTCTCCGGCCGGCCGAGGACGATCGGTTCGCCCGCGTCGCCGCCCTCGCGCAGCAGGATGTCCAGGGGAATTTGGCCCAGCAGCGGGACCTTCGCGCCCACAGTCGCGCTCAGCCGCTCGGCGAGGACAGCCCCGCCGCCGCTGCCGAACAGTTCCATCCTGCCGCCGTCGGGCATTTCAAGGTAGGACATGTTCTCCACAATGCCGGCAACGGACTGACCCGTCTGGGTGGCAATGGCGCCGGCACGTTCGGCGACGTCAGCGGCCGCCGTCTGCGGGGTGGTCACCACCAGGATCTCGGCCTTCGGAAGCAGCTGCGCCACGGAGATGGCGATGTCCCCGGTTCCCGGAGGCAGGTCCAGGAACAAGGCGTCCAGGTCGCCGAAGTAGACGTCGGTGAGGAACTGCTCCAACGCACGGTGCAGCATGGGCCCGCGCCAGGCCACCGGCTGATTGCCCTTGACGAACATTCCGATGGAAATGACCTTCACCCCGTAAGCGACCGGCGGCAGGATCATGTCGTCCACGCGGGTGGGGGACTGGTCGATGCCCATCAGTGCCGGCACCGAGAATCCGTACACGTCAGCGTCGATAATGCCGACGCGCAGGCCCTGGGCGGCCATGGCGCAGGCGAGGTTCACAGTGACCGAGGACTTGCCCACCCCGCCTTTGCCGCTGGCCACCGCGAACACCTTCGTGAGGGATCCGGGCTGGTTGAACGGAATGCCCCGCTGTCCTCCGGGACCGCGAAGCTGCTCCTTCAGTGCATCACGCTGCTCCTGCGACATGACTTTCAGCTCGACGTCAACGCCCGTGACGCCCGGAACTGCCGTCAGCGCTGCCTCGGAGTCCGCGGTAATGGTGCCGCGCAGCGGACAGCCGGCGATGGTGAGCAGCACCACGAGCCGGACCAGGCCGTCGTCGGCGATGTCCACCGACTCCACCATGCCGAGTTCGGTGATGGGGCGCCGCAGTTCGGGGTCGATAACAGTGGCCAGTGCAGTGTCCACTGCCTGGGCCAGGGGGGTGCTCATGCAGTCAGTGCTCAGCTTTCGGGGGAATTGAGGTGCGCGGGATAACCGGGCTTGTCCGGTTTGACCTTGGGGATCTGCTGGGTGCGCGGGTTGCGCTGCTTGTCGCGGCGTTCCTTCAGCTTCTCTTTGACTTTGTCCTTAGGCGACTCGTGGCTGCCGGCGCCGGACGGATCATGGGTGCGGAGTTCCTCCTGCGCCTCCAGCATGTCCTCAAGGAGGCTGCGGAGCTCGGCGCGGACGTAGTCGCGGGTGGCGACCTCGCGGAGCGCGATGCGCAGGGAGGCCAGCTCCCTGGTGAGGTACTCGGTGTCGGAGAGGTTGCGTTCGGCGCGCTGCCGGTCCTGCTGGAGGGACACCCGGTCGCGGTCGTCCTGGCGGTTCTGGGCGAGCAGCAGCAGCGGGGCCGCATAGGAGGCCTGGAGGGACAGCATCAGGGTAAGCAGCGTGTAGCCCAGGGCCTGCGAGTCGAACTGCCATTCCTCGGGCGCGAAGGTATTCCAGACCAGCCAGAAGACGCAGAAAATCGTCATGTAGACCAGGAAGGTCGGCGTGCCCATAAAACGGGCAAAGCCTTCCGTGGCGTGGCCGAACGCATCGGGATTGGGCGAGAACTTGGGAAGAATGCGCTGGCGTCCGCTCAGGGGCGTATCGAGGCTGCCTTTGCCCGCGGCCTTGCTGCCCGGCCTGGTGTTGGAGCTCCGTGCGGAGGTGTTCTCAGCCAATGCGGCCTCCAAGCTTCCTTATCGGGGCGTCGTCCTCGTGGGCACGCCAGTCATCGGGCAACAGGTGATCCAGCACGTCATCAACGGTCACCGCCCCCACAAGGCGTCCGTCGGCGTTGACCACGGGAAGCGAGTTCAGGTTGTAGGTGGCCAGGGTCCGGGCCACCTCGCTGATGTGTGCCTGGTCGGAGACAGGTTCGAGGGTCTTGTCCACGAGGTTGCCCAGTGGTTCGGGCGGAGGAAAGCGCAGCAGCTGCTGGATGTGGACCACACCAAGGAACCGTCCAGTGGGCGTCTCCAGCGGGGGCCGGGCAATGAAGATCGACGACGCCAGGGCCGGCGAGAGTTCTTCGCGGCGGACGTGGGCCAGTGCTTCGGCCACGGTGGCCTCGGGCGGGAGGATCACCGGAACAGGCGTCATGAGGCCGCCGGCGGTGTCCTCGTCATACTCGAGGAGGCGCCGGACATCCTCGGCACCTTCGGGCTCCATTAGCTGCAGCAGTTCCTCCGCCTGGGCCGAGGGAAGTTCTGCGAGGAGGTCGGCGGCGTCGTCCGGGTCCATCTCTTCGAGGACGTCGGCGGCCCGGTTAACGTCGAGGGCGGAGAGGATCTCCACCTGGTCGCCTTCGGGCATCTCCTGAAGGACGTCGGCGAGCCGTTCGTCCTGGAGTTCGCTGGCCACCTCGAAGCGGCGCTTGTCGCTCATCTCCTGGAGGGCTTCGGCGAAGTCGGCCGGCTTCAGGCCCTCGTGCGTCGCGACGAACTGGGTGGCGGCCTGGGGCTCCGTCCTGGCACCCTGCTGCGCGTCAGCCCAGTCGATGATCATGGTCTCGTTGCGGCGGAGCCGGCTCAGCGGCGAGAGGGAGTGGCCGCGGCGCACGAACAGCTTGCTGACGAACCAGTCACCGGAACGGTGCCGGTCCATCGCGATGTCCTCGATGGTGGCGTCGCCGCTGCCGTCCGCGAGGGTCACCCGGCGGTCGAACATTTCGGCCACCACCAGCGTTTCCGCGCCGCGCTGTTCGAAGCGGCGCAGGTTCACTAGGCCGGTGCAGATCACCTGGGTCTGGTCGATCGAGGTGATCCGGGTCATCGGGACGAATACCCGCTTCTTGCCGGGCACTTCCACCACGATGCCCACCACGTGCGGTGCGCCCCGGGTGCCGCGGGAGAGCACGACAACATCGCGCAGCCTGCCGAGCCGGTCGCCCAGGGGGTCGAAGACATCCAGTCCGAGAAGGCGCGCAACAAACACCCGCGAAAGATTTGTGCTCACGTGTACAGGCTACCGAGTCTGCTCTCTTTTAGCTGAATTTCAGCCTGCGTACAGCCGGATGGGCAAGAATGGATGTATGTCAAACATTTTTGGTGCTCCCAAGGCTGGTGTCCCGAACGGGCCGGACGAATTCCGCACGGTCCCGTCCGGGGACACCGTCGGTTCGTATACCTCCTACCTGGACGCCCAAAAGGCGGTGGATTACCTTGCGGACCAGCAGTTTCCCGTCCAGCTGGTGTCCATCGTGGGGAACGACCTGAAGATGGTGGAGCGCGTCACCGGGCGCCTGAGCTACCCCCGGGTCGCTTTGTCCGGTGCACTGAGCGGCATGTGGTTTGGCCTGTTTGTTGGCGTAATGCTGTCCTTTTTCTCTCCGACCGGCGGTTACTTCTCGATTGTGACCTCGGTGCTCATGGGTGCGGCGTTCTTTATGCTCTTCGGCATCGTCACCTACGCCATGCAGCGCGGGAAGCGCGACTTCACCTCAACGAGCCAGGTGGTGGCAACGAACTACGACGTCGTCGTCGCCGTTGAAGCGTCCAATGAGGCGCGGCGTATGCTGCAGCAGCTGCCCATGACCACGTCGGATGCATCCTCCGGTGCCGCAGCGTACGGCCAGCGGGACTACCAGAACCAGCCGTTCCAGCAGCCCGGACAGCAGGGCCCGCAGCAGGGAACGGGACCCCAGCGGCCGGCCGGCTGGAACGATCCTTACGGCCAGAGGACGCCTGAGGCCGGGAACCAGCCGTCCGCCGGTGCCCACGCGGCCGGAGCCCCGGGTGCCGGACCCCAGGCTGCTGCCGAGGAACACCCCCAGCACAGCGCGGCTCCCACGCCCCCCGTCCGCTACCCGGACTTGCCCGACGGCAGGCCGCAGTACGGTGTTCGGGTGGCGGATGCCCCCAAGCAGGAGGAAGGCCACAAAGAGGGGCCAGCCGAAGGCAACGCTCAGCAGTAGACGGGGACACATAAGGCCTCCGTCCGGACGAGATCCGGGCGGAGGCCTTTTGCGTGGGTCTTACGGCTGCTGCTGGTCGATTTCCTGGTAGATGCCCGCCATCCAGGACTCGACGTCGTCGGCCTTGCGGGGGAGGGCCGCGCTGAGGTTGACCGGACCGTCTGCAGTCATCAGGATGTCGTCCTCGATCCGCACGCCGATGCCGCGGTACTCCGAGGGAATCGCGAGGTCTTCGTTCTTGAAGTACAGACCGGGCTCGATCGTGAACACCATGCCGGGGGTGAGGACACCGTCCAGGTAGAGCTCGCGCTTGGCCTGGGCGCAGTCGTGCACGTCGAGGCCGAGGTGGTGGCTGGTGCCGTGGGGCATCCAGCGTCGGTGCTGCTGGCCCTCGGGGCTGATGGCCTCCTCGACGGACACCGGCAGCAGGCCCCACTCGGCCAGGCGCTCAGCCAGGACGGTGGTGGCGGCAGTGTGGATGTCCCGGAACTTGGTGCCCGGCAGGGCCGCGGCGAAGCCGGCGTCCGCAGCGTCCAGGACAGCTTCATAGACCTTCCGCTGGACGTCGGTGAAGGTCCCGTTGGCCGGCAGCGTACGGGTGACGTCGGCGGTGTAGAGCGAATCAGCTTCAACGCCCGCGTCCAGCAGCAGCAGTTCGCCGGCGTTGACCGTACCCGTGTTCCGGGTCCAGTGCAGCACCGTGGCGTTGTTGCCCGAGGCCGCGATGGTGTCATACCCCAGCTCGTTGCCTTCTTCCCGGGCACGGGCGAAGAAGGCGCCTTCGACCACGCGTTCCCCGCGCTGGTGCGTCAGGGCCCGCGGAAGGGCCTTGACCACTTCGGTGAACCCTTCCACCGTGGCAGCCACTGCGATCTGCATCTGCTCGACCTCCCACTGGTCCTTGAGCAGGCGGAGCTCGGAGAGGGCTTCCGTGAGCTTCTCGTCGAGGGCGTCGAGCACGCCCAGGTCCAGGTTGTCCGGGTCCTTGGCCGTGTTGTACCGGGCAGTGTCCACGAGGGCGTCGATGTTCTCGTCCACCTTGCGCACCAGCCGGATGGAGATGCCGCCGATTTCGGGGGCACCCACGTTCTTGGTGATGGCGAGTTCAAGTTCGTCGATGTGCGCCGTGGCGAGGCCCAGCCTCCGCTCGAATTCCGCGAGCGTGGGCCGCGGACCGATCCAGAATTCGCCGGAGCGGGAGTCAGCGTAGAACTGTTCGGTGTCCCGGCCGGCCAGGGGACGGAAGTAGAGCGTGGCGCGGTGGTTCCCGCCGTCGTCGCCCTTTCCTTCTTCAACCGGTTCCAGGATGAGTACAGCGTCCGGCTCGTGGTCCAGGCCCAGGCCGGTCAGGTGCGCGAAGCCGGAGTGGGGGCGGAAGCGGTAGTCGCAGTCGTTGGAGCGGACCTTCAGCGGCCCCGCGGGGACCACCAGGCGTTCGCCTTTGAACAGGCCCGAAATGGTGCGACGTCGTTTGGCGGCGTGGTCGGCAACGGCGTCCCGATCGGGGAGCTCTTGTGCCGACGGCGCCCAATTGCTGGCCATAAAGGCCTTGAAGGCGTCGGAACTGGGCCGCTGCGAGCGGTTGTTGACGCGCTCTTCGAGGGGCTGGTTTGAGGTAGTTTCGCCGTTGTAGGCGTTATCTGCATCGTTCACCGTCCCATAGTCTCACCAGCGACGTGGCTTAGGCCAACGGTGGGAACGGTCACTCCAGCCCGTGGGTACGGGCCTTAAAGGGTGGGCTCCCGCGTGGCCGCGTTTGGGTCTACGATGTGCACCCACGGGGAATGTCCGTCAACGGGACGGGCGTCCGTGAACAACCGGAAAGACAGCCATGGAAACGGACGACAACAAGGCTCTTATCAGACGGTTCTACGAAGAAATCGACGCCGGAAACATCGACGCGATGGATGAGTTGGTTGCGGAGGATTATCTTGACCACAACCCTCCGTTTCCAGGCATGCCGGGCGGACGGGAGGGCCTGAAGGCGGCCTTCCGGATTTTCTGGACGGCGACTCCCGGGCGGCACGAGATCGAGGACCAGATCGCCGAGGGCGACAAGGTGGTAACCCGGCTGACTGCGTCCGGAACCCACGAGGCCGAGCTTCCGGGTCCCCTCCCCGCCACAGGTGCGAAGTTGCGGGAGACCGCTGTGGCCGTGCACCGGATCGCGCAGGGGCGGATCGTCGAGCACTGGTCCAACAGGGATGATCTGGACCTCATGCAGCAGCTCGGCGTAATCCGTCTGCCCGGGGAATGACTGCGGCACCATCTACTAGGCTGGGCAAGTGAGGATTGATCTGCATGCCCACTCGAATGTTTCCGACGGCACGGAGGCGCCCGCGACGGTGATGGCAGCCGCGGCAGCGGCGGGCCTTGACGTGGTGGCACTGACCGACCATGATTCCACCGACGGCTGGGCCGAGGCCTCCCTGGCGGCCCGCGCGGAAGGCGTCGCCCTCGTGCCCGGCATGGAGATTTCCTGCCGGACCGATGAGGGCATCAGCGTCCACCTCCTCAGCTACCTCCATGACCCCGCACATCCGGGCCTGCTGGAGGAGATCACCAAGTCCAAGGACGCCCGACTCACCCGGGCTGAACGCATGGTCACGCTCCTTGCCGAGGACTACCCGCTGAGCTGGGACGACGTCATCCACCACGTGGCACCGGGCGCAACGCTGGGCCGGCCGCACATTGCCGACGCCCTGGTGGCGGCCGGCGTGGTTGCGGACCGGACCGAGGCCTTCGCGTCCATCCTGACGTCCCGCTCCCGGTACTTCGTTCAGCACTATGCCCCGGATCCGGCCGTGGCCGTGGCACTTGTCCGGGCGGCGGGCGGCGTGCCGGTGTTCGCCCACCCGGTGGCTTCCGCGCGCGGCCGTGTGGTGGGCAGGCGGACCTACCTGGAAATGATCGACGCCGGCCTGGCCGGCCTGGAGGTCGAACACCGCGACAACCCTGAAGACGGACGGGCCTACCTGCGTGGACTCGCCGAGGAGCACGGCCTGCTGGTGACGGGATCCTCGGACTACCACGGGACGGGCAAGCCGAACCTGCTGGGCGAGAACCTGACCTCCCCGGAGGTCCTGGCGAGGATCGAAGAGCAGGCCACCGGCACCGCCGTCGTACGTCCGTGAACTCTTCCGTTCCTTACGGGAACGACGTGAAGGTCGCGTGCGCGGCGAGGCGGCCCGCCATGACGTCGATGGCCGGCTGGTTCTGGTCCACGCAGACGAATTTCCGGCCGAGCTTGGCGGCCACGGCTCCGAGCGTGCCGGATCCGGCGAAGAAGTCCAGGCACCAGTCACCCGGACGGCTTGAGGCGGCCACCACGCGGCGGATCAGGCCCTCGGGCTTCTGCGTCGGGTAGCCGGTCTTTTCCTTGCCGGTGGGGGAGACGATGGTGTGCCACCAGACGTCAGTGGGCAGCTTGCCCAGTTCCCTTTTTTCGGGAGTCACCAGGCCGGGTGCCATGTACGGTTCGCGGTCAACTTCAGCACTGTCGAAGTGGTACTTGGCCGGGTTCTTGACGTACACGAGGATGTTGTCGTGCTTGGTGGGCCAGCGGAACTTGGCGCGGGCGCCGTAATCGTAGGCCCAGATGATTTCGTTCAGGAAGCACTCGCGGCCAAAGATGGCATCCAGCATCACCTTGGCGTAGTGCACTTCCCGGTAGTCCAGATGGAGGTACAGGGTGCCGTCGTCGGCAAGCAGCCGCCAGGCTTCCACGAGCCTTGGTTCCAGGAAGGACCAGTAGTCGCTGAACGCGTCGTCGTAGCTGTGGAGGGCGCCCTTGATCGTGTCGTAGGAGCGGCCCTTGAAACCCACGCGGTCGCCGTCGCCGTCCGCGTTGCGCACCATGGTGGTCTGCTGGCGGCGCTGGGAGCGGCCCGTGTTGAAGGGCGGGTCGACGTAAATGAGTGTGAAGGCGCCGTCCGGCAGCGTTGGCAGGTACTCCGCGTTGTCCGCGTGTACCACCAGGTTGCTGCCGTCCGGCGCCCAGACGGTGTCAGTCATTGAGGGGTTTAGGCCTCTGTGTTGCCACGTTGCGCGCCGTCCTGCGCTGCGTTTCCACCGGCAACCACTTCGCCGTTGCGGCGGCGGGTGCGCGTGCGGCGGCGGGCGCGGGTGGCGCGGTCCACCTCGGCCGGCGCGGAAGCCGGCGCGACCGCGGGTGCTGCCTCGGCTGCCGGAGCGGCTGCGGTGCTGCTGTCGGAAGTACGACGACGGCGGTCACCTGAGCGTCCGCCGGCCTCGCTGCCGCTGCGGCGGGTATCGCGTCCGCCTGTGCGTCCGCTGTCCCGTCCGGCTCCGCGGGCACCGTCCTTTGCGTTGTCGCGGCCGCTGTCCCTTGCGCCGCCGCGCCCGGGCTTCTTGCCGGTCTCGCCCAGATCCTCCAGGACCTCGGCATCGACACCGGCCAGCACCCGCTTGTCGCGGGGCAGCCGGCCCTTGGTGCCTTCGGGGATGTCCAGCTCTTCGAACAGGTGCGGCGAGGAGGAGTAGGTTTCCACCGGCTCGGGCACGCTCAGGCCAAGGGCCTTGTTGATCAGGCCCCAACGCGGCATGTCGTCCCAGTCAACGAACGTGACGGCCGTGCCCTTGTTGCCGGCGCGTCCGGTGCGCCCAACGCGGTGCAGGTAGATCTTCTCGTCTTCGACGCACTGGTAGTTGATCACGTGCGTCACGTCGTCCACGTCGATGCCGCGGGCAGCGACGTCCGTGGCCACCAGGACATCAACCTTGTTGTTGCGGAAGGCCCGGAGGGCCTGCTCGCGGGCACCCTGGCCGAGGTCGCCGTGGATGGCGGCCGCAGCGAAGCCGCGATCCACCAGTTCCTCGGACACCTTGGCGGCGGTGCGCTTGGTCTTGGTGAAGATGATGGTGCGTCCGCGGCCGCGGGCCTGCAGGATGCGCGACACGACCTCGATCTTGTCCATGCTGTGCGCGCGGTAGATGAGCTGGCGGATGTCCCGCTTCGTGAGGCCCTCGTCGTCCGGGTCAGCCGCACGGATGTGGGTGGGCTGGGTCATGTAGCGCCGGGCCATGGCGATGACCGGGCCGGGCATCGTTGCGGAGAACAGCAGGGTCTGGCGGACGGCAGGGGTTCCGGCGATCAGCGTCTCGACGTCGGGCAGGAAGCCGAGGTCCAGCATTTCGTCGGCCTCATCGAGGATGACGATCTTGACGTTCTTCAGGCTCAGGTGCTTCTGCTTGTACAGGTCGATCAGGCGGCCCGGCGTACCGACAACAACTTCGACGCCCTTCTGCAGGGCATCCACCTGGGGCTCATAGGCGCGGCCGCCGTAAATCGTGGCGATGCGGGCGTTGCGCTTCTTGGCGGCGTTTTCCAGGTCCTTGGCCACCTGGACGGCCAGTTCACGGGTCGGCACAATCACGAGTGCCTGCGGTGCGCCCGGGACTGCCAGCTTGTCGAAGCCGGGGTCGTCGCGGCCCACGACGCGCTGCAGCGCGGGGATGCCGAAGCCCAGGGTCTTGCCGGTGCCGGTCTTGGCCTGGCCGATGATGTCGTGGCCGGCGAGAGCCACCGGCAGGGTCATCGCCTGGATGGGGAACGGGTGGGTGATCCCGGCATCGGCCAGGGATTCCACGATGTCGGCGCGGACGTTGAAGTCAGCGAAGGACTTCTCCTCGATCTCGTGAGGTTTTTCGTCCGAGATGATGGTCTCTTCCGGCTCGATCGATTCCGTGCCGGTGTCGTCAGTCAGAAGTTGGTGCGTGTGCAATTCACTCACAGGGGAGTTTCCTTATTCATTTGGGCATTGGCGCCGCCTGCTCAACGGGGCCGGCCGCAAGGCCGTTCCGGAGCACGCTCGAGCGCACAAGCAAATCCAGTGGAAGCCGATCGCGGGCTATCTAAATGCTGGCACTGGGGACCAGCGGGTGTGTCTCAAGATCGCGTAGGGGCGGGCTTGTTGAATTCGTAAATCAAGGAAATCAACGACCGGGCATCCATTACTACTCATTCAGTCTAGCCGTTGAGCGCAACCATCCCTGACTGACGCCCCGTGCACGCCTCGCAAGTCAGTCCACCAGCTCCAGCTTGATCTCCCGCGTGGCGATGTCCGAAGAGAGAAGCCTGACCCGCACGGTGGTGCCGGATTCGAGCTCACCGGGGCACCTGGCCGTCACCGCAGGGTCGGCGATCTGGATGATGCCGGACGGTCCGTTGCCGTTCCCGTTGCCGCCGTTGCCGTTCGGCTTGCCCGGTTTCGACCCCGAGATGACCACCGCGTCGAACTCCTGCCCGACATGGTTGATGAGCAGGGCCGCCTCCACCGTGTCGAGGGCCAGGCGTTCCATCCGCGCTGCCAGCTGGTCCGAGGCGGCCATGATTTCCGGCAGGGAAGGGAGTGCCTCCCGGGCCCAGCCGGGAACAGCCGCGCGGTTGCTCAGCGCTTCACAGATCACCAGGACAAAACGGTCGATCAGCCGGCGCAGCGGGGCCGTGGTGTGCGCGTACGCCGCCCCGATGGCCGACTGGATGGCATCCTCCGGAACCGTGCCGTCAAAGGGTGTGTAGCCTGCGCCCCGGAACAGCATGCCGGCGGAGTGCAGGATAGCCAGCTGCCGCGGGTCGGTGGGATCAAGGGACCGGAGGTACTCGCCGTAGCTGGCCTGGCCGTCCCAGGGCCTTCCCAGTGCGTGCGTCTGCCTCTTGAAATGCAGGAGGGAACGTTCATCCGGCGCCGGCATGGTGCGCAGGATGCCCACCTTGCCCTCGAGCATCAGGTCCGCGGCGGCCATGCCGGTCATCAGGGAAATCTGGGCGTTCCAGTCCTCCACGGGGAGGGGCGGCGCCGCGACGATGCGGTAGCCGCCGTCGGGCAGTTGCTGGATTTCCTGGTCCGGCATGTTCAGGCTGGCGCCGCCGCGCAGCCTCTCCAGTTCCACGCGTTTGAGCCCCACCTCCCTGAGGAGCTGCAGGACCGGGCCGGCACCGCCCGAATCGAGGTCCTCCTGGACGTTCTTATAGCTGAGTTTGGCCCGGCTCCGGATCCTGGCCCGGCGCACCAGCACCGACTGCACGTGCGCTGCCTCATCCAGCTCGAACTCCCAGACAAACGCGGCGCACAGTTGGCCGGAAAGCAGGCTGCCGGCGCTTTCGCTGATGACTTCCGGATGGAGCGGGATCCGCCCGTCGGGGGCGTAGAAGGTCTGCCCGCGGCGGCGGGTTTCGGCGTCGAGTGCCCCGCCGGGCTGCACGAAGGACGGCACATCGGCGATGGCGTAGAGCACCTTGTAGCCCCCGCCGGACCGTTCAATGAACAGGGCCTGGTCCAGGTCCGTGGAGGAAGGGGGATCGATGGTCACGAATTCCACGTCCGTGAGGTCGAAGTCAGGCATCTTGTGCTCCGCAATGGCCGCCAGCGCATCTTGAAGGGCATCATCAGGGAAGGGGCCGGGAAGCTCCAACTCCGTCCGGAGCGCGTGCAGCGCCTCGGCCAGACGGTTGGTCTGCTCGTGGACACTTGGAGTCAGGCGATGATGTGACACGAAAGTCAGATTAGCTCGATTTGCGCCATTAGTCTTGACTGATGAGCTCATCCCCGGCTGACACCGCTCGTTACAACCGCTTCGTGGCAGACCTGTTCGGAATGATGGCCTACGGGGAGCTGTCGGCCTTCGAGAGATTCTCAGCGGACGCGCGGCATTCGCCCACCCTCCACGACCGTGCCGTGCTTGGCAGGATTGCCGTGGTGGAGTTCCGGCACTACGAGCTGGTGAGCTCCCGGCTGGCCAGTATGAACATCGACGCCGAGGACGCCATGCTGCCGTTCCAGGCTGCCGTGGATTACTTCCACTCCCGGACGCGCCCGGGGGACTGGTTCGAATCCCTGATGAAGGCCTACGTCATCGACACGGTCTCAGCCGACTTTTATCGGGCCATCTCGCAGTATGTGGATGCCGCCACGCGCGAACTCATCGAACAGATCCAGGACTCCGAAGCGACCACCGAGGTCCTCCGCGAACGGCTCAAAGGCGCCCTGGCCGATGACCCCAGGCTCGCGTCGAGACTTGCGCTCTGGGGCAGGCGGCTGCTGGGCGAAGCATTGACCCAGGCACAGCGCGTCAGCTACGAGCACGCCTTCCTGGCAAGCCTGATCGGCGGCGAGGACAACGCCGCAGCGAAAGAGCTGGTCAGCGGGCTGATCTCCGGCCTGGCGGGGAACCATTCACGGCGTATGACGCAGCTCGGCCTGACCGGCTAGCTGTACTGCTGGCCGGCGTCGAGCGCCGCCAACAGCGACTTGGCCGCTGCGGCCGGGTCGTCGGCTTCGGTAATGGCGCGGACCACTACGATGCGCTGCGCTCCGGCAGCCACCACTTGTTCAACGTTGCCCAGGTCAATGCCGCCGATGGCGAACCACGGCAGCAGCGGACCGCCAACGGTCCCTTTAGCCGCGCTGTCAGCTGTTTTGTCTGTTGTTTTGCCGCTGGCCCCGGCCGCGTAGTGTACCAGATCGAGGCCGACGGCGGCCCGGCCCGGCTTGGTGGGAGTGGCCCACACCGGCCCTACGCAGAAGTAGTCCAGTCCGCCGGGACCGGCAACCGCGGCGATGGCGGCGTCGATCTGCTCCGGGCTGTGGGTTGACAGGCCGATCACGGCGTCATCGCCGAGGAATTTCCGGGCCGAAGCCAGGGGAAGGTCCTTCTGCCCGATGTGGAGTACCGGGGCGCCGGCGAGCGAGGCTATGTCGGCGCGGTCGTTGACCGACCAGAGCCGGCCGTGGCGGCGGGCCGCAGCCTCCAGCACTTCAAGCAGCTCGAGCTCTTCGGCGGCCTCCAGGTTCTTGTCCCGGAGCTGGATGATGTCAACGCCGCCGGCGTAGGCGGCATCGACGAAGTCTTCGAAATCGCCCCGGTCGGTGCGGGCATCGGTGCAGAGGTACAGGCGGGCGCTGGTGAGGACGGCGTGCTCGGTCATGGCACCAGCCTAGTTCCTCTAAACTGGGGTGGTACCGCGGGAGCCCGCTGCAGCTGTCACAAAGCTGCAGGGCTGAGAGGGCGTCAGAGCCGACCGCTTGACCTGATCCGGTTAGTACCGGCGTAGGGAAGGATGACAATGAACCCGCAACCCGCAGCAGGCCGCCCCGCCGCGCGCACCCGGGAAATCAGCGCCGACGTCGCCGTCATAGGCGGAGGGGTCATCGGCCACGGCATCGCGTGGGAAGCCCGGCAGTCCGGCAGGTCCGTGGTGCTCATCGACGACGCACCGGGGACGGGCGCCAGTTGGGCCGCCGCCGGCATGCTGGCACCAGTGAGCGAACTCCACTACCAGGAGGAACAGCTCCTGGAACTCATGCTTCACTCCTCGGGTCTGTGGCCCGCCTTCGCCGCAGGCCTCGAGGCGCGGGATACCGGCGGCGGAGCCACCGGCACCGGCTACCTCACGACGTCGACCCTGGCCGTAGGGGCCGACGCCGCCGACCGCCGGGCGCTCGCCGACCTGCGGGGAGTCCAGCGGGCAAGCGGCCTCACAGTGGAACCTCTTACAGTCAGGGAAGCACGGGCCCGCGAACCGCTGCTGAGCCCCGGGATCTCCTGCGCCTTCGACATTCCGGCCGACCACCAGGTGGACCCCCGCCGGCTCCTCGCCCTGATCGCGGAGTCCCTGGCAGAATCCGCCGTGCATGAGCGGGCCGCCGGCCTGCTCTGGGAGGACGGGCGGGTCAGCGGGGTCAGCCTGGCCGGGGGAGGCACCGTGCACGCCGGGGAGACCATCGTTGCCAACGGGCTGGGGTCTGCGGCCCTGGGCGGGCTGCCAACCGGCCTGAGGCTGCCGCTCCGCCCGGTGTACGGCGACATCCTGCGCCTGCGTGTTCCCGCTTACCTGCAGCCGCTGGTGACATCAACTGTCCGCGGCATGGTCCACGGAATCCCCGTCTATATCGTTCCCCGGCAGGACGGAACGGTGGTGATCGGGGCGACGCAGCGCGAAGACGCCCTCGCCGCTGCGGGCGTTGAAGGCACCGGCACAGGACCAGCGGCACCTGCCGAGGCCGCCGTTTCAGCCGGCGGCGTCTACCAGCTGCTCCGCGACGCGCAGGTGCTGGTGCCGGCCGTCGCTGAACTGGAGCTCCTGGAAGCCACCGCGAGGGCCCGTCCGGGAACGCCGGACAACGCGCCGCTGCTGGGGCGGGTCGCGGACGCCCGCACCGGCCGGGACATTGGGGGGCTGATCATTGCCACCGGATTCTTCCGTCACGGCGTCCTGCTGACGCCCGCGGCCGCTGCCATCTGCAGGCAGCTGATGGACGGCAACGCCGATCCGCGCTGGGCGCCGTTCCGGCCCGACCGGTTCTCCCGTTTTCCGGCACCGTCCGCAACCACAGTCACAATTGACCCGAACAAGGAAACAGCATGAACATCAAACTGAACGGCACGGCCCACGCAGTCGACGACGGCGCGTCCGTCACCACCCTCATCAGCCAGGTCACCGGCAGGAACCTCGCCCCCAACGGGCAGGCTGCCGACGGCCAGAAACTGGGAGTGGCGGTTGCGAGGAACTCCGAGGTAGTGCCGCGCAGCCAGTGGTACGTCACGGCGCTCGCCGAGGGCGACGACGTCGAACTCGTTACAGCGGTACAGGGAGGTTGAGCATCATGGCAGGAACCACGGTTGCCGGCGCGGCACATGCACAGCAGGCGGCGGACCCCTTCATTGTGGACGGTGTTCCGCTGGGGTCGCGGCTGATCATGGGCACCGGCGGTGCGCCCAGCCTGGACGGGCTGGGGGCGGCACTGATCGCGTCCGGCACGGAGCTGACCACGGTGGCCATGCGCCGCTACTCGCCGGCCGAAACAGGCTCGCTGTTCCAGCTCCTGGTGGACCACAACATCCGGGTCCTGCCCAACACCGCCGGGTGTTTCACGGCCAGGGACGCAGTCATGACGGCGGAACTGGCGCGGGAGGCGCTGGAAACGGACTGGGTCAAACTCGAAGTGATTGCCGACGAACACACGCTCCTGCCGGACGCCGTGGAGCTGGTGGACGCCACCGAGCAACTCGTCAACCGCGGGTTCAAGGTGTTCGCCTACACCAACGACGACCCCGTGCTGGCGCTGCGGCTGGAGAACCTCGGAGCCACCGCTGTGATGCCGCTCGGCTCACCCATCGGTACCGGTCTGGGCATCCTGAACCCGCACAACATCGAACTCATTGTTTCCCGGGCATCCGTTCCCGTGGTGCTGGACGCCGGCATCGGCACCGCGTCCGATGCTGCGCTCGCCATGGAACTGGGCTGCGACGCCGTCCTGCTGGCCACAGCGGTGACCCGGGCGCAGAATCCGGCGATGATGGGGGAGGCCTTCAAACACGCGGTCATCGCCGGTAGGCTGGCGAAAGCGGCCGGCCGGATTCCGCGCCGCGAGCACGCTCTTGCGTCGTCGGCCATGGAAGGCCGGGCGGAGTTCCTCTAGGCAGTCCAAGACCATCCAAGGGAGCCAACGGTGACCGGCAAGGAAGACGTTCTTACCCGACCCCGGATTGACGCCGCGCTGGCGGACCTTCCCGACTGGAGATACCGGCTGGGCGGCCTCGTGACTGTCTACAAAACGCCAACGGCGGCCGGTGCGCTCGAGCTGATTGCCGCCGTCGGGCGCCTGGCCGAGGAACAGAACCACCACCCGGACCTGGACTGGCGCTACAACCGGGTCTTCATCCGCTACACGTCCCATGATGCCGGCACCGAGGTGACGCAGCGTGACGTCGCCGCCGCGGCAGCTGTCAGCCAGGCCGCCGCTGCTGCAGGGGCCGCCGCGGAGCCGGGGCTGTACCGGACCGTGGAGATCGTCATCGACACTGCCAACCCGGGCGAGATTTCCGAAGTCTGGCGGACAGCCCTTGGTTACCGGAAAGGCAGGTACGGGGACCTCGCTGACCCCTACGGCCGCGGGCCGGGGCTCTCGTTCCAGGAAACCGCCGCCCCCAACGAGAACCGCTTCCATCTGGACATCCACCGGAGCATGGCGGAATCCGGCCCGGCGCTGGAGAAAACCGCGGCGACCGGGGCATTAATGAACCGTGACCACGCACCCAACTGGGTGGTGGTCACGGATGCGCAGGGAAACCGGCTCTGCCTGTGCACCGAGGAAGGCCACGAACCGGACCTGTAGCCGGCCGCCTTCGGACCGCGGACCCCGGCCCTAGAGCCCTAGAGCCTCAGCGCGGCCGTCAGCTGCCTGGTGTCGTGCAGGGCGCGCTTCCGGCCCAGGTACACCGCGGCGGCGAGTGCCGCCCCGGTGCCCAGGACCATGGGCAGCACCCACGGAATCCACGTCAGGCCGGGCTGGTAGCCAAGCCCTGCGGCCATGAAGATGATCCAGCTCAGCATCCCCACGGCGGTAGCCACTCCCGCCGGCAGTGCGATGCCGTACTTCGCGTGCCGCCGGTCGTTGGCCCAGACAACAAAGCCTGCGGCCACGGTGACCAGGGCCACGATTACCAGGGAAAGCATTCGGTGAACTCCTTGCTGCAGAGCGGGCGGGACAAACTGAAACGGCAGCCTAGAGCTGGCCGAAACCGACGCGGCGCGCTTCCTCTGCCCCGATTTCAACGTAGCCCAGGACGTTGGCGGGAATGATGACCACACGGCCCTTTTCGTCAGTCAGCCGAAGTTCTGCGCCCTTGGCGATGGATTCCCCGACGAGCTTTGCCACAGCGTCAGCATCCTGAGCCGATTCCAGCACAATTTCGCGGCCGATGTTCTGAATGCCGATCTTTACTTCCACAGCGAGGCCTCCCAGCCAATCAAAGTTCTAAAGGTGTTCTCTATTTGTAGTCTAGGTTTCCTTGGGGAAGCGCGAGATTCCGCGCCAAGCTAAACGATAGATCAGGTCACTGGCCACATCGAGGTCCAGGTTTCCGTCCGTTTCGAGCCAGTACCGTGCACTGACCTGCGCCATCCCGGCGAGTCCGCGCCCCAGCAGCTGGGCCTCCAGAGGAGGCAGCTTGGTGTCTTCGGCGATCACGCGGGCCACGGCGTCGGCAAATGTCTTGTTGAACGTTTCCAGGCGCGAACTGACGTCGGGATCGTTGATCAGGTCCGACTCGAACACCAGGCGGTGGGCCTGGTCGTCGCTGGCAATAAAGCGGTAGTAGGCCCGCATGACGGCCTGGACGCGCTCGTCATTGTCCGTGGTCGAGCTCAGGGCACCCAGCATCAGGTCTGTCAGTGAGCTCAGGTGGCTGTCCAGGAGGGCGAGGTAGAGCTCGCGCTTGGAAGGGAAATGCTGGTACAGCACCGGCTTGCTGACGTGGGCGGTCTCCGCGATCTCGTCCATGGCGGCGCCGTGGTAGCCGTTGGCGACGAACACTTCCTGGGCAGCCGCCAGCAGCTGGGCGCGGCGTTCGTCACGCGGGAGCCTCGCCGAACGCGCACCGCCGGCCCGCGTCTGTCCCGCGGCTGCCTTCCCGGCCGGTGTCCGATCAACCGGTGCCTGATGAACCACTGTTGGCCTTCTTTCCATTGCAGTTACCTACACTTTACGCGCGGGTAATATGACCTGGCGGCATCTTCGGGCATACATTGAAGTATGGCTTCCATGTTCACCGCAACTGCTGTCCCCGCAACCCTGGATCCGCTCGTGGAACCGGCCGACGCATTGACAGCCGAAGAGGTCGAGCGGTATTCCCGCCACCTCATCATTCCCGAAATCGGCACGCTGGGCCAACGCCGGCTCAAGAACGCCAAGGTCCTGGTCATCGGGGCCGGCGGCCTGGGCTCGCCCGCCCTCCTCTACCTTGCCGCTGCGGGGGTGGGAACCTTGGGAATCATCGACGACGACGCCGTCGACCTGAGCAATCTGCAGCGCCAGGTGATCCACGGGGTTGCGGACGTGGGCCGGTCCAAGATCGAGTCAGCCCGGGACTCCATTGCTGCACTGAACCCCCTGGTGGACGTGCGGCTCCACAACGTCAGGCTCGACGCCTCCAACGCACTGGAGCTGTTCGCCGGCTACGACATCATCCTCGACGGCGCGGACAACTTCGCCACCCGTTACCTGGTGAACGACGCCGCGGCCATCCTCGGAAAGCCCTACGTGTGGGGTTCCATCTTCCGGTTTGACGGCCAGGTCAGCGTGTTCTGGGAACAGCACGGCCCCACCTACCGCGACCTCTACCCGGAAGCTCCGCCGGCCGGTTCGGTGCCTTCCTGCGGCGAAGGCGGCGTGTTTGGGATGCTGTGCGCTGCCGTGGGCTCGCTCATGGTGACTGAGGCAGTCAAGCTGATCACCGGCGTCGGGCGTTCCCTCCTGGGCCGTGTGGCGCTCTTTGACGCCTTGGGCGGCAGCTGGCGCGAGATCAAGGTGGCGCGGGACCCGGAGGCTGAGCGCGTCACTGAACTCACCGACTACGAGGCATTTTGCGGGATCGTTCCGGAGACTGCCACAGCCAAGGAAAACACCGTCACGGCGACGCAGCTGGCCACGATGCTGGCGTCGCGCAAAGCCGGCCTGAAGGACTTCGACCTCGTGGACGTCCGGGAGCCCGGCGAGCACGATATCGTCAGCATCGACGGCTCGGTCCTCATTCCGCAGGGCAGGATCCTCGCGGGGGAGGCCTGGGCCGAGCTGCCGCAGGACAAGGACATCGTGTTCCACTGCAAGGCCGGTACGCGTTCCGCGGCCGTCCTGGCCGCAGCGCGCAAGGCGGGATACCAGCGGGTCAGCCATCTTGACGGCGGCATCCTCGCCTGGGTGCGGGAAGTGGAACCGGCGAAGCCGGTCTACTGAGGCCGGCGGGATTCTGGCCCCGAGAGATCCCAGCAAAAGTCCACTTTGACGGCCGCGACTACAACTGCGGGCCTGATGCCCGCCCATCCCCAGAGCATGGTCAATTGCCCGGTGCCGGGGAAGCCAAGACTGGGCTGTTGCGGCGGGACCTGGCCCACTTGACCGTTAGCGGGACCGACTACGAATTCCCCGACCACCGTTTTCCCGTCCGCGTCATACACGGGAACGAAGAAGGACTTGCCACGCCGCGCCTCCTGCCAGTCGAGTGCGTCCTGGGGACTCTTGAAGGTCTTCATGGCCGCGGTGCCGTCGGCTTCCTCCAGTTCGGACCTGTAGGCGTACCCCCGGTTACCGTTGGTCGCCATGACGGCGATCATGTCGGGTGAGCCGTTTTCGTTCTCCATGCCGTATGTGTTGCCGTCGGCGTTGACGGCCCAGTCAGTGACTTCCCAGTTGACGTATTTTGCCGTTAGTTGCCAGCGGTTTCCCGGGTCGGTCGTGAACGTCACGCTGTGCTGTCCGGGAGCGAGTTTGACCAGGTACCCGGACCAACCGCCGCGCGTGCCGCCGTCGGCGGCCGAGCAGATGCTGCTGGAGCCGTCCTGGTACTCGAAGCGCCCTGCGGTAAGGCAGGTAAAGTCCATCTGTATGCCAGTGGTGCCTTCAGGCGGGTCACCGAGTTCGATTGTGGCTGTTCCCTCATAGGTTGCGACGTGGGGGGTGGACAGCGGTGTGACCTGCTTGGCGCCGGGGACCACGAACAACCCGGCAGCGGTCGCCCCGACCCCTCCAAGAAGTCCGATGCCGGCGAGGACGCCCGCCCCCAGCCACATCCGGGTCCGCTTCCGCGACCTGGCAGGCGATGTCTTTTCCACCTGTGAGACCAGTTCTGCCCTAAGTGCTTCACTAAACGTGTCGTCGACGCGTATCTCGTTCATGCCGGGTCTCCTTCCAGGGCCGGGGCAGGCGTGGGTGCCGCGGTAAGTGCGTTCTTCATGCGTTGCCGCGCCCGGTGCACGCGAGTCTTGGCGGCCGAGGGGGTCAGGTTCAGGACGGATGCGGCGGCCGCGATGGTGTATTTCTCGAAGATGACCAGGCTCACGAGCTGCAGATCAAGGGCGCTGAGTGTGCCGAGGGCCCGGGCTACGTCCCCGTCCATCTCGCTCTGAAGGAAGAGATCATCATTCGCATTGGAAATGCCGTCTGCCCGCGGGAGGGAATCGAGCAGTTTTCGGTAACGGAACGCGGCCCGCCTGGTATTGCGCGCCACGTTCGTCGTCGTGACGAGTAGCCACGGAAGAACGGAGCCCTCAACAAGGCGTACCCTCAGCCGACGGCGCCACAATTCCAGAAACACTGTTGACATGATGTCTTCGGCGTCATGGCGCTCGCCGGACAGCCGGTACGCGTGGCGGAAGACTCGGTCTCGGTGCCGGTCGAACAGCAACCCGAAGGCTTCGCCCTCACCCTTAAGACTTCTCGCCCACAGCCCGCCGTCGTCGGCCTCAACGTTCCGCATGCCATGTATTGTCCGGGAACCGTCAAAAGGTTTCACAAATAGGAAAAATTCTTTGGACTCCTCGGAGCCGCCCCAAGACAGCGCGGCCATTGCACAGGGTCCCGTTTGCGGAACGCACTGCCGGAGATGAAGCCAGCAGTGCAAAATGCGCGTTTCTTAAGAGGATCCCTCAGCGGGCACACTTCAGTTTGATTCGCCGTTGGCAGTTGTCTCGATCCAATCGACTGCTTCGTCGGAGAGATAGAAGCCTTCGGGTCCCCGATCGCCGATCCACCAGGCGTCCGACGTCACAACGCCGCCGACGGCCACGATCTTGTTCAACACATCCGCGGCGACAACCTCGCCATTGTGCGCAATAAGCCACGCCTGCGCTTCGGGGTCCAATTTCGGCCACCACTCGATCGTCTCCATCCTGCAATCTTCCACCCTGGTGTGGTGATCGAAAGTCGTCTGCATCGGGGTGACCATAGCGAACTCCGGTCCCGCCTTCACGGCGCCCGTAAGACGGTCCGTCTCGGGAACCCCTGCCGGTCAATCTTCCGCCCGGATTGCAGTCAGGTGCTTCAGTCGAAGGTGACTTGGACGGGCTTGAATCTGAAGGGTCCCCCGCACTCGGGTCCGAAGGGGTGTTCACCGGTGGATTCCGTTTCTATTGGTAGGTAACGGGCTATCCGGGCATCAGAGGTGCCTGCGGCTTCTACATAAATCGAGGTGACGCTAACAGGCGGGTTCAAGTATGGCGGAGACTGCGGGACCAGCCACTTTCGCTCAGCGTTTCTTGCCACCTGTTGGGGAACGCACCCATCCCCGAAACAAGCCGCTACTGACTCGGGCGGGCTGGAAAAGGCTAGCTCCACTTCGCCCGTGTAGGCATAACCCATTGCTGGACAAGGCCGGCTTGCCCAAGGCATATGGCCGATCAGGGCTACGACTGCCAACACTGAGACAACCGCGCCTGCGGCAAGCAGGAGTATGCCCCGAGGCTTCATAGTGTGAGACTAGCCCGTCGTTCACCGGGAGTCTCGCCAAAGGCATTTCCTACCAAAGGGATTCCTACTTGTCGGATCACGGCTCCCTTTGGTGAACCTTCAGTGAAACAGAATCTGCATCCTTTTTATTGAGGGGCTTCATCCACAATTCGGTAGTCGATGGCTGTGTGGCCGACGACGTCGTTGGCGCCGAAGCCGAAGGCTGCCACCGTCATGATTGTTCGTTCGCCGATGACCAGGCCGGTGTCCGGGTCAATGATCATCTCTGCCCTTTGTCCCGCACGAAGAGGCTCCGTGCGGCCGATGGCTATGCCGACCTTGCCGTCGAAGTTCGCTTGTTCGCTGGCGGTCACTCCCGGGATCAGAGCCAAGGCCTCGTAGAGACCGGCGCGGAGGTCAGCGGGGACGAGTCCCAGCCTGAGAAGATCGGTGATTCGGACAAAATTGTCCTCGTCGCGGGAGGCGGAACCTCCCTGATACTGTGCGTTGAAGTGGTCGTACAAAGCCTGCCCGTCCCGCGGTAGGGCATCGAGCTGCTCGGCATCAAGCGGGCTCCAGGGACCTCCGTAAAAGTGTCCGTCTTTAGCCCGGATTACCCCGTCGTTCATGGGCGCAGGGCCCGCGTCGCCCCAATCCCGATCGAGCACCCATTCCTCGTCCCTGTTCCCGGGGACGTAGACGTCGATAGTTTGTGCATTCATCCGCGTGCTCATGTTCCCGGATGCGTCCACTCCGGTGACACTCCAGTTGGCGTGAGTGTGGACAAGCAAATATTCGCCCGGCTTTGCTACCGGATCCACAAACGTCATTGTCTGCTCTGCCGCGGCCCGGAGAACTCCAGCCGCGTGTGCGCTTTGGGCAGTGACGCTGATCTGTCCTGCGGCAAGGGTGCCGACAACCGCCGCGGCGGTTGCAAGTAAGACACGCCTGGCGACTCTGGGACGGGGCGCTGGGCTGTCTTTGAGCGGCAAGCGGGAATCCTGGTTCCGGTGGCGGAGAGGCGTTGGTTTCCCAGGCTTGTAACGGAGGGGATCATCGGCGCCGGCCAGCGTTGGCAGCTCGACGAGCTGCTTACGCAAAGCCTCCCGCCGGTCGGCTTGGAATTGGCGTGTGCTCATGATGTTCTCCAACCGAGAGTTGTCTGGGCGTCAGGTTCCTTTTCATGCATGACCTGGTTGTACAAGCTTCCGAGTCGTGATTTGGCCCGGTGAAGGCGGGACTTGACCGTTCCGTCGGCGATACCGAGTGCAGCACCCGCTTCCTTTGCTCCCATGCCCTCCACGACACACAGGGTGAGAACGTCCCGCTCAGGCGGTCTGAGCTGGGCGAACGCTTCCCGGAGGGCAGAAGCTTGGAGCTGGGATTCATCAGCCTGAGCGATGCCCTCGGCGATATCGGCTGAGTCTTCCGGTGGTGGGAGCTGGGTAAGGAAATGTCTGTAGCGGCGCTGCTGGCGGACATGGTTACGCAACGTGTTGTTCGTCGTTATCAGCAACCAAGGCAATATGGAGTCATTGACCATGCGGACATTGGTCCGCCGGCGCCACGCCTCATAAAAGACCATAGCCACTACGTCCTCAGCCAGATGAGGGATTCTTAGCACTTTTAGAGCGTGCCGCCGCACCCTGTCGTAATGGCGATCGAAAAGCACTCCGAACGCATCACCATCTCCGTTAACAACTTGATGCCACAAAACCTCGTCCGAGACACCCAATTCCTCGCCCATACCTCATAGTGTCCGGTCACCCCTGTCGGTTCCATGATTTGAGGAGAAAATTCAGGGAAGTAAAACGAAAGAATCAAGGTGCCCCTTTGAGGAGCAGCAGTTTGAGTTTGCTGTCCGCACCGTGAAGGGGCTTGATGCGGCACGGTAAATCCGGCAGTCGTCCTGGGCGCGGGCCATCCTGGCGATGGGCCGTCCAGCGATATGGTTATCTTCAAATCGAGGCCTGTTGCGAGGATCGTTGGAAACCGCCCATGCCAGTGCGTGGAAAGGTGCCTGGAACCTCTTCACCGTCGACGAAGATCGTCAGCGAGCCGTCAGCCGTCCCCTCGGAAGGGGAACCCTGAACGGGACGGTTCCCTTGTAATAGTGCGGCTCTATGGCCATTGATCCCCGAACCATTCCTGACCACCCGCACGCCAGGCGGAGCCAACTTACCGGGCGAGAGCTGCCTCCGGGGCGATCGCTAGTTGCGCCATCGCTGTTGGATCCATTGAAGGGTGCTCTTGCTGGATAACTCGCGGCGGCGCTTGAGCTCCGTGGGCACATCGTGAGTGAGCGTGGCAGCATGCCGCCAATAGCTGGCCAGGATAGTGAGGAATGCGTCAACAGCCTGCGGATCCGCGTTCGTGCCCGTAAGCTTTGGAGGAATAGGCTCTCCAGATCTGTTGATCCCGCGCCGGATTCCAGAAGCAAGCAGACGACATCAACCCAGTCCGGACCTATGCACGCCCGGCCCCAATCAAGAACGCAGATCTGCCCGCGTTCGTCTATTTTTAGGTTGTCGTGTCGCAGGTCGAAGTGAAGCAGCGTTTCGCCATGGACCATGCTCTCCCATGATTGTTCGAGACGGGCAAGCCTCGGAAGGTGTTCCCGTTCCCACAGGCTCAGCTCCCCTACGGAGAGCAGCCCGCAGGATCCAGTCGCCAGGAGCTGGGACCACGTTGAACAACGGCCCCTCATCCGATCCGCGACGGTAGGCAGACCTGCCACAGGGGTCGGAGTGAGCCGGGACGAGAACTCATCCAGCATTTTCATAACTGCCAAGAGCTGATCGCGCTGCCATGGCTCATCCGGTGTTTGCCCTTTGGCCACATCGAACACCAGGAGAACCCAGCCCTCCACCGATCCTTCGAACAACAACCGCGGCGTCGGGACTTTGAAAGCAAGCACCTTGGCCACGCGTGCCTCAGTCATGTAGTCCGCTGCAGGAGGCGAATTCAACGGAACAGCCTTTACGAAGAACACGTCCCCGGAAACGCTCAACAATCCGGTCAACCCGCCGGAGTATCCACCGATTGTGGACGTAAAGGTGAGTGCCTCGCCGTTGACCTGTTTCAGCAACCAGTCATGCACTCCCGCAGGCAGCCGCCTCCAATGATCGTCATCCACGAAGTCATGCAATCAGGCTTTGCCAATAACTTCAACGGAACCAGACGTCATGCTGACCCACGGTCGTCGGCCGTGACACGGTCAGCGGCGAGTGGACCGATACTGCCGTTGGATCTGGCCGTGCCGAGTTCAGGTCGCCGGAGTCTGTCCCTAAAAATCATTAAGATAAGGCAGCAGAAGCTGCTGGATCAGTCTCCAAGGGTGCGAAGCTTGGCGGCGCTGAATTCCTCGTCAGAGAGTGCGCCCTTGGCATGGAGCTCTGCAAGAAGAGCCAGTTCTGCCGCCACCGAGCTTCTGCCCCGCACCCTGCCAAGCGTTATGCGATGGCTGCCCGCGCCGGCCTTGTTCCACGCTGGTTCTGCCATCTTCCCTCGTGATGGGCTCTTGATGGCAATCGCGATAAGCAAGGTTATAGCGAGGACGCCTAACGCAATTCCCAAGGGGGCTCGAAACGGCTCTGTTGCACTTGCCACGACTGCAATAACGACTCCAGCCGCAACTGCACACGACCCCGCTATCCGAAGCCACTTCCGGCTGATACTGAACGCGAGTATGTATCCGCCGGGGTCGGTAGAAACCGCATGTTGGTTCATCTGCCGAGGATAGCCCTGCGAACACTCATTGAACATCCCCAGGCCGTGGCCGCTGGCCTTCCAATGTCTCTAAGAACCTGGTTCCCGTCCAACTGTGGATGCCTCCCTAATAGCAACAGGATGGAGGGGCCGGCAACTTACCGAATAGCATCTGAACCAATGGCCCAGCTACGCCTCCCGTTTCGCGAAATGATCGGGTAACGGAAGGTGGGAGATGCCGTTCATGGCGCTTCGTTCACCACTGAAGTTTGTATCGTGGCCGTGCCGGCCGGAAAGCCGGCCGTTGCTTTGAGCGCTATCTTCCTTTTCCCGATCATGAGGCCGGCGGAAGGGTCGATGACGGGTCGGCTTTCAACGCGAGGCCAAGGGAGGCACAGACGCTTTCGTCACCCGGGATTACCGCGGCGCGTCCGTCATTGAGAACACATACGGTCAGTGGGTCCGGAATCGGGTAGGAGGAGCTGCGGTCATAAAGGCTGGGATGTGCTCTGCCGTTCGGGCTGTTGGGGTCGAGCCCGTGTTGCGCCCACATGGCCCGACAGACTGCCAGGGCGTCCTCGATAGGGATGCGGTTGCGTTGCGTCGATGCCTCGCCTACCCTCGTGCCTTCCCCCAGGACACCTGTGCCGCCGGGGAACTGGTTGCCGTGGAGCTCGGCACGGGCGAAACAATCAACAGAACTCTTATCTGTGACCGGCATTTGCAGCGCTACGGCTGCTCCGGTTACGGCCAGGGCAACGGCGACGCCGGACAGCAGGATCCGCTTACCCTTCGTGTTGTGGAAGTGACGGTTTTCCGGGGTTCCGTCCTGCGCAACCTTTGTGAGGAGTTGCTCGATGGCCTTGCTGCGTTGTTCGTTGAAGAGCTGTGAGCGGGGGATGTCATTCATGATGTGCCCTCTTCAGGGGTGAGTGGGGTCGCCGGCAGCAGTCCGGCTTGTGGATTTAGCAGCTGTGCCAGTTTTTGTTTGGCGCGCGAGAGCCGCGACTTCACTGTGCCCGGTGGGATGCGCAGCAACTCGCTCACCTCGGTGGTACTCATCTCTTCCAGAATGCAGAGGGCGATGATTTCCTGATCTCTTCGCCCGAGTGAACGGTAGGCCCTGTGCAGAAGCTGAGACCGCCGGTCCAGATCAACGGCGTCGGCCACGCAGTCTCCGTGATCCGGTGTCGTCTCTGCGAGCGGGAGTTTTCGGATGAGCTGCTCATACCGAAGGGTGGACCTGAGGCGGTTCCTGGCGACGTTGGTTGTGGTTACCAGCAGCCAGCCGATTATCGAATCGTTGACCAGCCGGACATTTGATCTGCAGCGCCAGGCTTCGAGGAACACCATGGCGGTGACGTCCTCTGCCTCGTGAGGCGTTCTGACCAAACGCAGGCTGTGACCGAAGACCCTGTCGCGGTGGAGAACGAATAGTGCAGCGAAGGCGGGACCATCACCATCCAGGACGCGCGACCACAGCTCACCGTCCCGATGTTCCTTCCCTTGCTTCCCCATACCCATAAGTGTCCGGCAACCACTCTCTGGTTCCATCAGGAATAATCGAAATGTGGTGCGGATCTGGAAGATCGCAGAGGAATGTGGAGAGACTGCCGGTAACCCCCGGTAGTGACCGATCTTTGGCCGGGATCCTCCATTCGGAGCCCCCTGACGCGTGCGCGCATCCGAGGGAAGCGGCTTCAGCGCCGCCTATATTCCTGGTGCTCTCGGAGAGCTATTCGTTCAAAAGCTGCTCCGCAAATTACCGATATTCTTGTGGACTGGGTTCGATTCTAAGGTGCGAGAGTCGTATACCCTCCATCGCCAGATGTCTGAATCAACGCTGCTGCGGCGAAGATCGGCATGAATATCGCTTTTGCTGCTGACAGCGGTAGGCCCTTCCCTCCAAGGCTGGCTGGTGCGCGTGCAGACAGGAAATTTGCCTGGGCCGTCAGGGATCTAGACTGCCGTGAACTCTTTTCCCGTGAAGGGGCAATACAGCTTGTGACTACCGACAGCGACTTGATTCGCAGATCCAGCAGGGACCCCCGGGCCTTCGCTGCCCTTTATGACAAGTATTCGCGCGCGGTGTACCGCTATGCGGCTACCCGGGCGGGTGAATCGGTAGCCGAGGACGTCATGTCCCAGACGTTTCTGGTCGCCTATGAAGGCCTGGACTCATTCGACCATCAGTGGGAGGACGCCAGGCCCTGGCTGTTTGGGATAGCAACCAATCTGCTCCGGCGTCACCACCGCACTGAAGCCCGACGGCTTAAGGCGTTCGCGAAAGCGGCCGGTCGGGGCAGTTACGACGACGGCGCCGATCGCGTCGCGGAACGCCTTGATGCTGCCGCGGCGACATCAAACCTGGCCGGAGCGATGAGGACACTTTCTCCCGCTGACCGTGAATGCCTGCTGCTCTATGCATGGGCCGATCTGACGTACGAGGGAATAGCACTGGCAACCGGAGTCCCTGTCGGGACCGTCCGATCGCGCCTAAATAGGGCGCGGCGAATCGTTCGCGATGCTGCCGGCTTGCGGAACACAGATGACAAGGAGATTGAGCATGGACGAGTTATCACTCCTGCACGCAATGCGTGACGGGACACCCGTGGCCAGCGACGCGGTCATCGAGAACGGCCGGATGAAGCTGCTAGAACGGATAGACCGCCAAGCGGTCAGCGTCCAGCGAAAGCCCGGACGACGCACGGTTTTCAGATCCGACGTGCTGTCTTTCCCTGTTGCGGATGAGGAACCCTCGTCGCTCAGGGCCAACCCGATGCGCATCCGGCGCCGCATTGTGATGGCATCGGCGGCCGCAGCTTTTCTCGTGGGCGTCATCGTGGCCGCTGACGTCATCCTGCCCGACCGTCCGGGAGCAACCGCCGAGGCTGCAGAGGTCCTGAGCAACGCCGCGGCTGCAACCATCCGGACCTCCGATCCGGTGGTGGGACCCGGCCAGTACCTGAAGATCGAAACGACCGCCGTCTACGGCGCAAGCAGCGCTGCCGCGGACGGAACACAGGCGTCGTGGCTGGAGAAGACCGGCGGCCAGGTCTATGTCCCGGCGGACCGGGATGGGGAATGGGTCTGGAACCGCGAGGAGCGCGTCCCTTTTCAGTTCTCCAGTGAAGCCGCCAAGGCCGTAGAAGCCGAAATCCGGAAGGCACAACCGGAAGGGCGGTCTCCTTACGAGGATCAGCGTGCCCTAAAGGGCGCCTTCTACGGGAACGAGCCAACAGTCATTATCGGCACGCCCCTGAGCGAGGCCGGCTGCCTGCCCCGGGATCCGCGGGCCCTGCTGGATCTCATCTATGAGCGGACGAAGGGGGCCGGGAAGTCTCCTGAACTGGAGGCCTTCGTGACGATCGCGGATGGCCTGCGCACAGGTGTTGTCCCCGCAGATCTGCGCGCCGCCCTCTACAAGGCTGCCGCGCTCATCACCGGCGTCACAGTGGCAGACAAACAGGCAACAGTCGACGGCAGGACCGGGATAGCCATCGGCCTGGACATTCCCGGGGGAGGTTCCCGGCAGGACATCATCATCGATCCCACCTCGGGCCTCGTGATCGGAGAACGGGACATCCTTGTGAAGGATTACCCAGGTGAACCCGCCGGAACCGTCATGTCCTGGACCTCCGTGCGGACGTCCGTGGTGGACTCCGCCCCCTAAGCTTTGATGACCAAGATGGCCGCCTAGGCGTATCCGACATTCCAGACCTCGGGACACGGCCGCACACCGGCAAATCAGGTCACCATCCGCAGCCCACAACCCGGGGGCATCCACGAGTTACAACAAGCCGAGACGGCCGGTCACAATTGGGGGTTACCGGTCGTCTCCACTTTCGGCCTGCTTAGCCGCAATGATCCCGTCTCGTGTCGCCGCCCGGATTACTCCGTAGAGAACGTAAAAGAAGATGGCCGCGAAAACGACCGGCAGGACGATATCCATGATTCTTCCCCCAAAGATTTAGCTGCCCAGAAAGGACCTTGCAAGCCTACTTCAGGCGCAAAGCTCGTGGCCTGGGTAGCTCCCTAGGGGAACCTTGAGCGGGACAGATTCGCTGTACTCAGTGTTGTCCCGCCTGACGATCCCCCACCGGGACACGCGGTGGGGCAGAAGAACAGGCGTCCCTCCTGGTGGAATGACCGATGACGCCCTTCATTTTTGGACCAGGACCGCCGACGAGATCCTGGGTCCAGGTGTCCGGTGGACCTAACTCTTGAGGGCCTCTGCGATCTGCAGGGCGGTCTGGGCAGGCGTGAGGTGGGTGGTGTCGACCACCTCGGCCTCGTCGTGCAGCCATGTGCGGGCGGCCTCGGCGTACGCCTCAAGGTATTTGAGGCGGAACGGGGAATTGGGGCCAAGAACAGTGTCACCAGCGATGCGCCGGCGGAGGGTGTCTTGGTCAGCATGGAGGACGAAGTGCCGTAACGGAATGGCATGTTGGGCAAGGCCTGCGCTTATTTCGCGCCAGTACGCCTCAACCAGGACAGTCATAGGCATCACCAGCGTGCCTCCGGTGTACTCGAGTACGCGGCGGGCTGTCTCGACTACGAGCGGGCGCCACGGCGGCCAGTGCTGGAAGTTGTCCGTCCCCGGCAGCCCCGGGGTAATGTCCATGAGTGTCTCGCCGACCTTCTCGGCGTCGAACACCCGTGAATCCGGGATCAGCTGCTGAACGAGTGCGCTCGTCGTCGTCTTGCCGGCGCCGTGGGTGCCGTTGAGCCAAATGATCATGGTCCGAACTTTAGTGCCACGAAGTGTCCGTCATGCGGCGCTCGTTAGCCGAACAATGAGCGGCCCGCCTCGGTTCATTCGATAACTGCAGCGATTGCTTCGATCTCCACCAACTGGTCTTCGTAGCCGAGCACCGTGACTCCCATCAGGGTGCTGGGCACATCGTGCTCGCCGAAGGCTGCCCGAACCACGTCCCACGCGGTTATCAGGTCGGCCCGTTCGGTCGATGCCACAAGGACGCGAGTGGAGACTACATCCCCAATGCCGGCGCCGGCGGCTTCCAGGGCTAGACACAAGTTCTCAATCGCCTTTGCGGCCTGTGCTGCGTAGTCCCCGAGGCCCGCGGTCGTACCGTCCTTATTCAAGGGGCATGATCCGGCTAGGAAAATGAGGCGTGCGCCGCCGGGAACGGTCGCCGCATATGCGTATTGCGCGGAGGCATTGAGCGTGCTCGAGCGAACGAGGTAACTACGCTGGGCATGGGCGTTCCTCTAGTTGGATATGCGCTGGCCAATCTCAGCTTATCGGTGCCGATAACGAGACAAAAAAGCATGGACCGTAAGCCGATCGGCTTACGGCGTTGTCCGCCCCCATCGGCAGGCCGAAGGACCCTTTGGTCACCAAGTGAATAATGGTTGGACCCCCGCCATGTGTCAACAGCTTGATACACACAGCCTGCGGCTGAAGCATCCGTGGCGGCGGCCGGAGGAGAACGTTGAAAGGGGCAGAAATTGGATGGCCCGATCAGTAGAGTGACTGCATGGATGAAACGCCGCGATTCCGTTCACCGCGATGGTGGCCTTGGGCCGTCGCGATCCTCCTCGTGATCACCGTGAACCTAGCGTTGTTGGGGTATAGACGGGGCGAGTGCGTTGGCTACACAATCGAGTCTGGCGCTACGAGCATGTGTACTAGCGGCCCCGCGCTCAGCATGGATGGCACGTGGATTTTCGCAGTGGTGAGCGTGGCCGCCGTCGTCTACTTCGCGTTGCGCCTCGTGTATGTAGTTAGAGCCCGTAGGGACTAACCGGACACGGACAAGGTAACGAAGGCGCTGAAATATACAAGACAGGTGTGCATGGGAGGGAGCAGTGCCCGTAAGCCGATCGGCCGGTGGAACAGCAGCAGGAGCAGCCGGCCCCCGAGGCCAGACCGAGGAGCATCCAACCCAGGAACCGACCGCGGCCCCCGTGGCCGAAGCCAGCCCGGTTGCCGCCCCCGTCGCAACAGAAAAAGGCAGCCAGGTCTCCGACACCGAAACGGCCGTGGAGGCTTTATCGCTGCCGTTCTCGTTGTCCTGGTGGCCGTCACCGGCGCCCTGTACTGGCGAAAAGGCCGCCGTGCCGCCGGCTGGTAGGGGTTTGACGGTGAGTCGCAGGCATGGCCCCGCACACATAGAGGCCATGCTGACAGAAGAGGAAAAGGCCCGAACGCATCCGGATCGGACGGTGGGAACATGCCCAGCTGAAAACCCTGGATGGCGTGACCTCGTTCATGGAGGCCACCCGGTAGGGTAGCCAGATATGAATGATGCGGCTTCCTTCTCAAAGGATAAAACGGACGGCTCCCACGTCACATTGCTTCTCCCTGATGAGATCGTCAAGAAGCGTAATGCTGCGCATGTACCAACAGTGTTGATCTTACTGGCGTTCGTGGTTATCGAAGCAGTCCTGCTAGCCACACGAAGTTACATCCCTTTTGGTCTTGTGCTGGTGTTAGTGACTGTGGGGCTAGTGATTTGGGGCAAGGCCATGACCAAGAAGTTTATGTCTGGTGCTAACCATGAGATTGCGAAGTTCCTCACCACCGAACTTGGACAAAGTGAGACATTCGAACACGCTCTCTACGAGTCGCTGAGTAAGGAGGTGTTCACGCGCGCATTCCGTAAGTCGCTATCGTCTGCCTACGAGGTGGAATACCTTGCCGTTCCAATCAAGCCTGCCGGTGAGCCACCTTGGACGATCAAGATGCTTCAAGGTGCAACGGGGTACCAATTACGCCAGCACTGATAACAGGTTTCTCAAAACACCTTGGCCTGCCGGGGTCTGACCTCGGCACAGTGGCCTGAACAAGTCAGAGTAACCAGGCACCAACGCGGGGGAACGGCTCACGGCGCCACCAGGACCGCGTATCTGCCCCTGTCGATATCCAAATAAGGAGGATCCACGGAATAGAGTTTCTTCCAAGGCAACCTGGAGTTGGCAGACGAGCTGAACCATCCACTGGGCTTCCTCTTGATCCAAAATGGTTTCATCACCCTGTTCCATCGCCGGCCAATCCTCGACGAGGCGATCGCGTGGCTTCGGCACCGCAGAATCTTTCGCGGACAGGGATGCAAAGACTGCCCATCTGCTTTTGGATATTTTCGCGACGCAGGCACGCTACGCGGCCCTGATCGGTAACCGCATGATGTGCCTCGTTAGAACTGCGGACGCTACGATCCAGATTGCTTCGGTTGGAGGCGCACCGGTTCCCTGGAACCATCGCGAATTCTTGAATGTTCGCTAGAGGATCCTTGGGTTCTTGCGGTGATTGCAACACTTAGCGGATGGGTGTTGTCATGGCGGGATATTCAATTCATTTGAGGCCTGATCTCTTGCAGGTTTTTTGGGCCGGGATGCAGGCGGGTGATTTCATCACTGATGCCGTGGGTCCGATCAATACGAGCCGGCGTACCGGGCGCAGGGTCCTGTTTGAGGCGGGCGGCGCCAGGCCCCGGCGGGGCCGTGATCTGAAGGGCCGTTGCCTGACCTTCGCCCAGCGCGAGGAGATCGCAATACTGCGCGCCTAGGGACAATCACTGCGGCAGATCGGAGCCGTGGTCGGCAGATCGGCCTCCACGGTTTCCCGGGAGTTGCGGCGCAACTCGGTGGCAGGATTTCCCTACCGGGCGACCTCAGCGCACGCACTGGCCTATGAGCGGGCCTCGCGTCCGAAACCAGCGAAACTGCACACGAACACCGTGCTGCGTGCGAAGGTGGAGGAGGACCTGACAAAGAAGTACTCACCCGAGCAGATCGCAGGACGACTCCGGGTTGAGTTCCCTGATGAGCCGGAGATGAGGGTGTCACCCGAGAGGATCTACCAGTCCCTTTACGTGCAGTCCCGCGGGGCGCTGAAGCGTGATCTGACCGCGTGCCTGCGCACCGGGCGGGCTATGCGGCAGCCCTGCCGCAAGGCCGGCCAGCGCAAGAACCGGATCCCGGGAATGATCAACATTTCCGAGCGTCCTCCGGGGGTTCAGGACCGGGCCGTGCCGGGGCATTGGGAAGGGATCTAATAATCGGCAAAGGGAATCAGTCCGCGATTGGGACGCTGGTCGAGCGGAGCACCAATTACACGATGCTCGTGCACCTGCCGGACGGGCACAAGGCCGAGCAGATGCGTGATGCACTGGCCGCGAAGATCAAGACGCTCCCCGAGGCGCTGCGGCATTCCCTGACCTGGGACCAGGGCATCGAAATGCAGGACTGGAAAACCGTGAAGATCGACACCGGCATCGAAATCTACTTCTGCGACCCCCACTCGCCCTGGCAGCGCGGCATTAACGAAACACCAATGGCCTGCTGGAGTGGTCCCCGAAAGTTGG
>NZ_JAGGPO010000001.1:0-96401 GCF_018613775.1 Arthrobacter sp. ISL-69
ACTCGAATTACTTTACACGGGCTTTAGACCGTGCGCAAACCGGGCCGATCGGGGTGTCCCCCAGCCGCCAAAATCCCCGGAACGGCGCGGGCTGCGGACTCTCCAGTCCGTCTCCGTCCCCGAATTCCGCCGAAATGGCTTCTTGTGGAGCCCGTCACACCCGGCGGCCGCCCGTGCAGATCCCCATGTAAGTAGCAGCAGATGTCGTTTTGATGGCCCAGAACGACATCTGCTGCTACCTAGTTGGGCATGCCATCCCTCCTGGTTCACGCACCCCCATCCGGTTGGGGAGACACCCCTTGAATCCTGCAGGGCCGGGCGTATGGTTTTTCCATGGGACCGATTCGGGCCACGCTTCTTCCGGGTGCAGTTCTTTCGGCGCCGCTTGCGTACGGGGCGTTGGTTGAGGCCCTGGGACCGGACGTGGACGCCGCAGCCAAGGACCTTGAGCTCTACGCCGGCGAGGTTCCCCCGCCGGGCTGGAGTCTGGACACTGAGATAGAGGGTGTACTGCGCGAAGCCGACGCCCGGGGATGGGAAACATTCCATCTTGCGGGGTATTCCGGCGGGGGCGCAGCGGCGCTGGCCTTCGCCGCCAGACGTCCTGATCGCTTGTTGAGCTTGTCCCTGTTTGAGCCGGCCTGGGCTGGGACCTGGGATTGGAGTCCTGCCCATGCCCGGATGTGGGCGGAACATGACGCGCTGGAGGCCCTGCCGGCCGGGAAGTTCATGCCGGCGTTCATGCGGCTGGCAGTCAAGCCCGACGTCGTCCTTCCGCCGCCGGCAGGTGATCCTCCGCAGTGGATGGCCAGGCGTCCCGCGGGAATCCTGGCGTTCCTGAAGACGTTCAGGAGCTACGATCTGGACCGTGCACGGTTGGCCAACTTCGACCGGCCGGTGCTCTACGTCCTGGGCGGTCTTAGCAATCCCGACCATTTCGGGGAGACTGGCTCCCGGTTGTCCGTGGTGTTCCCCGACTACCGCCTCGAGGTCTTCGAAGCGCGCCACCACTTCGATCCCCCGCACCGGATCGAACCCGAACGCCTTGCCTCGCTGCTGCGTGAGCACTGGAACCGCGCCGAAATCGTGGACCATGCGGCTCTCCGCTGACCCGCTCCCGGTAACGCCCGCCGGCCACTCGAGTGCCATGGACACCCTTGTGGTCGGAGCCGGGCAGGCAGGCCTCGCCACGAGCTACTGGCTGAGCCAAACCGGCGTCGAACATCTGTTGCTGGAACGGCGCCCGGCGCTGGGCGGTGCGTGGCAGGACCGCTGGGACGCGTTCGTCCTGAACACGCCGAACTTCTCGCTCGCGCTGCCCGGCGGTTCCTATGACGGACCGGTTCCGGAGGCCTTTATGCCGCGCGCAGACGTCGTGGATTACATGCGGCATTATGCCGAGACCATCGGGGCACCGGTCCGGACAGCTACGGATGTCAGCCGCATCGTGCCCACGGACGGCGGCTTCAACGTTGACACCACCCAAGGCAGCTGGCAGGCACGGAACGTGGTGCTGGCCACGGGCGGCTACCAGAAACCGAAAATCCCCGCGCTGTCCGCAAAGCTGCCGGGCCACATCCTGCAGCTGCACACCGACGGCTACCGCAACCCCGAACAGCTGCCCGACGGGGCCGTCCTGATTGTGGGGACCGGCCAGTCCGGCGGCCAGATCGCGGAGGAGCTGCTCGCCGTCGGGCGGGAAATCCACCTGGCGGTGTCCACCTGCCCGGAAGCGCCGCGCCGGTACCGCGGCCAGGACCTCCTGTTTTGGATGATGCAGGTCGCCCAGTTCGGCCCCGAGTACGGGCTCAACGGCCTCACCGCGGGGCAGCTGCCCTCCCCCGCGGCTCGGTTCATGTGCAACCCGCTGGTATCCGGCGCCGATGGCGGCCACGACATCCACCTGCGGGACCTCGGCCGCCGCGGCGTCCGGCTGCACGGCCATTTGGAAGCAGCCGACGACGGCGAACTCGTCTTCAGCGACGACCTTCGGGAGCGCTTGGGCGTGGTGGAGCGCACGTTCTACCAGCGCATGCGGCCGATGTTCGATGCCTACATTGCCGCTGCGGGCCTGTCAGCGCCGGAAGCGGAACCGCCGCGCAAGGACGACTGGCTTCCGTCGGAACCGGCGCGGCTGAACCTCGACGCCGCGAACATCACGTCAGTCCTCTGGGCCACCGGGTACAGGCTGGACTTCAGCATTCTGGACATCCCGGTGCTGGACGAGTGGAACTACCCCCGGCACCAGCGCGGTGTCACCGAACACCCGGGACTCTACGCGGTCGGGCTGCCGTGGCTGACCGGGCACGGCTCATCGATTATGGCCGGGGTGGGGCGCGACGCCAAGTACATTGCGGAGCACATCGCGGCACGGTGAAGCGGCACGGTGAACCTGCACGCTGAAGCGCACAGTGGGTCAAGCCGGTTAGCCGCGGAAACTACTCCGCGCAGAACCCGTCAAAGTGCACCGGAGTGGCCAGCCCGGCAACGCTGAACCAGTCCTTGGCCCAGGCCTGGACCGACGGCAGTCCGAGCTGCTCTATGACCTGTTCCGGCGGTCCGTCGAACACGGATTCCCCGTCCTCCACGGAATCCCCTGCAGCAATGCCGGCAAGCAGCGCGAAGAGAGCCGGCTGGTCCAGGAACGGAAGCTTCCCGCCGTCGCCGTCGCTCAGAACGCCCCAGCGGGAGGTGAACAGCGAAAAGTCCTCGGCAGGTTCGCCATGGCCCACTGCGAGGGGGCAGGCTCCGCCGTCGAGCTGGATCCGCCGGTAGTTGGGCTCCGTTTCGTCCAGTGCCATCAGCTGGCGCTCGTCGAGCCACGACACCCAGACCGGAGTGCACTCCCCCATCAGCGGGTACGGAGCGGCCGCGATGTAGCCGGCCCGGCTCACGTGCGCGGAGTGGCCGACGGCGATGTTGTGGAGCTGGCCACGGACCAGTGGCAGGACATTGCTGACCGGCCGGTGGTAGTTGGCGAACTTTCTCCGCATCACGTCGGCACTGGAATTTGAGCCGATGGAGACCACCAGGGAGCGGGACCCGAGCGGAGCCGCGTCGGCTTCCGCGAGCGCCTGATCCAGGCCTGCTGCCAGTTCGAGGGGCAGGAAACCGTCGCCGTCCATCACACCTGAGGCTTCGGGCGGATCCCACGGATACAGCAGCGGATCGAGCACGCTGCTGTTTTCGCTAGTGGTCATTCCGGTCAGTCTTCCTCGTGATGGAGCGGTCAGTCACCCATGCCGGGGTGGACGGGCACGAAGTCGATCTTGTTTCCCGGGCTGGTCTTCTTCGTCGGAGACCGCGAGAATCCTTTCGCGTCCAGGTGGTTCTGCGCCCGGTATTCGGCCAGGGCCTCGTCGTAGGCCCTGTTGAGCCTGCGGCCGGAGAGTTCCTCCGTGGTGCCGTCGGCAAAGGTGACACTAATAAGGACGCTTTCCGGGAAGTGCCGGTTCATCCGGACATAGCCATCGGCATCCTGCTGGAGATTAATCAAAGTGTGGTTCGCTTTCGTGGGTGGTTACTTCCAGTCTCCCGCACTTTTCGACGCAGCAGGTCCCGAGGCCTGCCAAGGGCCCCACATTAGGAAACCCAAGGCCCGAATGGGGGATCCGGGCCTTGGGCGTTTCGGGAGCCGGGCTCAGCGGCTCCCTGCGGAGGGCGTCAGTCGGACATTGACGTGACGCCGCTGTAGTACCAGCCGGTGTACGGCGACCAGACGCCGTTGCTGCCTTCCTGGAAGCGAACCTTGTGGTAGACCTCCTCGTTGCCGATCTCGCCGTTCACCAGGGTGCGGACGTTGGAGATGGTCACGGTTCCGCTGTACTGGTTCAGGTGGCGGCTGAAGTACGAGGTGCCCAGGTGGTCGTCACCGTTGGGCCAGTCGTCTTCCTCCCAGCGCTCCTGGGTGATGTTGATGTAGCGGTCGGTGTTGCAATGGACCTGGATCCGGTAGTCCACCAACTTCACACCGGAGGAGTTGTGGCCGGCGAACACGGGCTTGAGCGGTGTGACCGAGCAATTGGTGCCGGCCGCCTGGGCCGGTGCGGCCAGGGCGAAAGGCGCCGCGACCATGCCAAGCCCGAGGGCTGCGACCACGGCGGCCTTGCCGCGGCGGGATGGACGGGACTTCTTGGTGGTTGGTGCGTTGGGCATGGAATTGCTCCTGAGGGGGAAAGATGCGGTGTGGGTGGGGTGCTCTGCCCGGCAGTTCCGGGGCTCCGGATCCGCCGGGATTCTCCCTGCGTTCCGATGTATCCATAGTGGATCCGGGCACCCCTCCCGCACTTCCGTGCTAGCACGGAAATCTACTGGCCGGTATCGAAACGCCCCGCCGTCGTCCTCTCCTTAGCGGGGTGGCGCAGGTAGCCCCGGCACCTTTACATCCGTCCGGTCCGCGGCCAAAATGACTCACACCACAGCCTCCACTGGGCTCACAGCGCGCTGTCACTCAGAACCTGCCACAGCAGAGGGGTGCCACCATGAACGACAAGACCGAAGCAACCGAGGCGGACCGGGCACTGAAGCAAAAGCACCGTGCCATGTGGGCGCAGGGCGACTACCCGGCCCTCGCCAGCGAACTGGTTTCAGACCTCGGCGCCATCCTCGTTGACGCGTGCGGCATCAGGCCCCGCCAGCGCGTGCTGGATGTGGCCGCCGGTGCAGGCAACGCGGCAATCCCGGCCGCCATGATGAACGCGGACGTCATCGCCAGCGACCTCACGCCGGAAATGTTCGACGCCGGCCGCCGGCAGGCAGCCGATCGCGGTGTTGAGCTGGACTGGCAGGAAGGGGACGCCGAGGCGCTCCCGTTCGAGGACAACGAGTTCGATGCGGTGATGTCCTGCCTGGGCGTGATGTTTGCGCCGCACCATCAGGCCGGCGCGGACGAGCTGGTGCGGGTCTGCAAGCCTGGCGGCACCATCGGCCTGCTGAGCTGGACGCCCGAAGGGTTCATCGGAAAGATGTTCGCCACCATGAAGCCGTTCGCTCCCCCGCCGCCGCCCGGCGCACAGCCGCCGCCGCTCTGGGGCAGCGAGGACCACGTCCGCGAGCTCCTCGGCAGCAACGTCACGGACGTCAAAGCCGAAAAGAGAACGGTGGCAATCACCAGCTTCCACCACCCGGAGGACTTCCTGCACTACTTCAAGTCCCACTACGGCCCGACGATCTCCGTGTACAAGTTCCTTGGCGAAGACGCGGACAAGGCCAGCGCCCTGGACAAGGCCCTCACGGAGCTGGCCGACACCTTCCTCGAAGCCCACGGCGACACCACGGCGCAGATGGAGTGGGAGTACCTGCTGCTCACGGCCAAGAAGGCGCGCACCGCAACGTCGTAGTTTTCGGCTCCGCCTTGTCCCTGCCCGCGTGCTCCTTCCAACGTCGGCAGCGTTGGCTACGGCGCGAGCCGATATCCCACGCCGCGCACCGTTTCAATCCAGCGCGGCGAATGCGAACTGTCCCCCAGCCGCTTGCGCAGGTTCCCCAGATGGACTTGGACGGCGCGCTCCTCGCCGTCGCTGACGAACGAGCCGGTGTTGTAAGGCTCGTTCCGCAACCGGCGGACCAGGTCCGCCTTCGTCTGCACCATGCGGCCGTTCTCCATCAGGACCAGAAGCAGGTCGAACTGCGTACGGGTCAGGTTTACCGGCAACCCGTGGATGGCGGCTGCACGCGAAGCTTCGTGGATCGTCAGGCCCCGGTGCTCAAAATCGCACAGCACCACAGCGCTGGCGTTCTGGGGCGGAGTGTCGACCGCGGACACTACTGGAGCCGTAGGGAGTCTTCCGGGCCGGGAAGGGGGCCCCGCAACCCTTTCTCCGAAGGTGGAACCCAGCAACCGCGGACGCCTCAGCATCGCGGCGATGCGGGCGCGCAATTCCCTCGGACGGAATGGCTTGATGAGGTAGTCGTCCGCGCCAGCCTCGAAGCCCATCAGCGCATCGGCTTCGTCCATGCGGCCTGTGACCATGATTAGGTAGGCGTTACTGAAAGTCCGGATCCGGCGGGAGGCCTCGATTCCGTCGAAGTCCGGAAGGCCTACATCCATGGTGACAATGTCCGGGTCATGTTCCCGCACGGCCTCCACGCCTTCCAGTCCCGAAGACGTTTCGAACACGGCAAACCCGGACTGCTGGAGAGTCTCCTTGAGAGACGTCCTTATGTCGTCGTCGTCTTCGACAACAACTGCTATGCCCCGGTCCACCATCCGTCCCCCCAAGAGATTATTCACTGCCGATTGTTGTGCTGAACGGTGGATAATCCCCCGGTGGAGCGGGCTCACGTCCGAGACAGACGCACGCTTGTGTACACACTCCGGCCCTGGCCTCCGGCACACCATCCAAGGTGTTTCGCGTTTTTCTATTCGTTGACGTGACGCAACCCGATGGGTTTATCAATGACACGACGGAGGCCCTGAATATGAGCCTACACTCTGGAATTACCTTTCATCTCGAGCTGCACTCCAAATTTGCGTAATTCTTGATCTTTGCAGAATCTTGAGCATTTTAAGGTTTTGGTTTGCTCAAAAATTGATATAGAAGGGCTATTGCCTTTTGTTACAGGTGTGGCTGATGATCATCGTGTGCTCAATGGGGGCGCAAAGCTGCTCACTGGGGAGCAACACTTAAGGGGCGTTGCATGGCTTCTTTTCGGTTACCAGTCTCACATTCCACCCGCCCGCTGAGACCCCTGGCCATGCTGGCGGTCGCGGGCCTGGCTATGCTGGCATGCATGCCCTCTGCACAGGCGGCGGAAACCACTCCGCCGGACCCCGGTCCCGCGGGCAGCTTTTCCTGGAAGGGCTTCAATTGGGAAAAGCGCTTCTGGGGCGGGGCCCCGCAGTACAACAGGCTCTTTGACGCAGCCAACGTCAGCAATCCCGACTCCAACGGCTACGTCACCCTGAAACTGGCCAATCCAACCGGCCAAGCCCCCGTTGGCGGTGAATTCCAGTCCACCCGCCAGGGCTTCGGCTATGGAACCTACAGCACCACAGTGGAAAAGAACCTCAGCCTCCTGCAGAAGGAAGTGGTGTGGGGCTGCCTGTTCACTTACGATCCCACGGCGGAACCCGGATACAACGAAATCGACCTCTGCGAGGCATCGGCCTGGGGTGGCGGTGCCGCCTACGGCGAATCATGGCCGGTCAGCCAGGGCCACGGGTACTGGTTCGACGCCACCAAGCCTCCGGGTGAAGGCAACAACACGGTGGTTTTTGATGTCACCGCAAGCCCCATCACCACCCACCGGATGGTGTGGGAGCCGGGCAAGCTGACCTTCGAGACCTACGCCGGCGAGGGCTTCACCGGGACCCTCCTGAAGCGCACGATCCTGCAGGGAACCACCGTTCCCGTCCCGGCGAAGGAGCAGGTCCACTTCAACCTGTGGGTCACCGGCGGCGGAGGCGGGGATCCCGCCCACGTGAAGCCGGAGTCGGTGGTGGTCCGGGACTTCTCCTTCGTCCCCGCGGCCACCGCACCGCCGAGCCCGCCGGCGTCGGCCATCAAACTGTCCTCAACCACCACTAAAGCCAAGGGCGTGAACACCACCACGCTGAAGTGGACCGGCGCCACGGGCACCAACGTGACGCTCTGGATCAACGGGATCCAAAAGACCGTGCCCAACACGGGCAGCTGCGTCAACAACTTCAAGGGCCGCGGCACCACCACCTACAAGGTGTGCGACACCGCCGGCTGCTCCAGCGCCCTCAGCGTGGTCGCCTGACGCCCGCGGGCTCTAACACAAGTGCAGGGCGTCCGGATCACCGGGCGCCCTGCACTTTGTTGCTCTTCTCAGCTCTTGCGGCGGAACAGCCTAGGACTTGTCGCCCCGAACGGGAACAATCCGCTTGATGGCAAGTCCCAGTGCCACGAGGGCAAAAGCTGCAAGCGCAAACCAGAAAATATCACCCGCACCGGTCATGGCAAGTGTTCCGGAACCCACTCCGGCCGCGGCTGGAGCTGCTGGGTTGTCATACATAGTTGTTACCAGGCTTTCTTTTTATTGAGGGCTGCGTCGAGGTACGCCTTCGCGTGGACCGCCTGCAGAAACAGGTCGATCACCAGCTCGTACATGGTGGCGGCGGCGAGCATGTATTTCCATCCCCGCAGCCGCACCGTTACCACACGTTCGATCACGAAGACACCGGTCACGGCCAGCCAGAACGGCTGAATGTTCAGCCCGGCCCCCGTGCCCAGTGCAAACGCCACCGTGCCGAAGTAGGCCAGCGTCACCAACACACCGACCACGGCCAGGACCTGACGGCCCCAGTACGGGCGCGTGACCCGGGTCCAGCCATACTGCACGCAGTTCTCCACGGCCCCGCGCTTCCACCGGAGCCGCTGCGCCCACAGTTCGCGCCAGGTCGGCATCACCTCGGTCACCAGCGTGCAGTCCGCCGGCGATTTGATCCGGTACCGCAGTGTCAGCAGGGCAAACGAGAGCTCGTTGTCCTCGGTCAGGACGGAGGTGTCGTACACCCCGCCGCGGCCATTCCCCGGCGGCAGCGACCCGTCCAACCTGGCCGCGATGACATCGCGGAGCGTACGCGTGCGGAACAGGGCTGCCGTGCCGGTGACCACCAGGCACTTGCCTTTGAGGCGCTTCACGTCACGGGCGTACCGGGCGTATTCATTGCGCTGCAGGTGCCCCACGAATCCGCCGCCGTGACCGCCACGGAAAACGCCGCCTACCGCGCCCAGCCTGGAGTCCCGCTGCAAATGGGCCACGGCCCGTTCGATGAAGTCATCGGAAAGCTGCGAATCTGCGTCCTGAATGAGGATCATGTCTTCCGGCTGGGCCGAGGGCAGGAGGCCACCAAGCGCAAAGTTCAGCGCACCGGCTTTCTTGTCTTTATTTCCTTCGGTGCAGAGAACCTCTGCGCCCTCCCTAAGGGCAATGTCCTCCGTGGCATCGGTGCAATTGTCTGCCACCACAATCACCCTATCCGGGCGGCGTCCCTGACACTTCAGGGATCTCAAGGTTTCTCCGATGCCTGCGGCCTCATTGTGCGCCGGTATTAGGACGGTAATCACAAAACTACCTGATTGGAAAGGGACAGAGCGGAAGCCTGGAAGTTCAGGCCACAAATCTGGATAATTTCATGAAACTGCGATGCGCAACACATTAGCTAATTCGTCCCCACAGGAATTCTCTGAACTGGTCTTTGGTTGAGCGTTTCACGAATAATGCAATGCAACGGCAGAGAATGAGCAAGGAACGCACAAGATTGAATAAAGATGAACGCAACGCCAGCTGGGCCCACCCTGGTGTCGCTCAGGTTGCGCAGTGCGCACCGAGAGGGCGTCCCGCCGGCGTGCGCAACCTCAACCGCATTTATTGCGCATAGGCAGCGCACAGGGTCTCGGTGTACACGCTCCTTTGCCGGACCCGCGTCCCCCGCCCGACTGCGCCATGTCATTTCTCCGAAGTTTGTTCTAACATAAAGACAAACTGCTCCGGCGTGGGGAGAGGCCCCTGGGGACAAAGGAGATTCTTGTGAAACTTGGACAAGCCCTTCGCCCCGAACGCCGAAGTGGGGCGCGAACTGGTGCAGGCGGCAGCGGAGGCCGGCGTCATCCTGAATGTCTTCCACAATCGCCGCTGGGACACGGACATCCGCACGCTCCGCTCGGTGCTGGACTCCGGCGAGGTGGGGCAGGTGTCGCGCTTCGAGTCCCGCTTCGACTTCGACCAGCCCGAACCCCTCGAGGCTGGCCCCGCGGGCGGATTGCTGCGCGACCTTGGCAGCCACCTGGTGGACCAGGCGCTGTGGCTCTTCGGCCCGGCGGGCACCGTTTACGCCACGCTCGATTTTGGTGGACCTGGACGCCGGCCGCACCGACTCCGGCTTCTTCGTGACCATCACGCACCGGAACGGCGTGCGGTCCCATGTGTCGGCCACCAAGAGCAACCGGGTCGTCGCACGGGAAATGCGGCTGCTCGGCTCCGACGGAAGCTACGTCTCGCAACAGACCGACGTACAGGCCGATGCAGCCATGGCGGGCGGGCGCCCCGCGGACGATCCGGCCGCGTGGGGCTATGAGGATGAGGCCCGCTGGGGAACGCTCACGACGGCGCCGGGCCAAGCCCGCGTGCCGTCCGAACAGGGCGCGTATCACGCCTACTACGAGCAGTTCGCGCTGGCGGTTGCCGGCAAGGGACCCCAGCCGGTCCCCGGCAGCGAGGCCGTCCACACGCTCGAGGTCCTGGCCGCCGCCCGGCTCAGCGACGCCGAGTCGCGCGCCGTGGACATCGCGGGCTGACCGCAGTTTCGCAACCAAGAGGGCAGAACCACAACCGCAGGAACCATGACGGCGGGAGGCCGGCAGCGATGGCCGGCCTCCCGCCGTCGTACGTCCGGTGGTTGAGCCCGCCTAGCGCTCCGGGTGGAGGGCCTTGCTCCAGAGGACGGTGCCGTTGGCGTTGCGGAGGCTGACGGTGAAGACGTCGTCCTCGTTCAGGTCCACGTGGCCGAAGAACTGGTTCTCGCCGCTGCGCGGGGACTGGTTGGCGTAGGCGCCCGTCTTGTGGAAGGCCACCTCCGGGCCGAACGTGCCGTCCAGCTCGCCGGGGCCGAAGCTGCCGGCGTTGATGGGGCCGGCCACGAACTCCCAGAAGGGGTCGAAGTCCGTGAAGCCGGCACGCTCCGGCGAGTAGTGGTGGGCTGCGCAGTAGTGGACGTCGGCCGTCAGCCAGACGACGTTTTTAACCCGGTTGCGCTTGAACGCGGAGAGCACCCCGGCGATCTCGAGTTCCTTGCCCAAGGGGGCGCCGGCGTCGCGGTTGGCCAGGGATTCTTGGTTCACCGGGCCGTCGGGGACGATCAGTCCCAGCGGGAGGTCGGCGGAGATGACCTTCCAGGTGGCCTTGGACCTGCTGACCTCCTGGATGAGCCAGCGCGCCTGCTCCTCGCCGAGGATGTGGGTGGGGTGCGTTTCCCTGCCGTCGGTGTTGGGGTCCTTGAAGGTGCGCATGTCCAGGCAGAAGACGTCCAACTGGGGGCCGCGGGAGATCTTGCGGTAGATGCGGGCGGGTTCGAAGCCGGTGCTGGCGTCGCCGGCCCGGGTGCTGAGGCCGGCGACGGGCTGGTATTCCTGCCAGGCCTGGCGGCCGCGGGCAGCGAGCACATCCACGCGGCGTTCGGTGTAGCGGGGGTCGGTGAGGATCTCCCCCGGGTACCAGTTGTTGGTGGTTTCGTGGTCGTCCCACTGGGCGATCACCGGCACCTCGGCGTACAGGGCGCGGATGTTGCGGTCCATGAGGTTGTAGCGGTGCCGGCCGCGGTACTCGTTGAGGGTTTCGGCCACCTTGGACACCTCCTCGGTGACCAGGTTGCGCCAGATCTGCCCGCCGGGCTCGGTGACCTGCGCGGCGATGGGGCCGTCGGCGTAGATGGTGTCGCCGGAGTGGATGAAGAAGTCCGGCTTGGTGGCGTGCATGGCCGCGTAGCCGCGCATGCCGCCGATCTCCTCGTTGATGCCCCAGCCCTGGCCGGCGGTGTCGCCGGTCCAGACGAAGCTCTGTTTGCGCGGTGCGCGGCCGCTGCTGAGCGGGCCCTGGCCCGGGGCGGTACTGAAGGAGCCCTGCGCGGTTTCACCGGCGTTGCCGTCGGCGTCCTCAAAGTGCAGGGTGAGCGCGAACCGGGTGCCCGCCGGGAGGTGCCCGGCGTTGATCCGGGAGGTGAAGTCGGTGTTTTCACTGGCGGCGCTCCCCCGCAGGACCCGCTGGAAGGCGCGGCCGCCGCGGAGCGGGGAACCGTCCTCGTCGACGGCGAGCAGGTTGGCCACCAGCCGGCCGGGTCCCGACGCGCGGGACCACAGGACGCCGGAATCGGCGGTGACATCGCCGGTGGCGATGCCGGACGGGAGGGTGAGGCGGCTGCGGACCAGCGCGACGCCGGCGGGGCTGGTTGCGTGCGCGGTTGCGGTTGCGGCGGGCACGACGGCGGCAGCACCGGCCAGGGCACCTTTGAGGACATTTCGGCGGGTGAAAGCAGTCATGGGTTCATCGTTGAGGGTCCGGATGAACCGGGGGTGGCGGGGGTGTGAACGGTGGTTGAGGCAGCCGGACCCCTGTGGTTAAGCCTGGCGGGTACCCACCCGTTGAGCTTGCCGCAGGTCCTGCGGTCGAGCCCGCCAGCAAACCTTCATAACGCAAGGATCTAATTGATAATGATTCTTGATAAGATTAGGTTCACCCGCCCGAGCCCGTTCACATGAAAGTTGGGAAATGACTGCTGCCCTCGTGGTCCAGTGCCTGACGGTGTCCCTGCACCGCCGCCCCTTGGTGGACGGCCTCAACTTTGCCCTTGCTCCGGGCGAGAAGGTTGCATTGCTGGGCGCCTCGGGATCCGGCAAGTCGCTGACTGCCGCCGCCCTGCTCGGGGCGCTCCCCGCCGGGATGGAGGTCTCCGGCCAGCTCCAGCTGGACGGCACGGATGTGCCACTTGCGCCGCGGCGGCCAAGATCGGCAGGACGCGGATCCGGCAGGCCCTCGTCCGGAGGGTCCGGATCGGGAGGGCTCGCGGCGATCCACCAGGATCCGACCACCGCCCTCAATCCGCTGGTGCCGCTGGGCAAGCAGCTGGAGATTCCGCTGCGGCGGGAGGGCCACTCGGCGTCGGAGGCACGCGAACGCGCCGCCGGGCTGCTCGCCTCCGTGGGCATCGGGGATCCTGCCCGTGTCCTCGCCAGTTACAGCGGGGAGCTTTCGGGAGGGGAGCTGCAACGGGTCTGCATTGCCCTGGCCTTGGCCTGCCACCCCAAGGTCCTGGTTGCCGACGAGCCCACCACGGCCCTCGACATGGTGAGCCAGGCCAAGGTCCTGGACGTGCTAGCAAGGCCTTCCACAGCAGGGCATGCCACGTTGCTCATCACCCACGACCTAGCTGTGGCGCAGGCCCTGTGCACCCGCGCGCTGGTCTTGTCTTCCGGCCGCATCGTCGAACAGGGCCCTATGGACACCCTGCTCTCGGAGCCCTCGCATCCCTACACTGCCCGCCTCGTCGAGGCAGCCCGTACAGTCCACCCTGCCGGAATGGAGCTCACCGCATGAGCGCTGCAAACGGCCCGGTCCTCACCGCCCGCAACCTCTCGCACAGTTACCGCGGCCACAGCACGCGCGGCGGCAGCGTCCTGCTCGGCCACGGCAGAGACCGAGGACGGCGAGGCCTGCCTGCCCTGGACGACGTCTCCCTGGCGATACCGTCCGGCAGCAGCATCGGGCTGGTGGGCAGTTCCGGGGCGGGAAAATCCACGCTGCTGCGCACCCTGCTCGCGCTGGAAAAGCCGACTGCCGGCGACGTGGAAATGGACGGCCGTCCTGTCGCTCCCGGCTCCGCGTCGGGCCTGCGCTGGTACCGGAAGCTGGTGCAGTACGTACCGCAAAACCCTGCCGGAAGCCTGGATCCCCGAATGAACGTGGCGGACCTGCTCACCGAACCGCTCAGGCAGCTTCGTGTCGACGGGCACCACCCCGCCATGATCCGGCGAGCGCTGGACAGAGTCGGCCTGGACGCGGCGATGCTGCGGCGCAAGCCCGCGGAACTTTCCGGCGGCCAGAACCAGCGCGTCGCCATCGCCCGGGCCCTGGTTCCCGAGCCGAAGATCCTGCTCGCCGATGAGCCCGTCAGCGGCCTGGACATCCCGCTGCGGAACTCGGTCCTGTCGCTGCTCCAGGAACTGGTCCGCCGCGACGGGCTGGGCCTCCTGTTCGTCTCCCACGACCTCACAGCCGTCGCCGGCCTGTGCCCCCACACCATGGTGCTCTCGGCCGGCCGGATCGTGGAGCAAGGCCCCACCACGGAGCTGTTCGCCGCTCCGCAGCATCCCCGCACCCGTGAACTCATTGAATCCATCCCCCGACCGGTCAGGACGCTCGAAACCGCATGACTACCACCATCGCACCCACGGCCGTCCGGACCGCCAGTCCACGGCTCCTGCTCTCCAGCCAGCTCATCTTCAACATCGGCTTCTACTCCGTCATCCCGTTCCTGGCCGTGTCCCTGCGCGAAGACTTCGCCATGGGAGCCACGGCGGTGGGGATCGTCCTGGGTGCCCGCACCTTCGCCCAGCAGGGGATGTTCCTGGCCGGGGGCGCCATCGCGGACCTGTGGGGGCCGCGCTATGCGATGATCACCGGCTGCCTGGTGCGCGTCACCGGTTACCTGCTCCTTGCCGCTGCCGCTGATTTTCCGCTGTTCCTCCTTGCCGCCATCGTCACGGGCATCGGCGGAGCGCTGTTTTCCCCGGCATTGGAAAGCCTGATGGGGTCGGCGGAAGGACGTCGGAAACCAGCCGCCGCGAACCGGCCCACACTCTTTGCCCTGCTGGTGATCTTCGGCGAAATAGGCGCAGTGGTAGGCCCTCTGGTGGGCGTGCTCCTGCTCGGGATCGGCCTCGACGCAGCCCTCTACCTCGGTGCGGGCATTTTCACCGTGATGGCTCTTGTGTTCTGGCGCCAGGTGCCGGCCACGCGCCCCGTCACCGCACGTCCCGGCGCCGCAGGGCAGGAATCGCGCCCAAGCCCGGCGACGGCCGGCCGTCCGCAGCTCTGGGACTGCCTGAAGGACAAGCGCTTCATCGGGTTCGCAGCCTTCTACAGCGTCAACCTGCTTGCCCACAACCAGCTCTATTTCGGCCTGCCGGTGGAACTGGAACGCAGCGGCCTGGGGTCGGCACCTCTTGGTCTCCTCTTCGCCTACGCGTCCGTCCTCACCGTCTGCCTGCAGTGGCCCGTCGCAAAGCTCACGCGCCGCCTCTCCCCCCGGACTGCGCTCACAACGGGCTTTGCCGTCCAGAGCGCAGGGTTCGCAGCCGTCGCTGCCCTGGCGATGTACCCGCAGGCCGGCGAACTCAAGGTGCTGCCCGCCGTCGTGCTTGTCACCGCCCTCTGCGTTGGCAACATGTTTGTGGCGCCGATCGCCATGGGGCTCGTCCTGGAGTTCGCCGGCGGCCGCCGGACGGGCGCCTTCTACGGGCTCCTTGCCAGTGGCGGCGGGGTGATGGTGCTCATCGGCAACATCGCCCTGGGGCCGTTGTACGAAGGGGCTGTCCAACCGTCGACGGCGGCCGCCGCACCCTGGCTGCTCACCGCACTCCTTGCCGCAGCTTCAGCGGCAGGGATCCGACGCTTCCTACCGGCCAGGCCGACGGCGGACGCCGCCGCACGCGCCTAACCCACCTCATCAGCTCCACGACAAGCCAGAAAGACAAACACCCCATGCCCCGTCGCCGCTCCAAAAAACTCCTGTCCGTACTCTGTGCCACCGCGCTGGCCGCCAGCCTGAGCGGCTGCTTCTCGGCAAGCAACGCCTCGGACCCGGCGGCCACCGGTGCCGGCGAGCGCATCAGGGTGGCCATGCTGCAGCCGCCCCGCTCGGGCCTGACTCCGCTGAGCGACGACGCCTTCAAGCTCTCCCGCTGGAAAACCGCGGAAACCCTCGTGGTCTTGGACGGCCTGGGCGATGCGCAGCCGTCACTGTCAACGGCGTGGAAGCAACTGGACGGCAAGAACTGGCGTTTCGAGCTGCGCGAAGGAGTGACGTTCCATGACGGCACTCCCTTGACGGCTGAGCAGGCGGCGGCGTCCCTGACGGCGGCCGCACAGGCCAGCCCGAAGCCGCGAATTCTCGACGGCGTTGAGTTGACGGCCCGCGCGGACGGGGCGAATGCCGTCGTGGTTTCCACCGAGGCGGAGGATCCGCTGGTTCCGCAGCGGCTCTCGAGTCCGCAGCTGTCCATCCTGGCCGCGTCGGCGTACAAGCCGGGCGGCGTGGTCAATCCGGTCAATGCCGGTACGGGACCGTACGCCCTCACCGCCGTCGACGGCACAAGCTCCGCGACCCTCAACCGATTCGACGGGTACTGGGGCGAAAAGGCGGCGAGCAGCGGCGTCGACGTCCAGTTCGTCCCGGACGGCACGGCCCGCGCCGCCGCCCTCCGGACAGGAGATGCGGACATCGTCGAAGCAATTCCCGTGGGCCAGGTGGCGCAGATCGACCCGGAGCTGGTGCATGAGGTTCCCATGCCCCGGACCAACACCCTGTATCTCCACAGCAAGACGGGGCCGTTCGCCGATCCGGCGGTCCGCGCAGCCGCCCGGGAGGCGATCGACCGGGCAGCGATCGTTGAGCGCGTGTACGAAGGCCGCGCCAACGAGGCCGAGGGACTGCTGGGCCCGGCACTGCCCTGGGCGGCGGACGAGCGCAAGGATCCGTCCTACGCCGAGACCCTGGCGGGGCGCAGCAAGGCGGCCCCGGTCAACGGCGTCCGGATATCGCTGGGCACCTTCACCGACCGGGCCGAACTGCCCGAGGTCGCCGTCCAGCTCGAGCAGCAGCTGGAAGCCGCGGGATTCATTGTGGAACAGGACGTCCGCGAATACCGCCACATCGAGTCCGACGCCCTCGCCGGAAAGTTCGACGCGTTCATCCTGTCCCGCGCCACCGTCCTGGACTCGGGTGACCCCGTGGCGTACATGTTCAGCGACTTCTCCTGCAAGGGCTCCTTCAACATCCCGCAGTTCTGCGATTCCACGGTGGACGCGGCGCTGGCCAAAGCTGCCGCCATTCCGGCGGGACCCGAACGCAGGGCCGCGATCGCTGCTGCCGAGGCCCTGATCCTGGCCAGGGATGTTGCCATCCCGCTGCTGCACGAACGGGTCATCCAGGGTGAATCGGCGCGGGTTCACGGAGTGGAGCGGGATCCGCGCGAGCGCGCCCTGATCACCGGCAGCACGGGAATCTCCCGCTGATGCTCTCCCCTGGGTCGTGGAACACGGCGTTCTGGAAAACGGCGGCATCGCGCACCCTGGCCCTCGGCGCCGTCGTGGTGCTGATCGGCATCCTGCCGTGGCTGTCCGGGCAGAGCCCGGAATACACCATCCTCCGGGCACGGTACGCGGACCGGGAGGCAACGGAAGAGACCCTGGCGATGATCCGGGCCGAACTCGGACTCGACCGCGGGCCTCTGCACACCCTGCTGGCGTGGGCCGGCGGTGTGCTTCAGGGCGACCTTGGCAACTCGTGGGTCACCAACACCCCGGTGGGCCCGGGGACGCTGTCCAGCCTGGCGGTTTCGCTCACCCTGATGGGCTTCGCCGTGGCAGTCGCCGCGGTGATGGCCGCGTGCCTCTGCATTCGGGACGTGGTCCGCGGCCTCAACGGCATTCCTGCACGCGGCTCCGGGGCGGCGGCGGCCGCCCTGACCGCAGTACCGGAGTTCCTGCTCGCGGCGATGCTGCTGGTGATCGGTGCGGTGTGGCTGGGCTGGTTCCCGCCGTACGGCTGGGACGGCATCCAATCGGCCGTCCTGCCCGCGCTTGCGATGGGCCTGCCGGCGGGCGCCCTGATCGGACGCCTGCTCGCCGACGCGGTCAGCGCAGCCTTCGCCGAGCAATGGGTGGCGACGTGGACCATGGCAGGCGCCGGCCGCAGGCAGGTGACCGCGGCCGTTTTCCGGCGTGCCCTGCCGTCCGTGACGGGCCAGATTGCCCTGGTGCTGGTGGGGCTCACGGGCGAAGCCGTGGCAGTGGAAAAGGTGTTTGCGATTCCGGGGCTGGGCAGGGCCGTGCTCGGGGCGGCGAGCGCCCAGGACATCCCGGCGCTTCAGGCCGGGGTCCTGGCGCTCCTGGCCCTGGCGGTGCTGGTCGGCGCCCTCGGCGCCGCGGCCCGCCGTTTGCTGCTTGGACCGGCGCTCCGCTCGGGAACCGTCCCGGCTCCCGGCAGTCGTGAAATATTCCGACGGCGGGAGGCTGCGGTGCCGCTGGTCGCGGCGGGATTGCTGGCGGTCATAGTGGTGGCGGGCCTGGTCCGCGATCCGTTAGTGTCCGAACATGCACGGCTGGCCGCGCCGAGCCTGGCCTTGCCGTTCGGCGCCGATGCCAGCGGCCGTGACCTGCTGGCCCGTGTCGGCCACGGCGCCGTGGCCACGCTGGGAACGGCGCTGCTGGTGGCCCTCGCCTGCCTGGCCATCGGCCTGGTGATCGGACTGTTTCCCCTGGCGGCAACAGGTCCGATTGAAGTGGCGAATGCGGCGCCGCCGATCCTCGCCGGCCTCATCGTCGCCGTCATCACCGGGCCTTCCGCCCACGGTGCAGCCATCGCCGTGACGGTAGCCAGCTGGGCTCCACTGGCTGCGCACACGGCGGCCCTGGCGCAGGAAGCCAGGGCGCGCCCGTACGTCCGGATCCTCCCCGTGTTGGGGGTCGGGAGGATCCGGGTCCTGTGGCGTTATGTCCTTCCCGGCGTGCTGGCTCCGGTCTTCCGGCATGCCATGCTGCAGGTTCCCGGCATTGCCCTGGCCCTTGCGGCGCTGGGTTTCCTGGGGCTGGGCCCGCGCCCGCCGGCTCCCGGGTGGGGGCTGGTGCTGGCCGAGGGCATCAACTACGTGGAGCGGGCCCCGTGGGCTGTTGCCGCACCGGCTTCGGCGCTGGTCCTGGCGTCTGTTCTTGCCGTTTCGCTGGCGAGCCTCAGCTGGGAACGGCCTCGGCGGTGGCCGGTGGTTGAGCCTGGGCCGGTGGATTATCCTGTCGAAAGCCCGGCAGATGCCATACTCAAAGCGTGACTGCGACGTACTCGTTCCGTGGCGAGCTGTGGCTCTATCCCGATGCATCCGGCTGGCACTTCATCACGCTGCCGCCGGACCTGGCGGACGAGATCAGGGACGAGGCCGCTCCCTTCCGCAAGGGCTTCGGCTCGGTGAAGGTCATGGCATCGATCGAGGGAAACAGCTGGTCCACGTCGATCTTCCCGGAGAGCAAGGGCCACTCGTACGTGCTTCCGGTCAAGAAGGCCATCCGGACCGCGGCAGGCATCCGCGTCGGTGATGACGTGGACGTGGAGCTGGTCCTGGAGCTAGAGGGCTGATTTTGCTGCCGGACGGCATCAAACGGAACGCCGGCTAATGGCTCTTTACCGCGCCTTTCCGCAGGACTACGATGCAGATGCACGGCTGAGGTCGGACGCCGCGCCGCAACAATGCTGGAGCAACTGCGTGGAAGGACATGTCATGGAATGCATCACCTGGTTCGCGCCGATTCTGCCCGGAAAGATGGACGAGTGGAAGTCGCTCATCGAGGAGGTAACCGGCCCGGGCAAGGAGGAATACGGGCGCTCCCGTGGGCGACTTGGGCTTGCCCGGGAAGTGGTCAGCCACATGCAGACGCCGCAGGGTGACTTTGTCTGTATGTTCCATGAAGCGGAAGATCTCGACAAGGCCTTCCATGCGCTCGCCACTTCAAACGATCCCTACGATGTGTGGTTCAAGGAGAAACTCCAGGAAGTTCACGGCATCACTTCTGAGATGCTGGAAGGTCCCCTCCCGGCGAAGCTTCTCTTTGATTACAAGGCCGGCTGATTCGCCGGAGCATCGGCGGCCTGCTCTCCTTATCAGGAGTGCGCCTCGTACCTCCTGAGGGTGAAGGAGGTGCCGGACGGCTGACGGCGGGGCCGGCGCGCTGCCGGCCTCCCGCCGTCGTACTTGGGGTTGAGCCCGTCGAAACCGGCTAGATCCGCGGCGATGCGTAGGGCGCGCTGGGAAGGTTGCCTGCCGTCCACGGCGCCGTGGAGCGGATGTCGGGCGTGTGGCCCCGGCCGTCGCTCAGGATGGCGCGGACGGTGACCCTGAGAACCCAGAGTCCCAGTAGCAGGATGCCGAGCAGTTCCATTTTTTCCACCTCGGGTGAGTGTGTGCGGATTGGGTGCTTTCAGTGTGTGCCGGCGGCGTGTGAGCAAGCGTGTGAGTCCCGCAGACGCCGGCGGCGGCCAGCGGTACCATGAGCCGTATGGCCGAGAACTGGATTCGGCTCCTCGGTCCGCCCGCGATCGAGACCCCCGGCGCAACTCCCCTGCAGCCCAGAGGCCGCAAGGCCTGGGCGGTGCTCGCCTACCTCGCGCTGCAGGCGGACGGCACCGGCCGTTCCCGCACCGCGTCGCTGCTCTTTCCGGATGCCGTGGATCCCCTCGGCGCCCTGCGCTGGAACCTGTCCGAACTCCGGCGGACGCTCGATGGCGTGACGGTGGCCGGAGATCCCCTGCGGCTCACCCTGCAGCCGCCGTGGCGCTGCGACGCGTTGGAAGTGGTGGACTCGGCCGGCAGCCCGGGCGTCAACCCGCGGCGCTTCAGCGGCCAGCTGCTGGAAGGGCTGTCTTTCGCCGATTCCCCTGTGTTTGATTCGTGGCTGGCGGACCAGCGTTACCGCCTGGACAACGTGGTCCAGTGCCTGCTCTATGAGGCCGCGCTGGCTGCCCTTGCTTCCGGCGCTCCCGGCGAGGCGGCGGAGCTGGCGACGCTGGCGCTGCACCGCGACCCCTTCCACGCGGACTGCAACGCCGTCCTGGTTAAGTCGCTCGTGGCGCTGGGCGAGCACCGCCGGGCCCGTGAGCACGTCACTAAATGCGGAAACCTCTACCGACAGGAGCTCGGGCTGCCGCTGCCCGCGGAAGTCCGTCGTGCCCTGTCCGATGCGGCGCCGGAAACAGATCCCGGAATGCCGGCCACCGCGGCGACGGTGCGGTCCTACCTCGACGCCGGCGGCGCGTCACTCTGGGCCGGTGCCGTGGACCGCGGACTGGATCAGTTGCGGCTCGCAGTGGTGCTGGCCCAGCGCACCGGCGACGGCCACCTGCTCGCCGAGTCGCTCGTGACGCTGTCCGGGGCGCTGATCCACCAAGCGGGCGGCCGCGGCGCCGAGGTGGCGGACTTCCTGCACCGCGCGCTGCAGGCGGAGGGGCCCGACGGCGCCTCCCGGACTGCCGCTGCGGCGTACCGCGAGCTGGGCTACCTGTCCGTGCAGCGCGGCGTCCCTGATCGCGCGGCCGGCTGGCTGGACCGGGCCATGGTCGCTGCTGAGGGATTCCCCGACGAACAAGCCCGGATCCTGGCGATCCAGGGCATGCTGGCCTCGGACACCGCGAGGTATGAGGATGCGGTGACTGCGTTGACCGAGTCGGGGAGGGTGGCCAAGGCGGTTGGAAACCGCCGGCAGCAGGCATTCAGCGAGGCGCTGCTTGGCCGGGTGCACCTGCTCCGCGGGGAGCTGGAGCTGGCGGCGGCGTCCCTGGACCGGGCACTGATCTGGATTGCTGAGGAACACTGGACGGCGTTCGAACCGTTTGTCGCCGGGGTCCGGGGCGAGACCTATCTTGCGGCCGGGCAGCTGGAGGAAGCGGCGGCGTTCATCGACCGGTCCTGGGTGATGGCCGAGCTGGCCGGCGACCACTGCTACATGGCGCTGGCGGCAGGAGCCGAAGCACGGCTCTTCCTGGCACATGGCGACCTGGCTGCGGCCGAGCACTGGATAGACCGCGGCCTGGAACCCAAGCCGTGGTACCTCTGGTATTCGGCCCGGCTGCTGGATACGGCTGCGGAAGTCGCCATCGCAATGGGGTCGCCGCGTGCACCGAAGTTCGTGGAGCGGCTTGCCGAGCTGGCGAGCCGCAGCGGAATGCGGGAGTTCACGGTGCGGGCCCAGTCGCACCGGGCAGTACTGGGCGACGAGGCGGCGGCGCAGACTGTTCCGTGGCTGGCGAAGGAGGTCGGGAACCCATCGTTGGCGGCGTTCCTGGCGATGCGTGGGCAGCCTTAGCTTCGGCTGGGGATGGGGGCACCATGGATATCAATTTTGCCATTTGGTCACACAATTGTGTTGTTAAACGAGTGAACAAATGAGCATTGATTTCATCGTGAGCAAATTAGTCGCGAGCCAAAAAAAGTAAGATCTTAGAATCGCGGAATTAACTTCCCCTGCTCGCCCCCAGGACGCTAATATCCTGCACCTAAGCATTATTCAAAGACGTTAATGCTGAGAGTTGACACTTACTTACGGGTAAGTCGAGTGGGTGAATGTGCCTGGGTGTCTCATTCGCGTGGTTCTCGATAGAGAACACGCATCAATTGAATGTCTGACCGTCAAAATGTGCGCAGCAACTGAGCCGAATGAAATGCGCACTTCCCAACTCATTGGAGGGAATTCCTCATGAAGAAAATTCTTGCCTTACCGCTGCTACTGGTCGCTCTCATTGCCGGTTCAGGGACGGTGCACGCGGCGCCGCCCACGATCACTGATGAAAGTGGCCTCCTGCCCAAGGACATCTTCTGCTCCTTCGACGTCGAGTACACGCTCACTGGCAAGACCAAGACCATTGTGAACGGGGGTGTGAAGACGGTTACGTCGCCGGGCCAGAAAATAACGCTGACCAATTTGGATACGGACAAGTCAGTCAGTTACGTCATCACCGGTGTGCGCCGCGAAGTGACGACGGGGAACATTATCGAGACCGTCGTCACCGGCAGAAACATTGTTGTCAACGATCCGGATTCGGACCGGCAGGGCATCTACGTGCTGGTCGGCAACTTCAACTACGCCATCACCACGAGTTTCAAGGAATATAGGGTCTTCAGCGGCGCGGGCCAGGTAATCGACGTCTGTGCTGCGCTGAGCTGATTCCTCTGCGCGGGAAGGCGTTCAGCCGGCACCGCCGTCGAAGCACACCCGGGTTAAACAAAAGCAGGGCCGGTCATTGACCGGCCCTGCTTTATGAAACCTAAACGGTCCCGGGTATCTAAGAAATTAGATAGCCTGGATGTTTACAGCCTGGGGACCCTTGGGGCCCTGCTCGGTTTCGAAGGAGACCTTCTGGTTCTCTTCGAGGGAGCGGAAACCGGAGGAGTTGATCGCAGAGTAGTGTGCGAAAACGTCCTGTGAGGAGTCATCGGGGGAAATGAAGCCGAAGCCCTTTTCAGCGTTAAACCATTTGACGGTACCAGTAGCCATTTTTTTATGTCCTTCGTGAAGGTAGAGGAACTGTCCCGACTTTCGGGTCCTCCGGTGTGGGGTGTTCAAAACCGCTACTTCAGAAGAACGAGGACTTTCGACCTCGCGTACTGCCTGAACTACCAAATACAAACACAACAACGGTCTCTACTGTACACGGGTTTTCAGAGCGGCATTACCACTGGCATCAGCGGGATGTCCGGGACGGTGATGGACCGCGGTCCGTCGAACCCCTGCATGAACACCGTGACAAAGCTGAGCGACACCGTGCCGCCGGACTCTGGCAACTGGTTTTCGAAGTTGATGGTCCCCTTGCGCTGGCCTCCGGGCGGTATGTCCGGCTGCCAGGTGCTGCGGAAGGAATCGGCGTCAAAGGTGGTGCCGTCCGGGCTCGTGAGGATGGCGTTGTGGAACAGCGGCAGTGACATGGAACTGGTGGTCCCGTTCCGCACATGGATCTCCACGCGGGTGAAATGTGCGGTGGACTGGATGCCAAGTACGGTGACGGTAACACCTTCGGCTTCGGTAACCACCTGACGTGCCAGCCGCTGAGTACCGTCCTCATTGCCCGAGAAGTAGCCGACGGCGTAACTCGCCCCTGCGGCCAGCAGCCACCCGCCGCCGCCGAGCAGGAGCAAGGTCACCAGCACTGTAGCGACGACCGGACGGGAACCCTTACGCGTCGGAGCCTCTGACGGCGCGGAAGGATGCGCGGCCCCGGCGTCATAGGATCCCGCATGGGTCTCCGGGTAGCCGGGTCTTAGCGGGCGTGCGGGCCGTGCCGGCTGCACTCGCATTGACGGCCGATACGGCGGTTTAGGCCGCTTGGGCGCCGGCTGTGCCTTGTCTTTGAAGTAATCCAGCGCCTCGCCGCCAAGGGCAACAACCAGGCCCATGGCCGGGGTGACGAACCACGTCCACGTCGGCGTCAGCTCGGTCAGGAACGCGGTCAGGCTATTGCCGATCAGTCCCACCACATTGATCGCGGCCGCGAAAAGCAGCGCCGCGCCCAAGCCCTTCTTCCGGGCAGAAGCCGGGGCGGGCCGGCGTCCCTCCGGTTCGCCGGCCGCCCCCGGTGGTGCGCTGCCGCCGTCGTACGTCCCTTCCACAAAGCGGAGCCTGACCTGCCCGAACTGGACCTCGTCACCGTCGGTGAGTTCGGTGGGCGCGGTAATGGCGTGGCCGTTGACCCAGGTGCCGTTGCGGGAGTCCTGGTCGTCGAGGATGGTCCGGCCGTCCAGTGAGGTCAGGAGGGCGTGCCGGCGGCTGACGCCGGAATCGGGCAGGCGCAGCCGTGATCCTTCGTCGCTGCCGATGGTCGTTGTCCCGTGCGGGATGACAAACCGGGTCCCCGCCGCCTCCCCGTTGACGACGACGAACGCGTTCCGTATCCCAGGTCCGTCCATGACTTACCCCGACCAGCCAAGAGGGCACGCCGGCCCCCGCAGGAGACACCGTCATCCGCCGCTGACGCATGACTTGTAGCAAGTCTCCTCCCGGCGGGAGGGGCTGACAAGGAACCCGAACACGGGCTGCCGATGCCTGTCCCAAAGCCTCGACCGCGCCCCGGAACGGGCATATCCTGCAGGCAGACCATCTCTGGCAGCACGTTCCGGCAGATAAGGGAGACGTTCACATGGAAATGCCTAAACCGTCCGACGCCGACAAGGAGCACTTCCGGAAAGTGGTGCCGGACCATCCGGATGTGGTGGTCAAGCCGATGTTCGGCAACCTGGGCGCATTCGTCAACGGGAACATGTTCGCCGGGCTGTTCGGGCTCACGATCGGGGTCAAACTCTCCGAGGCAGACAAACAGGAACTTGAAGGCACGGAGCGGACCGTCCCGTTCGGCCCGCCGGAGCGGCCCATGGGCGGCTACACCGGGCTCCCGGAGGTGTGGAACGCAGAGGGCGACGGCGATGACGCCCGGGCACAGGCCTGGGTTGAGAAGGCTTACGAGTACGTCGCCAGCCTGCCGCCGAAAGAGCCGAAGGCCAGGGCCGCAAAGAAGTAGCTCCGCGCGCGGGGGCGCTTCCCAGAGTCGAGCTCCCTAGTGGCCGGGGCGTCCTGCCCTGGTTGCAGATTCAGCCGCGGTTGTAACGGGCAAGTGCTTCTTTGTAGACAGCGGCAATTTCATGGTCGCCCCTGTCCGTGTATTTGGCGATGATGTTCGCGAGGTCGCGTTTGATGACCAAATGCGCGTCATACGGTTCACGAGGACGGCGAACGTAATCGTTCATGATTTCCCACCCACTTGTGCCTCTTCGCGCTCCAGCAGATAGCGAAGAAATGCCGCCTGGTTGTCGATTTCCCGCTGTTTGCGCGGGGAAACCCAATCCAGCAATTCTTGTTCGTTAACCATGATGCTCACTCCTTCCGGTTATGAATTGATGTTCATCCCGCTCAGGCAAGATCCGCTAAAGTTTCAGGCAAGATAGGCGAAGGTCTTGTCGGCGGCAGCGCAGGTATGCACCGCTCAAAATCGACAGCTTTTGACACGCAGTTAACCAACCATTCACACCGACCTCAGGACCTGTCCAACCGGCCTCCGTACGGTCGACGCCATGGACACCAATATCTCGCGCAGATCACTTCTTTCCGTCGGCCTCGGGGCAGGGCTCGTCGCCGCTCTGCCCGGTGCCGCCGTCGCCACTTCCATAGCGGACGACGCCGGGCTCCGCACCGATCCGTTCATGCTGGGCATCGCCTCCGGCGAGCCGTGGCCGGACGGCTTTGTCATCTGGACGCGGCTGGCCGTGGACCCGCTCGCCGAGGACGGGCTTGGCGGAATGCCGCAACGCACCGTGCCGATCGCCTGGGAGGTGGCCGAGGATGCCGGCATGCGCCGCGTGGTGGCACGCGGCGTCGAACAGGCCCGGATTGAGAACGCCCACTCCGTCCACGTGGAGCTGAGTGGCCTGAAGCCTGGGCGCGAATACTTCTACCGGTTCCGCAGCGGCCGCCACATCAGCGCCGTCGGCCGGACCCTCACCAGCCCCGCGCCGCACGAGACGCCGGAGGCACTGGCCATGGCGTTCGCCAGCTGCTCGCAGTATGAGCACGGCTACTTCACGGCCTACACGCGCCTGGCGGAGGACCACCCGGACCTGGTGCTGCACCTGGGCGACTACATGTACGAGTACAAGAAGGGCAACTACGTGATTGGCGGCGGGAACCCGCGCGACCACGAAGGCCCGGAGACCTCCAGCATCGCCGGGTACCGCAAGCGTCACGCGCAGTACAAGTCCGACGCCGACCTGCAGGCCGCGCACGCCGTCGCACCGTGGCTGGTGGTCTGGGACGACCACGAGGTGGACAACAACTGGGCGGACGAGGTCCCGGAGAACACCGATGCGAGCCAGCTGAACGACACCACCGAGCGGTTCCGGCAGCGCCGGGCCGCCGCGTTCACGGCGTACTACGAGAACATGCCGCTGCGCGCCTCGTCGGTGCCGGCCGGGTTCGACATGAAGATCTACCGCACCATCGAGTGGGGCCAGCTGGCCAACTTCCACATGATGGACACCCGGCAGTACAGGAACGACCAGCTGGCCGGGGACGGCTGGAAGAAGAACGTGGCGGAACGCCTGTCCGAGGACCGCACCATCACCGGCGCCGAGCAGGAGAAGTGGCTGCTGGACGGCTTCAAAAACTCCACGCAGCGCTGGGACATCCTGGGCCAGCAGGTGTTCTTCGCCGAGCGCGACCGTAACCAGGCGCCCGACATCGACGACGTGTCCATGGACGGGTGGGACGGCTACGCCGCGTCACGGCGCCGCATCACCCAGGGCTGGGTGGACGCGAACGTGCGCAACGCCGTTGTCCTCACCGGCGACGTGCACCGGAACTGGGCCAACGACATCAAGGTCGACTACAAGGACCCGGCATCACCGGTGGTCGGTTCCGAGCTCGTGTGCACGTCCATCACGTCGACCGGCGACGGATCGGGCTCCACGACCGACCCGACCATGGCCTTTAATTCGCACCTGAAGTTCTACAACGACAACCGCGGATACGTGAACACGAAGATCACTCGCGACGCGATGACCGCGGACTTCCGGGTGCTGGATCACGTCACGACGCCGGGTGCGCCCGTGTCCGCGAAGGCGTCGTTCGAGATCCGGGATGGAGTGCCGGGGCTGGTGGCTAAGGGGTAAGCCCGGCTCAAAGTGTTGCCGGTGCAGCCAGGTGTGGTGGGCGTCGGTCCAGGCATGTCCGCCGAAGTAGACCAGGCCGTGGCGGAGGAGGAGTTTGGAGATTCGGTGCCTGGCCCGCATCAGGTCCGCACGGATGTCTTCGCGGGCACGCACCAGATCACGCGCCGCTTCATCCGCGTAGCCAGGGACCCGCACGGGTGTTATTTGTCCCAGCAAGGCCAACCGGGCCAGATGCTCGGCGTCGCGGGCATCGGTCTTCACCCGGTCCCCGGAGGGTCTTTGCAGCTTGGACGGTGCAGCGACCACACACTCGATCCCCGCACACGTCAGGCGCCGGGCCAACCCGAACCCGGTCGGCCCGGCCTCATAGACAACGAGGACCGGACCCTGCTTCCGTGGTAGACGGCCGCCAGCCGAACAGTCAGCTCGGTGGCATGGGCATATTTGAACGCATTGGTGAGTGTTTCCTGGGCGGCGTGGTAGAGCAGCGCGGCACAGGCCGCCGGTATTTCGATACCGTGATGGGGCGTCTCCCACCGGACAGAGGTTCCTCCCTGGCGAAGGGGGATGGTCAGCCTGTCGATGCATCCGGCGAGCCCCAACGCGTGGAAGTGAACGGGACGGTCATCGGTGATGACGCCCCCGGTCGCGGTGACTTCGTCCAGGGTTAATGCTTGGCTCATGGCACTTCCTGCTTCCTGCAGCCTCTGTTGCTTCCTTCGCCGGCTTCGGCGGGAGCCTGATCCGGTGATGTTGAATTCAGAGTGCCTTCGTAGCATCAAGGATCCGGGCGGTTATCCGCAGCTCTAGTGCAGGTTTGGGGCAGGAATCGGTAAGCCGGTTTACTGCCCAAACGGCTGGAGGCGGGCGCTACTCGCCCCTTGCTACCTTCAGGTGGTCCGCGGCCGCCAACTCGAGATGCGTCAGGTCGGAGGCCACGGTGATGAAAGTGAACCCCTCGTCGATCCGCTGCCGCGCAATGTCGCCACCGGCAGTATGGATCGCGGCGATCACACCGGCGGCGTCGGCCGCCTCACGGATGGTGGTGAGCGCCGCGTTGAACTCGTCGGCGACGTCCGGATCGTTGGGGAACTTTCCCCCGACGGCGAGGCAGAGGTCGGAGGGGCCAATGTATACGCCGTCAAGCCCGGGAACCGCGCAGATCTCCTTGACGTTCTCGAGTCCTTCCGGCGTCTCGATCATGGCCAGGCAAAGCACGGTTGCATCAGCATCTGCCGGTTTGGGCCCGATGCGGAGCGCCGACCGCATGGGGCCGTAGGACCTCATACCGTGGGGCGGGTACCGGACTGCCCGGACGGCCTCGGCTGCTTCGGCGGCGTTGTTCACCAACGGCACGATGACTCCCGCTGCGCCGGCGTCGAGCGCCTGCCCGATGTTGGCGGCGTTGTTTGCGGGAACGCGCACAATCCCCGCGGCACCGGCGGCGTCGATGGCCATCAGCCCGTTGAGCCACCCTGAATACCCCATCAGCCCGTGCTGTGCGTCCAGGGCGACGTAGTCGTAGCCCACGCGGGCAATGCGTTCTGTGGACACGGGTGAATCCAGGACGATCCAATAGCCGACGACGGTCTCGTGGGCGCGGGCTTTTGCGGCAAATGATGCGGCGGTCATGGCGGATTCCTCTTCAGTTTGTGGTGTACTCATGCGCGGACAGTCCCCTACGGGAACGGTCAGCGGTTGTATGTAGGCATCGGCCCGCGGATGCCGGCAGCCACGTCATCACAGGAACTGACCACGTCCTCCGGCAGCGGACCCTTCGCGGCGGCTTCGATATTGGCTTGGAGCTGGGCGACCTTGGAACCGCCAAGCAGGATGGACCCGACCCCCGGTTTGCTGAGCAGCCATCGGAAGGACAGCTCCGGCAAGGGCACGCCTGCGCCGTCCGCTATGCCGCCCAGCTGGCGTACGGCTTCGAAGAGCCTTGGGTCCCAGTACCGCTTCTTATACATTTCGGCGAGCCGGGAGCTGCCGAACCGGCCTTCCGTGGGTGACTCGGTGAACGTGTGCTTGCCGGTGAGGAGCCCGCCGCCCAGCGGGTTGTAGACCATGGTCAGCAGGCCGGTGTGCTGGGCGAACTCCAGGTATTCGTCTTCGATCCGGGTGGCCAGAAGGTTGTACAGCTGCTGCGCCACCACTGGCCGGGGTGTGCCGGAGGCGTCGGCAGCGGCATTCAGCTCGCTGATCTGCCACGCGGCGAAGTTGGACACACCCCAGGCGCCGATCTTGCCTTCGCGGATCAGCCGCCCGACGACGGCGAGCGTCTCTTCCAGCGGCGCTTTCCGGTCCGGCTGGTGGAGGTAGAAAAGGTCCAGCCGGTCCGTCGCAAGCCGCCGGAGGCTGCCGTCGACGGAGCGCCGGAGCCCTTCCGCCGACAGCGGTGTGTGATCGCCCGCATCCGGGTGCGGCATTCCCGCCTTGGAGGCGAGGATGATGGCATCGCGTTTACCCGGCAGGAGCTTCGCCAGGATTTCCTCGCTGGCGCCGCCGGCATACCCGTTGGCGGTGTCTACCACCGTGATCCCGGCGTCGAGCGCGGCAGAAAGCATGCCGGCGGCAACTTCTCCCGGCACCGTGTCCCCGAACGTCATGGTGCCCAGTGCCAGCTGCGAAATGGGAAGTTCCAGGCCCGCCACGTTGGTTCCCTGCATCAGCTTGCTTCCTCCATCAGTACGGGTTCGCCCTGCGGCGCTACCTTGTTCAGTCTTGATACCAGTTCGCGCGGCTTGCGCCCTGTCATGGTCAGCGGATCCAGGGCGGCGGCACGCAGTGCCCGGGTGTAGGGGTCCTTGGGCCTGGTTAGGACCTGTTCGGTGGGCCCCTGCTCCACAATCCTTCCCTTGGACATCACCACCACGTGGCTGCTGCTTTCGCGCACCACGCCCAGGTTATGGCTGATCATCAGGTAGGTGAGCCCGCTGTCCCGCTGGATGTCCGCAAGGAGTTCCAGGACCTGCGCCTGGACCGAAACGTCCAGCGCGCTGGTTGCCTCGTCGCAGACCAACAGTTCAGGCTTGGACGCGAGTGCCCGGGCGATGCCGATGCGCTGTCGCTGCCCGCCGGAGAATTCCGCCGGGCGGCGGCCCAGGGCCGAAACGGGAAGGCCCACCTGGTCCATCAGTTTGGCGGCTGCCGCCCGGCGTTCCTTGCCGGACCGGATGCCGCGCAGGGTCAGGGGTTCGGCCACGATGTCCTCGGCCGTGAGGTGCGGGTCCAGTGAACCGTAGGGATCCTGGAACACCATTTGCACCTTTGACCGGAGGGGACGCAGCTGCCGGGCGGGCATCCGGGCAATGTCCTGGCCGTTGAGCAGGATCTCCCCGGATGTTGGTGTCAGCAGCCGGACAATCGCCTTGGCGATGGTGGACTTGCCGCAGCCGGACTCCCCCACAATGGCCACTGTGCTGCCGCGCGGGACGTCAAAGCTGACATCGTCCACGGCCCGGAAGCTGGTCCGGTGCACCGCGTAGTCCACCGTGAGGTTCCTAACGGACAGCACCAGGTCCTGACGGATGGGCGTGCTCGCGGGCGTGCTCGCGGAAGCGTTCAATGCTGGACTCACGGGTGTGCTCCGTTCAGGGTTGCCTGGCTGCCGGACGCTAAGTGGCTGGCGGCCGGGCCGGAATCCAGCGCATCCGGATGGGGTTCGCCGTCCCAGCGGCCCAGCTTGGGCACCGCGGCAAGGAGCTTCTTGGTGTAGTCCGTCTGCGGATGCGCCACGATCTGTTCCACTTCGCCGCTTTCCACAAACTGTCCGTTCTTCATCACATGGATCCGGTCCGAGACCAGCCGGGCCACGCCAAGATCGTGCGTGATCATGAGGATGGCCACGTGGGTGCGCTCCTGTAGTTCCATCAGAAGGTCCAGGATGCCCGCCTGCACGGTGACGTCCAGCGCGCTGGTGGGTTCATCCGCCACCAGCAGCACGGGGTCAACGGCGAGCGCCATGGCGATCAGCACGCGCTGCAGCATGCCGCCGGAGAGCTGGTGCGGGTACTTCTTCAGCTGCGCCTCCGGCGTGGGGATGCGGACCTGTTCCAGGAGCTCCACGGAGCGCCGGTTCAGCCCGGCCTTGGACGCGGGGCCCTTGCGGAGGATCGCCTCGCCCAGCTGCCGGCCGATGGTGTGCACCGGGGACAGCGCGGTCATGGCGTCCTGCGGGATGAGGGCAACGGAGCGGCCGCGGAGCCTGGCGAACTTCCGCGGTTCGGTGACCACGTCCACGCCGTCCAGCACTGCGTGGCCGGAGATGACGGCGAGGTCGTCCGGCAGGAGCCGGAGGAGGCCCATCGCCGTCGTACTTTTGCCGGAACCGGACTCACCGATGATGGTGACGGTCTGGCCGGCGTCGATGGAGAAGGAGATGCCGTCCACGGCGCGGATCACGCCGCCGGTAGTCATCAGTTCGACGGAAAGGTCCCTGACTTCCAGAACGCTCATGACGTTGCCCCCTTCCGGCGGCGGACGCGGTCCCGCAGGCCGTCGGCCAGCAGGTTCACGCCCACCACCAGGATGGCGATCACGGCACCCGGGAGGGTGACAATCCACCAGGAGGTGGTGAGGAAGTCCTGGCCGTCGGAGATGATCCGGCCCCAGGTTGCGAAGGGCCGCTGCGGGCCGGCGCCGAGGAAGCTCAGCGCGCTCTCCATCAGCACGGCCGTGGCCAGGAGGAGCAGCACCACCACGATCACCTGGTTGATGACGTTCGGGATGACGTGCTTCACCAGGGTGGTGATCTGGTGCAGGCCCAGGACCTTGGCGGCCTGGACGTACGGCTTTTCGCGTTCCACCAGCACCAGGGAGCGGGTGAGTCGGGCGGGCTCGGGCCACTGGGCGATGGCGATCACGAAGGTGATCACGGGAATGGAGGGGCCGAAGAGCGCCACCACCAGCAGGAGCATCATGAGCAGGGGCAGCGAGAGCTGTGCCTCGATGAGGCGGGACACCACTGCGTCCACCCAGCCGCCGAAGAAGCCGGCGAGCGCCCCGAGCACCACGCCCACAAGGCCGGAAATCACGACGGCGAGCACGCCGATGGTCAACGAGACCTGGCCGCCGTGCAGGACCCGGGAGAGGATGTCCCGGCCCAGCTGGTCGGTGCCGAACAGGTGGTCCGGGCTGAACGGGGGCTTGAAGCGGGAGGTGATGGCCTGGGCATCGGCGTCCGGCAGCGGGAGGACCTGGGCCAGGACGATGGGCAGGACCACCAGCGCGGTGAGGAAGGCACCCAGCACCATCTTCACCTTGGCCGAGCGCTCCCGCCTGGCAGCTGAGGAGCGGCGGAGCAGGCGCCTGGTCACCGCCGTCGGCCGTTTCATGCTCTCGGCGGCGAGCGGGATATCGTTGACGGCACTCATGCGACGGACACCTTTCCGAGCTGGACCCGCGGGTCCAGCAGCGGGTAGCACAGATCGATCAGGAGCTGGACTCCGACGGCCAGCACAGACGTCACCAGCACCGTGGCCTGGATGAGGGGGTAGTCGCGGGTTTCGAGGGCCCGGACCACCAGCGATCCCAGGCCGGGCCAGTTGAACACCACTTCCACCACCACAACGCCGTTGAGCATGCCGGCAAACCGGGTGCCCAGGGTGGTGAGGATGGGGATGGAGGAGTTGCGCATGGCGTAGGCCCAGGTGAGCTTCTGCTCGCCGGTGCCGCGGGCCCTGGCCACGGTGAGGTACGGGGCGGCCAGGTTGCTGCCCACCTCGCGGCGGACCATCCGGGACACCAGCGCGATCTGCAGGATGGCCACAGTCGTGACCGGCAGGACCACCCCGGACCAGCTGGTAAAACCGGAAGACGGGAAGATGGGGAACACCACGGCGAACAGGGTCAGCAGCATGATGCCGATCCAGAAGTCCGGCATGGACTGCCCGGCGATGGTCAGCACGTTGACGCCGAGCTCACGCTTGGTGTCGGCACGCTTGGCCATCCACACGCCCAGCGGGATGGCCACCACAATGGCCAGCAGGATGGCCAGCACCGCCAGGAAGACGGTGTTGGGCAGCCGGGCCATCACCACTTCCAGGGCGGGTGCCTGGAACGAGTAGGACTTGCCGATGTTCCCGGCGGCAAGCTCCCGGAGGAAGATGCCGTACTGGGACAGCAGGGGTTCGTTGAGCCCCATGGAAATCCGGATCTTTTCGAGGTCTCCGGTGGAGGCCAGCGGCCCGGCCAGGGCGTAGGCCGGGTCGCCCGGAGCCATCCGGATCAGGACAAAGACTGTGGACACGGTCAGGAAGATCGTGAGCAGGCTCTGCCCCAACCGCTTGGAGACATATCTGAGCATGGGACTAGCCGTTCACCTTGACTGAGGAGAGCTGGTAGGAGTTGATGGGGCGGAGCTTGATGCCCTCCACACGTGTGCGGCGGGCCAGCACGGCGTTGGGGATGAACGCCCACATGCAGGGCCACTTGGCCCAGATGTCCTTCTGGACGTCGGTGAGCAGCTGCGTGCTCTTGGCGGTATCCGTCTCCGAGGTCGCGGCGATGATCTTGCTGCTGATCTCCGGGAAAACGAAGCCGTGGTAGGTGTCGCGGGTGGCTTCCTTCTCCGCGGTGCCGGCGTACATGCCCTGCAGGTTGGTCAGCGCCAGGCCGGTCTGGTTCCCGTAGCCGTTGCCCAGGATGTCCCAGTCGCCGGCCCTGCCCTGGCGCCAGGCGGAGATGTCGCCGCCGGGCTGGAACTGCTGCAGCTCGGCCTTGACGCCGATCTCCTTCATCATTTCCACGAGGGCTTCCATGATGGACACGTCGCCGGCGAATTCCCCGGTCTCCCAGATGACCTTGACGGCCAGGTTGGAGACGCCAAGGTCCGCGAGCATGGACTTGGCCTTGGCGGGATCGAACTTGTACTCGCCGGTTTCCACCGAGCCAGCCAGGGTCTGCGGGACAACGCCCTTGGCCGAGGTGACGGTGCCGCCCAGGATGCCGTCCACCACGCTCTGGTGGTCGAAGCCGTAGGAGAGCGCCTCGCGGACCTTCGGATCCGACATGGGGCTGTTCGCGGGCTTGCGGAAGTTGTAGAAGAGCTGGTTGTAGCGGGTGCCGGTGACCGATTCAATCTTGATGCCGTCAACGGTCTTCAGCTGGGCCACGGAATCGGGGGTAATGGAGTCGATGACGTCCACCTCGCCGGAGCGGAGGGCCACCACGCGGCTGGATTCCTCGGACATGAACCGGACATTGACCTCGGTGATGTTCGGCTTCTCACCCCAGTAGTTCTCGTTGACCACCAGCTTGTAGGTGCCGGTGCCGCGGTCCGCGGAGGCCACTTTGTAGGGTCCAGTGCCCACACCCTCCTGGAGCTCTTCGGGCTTGTTGGCGGCGGCCGGGGTGATGAGGATGTTGGACATCAGCGTGCTGAGCACGGGCAGCGGGGCCTTGGTGTCCAGGGTGAAGGTCAGTTCGTCCTTCTTGTTCACGGTGGGCCATTCCGGGAACTGGGGTGCCAGGAAGGAGCCGTTGACCTGGCTGTACATCTCCAGGGCCTTGGCCACGTCCTCCACGGCAACCTTGGTGCCGTCCGAGTACTTGATGTCGTTGCGGAGCTTGACGGTCCACTGCGTGGGGCTGGTCAGTTCGAAGCTTTCGGCCAGGACATTGCGCGGCTTGAGGTCATCGCCGATCTCGGTCAGGGCCTGGCGGACGGCGCGCTGGACGGTGACGGCGGCGTCGAACTGGTTGAGCTTGTTGTCCAGGCTGACCAGCGAGCGGTTGAGTCCAAGGGTGAGGGTGCCGGTTCCGGTGGCGCCGCCGCCGGGGGCGGACGGACCCACGCAGGCAGTGACGGCGGGAGCCAGTACAGCACCGGCTCCGGCGAGGGCGCTCCACCGGAGGAGGGAACGCCGGGAGAGTGAACGCTGGGCTACTTCGCCGAGGAATCCGCTGCCGCCGGCAACGCTGTCCGATCGAGTCATCTTTGACCTCCATGTGAGGGCCGGCTCCTGCCGGCCGAGGCGTTGCATCCTGCTGATACGAGCGCCAGGGGTGTTACTCCCATCACAATGCCACGATTGCGCAAACCACGCAAGTGCGTTAGCGTGTTTTGTGCAGGCCGCTTCCAAACGGCTTCACCGTCAAACGGCTGCACCGAACCCGGATCCGCCGATGCCAAAGGAGGCAGCAATGCAGCGCATCATCGCCATTGCTGACGACCTCTCCGGTGCCGCCGAAACGGCGGCGGCCTTTCTGGCTGAATCCGGCGGGCCGCTCACTCACTCTGCGCAGAGCGCGCAGTCCGGCCCGTACCTCGAAACAGCGTCCGACGACGGCGCCCCGCTCGTCCGCCTGTTGCCGCACCTTGCGGAGGAGCTGGGTTTCGCGCTCCGGAACCCCTGGCCGGGCGCCGGCCCCCTGGTGCTGGATACGGACAACCGCAGGTTCCCTGCTGACGAGGCAGCCGGGCGGCTGCGTCAGATCCTGGACTCACTCCCCGCCGGAGAGGGCTCCCCCACGGTGTTCCTCAAGATCGACTCCCTGCTCCGCGGTCCCCTGGCGTCCCAGCTCGCGGTTCTGGCTGCAGCCGGCCCCGTCATCCTGGCGCCCGCCCTCCCTCCCTTGGGCCGCAGCACCGTCAACGGGACGGTGCACCACCGCGGAGTGCCGCTGCATCAGACCACGCTGTGGCATGCTGAATCCTCGGCTCCGCCCGCCACCATAGCCGCAGCCCTCGCCCCGCTGCCGACGGCGGCGGTGGACCTGGCCGCCGTCCGCAGCGGCAATACAGGACTCCACACCGCGCTGAATACAGCCACCGCCGGACACCCCTATCCGGTGGTGATCTGCGACGCCGAGACTCCCGCGGATCTGGATGCCATCGTCGCCGCTGCCCTCAGCCTTCCCGGCATCCGGTTCGCCGGTGCTTCCGCTTTGGGAGCCGCGCTGGCGCGGACCGCAGGCCGGGCACCCCAGGGCGGTGCCGCCGTCGTACGTTCCCCAAACGGCCAGCCCGGTTCCGGAAGATTTCCGCTGCTGGTGGTGGGCTCGGCGTCCGGCCCGGCACGGGAGCAGCTGCAGGCGCTGGCCGGCGACGGCGTGGCCGTGATTAGCCTCTCCCCCGCGGACCTCCTGGCCGGAACGGCCGATCCCGCTCCGCTGCAGGAGGCGCTGGCAGCAGGTCCCGCGGCGGTGACCGCGGATGCTTCCACGGTGGATCCCGCGGTGTCGTCAAATATCGCCGCCGCACTGGCCCGGGCGGTGGCTCCCCTCGCCGCCGGCCGGCCGCTGATGCTCACGGGCGGGGAAACCGCCCGTTCGGTGCTTGATGCGCTGGGCGTGCAGCGGCTGAGCGTGCTGGGCGAGATCGAACACGGCGCCGTCCTGTCGCTGGCTCCGGGCGGAAGCCCCGTGGTCACGCGGCCGGGCAGCTTCGGCGACGCCAACAGCCTCCGCACCATCCTGGCCGCACTGGCCGGCTACCGCGCATCAGCTTCCCTGACGGGGAATCCCCCCACAATGAACTCCCCTCTGCCGACGGCGTCCCAGCCGTCCCTGCCCGGAAAAGGACCTTCCATGAACATCGTTGATCCCGCGGAACTCCCGTATGTCGCCGTCACCATGGGCGACGGCGCCGGTGTTGGGCCCGAGGTGGTGGTGGCCGCCGCCCTGGACCCGCAGATAAACGCCGAGTGCCGGCCCGTGGTCATCGGGGACGCACTGCGCCTCCGGCAGGCCGCGGACATCCTGGGGATCCAGGCGGACATCCAGCCGGTGGCCACGGTGCAGGACGCGGTGTTCAGCCCGGGCCGGGTGAACGTGATCGACCTGGCGCTGCTGCCGGAGGACCTCGCCTGGGGCGAACTTTCCCCGGTGGCGGGCCATGCCGCGTATGAGTACATCCGGGTGGCCAGCGAACTGGCCATGGGCGGAACGGTGCAGGCCATCTGCACGGCGCCGCTGAACAAGGAGGCGCTGCATGCCGCCGGCCACATCTTCCCCGGGCACACCGAACTGCTGGCGGAGCTGACCGGGACGGAGGAAGTGTCCATGATGCTCTCCACGCCCAAGATCAAGGTCATCCACGTGACCACGCACATCGGACTGATGGACGCCGTGCGGAAGATCAACCCGGCGCTGGTGGAACGCACCATCCGCCGCGGCCACGAGGCCCTGATCCGGGCCGGCATCCCGCAGCCGAAGATCGGCGTGTGCGCCATCAACCCGCACGCCGGCGAGGGCGGGCTGTTCGGCCAGGGTGAGGAAGCGGAGAAGATCGAGCCCGGCGTCCGGGCGGCCCGCGAGTCCGGCATCGACGTGACCGGGCCGCTGCCTGCGGACACCCTGTTCTTCCTGGCCGGCCGCGGTGACTACGACCTGGTGGTGGCGATGTACCACGACCAGGGGCACGGCCCGGTGAAAGTGCTGGGCATCGAGGCCGGCGTGAACATCACGGTGGGCCTGCCGGTGATCCGGACCTCCGTGGACCATGGCACCGCCTTTGATATTGCCGGCAAGGCGATCGCCGATTCGCGCAGCATGGTGGAGGCGCTGCACCAGGCGGCCGAGATGGCCACCCGGCCCAGTGTGGCCGTGTAGGCGGACAGGGCAATGCTGCGGGCAGTTACGCCGGGCCGGAACTAGCATGGGTACCACGCCCACGGGAAGGAGACCGGGAATGCTGAGCGCAAATGCCAGGCGCGAGGAGATCTACCACCTGGCGGTCACCACCGGTCTGGCTTCGGTGGAGGAACTCTCCGCCCGGTTCGAGGTCACGGCCTCCACAATCCGCCGCGACCTGGCGCTGCTGAACGGGCAGGGCCGGCTGGCCCGCACCTACGGCGGCGCCATGGCCCTGGGCGCGCACCCTGAGGCATCGCTGCGGCAGCGCACTGGCGAAGCCTTCGAGCAGAAGCACGCCATTGCCCGCTGGGCGGCTGCGGTTATCCGGACCGGCGAGAACATACTGCTCGACGCCGGATCGACCGTGGGCGCCCTGGCGCACGAGCTGCGCAACTTTGACCGGCTATCCGTAACCACCCCGGGCATCAACACCATGCAGGAGCTGGCAGACTCCGAGGGCATCGAGGTGGACTGCCTGGGCGGGCGGCTGCGGAACCTGAGCCAGAGCTTCGTGGGCCCGCTGGCCGAAGCAGCCCTGGAGCGGATGAGCTTTGACCGCGTGTTCCTCAGCGCCGACGCGGTGACGGCCGAGGACGGCATCTGCGAGGCCGACCACGCCCAGACCCGGCTCAAGGAGCTCATGGCCCGGCGCGGCAACAACGTCTACGTCCTGGCGGATTCGTCCAAGCTCGGCGTGCGCCCCTTCCACGCCTGGGCAAGGCTCGCCCTGCCGTGGACGCTGGTGACTGACGACGGCGCCGACGCGGGTGAGCTGGCGAAGTTCCGGGAGGCCGGGGTTGCGGTTGAGGTGGCGGCGGTGCCCGGCGGACCGATGGTTGAGCCTGTCGAAACCTCTAGTGGTTGAGCCTGCAGGGCTCCTAACCGGCGGTGCCCCGAAGTCGCCTCTGCCAGGGTCCGGACGGGTGGGCCATCCGGGCTGTCCATGCAGGCGTCCCGGCTGATCCGGCGCCCCACAGCACGCCCGGCGGCTATCGATAGCCGGTGGGCCGGTTGTTCCACGTAACGGTGGAACAGCTCGGCCGCCACGAACGAGACGGCCACCGATACGGCGAGCGCCAGAGGAAGCGAGACTGATCTCAGCAATGTGACGCCGGCAAGAATGATCGGAAGGTGCAGCAGGTAAAGGCTGAAGGAAACACGTCCGAGCCATTGCGCGACGGCCGTATCCCCGAGCCGCTTGGCCGACCTGCACTGCACGAACAGCAAGACAATCAGTGCCGCACCCACTGTGACAACGGCCCGGACACCGACAATCGGCTGATCGGGGCTGATCCATTCCGCGTTGGCCAGGAACAGGCCAGCGGCGGCCACGAGGAACCACACGGAGCGGGGCCAGAATTGGGTCAACTCAGTTATCCGCTCACGTTCAGCGCCGAATACGGCCCCTATGGCGAAGATCGGGAGATATGACATCCACTCCAGGTCCTGCACAGCTCCAAGCACGGCCAGCAGAAGTGCGATGCCGATTTTCACGTGCCAGAAGTTTCTCCAGCGGAGGGCGATGACGACGTAGGCCGGGAGCAAGAGGGAGAACGCGACTTCCCATTTGAGGGACCAAAGCGGAGTGTTGATGGTGCTGGCGTTCAGCAGGAGCAAGGCATCCTTCAAGACCTGACCCATGCTTGGGTCGACCACGTACATGTCCGCCCAGGGGCTCTGCTCCGGCGACGCAGACCGGGGAACGATTGTAATCAACGCCACGGCCACGGCCAGGGATGCCCAGGCCGGAGGGTAAAGGCGGAGCAAACGCTTGGCGTAGTAAGGGGCCCACCTGGTGACCGCCCCTGGTCTGGTGAATGGCAGGACCAAGACGAAGCCTGAGAGCATAAAAAAGACGTGGACAGCCGGAGTGCCATTCCAGAGGACGTGCAGCGGCGAGAAGACCGCCCACATCTCCGCAGTGTTGAGTCCCACGGACCGGTTGCTAAATACACCCCCGATTCCCGGGAGTGTGGATACTACATGGCAGGCAACAACCACAAGGGCGGCAACCCCTCTGAGGCCATCCAGCTGCGTGACTCGTGTTTGACCAGACTGATACCGCATTGGTTCTACGTTACCAGTCCGTTACATTACCCGACGTCTGCCTTCTTTCTGCTTGGTTACTCCGGTGGTCAGCCTTGGTTTTCTGGTTTAGCTCGCGGCGGGCAGTGCGTCGGGGATCCGGGGTTTGGTGTTTCCGGCGAAGGTGAACTTGGCGTCGTCGCCTTCGCCATCCACGTCCACCACAACGATGTCGCCCTCGTGGATTTCGCCGAAGAGGATCTTCTCGGAGAGCTGGTTTTCGATTTCGCGCTGGATGGTGCGGCGCAGCGGCCGGGCACCCATGGCGGGGTCGTACCCGCGGGTTGCGAGGAGCACCTTGGCCGCGGTGGTGAGCTCGATGCCCATGTCCTTGTCCTTGAGGCGCTTCTCCAGGCGGGCCACGAACATGTCCACGATCTCGATGATCTCGTCCTGGGTCAGCTGCGGGAACACCACAACGTCATCAACACGGTTCAGGAACTCGGGGCGGAAGTGCTGCTTGAGCTCCTCTGTGACCCGGGCGCGCATCCGGTTGTAGCCGGTCTGCGTGTCCGTGCCGGACTGGAAGCCCGTGGCAACGCTCTTGGAAATGTCCCGCGTTCCAAGGTTGGTGGTCATGATGATCACGGTGTTCTTGAAGTCCACCACCCGGCCATGGCTATCGGTCAGGCGGCCGTCTTCCAGGATCTGCAGCAGCGAGTTGAAGAGGTCCGGATGGGCCTTCTCCACTTCGTCGAACAGGACCACGGAGAACGGACGGCGCCGGACTTTTTCGGTCAGCTGTCCGCCCTCGTCGTAACCGACGTAGCCCGGAGGGGCACCGAAGAGCCGCGATACCGTGTGCTTCTCGGAGTACTCGGACATGTCCAGGGTGATCAGGGCCTCTTCGTCGGCGAAGAGGAACTCCGCGAGGGCCTTGGCGAGTTCGGTCTTGCCGACGCCGGTGGGGCCGGCGAAGATGAACGAGCCACCCGGACGCTTGGGGTCCTTCAGGCCTGCACGGGTGCGGCGGATAGCCCGCGAAATCGACCTAATCGCCTCATTCTGGCCCACGACGCGCTGGTGCAGCTCGTCTTCCATCTTCAGCAGGCGCGAGGATTCCTCCTCGGTCAGCTTGAACACCGGGATGCCGGTGGAGTTCGCCAGCACCTCGGCGATGAGATCCTCATCCACCTCGGAGATGTCGTCCATGCCGCCGGTCTTCCAGTGGCGTTCCTTCTCTGCCCGCTCGGCAATGAGCTTCTGCTCCTTGTCGCGCAGCGAAGCGGCGCCTTCGTAGTCCTGCGCGTCAATCGCGGACTCCTTCGCCGTCCTGACGTCGGCGATCATCTCAGCCATGGCCTTCAGCTCCGGCGGAGCGGTCATGCGGCGGATGCGCAGGCGTGCGCCGGCTTCGTCGATGAGGTCGATGGCCTTGTCCGGCAGGAAGCGGTCCGAGATGTAACGCTCCGAGAGGTTCGCCGCGGCGACCAGCGCGCCGTCGGTGATGGTGACGCGGTGGTGCGCCTCGTAGCGGTCACGCAGGCCCTTGAGGATCTCGATCGCGTGCGCAACCGAAGGCTCCTTGACCTGGATAGGCTGGAAGCGGCGCTCCAGCGCGGCGTCCTTCTCGATGTGCTTGCGGTAGTCGTCAAGGGTGGTGGCACCGATGGTCTGGAGCTCACCGCGCGCCAGCAACGGCTTCAGGATCGAGGCCGCATCGATCGCACCCTCGGCGGCACCGGCGCCCACCAGGGTGTGGATCTCGTCAATGAACAAAAGAATGTCCCCGCGGGTGCGGATCTCCTTGAGGACCTTCTTCAGCCGCTCTTCGAAGTCACCGCGGTACTTTGAGCCGGCCACCACGGAGCCCAGATCCAGGGTATAGATCTGCTTGTCCCTGAGAGTCTCCGGGACATCGCCACGGACGATCGCCTGGGCAAGGCCCTCGACGACGGCGGTCTTGCCGACGCCGGGTTCACCGACCAGCACGGGGTTGTTCTTGGTGCGCCGGGACAGGACCTGCATGACGCGTTCGATCTCCTGCTCGCGCCCGATAACGGGATCCAGTGTGTTCTCGCGCGCGGCCTGCGTCAGGTTGCGGCCGAACTGGTCCAGGACAACGGATCCGGCGGGAGCCGCTTCAGCCCGGTCCTGGCCGGGGCCGGCGCCGGTGGTTTCACCCTGGTGGGCGGACAGCAGCTGGATCACCTGCTGGCGGACACCTTTCAGGTCTACGCCGAGCCTGACCAACACCTGGGCGGCCACGCCTTCACCCTCGCGGACGAGCCCCAGCAGGATGTGCTCCGTGCCGATGTAGTTATGGCCCAACTGCAGGGCCTCGCGGAGCGAGAGCTCCAGCACCTTCTTGGCCCGCGGAGTGAAGGGGATGTGGCCGGACGGCGCCTGCTGGCCCGGGCCGAGAATCTCCTGCACCTGCTCGCGTACGCCGTCGAGCGAAATACCCAAGGACCCAAGAGCTTTGGCGGCAACGCCCTCACCCTCCTGGATCAGACCCAAGAGGATGTGTTCGGTACCGATGTAATTGTGGTTCAGCGTGCGTGCCTCTTCTTGGGCAAGGACCACGGCACGTCGGGCCCGGTCCGTAAATCGCTCAAACATTTTCGCCACACTCCTGGCTGCCGCTTACTCTGATGCTACGTTGCCGCAGGCCCTCATGGAGTGTTCGCCGGAGGCGGGATTCAGCGAGCCAGTTTCCGTGACCCTCCAGGCAAGAGGCAGGTCTTTCGCCCACTATCCGGCACCCCACGGCGAGCGATTTCTGCCGTAAAAGCAGCCCCTGCCGGGCACAACGCAGCAAGTCTCATCACCGGCCACATTGGTCACCAAGTAAGGACACCGGGAATCGTCGCGGTTCCAGCAAAAACGCATGAGGCACAGCATTGGAGCCCAGGAACCTCCCGAAGCCGCACTTGTCCAACAAACAAGTCACACTTGTCGTAGGCTGGGAATCCCCAGACCCACTAAGCGAGGCATAACGTGCACGACGACGCCGCCCGGTTCTTGTCCCAGCCGATTACGGCCCAGCCCGGTTCGCCGCTCCGCGTTGCCGTCTACTCACGGATTGCCGAAGCCATCCGCAACAACCTGCTGCAGCCCGGGTCGATGCTTCCCAGCGAGACCGAGCTCGGCACCGACATGAAGGTCAGCCGCACAGTGGTCCGCGAGGCCCTCATGCTGCTCGAGGAGGACGGCCTCATCCGTGCCCGGCGCGGCGTCGGCCGGTTCGTCTCCGACACGCTCCCCCGCATCGGCATCGAACGCATCCGGCCCTTCGAAGAAGTCCTCGGCGGCCCCGGCAAGCAGGTGGAAATCAAGCGGACCCAGGTGGTGCGCCAGCCGGCCTCCGAATTCGCCGCGCCCGGCGTCGGCGTCGAACCCGGCAGCGACGTCTGGCTCTGGGAGTCCGTCCTGATCCGCGACGGCGAGCCCGTCGCCCACCTGCAGGAGAACGTCTCAGCCCAGCCCGTGAGGCTGGGCAAAGCTGCCGCGGCGCCGTTGGAAATCGACGACGACGGCGGCAGCACCCTTCTTGCCGGCCTGAACAACCGCTTCGGCCGGGTTCTCGGACCCGGCGAATGCCAGATCAGCCTGAGCCAGGTGGGCCCCAGCCGCGCCAAGCTGCTGGACCTGCGGGCCCCGGATCCGGTCCTCGTGCTGACACAGTACGTCAGGCACGCGAACCGGCCCTTCTACCTGGCCAAATGCCTCATCGCTGCACGCGCCGGGCACCTGTCCGTGATGCAGTCTCTCCAGTCCTGACCGCAACCGCGCGACAGCTAAGGGCAGGTGCCAGCGACGGCCTTGCATGCGTTCACGCGGCCATGTGCCCAGTCGGTGCCGGTGCCGAGAATCGGGTCGGCGGTTGATTCGATTCTTGCGCGGACCAATTTGTTTTCGGTGCCGGCAGGTGTTCTCCAGACAAGCGCGGCCACGCCGGCGACAACAGGCGAGGCCATCGAGGTGCCGCTGGCGACGTCATAACCCATGGACCGGCCGTTCTGCGTACCCAGGACGAACTCGTGGTTCGGGAAGGTCGAGTACACGTTGACACCCGGTGCGGCGACATCCACCCACTTTCCATAGGTTGAGAAGGATGCTTTGTTGTCCTTGTTGTCCGTTGCAGCCACGGCAATGACGTTGGGATAGGCACCCGGGTAGATCTTGGCCTGGGTACCGGCGTTGCCTGCCGCGGCAACTATTACTACACCCTTATTCCAGGCGTAATTGACGGCAGCTTCGAGAGTGCGTGAAGAGACGCGCTGTCCAAGGCTCATATTGATGACCTTGGCGCCATTGTCGGCGGCCCAGCTGATGCCGTTGGCAATGACTGAACTGGAACCGGACCCGGTGTCATTGAGCACTTTGACATCCAGGATGCTGCAGTCCGGGCACACACCGGCAACACCAATCTTGTTGTTGAACTTGGCGGCAACGATGCCGGCGACGTGGGTGCCGTGACCGTACTTATCTTCAGGGTTTGCTTTGGGATCCTCTTTGGTGTCCGCACTGACGAAGTTCGCGTATCCAACAACCTGCGGTGCGATGTCGTCGTGGACGTTTGCCACACCCGTATCGAGAATGGCCACCTTGGTGCCCCCGCCGGTCGTGACGCCCCATGCTTCAACGGCGTCCACATCGGCATCCTCTGTGCCGTTGGCCGCTAGCAGCGTGCCGGCGGTGTTCGTAAGAGACTGGCCGACGTTCTGCAGGGCGTACTGTTGCGGGAAATACTGGTCATCGGACGCGGCAGTAACCACCTCATCCGGCTCGGCGTACTCAACCGCCGGGTTCCGGCTTAAAGCTTCGATGAGCTGGAATTCCTTGCCAGCCGGAACTTTGATGAGCTGGGCGCCGGTGCCGCCGATGCCAGGGCCCTCGCTGAGCCCATGCTGGCGTAGTACGGCGGATGCCGCGCGATCATCATGGAATTTAACCATGATTTGCCCCGCAACATGGGAGGACTGGGGGTCCGCCGCATTGCCCGGGGCCGCTAAGGTGATTCCGCCAAACGCCATCATTGCCGCTGCGAAGCTGGCCATCATAAGTTTTTTCATGCGGCTATCTTGCTTGAACCTGCTCAAGCTGGATAGTGCCTGTCGGCACTGGGCGTGTCAGGGAGCGAGCAGTCCGTCAGCGACAATCGCAAGCATCGATGCCACTGAGTCGGCGGGAAGCTCGCTGTTATCTGCCACTGCGGCCATGCCGCCAACAAGCCGACTGATTTGCATTGCCTCGACGCCGGGGCGCAGGGCCGAGTCCAACCCGTCAATCAGGCGCTGATTCGCATTGACGTACGTCGTGCATTTTGCTGCGAATGGAGACCCGGGATCGCCCAGCGCAGCAGTGATCCGCGCGGCTGCACCCTTGTGTTCTGTCAGCATCGCCGCATAATCAGTCAGCCAGGTCAACAGCCGCTCCCGCGCGGAGGCGTCGAGCGAAAGCGCCCTGTCGACTGCCGCGTTGACCTTCCCCGCCCAGGCCTCAAGGACCGCGTCGTAAAGGGACTCTTTGGTCGGGAAGTGCCGGTACAGCGTGCCGGGGCCCACCTCGGCCCCTTTGGCGACCTCGTCCATCGAAACGGCGTCGAAGCCTTTGGCGCGGAAAAGCGCACGTGCAACCTCCACGATCCGATCGCGGTTGCGTTGGGCGTCAGCGCGCACAGAAACACCTTTCAAAACATGATTGCCAAACGGAGAGTGTCTCCGTATAGTTCTAACCGGAGCATCTCTCCTCTTAGTGTACGTCAGCCCATCGGCTAGAACAGGACACCACCCCATGACATCCACAATCGCCACACGGGCGCCCGCCGGGACCGCGCCATCCGGCCGCCGCGCCGGCAGCATTGGCCTCTGGCTGGTCATGCTTGCCCAACTCATGCTTGTCCTCGATGCGACAGTGGTCAACGTCGCACTCCCCCACATCGCCACCGACCTCGATTTCACCCGCGCCCAGCTCAGCTGGGTCTTGAACGGCTACGCCGTTGCCTTCGGCGGCCTCCTGCTGCTCGGCGGACGGATCGGAGACGTCTTCGGCCGTCGCCGCACGTTCCTGGTGGGCGTGGCGGTCTTCACGGTCTTCTCGCTGCTCGGCGGCCTGGCCACCTCACCCCTTCTCCTCGTCATCGCACGCGCACTCCAAGGCCTCGGTGCCGCGTTCGCCGCACCGAGCGTGCTCGCGCTCATCACCACGAGCGCGCGGGACGACGGCGCGCGGAACCGGGCCCTAGCATTGTTCTCCGCCGTCGCCTCGATGGGCGGCGCGCTCGGGCTCATTCTGGGCGGCCTGCTCACCGACATCGCCAACTGGCGGTGGACCCTCTTCATCAACGTGCCGATCGGCGTCGTCGTCCTGCTTGCCGTGCCGCGCCTCGTCGCCGAAACCCCCCGGAGACCCGGGCGCTTCGATATTCTCGGAGCGGTGACCGCAACGGGCGGCGCAGTCGCCATCGTGTGGGCCCTCATCCAGGCGGGCGACGACGGCTGGTCCAGTCCCCGCACGATCGGCGGGCTGGTGGTCGGCGCGGCGCTGATCACCGTGCTCGCCTTCACCGAGCGGAGAGTGGCCCACCCCCTGCTCCGCCCGCAGCTGCTCCGCAGCCCGAGCCGGGTGGCGGCGCTGGCGGCGATGGCGGCCACCTATGGCGGGATGCTGGCGATGTTCTTCCTCATGGTCCAGTACCTCGAAAATGATCTGCACCTCACGCCACTGCTGACGGGGCTGGCGTTCCTGCCGATGCCCCTGAGCATCTTCGCGATGTCGCGGATCGTCCCGCGGCTGGTCGAGCGCTTCGGGGCCGTCCGCCTCGTCATCCTCGGCACCGCACTTCGGGTGGTCGCGTTCCTGCCGCTCACGCAACTGAGTCCGGACACCCCCTTCGTGATCGTCATGGCTGCCCTGCTCTTGACGGGAATCTCAGCCGGCATGACGTTCATGCCGCTCACGACGCTCGCGCTGCGCAACGTCGAACCCGAGCACGCGGGGTCCGCCTCTGGGCTTTTCCAGACAATGCAGCAACTTGGCGGCGCCGTTGGACTGGCCATCGTGGCGTCGACCTACGCGGCGTTCGCTGTCCCCGGCGACTTCCTGACCGGCGGACGGGCCGGGTTCTGGTCGGCGACCATCCTGTCCGCCCTCGCGCTGGCAGCCGTCGTCGGGCTGGTCATCAGACCTCGGAGTCGATCCTGATCGGCCCGGCCAATACGCCCGTTTAGGCGACCGCCGCGCCCACGACCGCTGCCGCCGTCGTACTTTCCGCGCCGACAAACGAAAGCAGCACCTCCACCAGGTGCGGCCGGGACCGTCGGTGGTGTCGACGCCGACCGTCCCCACCGGGGCCACCGCGAATGTCGGCGACATGGCGAAGTTCCGTGAGGCGGGGATTGCGGTTGTGGTGGCGGCCGTCGGCTGAGGAGCTCCCTGGTGCTGGCCTTCCCCTCACGACGTAGCGGCCGGTAGCCGGTAGGCCACCTCGGGCGTATGGTTCGTTTATGGATCGGATACGGGCCATCCTTCTTCCCGGGAGTGTGCTCCCCGCCCAGCCTGCGTACGAAGCTCTGATTGGCGCCCTGGGCCTGGATGTAGAGGCCGTCGCCAAAGACTTGGAGCTCTACGCAGACGATGAGCCGCCGCCGGGCTGGAGCCTGGACACAGAGATCGACGGCGTGCTCCGCGAAGCTGACGCCCGGGGATGGGAGAGGTTCCATCTTGTGGGCTATTCGGGCGGCGGCGCGGCGGCGCTGGCGTTCGCTGCCAAACATCCCGGACGTCTGCTGAGCCTGGCGCTGCTGGAGCCTGCCTGGGCCGGGAACTGGGACTGGAGCCCTGCGCACGCGGAGCTCTGGAAGAAGTACGAGCAGCTGGAAGCCCTTCCCCCGGAGCAGTTCATGCCCGCCTTCACGAGGCTGGGAGTTAAGCCCGACGTCGTGCTTCCGTCACCGCCTCCGGGTCCCCCGCCGCCGTGGATGGCAAAGCGGCCCGCGGGTATCAGGGCGTTCCTGCGGAACTTCAAGAGCTATGACCTGGACAGGGCACGTTTGGCCGCGTTTCCCCAGCCGGTGTTCTTCGCCCTCGGCGGCCTGAGCAACCCGGACGACTACGGCGAGATCGCCGGCCGGCTGGCAAGGGTCTTCTTCCCGGACTTCCACCTGGAGGTGTTCGCCAAGCGCCACCACTTCGACCCGCCACACCGGATCGAGCCTGAGCGACTGGCCGAATTGCTCCGAAAGCACTGGGAGCGGGCGGAACGCAGGAGTGAGGCATCAACTGGCGCCTGACTTTGCGGTCAGTTCAGCGACACGCGTCCGGCCTGACACGGCGCCGCCTGGTTTACACTCCTCGCCGCCGCAGTCGACGCCGGTCTCCGCGCGCAGTTACCTGGGATCTGAGACGCCAGGAGACTAGCTGGTGGCGAGCAATCGCGCTGCTGCGTCTCGCCCCACCGCGAAGGGCTGCGGGAAGGTGCCCATTCCCATTGTCACGAGCCCGCCCTCGTACAGAAGCATCAACGAGTCGGCTGTCTGGGCAGGATCAGCAACGGATGCTTCCCTGCACAGTTGCTCGAGTAGGTCTCTCAACCATTTCTTTTGGCGGATAGCTTCCGCCGCGATGGGGCTCTCCGGGTCATCCGTCTCGGCCCTCGCGTTGATCGCGCAACACCCTTTGTCGCTGTTGTCGACTGCCCACCGCCCGGAGATGTCGAAGATCGCGAGGATCCGCTCGGTGCCGCCTGCGGGTACCTGCGCGAGTCCATATTCGAGGTACTCGCGCCACCGGGCGTCCCGCCGTCGGAGGTAAGCCACCGCCAGCGCCTCTTTCGAACCGAACTGGTCGTACAGGGTTTTCTTGGTTACGCCAGCCGCCGCCGCGATCGTGTCCACCCCCACCGCGTGGATTCCTTCCCGATAGAACAGTTCGGACGCGGCGCGCAGAACCCGTTCCGCTCCCTTCGTGTACTTGGGCAGCTCATTCGCGTCTCGGGGCATCACCTCACGGCGATCTTCGGTCATCATGCATCCACTATACCGTTCTGTATACTAATTAGCATGAGTAAACAGAACGGTATACCTCAGCGCATTGTTTTGATCGGAGCTTCCGTCGCGTTCGTTCTCAGTTGGAGTTCCGGTTTTCTCGTAGCCAAGATCGGCACCACCGGCGTCCCGGCGCTCACGGTCGTCTTTTGGCGGTTCCTCATTGTCGTGGTGATCCTGGCACTCGCCCTGGCCGGAAGCGCCCTCCGAGTCAACATCACCCATCGCCGGCCGGACGGCATCGGTTCGAAAAACCGTCCGGGGAGACCTCCCCGCGGCTCAGTCCTTCCCCGCGCGGACCTGCCGGCCTGGCGCGACATCCGCCCCCATCTCGTCATCGGCTTCTTCGCCCAATTCGGCTACGTCGTGCCTATCTACCTGGCGATCGCTGCCGGCGTCTCGGCGGGGACGTGCGCGCTCATCGATGCCATCCAACCTCTTGTCATCGCCACCCTCGTCGGCCCGCTCCTCGGGCTGCGCGTGCGTGCCCTCCAATGGCTCGGCCTGGTGTTCGGCGCCAGTGGCGTCGCCCTGATCGTAGCTTCGGACGCATTCGTAGCCGCGTCTCCAGGCCCCGCCTATCTGCTCCCGCTCGTCGCCCTCGCGAGCCTCGTCACGGCCACATTCCTGGAGCGCCGCACCTCGGCACGCCTCGGCGTCTTTGCCACCCTGTCCATGCATTCCGCCGTCACCCTCGCCGCGGTCGCCCTGCTCGCGTCCCTCGCCGGAGCCCTGGCCCCACCGGCCACCCCTGACTTCTGGATCTCCACCCTGGTGACCGCGATCGTCCCCACCCTCATCGCCTACTCCCTGTACTGGTTCCTCCTCCGCCGGATCGGCATCACCACGCTCAATGCCCTCCTCTTCCTGGTCGCCCCGACCACAGCCGTGGCCGGGGCTTTCCTGTTCGCGGAACCGTTCACTCCCGCCACCCTCGCCGGCTTGATCCTCGGGTCCGCCGCCATCGCCCTAGTCCTGTGGCCCGAGCGTTCCTCGGCGCATTCCCCCTGCGCTTCTTCCGCCAATTCGGTCGACGACGATTTCCAGATAGGCGAAGCGGCCCCTGCACCAGCCCGGTGAGGCGGTTCACCCGTCAACAGCGCCGCCAGGGTCTGGCTCGGGCGGATGCCGCCAGTGTGAGATGGGAGGAGGGGTTCCGGCGACGTTGTTCCCGGACCGCAGAACACGGCGACCATTTCTATCCATGGTCCAAGGCGGGTCCACCAGCCTGCAGAATTTTGCCGCCGCCTGCGCCAGATGTACCGGCGCGAAAACGCCAGGATTCCCTCGCCAGGCCAGCAGGAACGACTCGAACTACGACGGCGGGACTACATTGGGTTCGACGGCATTCCGGTAGGCGGCCGCGGTCTTTCGTGTGTAGCAGTCACCCACCTTGAGAACAACAACAGCCAAGGCCTACCGCACAATGGCCGAGAATACCGCGGCGCGGGAAATTCCTGACGAGGATCCCGAGCCCTAGTCCTGGTCTTCCGGGGGCTGGCCCGAGCTCTCTTGTTCTCGGACCTCATCCTCGTATGCGTACGGCCACTGGCGTCGCACCGCTACTTCGTCCCAGCCAGCCTGCAACCGATTGTGCGCCCGATTTGCCAGTATTTCGAGTGACCGCACAATTTCCCGTGGCGGCAGCTCGGGCCTACCTGCAAAGTATCCCAGCAGTACGTTCACAGCCGTCGCTTCCTGCGGTGTCATTCGAGCCATGAGGTAACCGTAGAGCGCGAGGTCCGACTTAGGAAGCGCTCGGAGTACTTCAACTTTCAGGGTATGCGAGGGCGGCGATCCCGGCAGCAGGCCCGTGTGCCATACCTACATGAAGGTCAGCCGCACCGTGGTCCGCGAAGCGCTGCTGGTTTTGGGAGTCGGTCCTGGTCCGCGACGGTGAAGCCATCGCCCACCTGCGGGAAAACATCTCGGCCCTACGACGAGCTGCAGTTTGCGGGCCACCACTCCGAAGCCATGCTGCTTGGCCTCTTCCAGGTCTCAGTGCCGCACAACATCGTCCAGCTCCTCTTCGGCGCAGCAGGCCTGCTCCTGGCCCGCAGCGCCACCGGCGCCCGCTCCTTCCTCCTCTACGGCGGAATCGTGTACCTGGTCCTGTTCGCCTACGGCCTGGTGTTCGACCAGGAATCGGCCGCGAACTTCGTCCCGCTGAACGCCTTCGACAACGGACTGCACCTGCTGCTCGGCGTCGGCATGATCGCCCTCGCGCTGGTTCTCACCAGGGGCCATGCCACGAAGGTGCGCTGCTGACCATTTCCCTCTGGGATACGCACGCCAACGCCCGACGGCGGGACTCACCCGATGGTGAGTCCCGCCGTCGCGCGTTCCCGGCTGTTGTCCGGGCCGCTGACGTCAGCTAAATGCAGTTGGCCGGGTGGCGCTCACCCGGCCAGAGTTTTCAGCACCGCGCCGCGTCGCAGCGGAGGTACGGCTGGTGCCAAGATGCAGGTCAGGGAACGTCGGATGCCGCGACTGAAGAGTTCTCCGGCGAGACCAGGAATCCATGGAGCAACGACGCCGTTCCCTGCAGGTGATCGAGGGTAACCTGGTAGGCGCCATCCGCGTCGCCGCGGAGAATAGCGTCAACAATTTCCTGGTGCTGCCGGTTGGAATGCTCAAGGTTGGGCTCCAGGAACGGGATGCGGTCTAGAAGGTCGCTAACCCGTGCACGGGCGTCTGCAACGGCCGCAACGAGGCTTGGCGATCCACACAATTCCGCGATGGCCACGTGAAACCGCGCGTCCTTCGGCCTGTACAGCTCTACCGGAGCCGCTGCCACATCGGCCAACGTATCCAGCAGATGACGCCGCTGCCTTGGAGACAGCACGGCCTTGGCGGCGAGGGACGCGGCGGCCGGTTCCAGCACGGCGCGGTAGGTCAGAACGTCGTTGACTTCCGCAGGGTCCAGATCTGCGGCGCCTCTAAGTTCCACGAGCCTTCGTGCCGATACGTAGGTTCCGCCAGACCTGCCGCGGCGGATTTCCACATAGCCTGCCTTTTGAAGCTCCGCTAAGGCGTCGCGCAGCGTCGCCCGTGACACGCCCAGCAAATCCGACAACTCCCGCTCGGCGGGCAACTTATCACCGACGCCGAAGAGCCCCAGCTTGATGTTCTGGAGCAGCCGTTCGATGGTTTCTTCAAAGGCGTTTCCGTGCCGGACCGGCCGTAAGAGCGTAGTGGGGACCTCAAGCGATGCCTCTTCCATGAGACCATCCTAGCGCGGTCTAATAAAATGCCTTTTACTCACCGCTGCTTGAGCCGAAACCGGTTCGCTTTTCGAGGAAAATCGCGATCCCCTTGACTCTTGCGGGTGACTTGCACCACACTGACAGGGGACTTTTGGACTAATTACAGACCAATGAGACCCTTGGAAGAAGGGAAATCGCATGTCATCACGTCCCTTGGAGCAGCCCGTCAACGACGACGAGGGCTACCTCCATCACCGTCAACTCAAACGTGGAGCGGCTGGGTGGGTCCTACTGGCGGGCCTCGGTGTTGCCTATGTCATCTCCGGAGATTTCGCCGGCTGGAACCTGGGCCTGGCCCAGGGCGGCTGGGGCGGTCTCCTCATCGCATTCATTCTGATGGGCATCATGTACACCTGCATGGTGTTCGGATTGGCCGAACTGTCGTCCGCACTGCCGACCACCGGCGCAGGCTACGGATTTGCGCGTAGGGCTCTTGGCCCGCTGGGCGGCTTTGCCACCGGGATGGCCGTCCTGATCGAATACGCTGTCGCGCCCGCCGCCATCGCCACCTTCATCGGCGGCTATGTCGAAGCCCTGGGCCTGTTCGGCCTCACCAACTCCTGGCCGGTCTATCTCATCACCTTCGCTCTCTTCGTCGGAATCCATCTCCGCGGAGTCGGCGAAGCGCTGAAACTGATCTTTGCGATCACCACAATCGCCGTCATCGCTTTGGCTGCCGTGGTCATCGGCCTGGTACCGCATTTCAACGCGGCAAACCTCTTCGATGTCGTGCCGGACGGTTCCCCGACCTCCAGCGCCTTCCTTCCCATGGGCATCGGAGGTGCAGTCGGAGCCCTCGTGTACGCCATCTGGTTTTTCCTGGCAGTCGAAGGTGTCCCGCTGGCTGCTGAAGAGACAGCGAACCCCAAGAAGGACATGCCCCGGGGCATCATCGTTGCCGTTGTGATTCTCGTGGTCTTCGGAGCACTGATGCTCGTCCTGGTTCCCGGCGCAGCCGGGTCAGAGGCGATGGGTGCCTCGAACAACCCGCTTCCGGAAGCGCTCCGCCTGGCCTACGGGGGTAACACAGTCCTTGCTGACTTTGTGAACTATGCAGGGCTGGCCGGGCTGGTGGCCAGCTTCTTCTCCATCATCTACGCCTACTCCCGGCAGCTCTTCGCCCTGTCCCGCGCAGGGTACCTTCCCAAGTGGTTGTCATTGACGGGCAAGAGGCGGACCCCGTACTGGGCGCTCATCGTGCCCGGCGCCCTCGGATTCCTCCTTGCTGCCACCACCGGCAACGGTGCCCTGCTCATCAATATCGCGGTGTTCGGAGCGACCGTCTCCTACGTGCTGCTGAACCTTTCGCACATAGTCCTGCGGGTAAAGGAACCCGGCCTTTCCCGGGGATACCGGACCCCTGGAGGTGCCGTCACCACATCCGTGGCCCTGCTTCTCGCTGCTGTTGCGGTCGTTGCCACGTTCGTCGTCGACGTCATGGCAGCATCCATCACCGCCGCAGTGTTCGCCGCCGCCCTCCTTTACTACTGGTTCTACAGCCGCCATCGGATTGTGGCAGGGGCGCCCGAAGAGGAATTTGCACAGCTCGCGGCAGCCGAAGCCGAACTCAGCAACTGAAACGCCCTCTCCGGCCCAGTTCGGCGGAGAGCACCTATCACGTCCAACACCCAGATCGAAGTTACGGAAATCAAATGACCAATCAAATCGCAGGGAAAGACTCCCAGGCACAGCTGACCGTCGAGGAGCTGAAGCAGAAGGTTGCCACGGGTGAAATCGACACCGTCGTCGTCGCCATCACCGACTCCTTGGGCCGGCTGCAGGGCAAGCGCTGCGGCGCAAGGTCCTTCCTCGAGGATGTCCTCGGACATGGCGCCGAAGGCTGCAACTACCTCCTATCCGTCGACGTGGAAATGAACACGGTTGATGGATACGCCATGTCTTCCTGGGCCAACGGCTACGGGGACATGGTCATGCGACCCGACGTCAGCACGCTCCGGCTTGTGCCGTGGCTGGAGGGCACCGCGATGGTCCAGTGCGACATCCTCTGGCTCGACGGCCGCCCCGTCACCCAGTCCCCGCGGCAGATACTTCGTGCCCAGATCGAACGCCTCGAGACGCTCGGATACCGTGCCCATATCGGCACGGAACTCGAGTTCATCATGTTCGACGACAGCTATGCCGAAGCATGGGACAAGCAGTACGTCGGGCTGAAGCCCTCAACCCGCTACAACGTCGACTACTCCCTGCTTGCCACGGCCGGTCTCGAACCGGTCATCCGCGACATCCGAAACAGCATGGAAAGCGCCGGGCTCGTCGTCGAATCCTCAAAGGGCGAATGCAACCACGGCCAACAGGAAATCACCTTCAGGTATTCAGACGCACTCCAAGCCTGCGACAGCCACGCGTTCTACAAGAACGGCGCCAAGGAGATCGCAGGAAAGCACGGAAAAAGCATCACCTTCATGGCCAAGTACAACGAGCGCGAGGGCAGTTCCTGCCACATCCACTTCAGCCTGACGGACCTGGACGGCAACCCGGTGCTTGCCGGTGACGGCGAGCATGGCTTCAGCCCCGTCATGGAACACTTCGTCGCAGGTCAGCTGGCCGCCATGAAGGAACTCTCGTACTTCCTGGCGCCCAACATCAACTCGTACAAGCGCTTCGTCGAGGGCAGCTTCGCACCAACGGCGATTGCATGGGGACTGGACAACCGCAGTTGCGCGCTGCGCATCGTCGGGCGCGGACCCGGCCTCCGGGTGGAAAACCGAGTAGGCGGCGGCGACGTCAACCCCTACCTGGCCGCGGCAGCACTTATTGCGGCAGCCATCCACGGCATCGAGAACGAGTTGCCCCTCCAGCCCATCATGGTCGGGAATGCCTACCAGTCCACTGCCGACCGGATCCCGACGGCGCTTCGGGACTCGCGGGCGCTGCTCGTCAACAGCGAAATCGCCCGCAAGTCCTTCGGAGACGAAGTGGTGGATCACTACGTGCACGCCGCCGACGTCGAACTGAAAGCGTTCGACAGTGCCGTCACGGATTGGGAGCACAAGCGTGGCTTTGAACGTCTCTGATTCCTACCGGCCGCGCATCGGCCTCACCACCTACTACCAACAGGCAGCCTGGGGCGTCTGGCAGGCCGACGCGGCCATCCTGCCGGGCACGTACCTACAGGCAGTAGTCGCCGCCGGCGGCACACCTGTCCTCCTGCCACCCGTCGGCACGGACGCCACAGTGATCGAGCTCCTGGACGGGCTCATCATCGCGGGCGGATCGGACGTGGACCCGGAACAGTATGGCGCCGAGCCCCATGAACTGACCCGCGCCCAACCCGCGCGGGACGCCCACGACATCGCCCTGACCAGGGCGGCGCTGGCCGCCGGACTTCCGCTGTTTTCCATCTGCCGCGGCGCCCAAATCCTCAACGTCGCTTTGGGAGGAACGCTGGTCCAACACGTCCCGGACGTCAATCCGCAGGCGGCGCAGTACCAGCCGGCACCGGGTGTGTTCGGGAACGTCGACTTCACCACAACACCCGGAAGCATCAGCGAGAGCCTGCTCGGGCCAAACGCCAGCGCCCCCTGCTACCACCACCAGGCCATGGACAGGATCGCGGACGGCCTGCGGGTGACGGCGGCAGCGCAGGACGGAACCGTACAGGCACTCGAGACGACAACAGGCGGATGGGTGCTGGGAGTGCAGTTCCACCCCGAACAGAACCCGGACGACCTGCGGCTTTTCACGGGATTTGTTGAAACAGCCCGCAAGTACCGCAAAGAACGAATGGAGAATGCAGTCGATGTCCACCAGCACGTTTGATGTCCTGAACCCGGCCACCGAAGAGATCATAGAAACCGTCCCGCTCGCCACATTGGAGGAAACGGACCGGGCAATCGAAAAGGCCGCGGCGGCTTTTGAAACGTGGCGCCACGTCTCACCCGCCGACCGGGCGATGCTGCTGCGCCGCTTCGCCGCTGCAGTGGATGCCGACCTTGAGAACCTCGCCCAGCTCGAAGTGGTCAACGCCGGCCATACCATCGGAAACGCCCGCTGGGAGGCAGGAAATGTCCGCGATGTCCTCGCCTATTATTCCGGCGCCCCGGAGCGCCACACCGGCCAGCAGATCCCTGTTGCCGGAGGGGTCAACGTCACCTTCAACGAGCCCCTGGGTGTTGTGGGGGTCATCGTCCCGTGGAATTTCCCGATGCCCATCGCCGCGTGGGGATTCGCTCCGGCGCTGGCAGCAGGCAACACGGTGGTCCTCAAGCCTGCCGAGCTGACGCCGTTGACGGCCCTGCGCCTCGGGCAGCTTGCGCAGGAAGCCGGGCTGCCTGACGGTGTGCTCCAGATCATTCCCGGAAAGGGATCCGTCGTGGGAGAACGCTTCGTCACGCACCCGGCTGTGAGGAAAGTGGTTTTCACTGGATCAACCGGCGTCGGCAAGCGGATCATGGCCGGCTGTGCGGAGCAGGTGAAGCCGGTGACCTTGGAGCTGGGCGGCAAAAGCGCCAACATCATCTTCGCCGACGCCGACCTGGAGGCGGCCGCCGCAGCGGCCCCGGGTGGGGCGTTCGACAACGCCGGCCAGGACTGCTGCTCCCGATCCCGCATCCTGGTTCAGCACGACGTCTTCGAACGGTTCCTCGAACTGCTTGAACCTGCCGTCACGGCGCTGAAGGTCGGGGACCCCCGGAACGAGGACTCGTTCATGGGGCCGCTGATTTCCGCCGCGCAGCACCGCACGGTCGCAGGCTTCGTGCCGGAGGGAGCGCCCATCGCGTTCCAAGGATCAGCGCCGGAGGGCAAGGGATTCTGGTTTCCGCCCACCGTCCTGACTCCGTCCCGCGAGGACCGGGTGATGCATGAGGAGATCTTCGGCCCGGTGGTGGCAGTGGTCCCCTTCAAGGACGAAGCTGACGCGCTCCGACTCGCCAACGACACCATCTACGGCCTGTCCGGCTCCATCTGGACCAGGGACATAGGACGGGCCCTGCGCGTTGCCCGCGGACTGGAGTCCGGAAACCTCTCCGTCAACTCCCACTCATCCGTCAGGTACTCCACACCCTTTGGCGGATTCAAGCAGTCAGGCCTGGGCCGTGAGCTGGGACCTGACGCCCTGAACGCCTTCACCGAAACCAAGAACGTCTTCATCTCAACCACCGACTGAAAACAACTTAAGGAAAAGCACAATGATGGAAGTTATCTCCAACCGACTCAAAGGCCGCAGCGCAGTCATCACCGGGGGCGCCAGCGGAATCGGACTGGCAACCGCACGCCGGTTCGCCTCCGAAGGAGCACACGTTGTTATCGCCGATCTCGATCCGACCGCCGGGCAGCGTGCCGCCGACGAAGTCGACGGACTCTTCGTCAAAGTCGATGTCACCAGCGAAGAAGAGGTCAAGAACCTCTACGCCGTGACCAACGAAACCTACGGAAGCGTCGACATCTCGTTCAACAATGCCGGCATCTCCCCGGCAGACGATGCCTCGATAATCGATACGGGGATCGACGCATGGCGAAGGGTCCAGGAAGTGAACCTCACGTCCGTGTTCTACTGCTGCAAATACGCCCTGCCGTACATGCAGGCGCAGGGCAAGGGATCCATTATCAACACGGCATCCTTTGTCGCCTTGATGGGCGCTGCCACGTCCCAGATCTCATACAGCGCCTCCAAGGGCGGCGTCCTGTCCATGAGCCGTGAGCTGGGTGTCCAGTTCGCCCGCGAGGGCATCCGGGTCAACGCCCTGTGCCCCGGCCCGGTCAACACGCCCCTGTTGAAAGAGCTCTTTGCCAAGGACCCGGAGAAGGCCGCCCGCCGGCTGGTCCATGTTCCCCTCGGCAGGTTCGCCGAACCTGAGGAGTTGGCCGCTGCCGTTGCATTCCTCGCCAGCGATGATGCGTCATTCATCACCGCCTCCACCTTCTTGGTTGATGGCGGCATCGCCGGAGCCTACGTAACCCCCGAGTAGAGGCGAGTCCTGACTGAGGGCCCCACGAGGCCGTGGCCTTCAGGACTTGAACAGCACAGGGCCGCCGGTGGTTGACAGCACATGCCGGCAACCATCGGCGGCCCAAGGCCGGGTCAGGCCGGTGACGTGACCGAGGAGGCAAGCGCCGCCGTCGTGCTTTCCGTCAAGGTAAGAAGTGTTTCCACCAGGTGCGGCGCAAAGTCCCCGTCGAGCTCCAGCACCACACGGCACCGCGCGCCCGGCTGCTCCGGGTAGCCCAGGTACCGTCCGCGCAGGTCGCAGACCGTCTGGCCGCGTCCGGGACCGTGGGTGGTGTCGACGGCGGCACGCACCACCGGGGCGACGGCGGCTTTGACGCCGCCCACCGCGAGCGCCGCCGCCAGGGGGTCGTGCATCGCGGAGCAGGCCCGCCCGAACTGGCTCTCGTAGAAGCGGAAGTAGTAGCCGAGCATCTCCCCCAGGGCCTGCGGGACCGGATGGCCGGCGTCGAGCAGCTCCTGGCGGTGGCTTTCCTCGAGGACGTTGGACATGGTGACGTCCAGCGGCACCAGGGTCACGTTCCAGCCGGCGGCCAGGACTTCGGCGGCGGCCTCGGGGTCGTTGGCGATGTTGGCCTCGGCCACGGGCGTGATGTTCCCGGGGGCAAACGCGGCGCCGCCCATGATGGTGATCCCCTCCACCAGCCGGGGCAGTTCCGGCTCCAGCTGCAGGGCTTCGGCGATGTTGGTGAGCGGACCGATGGCGAGGACGCGCAGCGTGCCTGGCTGTTCATGGGCCAGCCGCACCAGCATCTCGGCCGCGGTTCCGGGGACCAGGTCCGCGGTGGCCGCATCCAGTTCGACGCCGCCGATGCCGTTGTCGCCGTGGACCCATGGCGCCCCGCCGTGGAATGCGCCCGCCTGCGGGTCGTGGGCTCCGAGGGCAACGGGGATGTGCGCGTGCCCGGCGAGCTGGAGCAGGTCCAGGGTGTTGCGGGCGCCGACGGCGGCACTGACGTTGCCGCTGACGGTGCCGATCCCCCGCAGGTCCGCCCGCGGTGAGGCGAGCAGGTAGGCCAGGGCGAGGGCGTCGTCGATGCCGGTGTCGCAGTCGAGGTAGAAAGGGTGGCTGGTGGTGGTCATGGCGGTGTTTCTCGTTTCGTTCGTGCTGGTGTGACGTGGGGTTTCAGAGCTTTTCGCCCTTGGGGGCGGCGACAAACAGGCTGACGATGAACGCGGCGGCGGTGATGGCCACCGAAATCCAGAGGGCTGTGGCGTACCCGGCGGAAGTGGCCTGGGCGGCGACCGGCGCAACGATCACGACGCCGAGGCTCGCCCCGATGCCGAAGGAGGCTCCGTTGATGCCGGGCAGGGCGGCGGGGGCTTCCTCGGGCGAGAGCAGGACGGAGAGTCCGTTGATGGCGGTCAGGAAGAAGCCGTTGTAGAAGATACCCAGGGATGCGACGGCGATCATCACTGCCACCTGGTTGTCGGAGAACGCCGCGGCGGCGATGGCGCTGGCCAGGCTGAGTGCGGTGCCGGCGCGGAGGGTCTTGATCCAGCCGCGGCGGTCGGCGAGCCAGCCGGCGAGGGGTGCGGCGAAGACGCCGATGAGCGCGGCCGGGGTGAGGAACAGCAGGGCGGAGAGGGAGGCGCTCAGCCCGAAGCCGTGGAGTGTGTCCTGGCTGAGCAGCACCACGGTGAAGTTGATGACGGCGAAGATGCCGGCAAGGCCCAGGACGGTGGTGGCGATGACGGGCCAGACCTGGCGGGAGCGCAGGTGGTGGGTGGCGATGAGGGGGTGGCTGCGCTTTTTCTCGATCATCCAGAACGCGGTGAAGGACGCGACGGTGCCGGCCAGCAGGGCCAGGGTGCCTGGCGCGGTCCAGCCGGCCGCCGAGCCGCCGGACACGAAGTAGGCCACGAACACCAGGAACACCGAGAGCGAGCCCGCTCCCCACCAGTCCATGGCGCCGCGGACGCCCCGCGGTCGGCCGTTCGGGACGATCTTGAGGATGCAGCCGGCCGCGATGGCGGTCAGCACCAGCACGACGACGAAGATGGACCGGAAGCCGAGGGTCTCGGCCATCAAGCCGCCGACGTAGCCGTCCACTCCCCCGACGCCGCCGTTAATGGCGGCGATGATGCCCACGGAGGTGCCGAAGACTCTAGCGTGCAGGTTCTCGCTGAGAACGATGTAGGCAAGGGCGAAGACGGCGCTGGACACACCCTGCAGGAACCGGCCGGCGATGAGCAGCGGCACCGTCGGGGCGGCAATGCAGAGCAGGGTTCCGGCGCCCATGATGCCGAGCACCAGCAGGAGTGCGGCGCGGCGGCCGATGAAGTCGCTCCACCTGCCGATCACCGGGCCGGCGATGGCGCCGGCGAGGAAGAACATGGACTGGACGGGCGCGGCGCTGTCGGCGCTCATGCCGAAGGAGGCGGCAATCTGGGGCAGTGCCGGGGTGACCATGCTGGCGTTGAGCTGGAAGGACAGCACGCCGAGCAGCAGCGTGGAGATGAGGAGGGCGGCGCGGCGACCGGCGAACTTTGTTTCGTCCTGGGTTTCAGTGGGCGGCGCGGTGGTGGCTGGTCCGGTGACCGGGGCTGGGGTGTTCACATCAAACTCCTTTGTCTGCAGGCTGGGTGCCATTGGGATGTGAGTTGTTATACAACCACGTATAACGAGCAAGTACAACCATGCCGTACACTATTTCCTAATCCAGCCGCCCTGGCTTCTCCCGATAGGACTTCTCATGAGCACTCGACTTCCTGCCGCCACCGTCGTCGGCAGCATCAACCTCGACATCATCGCCACCACGGACAGGCTCCCCACCGCCGGGGAGACCATCGGCGGCGGCGTCCTGCACCAGCAGCCCGGCGGCAAGGGAGCCAACCAGGCCGTGGCCGCCGCGCGCCTCGGCGGAAGTGCCCGGATGATCGGCGCGGTGGGCGACGACGCCCAGGGCCGCCTGATGCTGGAGGCTCTTTCCGGCGCCGGCGTGGAGACCGCTGACGTGGCAGTGCTCGACGGCGACGCGACAGGCACCGCGCTAATCGTGGTGGACCGCGACGGCGAAAATCAGATCGTGGTGTGCCCGGGCGCGAACGCTGAGTTTTCTTTGCAGGGTGTGGAGGTCGGGCCGGACGAGACAGTGCTATGCCAGCTGGAGGTCGGCCTGCCTGCGGTGATGGAAGCCTCCCGGAAGGCGCAGGGCTTCTTCGTGCTGAACGCCGCACCGGCGATGGACCTGCCGGTCGAGCTGCTGGAGCGGTGCGACTTGGTGATCGTCAACGAGACCGAGTACGAGCTGATTCCGGCCTTGGCCGAGGCCAAGCTTGTCGCGGTGACATACGGGAAGGACGGCTCGGCGATGTTTGAGCATGGCCGGAAAGTGGCTGAGGCGCCGGCCTCTGCCGTCACGGTGGCGAACACGATCGGGGCCGGCGATGCGTTCTGTGCCGCCTTGGTGCTGGCGCTTCGGGCGCGGCTCTCTTACGAGCATGCACTGGCGGTGGCCAATGCTGTGGGGGCTGACGCTGTGGGTGATCCTTCGTCCCAGCCAGCGTTGGCTCCACTGGAGGAGTACGTTGAGCGAACCGCGAGTCTGGTAGCGGCGAAAAGTTGAGCACGGTTGTCAGTCAAGCATTGTCTTTCAAAGGGTTCCACCTGTAGCCGGAGGCTGGGCACGGACGGATAAAACATCGGGATTCTAGTGCCGCAAAGCTCCAACACGCCAGCACACACTAGATCATCTTTTCCCCAAGCCTGGAGCCCCACCGAGGAAAACTCGATACCACGCTCTGGAGATCCTCCCGTAAATTCGCGGTCGGGAACCTGCCATGATCCGCTCCTGGAGAACTCGCGCCCTGCGGCTGATGCTGTCGAGGAGCTCCAGATCTCGCGCCCATCCCATATCACGAATCTCAGGACGAACCTCCGCCAGATCTTTCTGAAGCGCTTGAGCAGCGCGATAGCGTTCGAGGTAATTCAATGAATCAACCTCCAGTACGGCTATACGTTCCAAAAAAGTCAACGCCCACTCTTGCCTCTGAGTGACCCTGACAGGAGTTTTTATACAAGGAGACAAAGCCTCCTCAAGGACCTTTCTATGGTCCTCGCAAATTTTCTCCCCTGCTAGCCGAAACCGATGCATGAGCTCATAGACCCCCGACCGAACCACCGGCGAAACTGAAGAATCACTGAGCAGCCTCGAATGTAGATTATCTACGTCACGTAAAACTTGATTCACGTCGCTGAGCAGCCACACTTCACCAGATTTGTCGCGCTCTTCAACCCTGGAAACTATTTGTAGATAACACTGTTCAATCGATGGCCCATTAGACACTTTGAACTCCCAAGGGATCGCAACTTTAGGTTATTGCGGGTTTAGTATTTCCACAATTTAGCAAGGAATGCCCTATGGAATCTGCGAGTATCGCTACTCGGAAAGTTCATTTCTTCACTCGCTCCCGAATGCCTATGAAGGTGCCCAGGACCGGTTGCTGGGCCACACGCCAACGCCATACTGTGCCGTCGCCGGCATTTCACCACAACTGAAGGCCCGACGCTGTCGAGGGTGGACATGTCAGGGTCTCTTTTGGGTTTTGGTTGCTTGGTCGCTACCAATTCAAAGAAGCTCTGACCCTTTCCCGCCGCACCACGCCGCAACCGAAGACCGCGCCTCGGCGGTTCGATCAGCCCGCTCTAAAGACGCTCATCTGCGAAGGGCCCCGAATCCCTGGGCTTCCAGAGAGTTCCGTCCCGTGACTGGTACGTGCCCGGCGAGGAGGGCTTCTCTGGGTGTTCCGGCTGGAGGTGTAGCCGGCTGTTCTCCTGGCTGAACGCGGGCGCAACGCGGCCTCAGACATAAACCTACGAGGCGCTATGCACCTCGATTTCCTGCCGGATCCGCCATTCCAGGAAGGAAGCCACCGCGAGACTCTCCACGCGAGCCAGGAGGCATTCAGGCGTTTGCGAAAGATCAATCGGAAACTCCACGACGGAAATCTCTGTGTTCCTAATTTTCCGCACACGCGGGTTTCCAGGTCCAGCGTAGACGAGCCAGGCTCTCGAAACGTCCAGCGCCGTGCAATAGGCCAGCATTTGATAGTGGTCGGCATTTGGGTACGAGCCCCCCGGCGATGCTGCCTTGTACTTGGCATCGAACACCATGGCCGGCTCGCGATCGATGGTGTGGACGATGTCGACCAACATCCGGACGCGAGCGCCCGAGCGCCCATTAGGCTCCGCCTCGTCGAGGAACGCCGGGTATTGCCCGACGGTCTCCCCCCGATATGTGTCCAGTGCCTCTATCAACGCGGTCGTGAGGAAGTCCTCGAACACAGTGGCCATATTCACCACAAATGAGGCAACGGAATGAGTGCCGAGCCCCGCTTCGGCCGACATGTTCCGGAGAATGATCTCGGCCAATCGGAGCGCCGGAAGGTACCTCTCGTTCAACCGGGATTCAGACCAGGCCGGCAGGGAGGCACCAAACCTGAGCTCGGAGACTCCATCCAGCTTGGAATCCAAGTGGGCCAGCTTCCAACGCACGTCATCGGAAAGCCTCGGGACCTGCATCATCAATCGGATGGCAGCCCGCAGGATGCGGTTCTCCGGGATGTCCACGGTGAAGTCGTCGTAGGCGACTTCCAACGGCAGGAGCATGCCGGGGCGGCGGGTCATCTGATCCCCCACCCGGATCCGCCCTCGGACTGTCCGCAACGCCTCCTCAACATGGACGTATCCATTGAGCGCACCGCATTCCAGCGCCCGCAGTCCCTGGCGGGCCAGCGACTCGCCCAGTGCCGCAAACAGGTCGGTGTCTTCGATGCCCGCAACGTCTTCCGGACGGAAGCCCGGGTTTCCGGCGTAACCGAGCAGGAACAGCAGCCGGCCGAGACCGACCTTCTGCTTCGGTTTGACCTCGACCAACAAATCGCCGATTTGGACGGCCCCCACAGTTCCCGCGGGCAGCACCGTCCACATTCCGCCGTGAGCCGGCAGCACCGTCACCAGCCCGGTGTCCCGGAGCATCGCGGCAACTTCCGGATCCAGCAAAACTGGATCAGCCGAACTTTGCAGTTCGTCGAGGACGATCGACCTGAACATTAGGTGGAAGTATCTTCCGAATCCGTCAACAGCTGCTCGAGTAGCTCGGCGCCGTCAGCATCCAGCACCTGCTCAGCGGACTCCGGGGAAGGATCCACCGGCCCAACCGCACTCGCAGCCTTCCGCCTCATCGCCGCCAGCCCGAACTTCTCTCGAACCTGGTTCCGCTTCAGGCGCCCAAAATACTGCTCCTCCAGCAGCGGCAGCAATTCGTATTTCCAGATCTCCTCGAGGCCCTGGTCCGTCCCGGCGTGCGGCTTCATGAAATAGGACGGCCCGATCATTAGGTCGCGGTTCGTGTCCTCGATCTCGTTGTTCAAAGCATTCAGGAGGTCGGCCCTCAGCGACGGCTTGCCGTTTGCCGTGAGAAAACGTTCCAGCAGTCCCGAGATCATGCCTTCCTGCGGATGCAATTCGACAAAGGCGAATCGGCGCCGGATGGCAGCGTCCACCATGGCGATGGACCTGTCCGAGGTATTCATCGTGCCGATGATAAACAGGTTGGGCGGCAGGGCGAAGATCTTCTCCGGGTTGTACTGCAGATTAATGCCCTCGTTCCGATACTCCAGCAGGTAGTACAGCTCGCCAAAGATTTTGGCGAGGTTGCCGCGGTTCATCTCGTCGATGATCAGGAAGTACGGCTTGTCACGGTTGCCTTCCGACGCGGCCTCGTCCGCAATGCGCCGCAACGGCCCCGCTTCAAGACTGAAGCCGACATTTCCGTCCTGGCTTTTCGCAGGCCGGTAGCCCTCAAAAAAGTCCTCGTAGGCGTAGGAGGGATGGAACTGGACCGTCTTGACGTGGTCTGCGTGCTCCTCCCCGGCAAGGAACTTGGCGATTGCCGTTCCCAGATAGGTCTTGCCCGTCCCCGGAGGACCATAAAAGACGATCTGCTGCCGCGTCTGCAGAAGCCGGATCACCTCCTGCAAGTGCTCTTGGCCGACGTTGAGCTTTCGCGCCAGTTCCGGCGTGGCTTTCCGCAGTTGAGGTACGACGGCGATCTGCGGCGTGGGTGCCGCATCTTCCGTCTCTTCGTCAGGATCAGCTTCTGAGCCATACCAGGCCGTAATGATGGACAGCGCTTCGGTCAGGTCAACTACTGAACCCTGCTCGGCGAGGAGCCTCGGCAAGGGGGCCGGCACGTCTTCGTTGCTGATGGGCGCCTTCTGCCACGCGACAGCCCGCCGCAAACGCGATGACGCATCCTCGACGTAGTGCGCTTCCCCGGTCACCACGCCAAGATACAGACCGTCCTCGAAGGCCGTCAGCACGAAGTCGTCCACTTTCATGACGCTGAGAAAGCGGTGGTACTCCGTCGCTCGGAGCTTTCGCTCCGAGTATTCGATGTGCTGGTAGCCCTTGTTAACGGCAGCCTGGACTTGGTTGAGTTTTGAGCCCGCAGCGGGTGACCCCAGGTGCTGTGCGGGTGTGGACACGAAGCCGTCCTCCAGCCAGGGGTGCAGCATTGCCGTCCCTGCCTGGCTTTGCCTGACTAGCCACGCCCGCTGCCCGGAATCCTCGGACTCCGTGCGCCACTGGCTCAGGTAGGGTTCCCGATACCACTCCACGAATTGGTTTGTGTTGCCCTGCTGGACCAGCCGGATGCCGTGCAGGTCTTTGGCGATGGCGGGCCCGTCGTTGACGTTTCGGCCAGTCGTTCCGCCAATGATGCCAGCGAATGCCTTCCAGATCTCGATCCGGTGATCATTCTTGACCACCGGGGGGAGATGACCGGGCCAGGCCAAATAGTCGACGCTGTATCGGATCGTTTGCCTGTCATCCGGCACGGACTGCGTGATGGCCCGGAAAGTCCACGGGTCGCTGAGCCCGGCGTCAATTCGGCTCATGGGCTGGGTGGCAACGTACGTAACCAGTCTGCACAGCCACTTCATGTGCTCCGCCACCTGGATGTTGAAACCAACTCCGCCGTTAAAAGCCCCGGGCGTTTCCAATCCCTCTCGCAGCTCTGGCGGCAAACTCACCTGCCCGTCCTCAATCCAAGACAGGATCTTGTTGATCCGCGCCACCTTGGTGACGGGACCTACGTTGCTCAGTGGCAGGACCTGCAGGTATGCCAGTTCGGCCGCCAACAGGATCGTGCCCCGGCTTGCACCCTTCAGCTGGCGTTCGAACTTCGCCATAAAAGTCCCTGTTCCGACGTCGAGATCGCCCCGGGTTTCCAGGTCTTGGGCATTTTCGGCGGTCCATGTAGAGGTTGCACCGTCGATGGGTGACAGGCCGCTGCGGAATCCGGCCTCGATGATTCGTCGCGCCACCGCTTCAAGCGCTGGCGCACATGTCGCAGCTGGCACGCTCAGATCGACTTCGGGAGTCAGTTCCTTGTCGCCGCGCCATTGCCGGAGGCCCGCTGTTTGCTCGGGGCTCCATTCGTCGGTGGGGTCGACGTTTATGACGGTCCATAAAAGGCCTTGGGCATCAAGTCTGTCTCGCAGCGTGATGTCGTGCGCGGGGGCCAGCCGGACCATTTCGTCCAGGGCATCAAGCAGGAGCTGATAGCGCTCGGCAGGGGTTCCATTGGCGCCGCGGTCTTCCCAGTCTACGATTTTGAGGAATTTCTTGACAGCGCGGGCGCGATAGGGCGGGAATATGTGGGGGTCCCTGCCGAGGAGAAGAATCGAAGCGAATCCGACGATGCCACCAACCGAGAATTGTTCCGGGTTGAAGGGTCTCAGCTGCTCTGTGAAAACATCGATCTTCTCCACGTCTGGCTCACCGACCCAGAGGACATCAATGACCTTCCGCAAATCCTCCGGTCGAGTGCGGCCGAGATCCACTAGGCGCATCATGAAGTACTGGTTCATCAAATTCGACGATGAGATGTCTTTGCGAAGCATCTCGAACCAGCCAGAATCGCCCGCCATGTATGCGTCGCGGGTGTTCTTCAGGCGCTGGGCCAAGGCCAGCTTATAGTCGTATTCCTCGGCATCCAGGTCCACAGTCTCAGCGAAGATTGCCGCGAAGGACATGAACTCATTCCACTTTTCCATGCTCATGCTGAGAGTTCCTTAGCTGGGTGTCGAGGGCCTCGGCCGGGCGGCGGGTTGAGAGTCGATTGGAAGGGGACCCCGGTGGTCATGGCCTCCTGCATGGCGTCGTAGGCCTCGAGGATCAGGCGCTTTGTTCGGTACTCACCATGGGTAGCTTCATCTTTGCGGCGAACAATTGGAAATGTATCCATGATGTAGTCCACATCGTCCCTGGATCGCCCAAAGAGTATGAAATAGGCAGCATCAATTTCAGTTCTCAGCACCTCACGACGTTCGGCTTTCCAAACGAAGGGCGGACCTTCTATACCGAGGTCAAGGGCGAAATCGTCCACGTCTACCGCTGTGAATTGAAGCTCCGTTGACCTTAGAGATAGCCAATCAGAAGTGGTCATTGATGCGTCCCAAGGCGTCGGATCCGCCAAGCCCTCAGGAAGTATCGGAAGCTGTCTCATCGTGAAGTACTTGACATGAGTTCCGCCGACCTTTTGACGGGCAACAAAGTCAACCACAAAGGACGAAAGTGCAGAAGATAGCAACTGCGCAACTGGGGCGCCACCGCTTGGAAGCATCAGGAGGTTACCGTCAGGTGCAGCTGAAATGGGAAAAACTGCCGAAATAACCGTCCGTACATCGGTCGCTCTGGCGATGTCTCTCCAACCCATGAGCCACTTTCGGTCCCATTTTCCCTGCAGCTTGTCGTTGACTTCGGAGGCCTCTAGCCAATATTTCGGGACGGCAAGGGTCGTTGCATCAATCTTCTCAGCTTCCGAAAAGTCACGAACTTCCGTACTTCTGTAGGTAGCCCAGCGGTGGTCGAACTGGTGAATCATCTTGGCCTCATACAACGGCAGCATTTTCGCGGGTTTGGTGTTGAGCCCCCGCACAAAGACGTTTCCTTTGAGGGTCCAGTCGTCGCTTTCCAGTTGCTCGCGCGTGTGGAACAAGTTCGAGTCGTTGGCCATATCGAACATACGCATGAACGAGACGCCCCACGGATTTCCGTTGATGGGGTCGTTCTCGTTGATGAGCACAGGGACGCGGCGGTAGATGCCCAGCGTGATTTCCGCGTCGCGGCGGGTGCGGAAGATGGGCAGTGTCCCGGTGTTTGGGTTGATGAGCTTGATTTCGTCCGGTGAAAGGGCGAATTCTGTCGTGGCGATGTCGGCCGGGTCGTGCAAGAAGAACGCGAAGGACGCTGTTTCTTCTTTGGCCAGCCGCCCCGCCATGGTGAGCAGACAGAACTTGAAACGCGAATCCACATCTTCGAACAGGGGCGCGCGGTTCTCAAAATCGTACAGCGCCGCAATGGTGCTCGTCTCCACAAGATCCTTGAAGAAGAACTGGGTGGTGGCGTCCGTGGCAATGCCGGTGGGAACAATAACGCCGGATCGCCCGTGCGGTCCGGTCAGGCTGCGGAACAACTCGGCGAAGACGGCGTACGTGTTGACATCGCCGCGTCCGTTGAGCGGATACCGGCCTGACGTGCGGAGGCTGGCGCTTTGGCCCTCGGCGTTGCGTTTGGCGGCCAGGAATTCCTCATGGAGAATCGGGTCCTCGTCGACGAGCCTCTTGATGAGGCGTGTCCGGGCCGCCGCATTCGGCGCCTTGGCGATGTCCTCATTCCGGGCCGCGAAGAACTCCTGTTCCTGCAGCTTGACGCGCTCCCACGGCGGGTTGCCCAGCATGCAGGAGAAGCCGCCCGGCCATCCCTCAGCGCCGACGTCTTCACCGGAGTCCGGGTCGCCGAAGACCTCGGGGAACTCCAGATGCCAGTGGAAGAAGCGGTATACGTCGGCGAGTTCCCGTACCTTGGCCACTGTCGGGCCGTACCCTGCAGCGGTGCCGGAGTCGCCGAGTTGCCGGACGAGTGAGGACGTCGGCGGTTCGGCCTCGCCGGCTTTGAGCGGCCAGACGAAGGCGGCGCACCAGGAATCAGCGTGGAGGCGCTTCTGTTCCATAGCCGCGGAGTGGTCGAACGCGTCGTAGGCCTTAGCCCGGCTCCTGGCTTCCTCGGCGCTGTCCACGGGTTTGACGAGTTCGCGACGTTGGTTGATCAGCTGCGTCACCGCTGACTGCGTACCGCCGAAGCTGAACGCGTCCTGGCCAAGGGAGCCGAAGAGCCTGTCCGCCTTGCGGGTGTTCTCCGCCTTGTTGCGCTTCTTCGCCTCCGCGGCGAATTTTTTATCGTCGCCCTCCAAGACTGTGAAGGCCCCGTCCGGGACGCCGCCGGCGAGCAGCGCCGGTGTGGTCCCCAGCAGGCTGTTGCCGATTTTGATCCGGGCGTCCAGGAAGCCGAGCGGTTTGCCGGGCTGCATGGCTTCCAACCATAAGGAGACTTTGGCCAGTTCGGCGGCGAGATCGTTCATATCCACGCCGTAGATGCAGCGTTCCACGACATCGTGTAATGCACTTTGCACCTCGGCGGGCGTGGGCTCGTTCTCGGCTGCACGCACCTCGGCCAGGCGACGGGCGATCCGGCGGGCGGCGGCCACGAGGAAGCCGCCGGAGCCTGAGGCGGGGTCGCAGACGGTCAGCGCCAGCAGGCGGCCTTCGGCGTCGTCCGGTGCTGAGGCGCCGTTGACGGCTTGGTCCAGCAGCGGGTCCAGGGCGGTGTCCAGCAGGGCGGAGACCAGGCTGGGCGGGGTGTAGTAGGAGCCGGTAGTCTTGCGTTCGTTCCCGGCCAGATGCGCAAGTTCAAAGGACCGTGTCTCGGTGTCGACGCGCGGCACCAGTTCCAGGAGGGATTCGTAGACGGAGCCCAGCTCTTCGGCGCCCAGGTGGCAGTAGTCAACTGGCTGTAACCGGCCGGTCTTGCCGGCCACCCAGCCCAGGCCGCGGATGGCCTTCAGGAAATCCTGGTTGGCCAGCTCGGCACCCAGCAACAGGTCAGAGTGCGGCTGCCCGTCCAGTCGGGCGGCGCGGGGGTCCGGATCGAAAAGCCCGCCCAACGCCGGCAGCCCCACGGCAGTGAGGCCGTCGCCGCCCAGGGCACCGAGTACGAGCTTCTGGGTGCGCCACAGATCGGGGTGCGGGCCGCCGTCGCGGGTGCGGGCCATCTTCCGCAGCCGTTGGGTGGAGAAATACGTCTCATAGCGGTGGCGTGCTTCGGACGCCACGGCCGGGTCCAGGAGGGCGCCGCGGTCCTCCACCACGAACAGGAACAGCAGCCGGTAGGCGGTGCGCAGCAGGGCCTTGTGGAAGTCACGGTGGCTGAGGTCCCCCGAGTGCAGGGCGCCCACGAGCCAGCGGTTATCCGGGTGGCGCAGGAAGCCCGACCCCAGGAACCCGAGCGCCTTCTCGACGCCGGATCCCAGCTTGTCCAGGGCACGGGCACCTGCTTCGACGGATTCGCTCCGCCAGACTTCGAGCCAGCAGTCCGACGGCGGCGCCTCGGTGCCACCGCGTTTGTCCAGCCGGGACTGGTGGCAGAGCTGCCAGAACAGCTGGAACTCCGAGTAGAGATCCGAGTCGAAGATGATCTCGAGATCGAATTCGATGTAGGCGGCGCCGGCCAGGGCGGTGGAGTCGCGGAGAAGGCGGAGTTTGAGGCCGTTGCTGAGAATGGCCCAAAGGTAGTTATCTTCGCGGTTCAGGAACTCCTGCACCATGGCCTGGGGTGCCCGCCGGGCGGCGCCTTCAACCTTGGGGGTTCGCTTGTCCAGGTCCACGCCGGGGCCGAGCAGATGGATGGGCACCGATTCCCAGCGGTGCGAGATGGGGTAGGCCTCGCCACCGGTCATGAGTCCGCCGGGCGTGGCGGGGACCTGTCCGTAGCCCAGCTCGCGCAGGAGCAGCAGCAACCATTTCTGCCGGGCGTCACCCGTGCCGGCGCCTTGCCCGTCCGGACGTTTGGCGGCGTCGGATTCGCGCCACGCGCTCCAGGCGCCCTGGAGGTACATCCAGGTCCGGGAGGCGGCGTCGCGCAGTGTCTCGGTGCCGGCGAGGTGGAAGCTGGCCGGCGCCAGGCTCTTGGCGTCGTTGGCTTCGCCGGCCTGAATGCGGCCCAGCAGGGACGGGGGAACGACTCCCCCGACGACGGTGATGGCTTGGAATGCCGTGCTCATTTGGTGCCTCCGACCGGGCTGTAGACATAGACGCCCAGGATGTCTGCGGGGAGATTCGGTTCAACCGTGAGGCCGCGGATACCGAGCTGGCCAGCGCGGTCGCCACGGGCGGCGATCCTGACTTCACGGTGGGCATCGCGGATCTGGTCAGCGACGTCGCGGGCTTTCTGGTCCAGCTGGTCCTTGAGCTGGTCCAGGGAACCCAGGATGGCGGCCATCATGTTGGTGACTTCACCAGCGTTCGCGTCCGGTGTGGCGGTCAGGAGCGTTTCCACCGCGTCGTCCGTGAGCCACGCAGGGTTCTGCGGGCTGCCGGTGAAGGCGAGTACCCGGGCCTCTTCCGCCATGTCCGTCTTGTCTCCAAGGCGGGCGGGGAGTACCAGTTTGGTCCGGAAGCGGACCAGCAGTGCCACCGTGAGTTTGTCCACCGCGTTGGTCCTGATGAAGCCGCAGCGGCGGGCCGGCCTTGCCTTGCCGGTGAGGTGCCCGTCGAGGGCGGAGTTCAGGACGTAGTTGGCCGCCGCAGCGACCACAGGGTCCGTCCGGACCAGCACCGAAGCGTTGTGCGGGACCGGGTAGTCGTTGACAAAGCGGATCTTCGAATCCGAGCCCAAAGCGTTCCGGATGCCCGGAACGGCCGCGGTCAGCTCAGCAACGAGCCCATCCGGCGTGGCGTCAACGTGGGCGCCCGTTTCTTCAAGAGCGGCCTTGACAAAGGCCGCGACGTCGCCGGGGTCGCCCAGGCTATGCCGGGCCGAGTCCACCACCTTTTGCACTTCTTCAGGGCGGATGGCGTTCTGGGCGAAGCGGGAGCGGCTGAGCTTCTCCTGTTCTGCGCTGCTGCGCCATTCGGTGTCCAGTTGCTCGGCTTCCGGGGTGAGGCTGAAAAGTTCCAGCTGGTCCCCGTTCTTGCCGCGCATCATGATGCCTTCCAGCAGCGCGGACAGGATCTGGTCACTGCGCGGCGGGACGGGCACGCTGATGCCCAGGTCCCGGCGGATGCTCTCGTGCTTGCGCAGCAGGACATCCAGCACGATGCCGTCAATGCCGTTGTCGTCACCGTAGATGGTGAGGGCGCGTACGGTGTCGGAGAGCTGTCCGAAGCGGTCCACACGTCCCTCGCGCTGTTCGTGGCGGGTAGGGTTCCAGGCGAGGTCGTAGTGGACTACCGCCTGGAAACCGTCCTGCAGGTTCACGCCCTCGGAGAGGCAGTCAGTGGCCACCAGGACCTTCGGCATGTCGCCGGCGCGTTCGGCTTGGGCGGCGATGCGGGCGGCGCGTTCCTCGGAGGGCAGCTCACCCGTGACGACTTCGACGTCGAACTTCTTTTTGCCTTCTTCCCGCAAGTAGTCGGCGACATAGTGCGCCGTGGGGATGAAGCGGCAGAAAACAATGGGCTGGAAGCCCTCGGCGATGAGTGCCCGGATGCGTTTGGCCAGGAGCTGGAGTTTGGCATCCTGACCGGGATTGGCCTGCAGCTCCCGTGCTGTTTTCAGGAACGCATTGAGCTGACGCTTCTCCCAGGACGTTTCGTCCAGGGCGTCCGGCCTGGAGCCGGGCACGACGTCGATGCCTTCACCGCCGTCGTCCTCCACCTGATCCATGACCACGGCCATGCCGCGCTTCTCCGCGGCGGCGTCGGACACCGAATCCTCGGCCACGGCCCGGGTGTTCAGCGTCGCAGCGGCTGACGCGGGCGATGATGCCATGGCGCGCAGCAGCGAAAGGGCGGACCACCAGCGGATCCGTTGGTCCCGCTTGGTGCCGGAGGTGTCCTGCACCTGGCCGCGGACGTAGTTCAGGACAGCGTCGAAGAACGAGCGGTGCTCTGACGACAATTTGTAGGAAACCTCGATGGTCTCCCGGTCGCTGGGGAACTTGGTGTCCGACTTCAGGTAGCTCCGGATGTCCACGCGGCGGCGCTGGACCATGTGGTCCGCGAGCTTGCGGCGCCCCGCCTCAGTAGAGAGGTCGACAGTCTTGAGGCTGCTATCCAGCAGCCCGATCAGGTTGCGGAAGGCGCCATCGTTTCCGCTGTGCGGCGTTGCCGTGACGAGTACAAGGTGACGCTTCGGGTCGTCCGCCAGGCCTCGAACCAATTCGTAGCGCTGGGTGCGGCCGACGCCGCCCTTGCCAGAGTCATCGGCTGTAACGCCGTGGGCCTCGTCCACGATCACGAGGTCCGGAGCGGTCCGCATGAAGTCGTGCCGTTTGGACTCTGACTTGATGAAGTCGGTGGACACAATTGTGTGTTTGAAATACTCGAAAATGGATTTGTCGTAGCCGGCTTCCCCTTGGAGTCGCTTGACGGTGCCGGGCAGAACCAGCTCCGCTTCGATGCCGAATTTTTGGGACAGTTCTTGCCGCCACTGTTGGGCCAGGCTGGGCGGGCACAGAACAGCCAGACCGCTGGCGTCCCCCTGGGCCAGCAGCTCGGAGGCGATCAGTCCGGCCTCCACGGTCTTACCGATGCCGACGTCGTCCGCCACCAAAAGGCGCACGACGTCCTGGCGCAAAGCCAACAGCAGCGGAACCAACTGGTAGGGGCGCGGGCTGACGTTCAGCCCGGCCAGGGACCGAAACGGGCCGCCGCTGGAGCGGAAACCGATACGCAAGGCATCGCGCAGCAACCGGGCGCTCCGGTCATCGCCCAGGTCCGTGGCCAGTGGCAGGCCAAACGACGCCGAGGTCACCTCCTCTATAGCAGGGATCACACCTGCGATGTCATCAGAGGTGCCGCCGAGCGGCTGCAGTACAAGGAAATCTGGTTTGCTTTCCGGCAAAACCACCCATTCCCTGCCGCGGGCCGCCACCAGCGAGCCAACCGCAAAACTGTGCTCCGCCGTCGTACTAGTCACTCCACCACTCCAAATATATTCACGTGTTCATTGACGAAAGCTTCAACATCAGCGTCTTTGCCGCACCTGATGACGTTCCAGTTACCGTAGATCAGTTCCAGCTCGTTGACGGGCTGCCTCGACTCGTCCTCCACAATCACAGCAGTACCCACCGACACTGTAGACGTGTAGATGAAATCCACCAGGTTGCCCTCGACAATTGGACCGATTTCGTCAGGGAGGGTGCGGCCGTTGGCCAGCAGGTAGTCCAAGAGGCCCTGGGCCCGCGTGCTCACCACAGTCCCGGGCGGCATGGCATGTCTGGGTGCTTGCGGCGCTGCTGCCGCCGCCACCGTGAGGGACCCGGCCAGCTGCAGCAGCCTGGCGATGACCAGGCGCCTGTCGATGATTTCGTGATTACGCTGATTCCCATAGGACAGCAGGCACCGGTAGCAACCCCGGACACAGGTGTTCTGGGTCTCTTGCCCCGTTGCAGAGTCAACATGCAGGATCTCCAACGCCTTGGCGGCGACCCGGGCCATGGCATCCGGCTCGCTCTGAAGGCGGCGCAGAACACCCGCCCCGCCCTCCGCGGCCTCGATGAACAGCAACCGCCCGCGGTCATCGTTATCTGCAAGCAGTTCGCTAGAGAGCTCTGAATCTTCAAGCTGGAAGACGGCCTCGATACCTCGCTCCGTGGCGAACTGCATGGTGGTGGCCTCGGCAGGGGTCAGGGTTCCCATCCAGCGAACAATGGCGATATTTCGACGGTCCTCAACGAAAGGCGTGACCATCTGCTTCTTTTTGGACTGTTCCACGCTCATGTCGTCAGTGTCCGTAGCTTCCGGAGCATCCCCTGTGTCCGCGGTGGCTTTCTTCTCCGAGAGCCACTCGCCGGTGATGAGGTCCAGCCAGAAGCCGTGGCGGTCCGGATTTGCACGATTCCGCCGGCCCAGGTTGGTTACCCGGACTGTGGCGCCGTCGCCATAGACGACCTCGCCCAGGACTGCTTGCCCGCTAAGTATCTGGGCGTCGGACCGGCCCGGCTTTTTGCCGTGCGGGGCAAAGCGGTAGTTGGTCACCAGCTCGAAGCCCTGCCGGTTGCGCTCTTCTTCGTCGGCGCTGATCCGCTCGCGGCGGCGGGTGATGACGGACTGGAGCTGCATGAGGTTGGACCAGCTCCCGGCGAGCGGCTCTCGGCAGGATTCGCAGATGTCCAGACCCGCCTTGCGCTCGTGCAGGTACCCGCAGGCCTCGCAGACGCGGGACTCGCCCAGTACGACGTCGCCCACTCCGCCGCCGTCGGAATCTCGAGGAAGGCTGACTCGCTTGACCTGGTAGCGGGCACCTTCGTGATAAATCAAAGAGTCCGGGCCGAACTCGCTGATGGCAAGGAACCGCGAGCGCTGCAGCCAGGTGCTGTTGTTGTCCTTGCCCCTGCGTATGCCGGGGATGAAGGCTGCCAGCGGCAGTCGTGGGAAGGAGTATCCGGGAAGGAAGCCTTCCGATGCCAGATAGCGAAGGGTGTAGAAGTCTGACTGGCCTTTGGAGTCGCTGTCATTGAGGAGGATTTCGAGTCGCTGTCCGGCCTCCCGGTGCCGGTTGGTCGCTGCCTCCCGTTGCTTCGAGTCGGTGGAATGGTCCTGACTCGCACGGTGCGCGGCGTCCTGCTCGGTGATGGCGCTCCGGTACAGCTGGCGCCATCGCTCGCAGGCCTGGTCGAAGCCGGCCAGGGCGTTGTCGATGACGGTGTCGGACCACGATTCGGTCCACCACGGCGTGTCCTCCAGCTCGGCCTCGATACTGCGCATGAGGGCTCTGGCCGATGTCTTGGCCCGATCCGCCGCCTGCTGGTCTGCAAGGACCGAGCTGATTTCCGGCTGCAGCGGGTAGCTCTTGTCTTCGAGTTTGAGCAGGCCGCTCATGGACTTTCCCAGCCCTGAGCTGGTGGCGGCCAACGCCTCGGCCAGCCAGATGGCGTGGACATGGGACCGGATCAGGTCCTCGTTGGCGAAGTCCAGGCGGGGAGGCTGGACCTGCCCGGAAACCATCAGGTTTGAGCGTTGGAAGTAGTAGGAGTCGTGCGGGCTGCCCGTGGCGCAGTAAGTCAGGACCAGCGCGGGCTGGCCGGACCGTCCTGCGCGCCCGCTGCGCTGCGCATAGTTCGCCGGGGTCGGGGGGACGTTGCGCATCGCAACGGCGTTGAGGTCTGCGATGTCCACGCCCAGCTCCATCGTGGGGGAACAGAACAACAGCGGAAGGTCAGCTTCGCGGAATGCCTGCTCTCTGGCTTCGCGGTCTTCGGCTCGGACCTGGGCAGTGTGCTCCGCCGCTTTGAGGCCTGCCAGTTCCTGGCCGGTTTCGAGATACAGGTCCTTGAAGAACTGGATGACACGCGGCTTCTGGTCCGCATGGTAAGTGCGGCGTAGCAGATCCGGAGCGCCGTATTCGCCGTCACCCTTCTTCAAAACCATGCTTGACAGCTTGAGACGGTAGCCGGAGACTTTGCCTTCGACGACCTCGGCAATGAAGCCGGTTTCGAGCAGAATCTCGAAGAGCGACGCGATGACTTCGTCCACTTCGGCGCGCTTGAGCTTGTTGCCGGGCGACGCCGTCTTGGCGAGCCAGCGACCAAATGTTCCATAGGACGTCACGGGCAGGGTGGTACGGAACGCCGTCTTCTTCGGCTCTGTGGTTACGAGCCCCACGCTGGCAGCAGACTCCTGCTCAGGCAACGCCCAGATTCCTGTCAGGAACTCCCGGCTGCGGTTCTTGACCCGGTCCAGCCACTCTCCTGTGAGCTCTTCAGCATCGATGGCCAGCACACGGCGGAACTCGTCCAGCAGAACCCGGATGATTTCTTCACGTTTGCCGGGGTCGGCGTCACGCAGGATGTAATGCGCGCTCTCCCAGCGACGTTCCTGGTCCGCGAGGTTCCTGGCCAGTGGATAGTCGACCACCAGGAGGCCGGTCTGTTCGAGGTTGGGGAGGGTAATCCGCCACCCCCGCTGCAGGTCCCTCAACGCGCGGTAGGTGACCACCTCATTTAGCGCACGCTTGGTGGGCTTCGGGTCCAGGGGGTCCTCGGTGCGCGCGTAATCCGACCATGCCAGGCTGAGCGTTTTGATGATGGCGTCGCCAAGTTCCATGGCCTCAACCCCCTCGTCGCCGGCCGAGGCGACGGCGCGGTACAGGGCAGAGCGAAGCTGGGCGACCTGGACAAAGTCATTGAGGTGGCCGGCCTGCAAGGACGCGTCCTGGCGGTTGTCGACGAAGGTCAGGAGTTTCTTTGCGCGGGGGCTGAGGTCGCTGCCGGCGTCGGACTTCAGTAACTGCACCATCCGGGTGGCAATCACCGTCATGGCACTGCTGCGGCCCTCCTGATCGAGAGTGACGACTTTGGAGAATTCACCGCTTCGGGCAGATTCGTAGGTGACCTGGCAGTTGAGACAGAAACCGAGGCTTCCCGGAACCCAGGCGGCGAGCTGGCCCAGGTCCTTGGTGTAGTCGTTGTCGTGTGCAGCTTCGCCGCCGGGCTGGACCCGGTAACGCAGCGGAATGCGTTTGCGCTTCGACTCGATGATGGGGTTCCCTGAGGCAGCATTGGTGAGCCATGACCCCGGCATGCGGCCAGCTTCGATGGCATGTTCCGGCCATTCCTGTTCGGTCGAGATGTAAAGGTAGCCGTCCTGGCCGTTGTCCGGACCGCCGCTTTCCTGCATTTTCAGCTCGTGACGGGCGATGAAGCGAGCCTCGCCCCCGGTCTCCGTCAAGCGTGCCATGAGGTATTCCTGACCGCACTCGCGACAGAAGGCCAGAGGGTAGAGGCGTTTCTCTGCCTCGCCCGCGGTCAGCTGGAAGTCGGTCTCGAGGAGCCTCGTATCCTCCGACTCCGCGGTGGCATACAGGGAACCGGCTTTGGAGATGAACTGGTGGAGACGGAAGGCGAACAACGGCCGGTTAGTCTCCGTGTGCTTCGCTTTCGAGCCGGCCAGAAGAGTGGCGCGGATGGCCGTGGCGCAGCTGGCTTCTGATTCACCTGTCAGCGTTGCTAGTTCCTGGGCAGCGTTGGTTACCGTCTGGGGCTGCCGGCGAATGATCGTGCCGGATTCCGCTTCGGTGGTCAAGCCGAATGTGTCTTCAATCCAGGACGCCAAGGGGTCCGACGCCATGAGCGTGTAGCCACCTGCGAGAGTGGGGCTGCTGTACTCGGCGTCGCCGCGTTCGCGGACGGCGGCCTTCAGGTCCCCGGGTGAGCGGTGCTGGTTGGTGGTCGCCTGGACCAAAGTTTCCGTAACAACATGCTCGGGCGAGATGAGCGTCCCGAAAATCCTTGAGGCGACCTCGGCAACGTCCCGCTGTTGCTGCGCCATGGTCCCACCGCTGGACATGGTGGCAGACGTTCCGATGCACTGCAGGGTTTGCTGGGCGTTGCACGCATCCCGCAAACGGCGGACGAGCATGGCGACGTCTGCGCCCTGGCGGCCGCGGTAGGTGTGGAGCTCGTCCAAAACGAGGAACTGCAGGCCGGAAGCAGCGCGGATGAGCGATTGGCGCTCTTCCGGGCGTGTCAGGACATACTCGAGCATCACATAGTTGGTCAGCAGGATGTCCGGCGGATTCTTCAGGATGTTTTCCCGGGCCTCGCCGCGTTCCTGGCCGGTATAGCGCGCAAATGTGACCGGTGGCTTGCCATCAAATCCGTTGTCGAGGAACTTGGACAGTTCCTCCATCTGGCTGTTGGCCAAAGCGTTCATGGGATACACGATGATCGCTTTGATGCCCTTGCCAGTGCCCTCGCGAAGGACACGGTCAACGATCGGGACTATGTACGCGAGCGATTTGCCCGAGCCTGTGCCCGTTGTCAGGACGTACGAATCTTTCTTGGCCGCGATTTCAATGGCTTCACGCTGATGCCTGTGCAGAGTGATTGGCGCCGACCCACGATCCTGGAGATCTTTCTTAGGCCTGAAGATAGCGTCGCACTCGGGGTGCAAGAGTCCGCGCCGGACGAGCTCGTCAATCCGCCCACCGGAGCTGAACGACGGATTCAGCGATAACCACGGGTCAGGCCACTGCCGACCCTTGTCACCGAGCTCGACGACGGCATTCTTGATCCGCTGATCCTGGATGTCGACGAAGCCCTCCGTGAAAGAGCGGTAGCCAGCGATCAGCTGATCACGAATTCCGAACGCATCCACGCGTGTTCCCCCTAGTGCAAGACCTGTGATATCTACAGGGAAGCTTAGCGGGGCAGCCGCTCCAAGGCGGTGACGGTACCTCGTTTGTACGTGACACGCTTCCCTTAGCCCCTGGGGTGGGCCAGCGCCGGCTTACGATTTGAAGCATGACAACACTGAAAGTTGGCGGGGCAAAGGTAGACATTGACGAGGCAAAGGCGTGGGCACGCGCATACCTCATGGAGAGGCCCAGAACTTCGGCTTACCCGGCCTATGACGGATATCCGGGCTCTCCCGGCGATTCGGTCGAGCCGCAGGACCTGCTGGCTGTTGCTCTCCTCAATGTCTCCAACAATCCGATTCCCGTCTACTACGGGCTTGAGAGCCTCATGGCGCCGATGAACGAGCGGCTGAAGGATCCAGCCTTAACGGGTGATCTGGCAACTGCCGGCGTGAAACGCTGAAGGCAATCGTCCGGCTCTTCGGAGTGCTCGAATCCACCCCGGCAAAGTACGTCCGGCTCACCACGCTGTCTAAAGTTCTCCACCGCAAGCGTCCGGAGCTACTCCCGCTGTTCGACGACAACATTGGCTATTGCTATAGCGAATGTGAGGGTGCGCCGGTGCCGTACGAGGACGGCAGAAGCCGTGCCGACTACCGATACTCGTGGCTGAATGCACTCCAAGAAGATCTAGCGACTCAGCTCCCCTACTGGGAAGAAATCGCTGCTATTGCTCCGGGGCCGAAGCTCACGCCCCTGCGCGCCTTGGACATTATCGGTTGGGAGCTGGGGAACAGGCGGAATTAGATTCCGGTGGTACGTCCTTCCCGTTGGACCTCCGACTCGCTGGGGACTTCCCTGGAAAGCCAGGTACCTAGTCACGTTTGATCTCACTGCGCCACACGTCATGGACGGCCGGGCGCAATCGTTAACCGATCAGTAAATGCATGGCACGTAAAGTTGTCCATCGAATTATCGAAGTGTTTGAAGGGGCAGTGGTTTGTATTGGAATTCAAGGACTGGCTGACAATCAGCGCCAGCTTGGTCGTTGGACTCGGTTCGAGCGGCCTTACCAATTGGCTTAATGTCCGAAAGGCTAAAGCGGACCGGTTCGAAAGCGCCACCAAGGAGGAACGCGTTAGGCGTCATGATAGAAACCGAACGTTGCGCGAGTACCTGCGAGTACTTGAAGAGGTCTCAGCCGACTGGGAGAACCGCCTGATCTTTCAGCGTCAGTCGACGATCGAAGAAAACTATAGGGACCACATGCGCGAGGCCCGGGAGTCGGCCTACCACTACTTTCATCTATTTTCCGATTCTGAGAAGTGGCGTTTGATGGACCCACTAGACTACGACGGACCCCACGAACAGCTGGCCTTAGATCACTTTCATGAGGCCGTCCTGATCCTCAGGACGTATCTAAAAGACAATCCCGACGACTGAAGTCATAGAGATGCTGGCCCGGGCCGGATCGCCAACCCCATTCCCATAGGATTCGGGTTTTTTACTCGGTCCGCTACTGCCCCACCGCAGCCGCGGTCGCGAACACATCGGCAGGCATCGGCCGGTGCAGCTTCCAGGTAATCCCAATCGGCCTCTCGCCCGCGTGCTGCACATAGTCCACCTGCCCTAGGCACGTGTAAGGAACCGTCAGGCCGGTCTCGTCGTCCGCCGTATCCCTGGTGAAGATCAAGACCTTCGAACCGTGTGAAGCCCGGTCCAGGTACCGCTTTCCCGTCGGGCTCCCGGGCGATGTTGCGTTCTGCGATTCCCAGTGGAACAGCTCCGGGCTGATGGCGTAATCCTTGTACATCGTCGTCGCCGAGTGCTTCTTGTCGTCCTTATTCAGTGTGACAAAGAAAGCATCGGTTGACGTCGCCAGGCACCACGCCACGCCTTCCCGGTGCTGCACGTTCTTTCCCAGCTCCAGTGAACCGTACTGCAGCGCCGCCAGGACCTCCTCCCGCCGGTAGGCGGCATGCGAGAGCAGGGGAATGTGTTGCAGCCCCGCTCCGAGACTTTTGGAAGCGTGCTTGGACGCCGCGACTCCGAGTCTTACGATCTGGCGAATCTCGCTGCAGACGAACTGATAGCCGCGCAGGTAGTCCAGTCCGGCGTCGTACGTCTGGAAACCGCCGCCGTCGTCCCACAACGTGTAGAACAGCATCCGGGCGAATGTTTGCTCACGCATTCCTAGCTCCGCGTAGCGGGGCGCATCGGGGCCGACCAGCATCGAGTACGCCTCGGCGCGTTCCGCGTCGTCCACGTGGATGAGCGCGGCCATACGGCCGAGGAGCTTCTTCTCGTCGGTATCCGAGAGTTCCTGGATCTTCCCGCTGAACACTGCCTCCAGCGGCGAGAATCCCGCGATGAGATGGGCCTGCCGAAGGTAGCCGGTCCACGAATCCCTTGTCGAACGATAGATCGACTTCACGTCGTTCCCGGACTGCTCCAGATAGGCCTCCAGCTCGGTCTCCGCATATGAGGCAATGTCCCGGACGAGCTGCGCGCGGTTGAACCGCAGCTGTGCCTTGATGTTATCCAGCACCACCTTCTGCGCTACCCGGTCCAGCACGATCTGGGAGCCCGACGGCAGGAACGGGAACTCGTCCTCGACCGCCTTCTCCAGTTCCTTACGCCCGTAGCCCGTGAGTGCCCGGTAGCGCAGATCGAAGCGGAACTCACGCCGTTGCTGTCCGATGAAGTCCATGACCGTCAGCACCGCCTTGCCCTCGGCACGGCGCAGCCCCCGCCCCAGCTGCTGCAGGAAGATCGTGGCGCTCTGCGTGGGCCGGAGCAGCAGGATGGTGTCCACCTGCGGCAGGTCCAGGCCTTCGTTGAAAAGGTCGACGGCGAAGATGCAGTTGATCTCCCGCCGCCGGAGGCGTTCCAGCGCCGCAGCACGGTCGGCGTCGTCGGTGCTGCCATCGACCGCAACGGAGGCGATGCCGGCACGGTTGAACACCTCGGCCATGTAGTGCGCGTGCTGGACAGAGACGCAGAAACCGATGGCCCGCATCTGGTCGGTGCTGGTGACTTTGTCACGGAGTTCGCGGATCACCTTCGCGGCGCGCGCATCATTGCCGGTGTAGAGGTTGTTCAGCTGTGCGGCGTCATAGTTGCCGCGCTTCCATTCCAGCTGGCTCAGGTCGACGTCGTCGGAGACGCCGAAATAATGGAATGGCACCAGCAGGTCAGCATCCAGGGCGTCCCATAGCCTCAGCTCGCTAGCCGTACGGCCGTCGAAGAACTCCTTGGCGACGTCCACGCCATCACCCCGTTCCGGCGTCGCGGTGAGTCCCAGGAGCTGCTGCGGCTGCAGGTGGTCCAGCAGGCGCCGGTAAGTGGGCGCCATGGCGTGGTGGAATTCATCGATGACGACGATGTCGAAGAAGTCAGGCGCCAGCTGCTCGGTGCCGAGCGATGACAGCGACTGGACAGAGGCGAAGATGTGCTTCCACTGCCGGGGCTTGTGCTCGCCGACGTAGAGTTCGCCGAAGGCACCGTCCTGCATGACGTCCCGGTAAGCGCGCATCGCTTGCTTCAGGATTTCCTGCCGGTGGGCAACAAAGAGCAGCTTCAACTCACGGCCGGCAGCCTCGCACAGGCGTTTGTAATCCAGGGCTGCGATGACGGTCTTCCCGGTGCCGGTGGCCGCAACAAGGAGGTTGTGGTTGAAGCCCTTCAGCCGCTCGGCCTCCAGGTCTTCCAGCATCTCCTCCTGGTGGAGGAACGGCTGAACTTCGAGCCCCGTGGCCGCGCCCGGTACTGCCGTGCGGCGGCCTCCGTTGCGTTCCAGGGCAGCGTCCAGCTTTTCGCCGTCGCGTTCCGGATCATAGCTCTGGAAGGCGCGTTGCTCCCAGTAGCTGTCGAAGGTGACCTCGAACTTCTGCAGCAACGCGGGCGTGCCGACGGAACTGAGCCTGACGTTCCATTCGAGGCCGTCCAGAAGGGCTGCCTGGCTGAGGTTGGAGCTGCCGACGTAGGCGGTGTCATAGCCGGTGTCCCGGCGGAATAGCCAAGCCTTGGCGTGCAGGCGGGTGGCCTGGGTTTCGTAGTTGATCCTCACTTCCGCGCCGTACCGGGTGACGAGCTCGTCGATGGCGCGGCGTTCGGTTGCACCCATGTACGTGGTGGTGATGACGCGGAGTCTGGCGCCGCGCTCTTTGAGCTGTTCAAGTGCTGGCTGGAGGAGTCGAAGGCCGGTCCATCGTACGAAGGCGCAGAGCAGGTCGACGGTGTTGGCGGATTCAATCTCGGCTCGGAGCTCGGCTGCGAGGTTCGGGTCGTCTTTGCTGTTGGTGAGCAGGGCCGAGTCACTCAGCTTCGTGGTGGGACGTCGGAGTTGTCGGCGCTTGAGGGTGTCTGGGCGGTGGAGGGACTGGAGTTGGGTTGGGCCTGGGGCGATGTGGTCTGAGGGGTTCAGTTCCTGAAGAATGCGGTTGGCCAGACCGACCCTGTCTTCTGGCTTGGCCGTCGCGAGGGCCTGGCGGACAACCTCGGCGACATGACGGGAGAGGATGCCCGGGGTGTCTTCGTCCTCTATTTCCGCGAAGACCGGATGAAGTTCGTGCTGGTGATTCAGGCGGCCCGAGAGCCGATTCGTGTTGAGCAGTTCGTACAACCCCGCGGCCAACTTCTCCGCGGACTCTCCCCCAATGAAGTTTGTCACTGCGCCAGGGTATTCGATGATGCCATCAACACCAAGGTCCGTTGACGCCTCGACGGCGATTCCGGCCAGCGGTATCACCGGCAATGGTCTGGTACCTTGCTGTTCAATGCGAATCTGGGAGATTGTTATGATCGACGGGGAAAACCCGCATACGATCGCTGATGCTCTTTCTGGGGCAGCACCTTTGGAATTGAGCAGCTGCTCGCTTCTCCCAACATCATCCCGAGCTCAAAAGGTGTCTAGAGCTGGTGGATGATTCCAGGTTCAGTACCCGGAATCGCTGGCCTCAAGCATCCCGAGTACGACGACATTCAACTTCAGCACGTGGGCATCGCTTCCGGTCCAGCAGCAACCTTCAGCAGCAGCTCACTCATCGGCAAGAATCACGCGCTCCTTCAGGCATCGACAGCGAGAGCAGGACGGAGCGTGCCGCCGCGACAGTAGGCTTCGGCTCCACGAGGGAGCTAGAAGCTAACTCCCACGCCACCGCCCCGGAACTTCGCCTGATGTTCGAAGAACGGCGCCACCCACCACGCATCAACTTGGTGAAGGTGCACGCGAACGGCAGGGACTTCGTAGCTGGTCAGCCCAGAGGGGAACACTTGGGCCGGGCACAGTGAGAGGACGTCCAATGTCGGGAGGTTGTCGCCCGGGGACAGCTTCTCCATCAAATCATTCGCCTGTTGAGCAGCGATAGCTTCTTTCTCTTGCCGGGGCGTTTTCCACCCCCCAACGTCCTTCACGAGTTCTGCGGCGTAAGCGCTTACGTTTGCGTTAGCAAAATTAGACGTCGAAGTGGGGGTGCCTACATAAACAGTGGACCCGCATACTACAACGACGCGCTGAAGGTCTGCGCCGTCCTCCGCCGCCCGCACAACCGCTTGGAGGTGGGGATCAATTACTCCGAGTGTGTTCATGCAGGGACTCTAACAAGGATTCCCACCGGCAACGCCAACCCGCAAGATTGCCGACACGACAGCGAGGTGGAGATCTATTTGGGACCAGTTGGAACTCTTCGGCCATCTTGAGTTTGAACGTCTCACGTTTGAGCAGATGCGGCGGTACGTTGAGCAGTTGTGGCCGGTGTTGGCCGCGTTGACTCCTGCAGACCGGGGCGGTGTCTACAACATACTCGTGCGGCAAATGTGACTTGGTCGCATTATGCAGGACGAGAGGGGCGAATTCCAGGAACGGGTCAAACCTGAACTAAACCACACATTGAATTCGGTTCGAAAACTCGGACGATACCCTCGCTGCCGGAGCGCAGACGCTTCCCGCTAGCCCAGCTGCTGTCGCTTCCACGGCCATTTCGACCCTGGCCCCACGCTGCCGCCCCTCCAGTGCCAGACCTCACCGAGCCCGGATTGAATCCAGCGGCTATGGACTAGTCAGTTCTGGTCCTGGCCCTATTCACGCTATTCCCTGAGTCCGGCGATTGGCCGTTGTGGACGGAGAGCGGCGTCTATGCCAACAAGCTTCCGCGTCGTTGTCAGAGGCCTACGAACAATATGCGTCTCATTGCTGCCCCTCCGTCGTGCCGAAATATCATGAGGGATGGATCCTGCACTTATTAACGCCATCGTTGCCGCCGCCGTCGCAGTCGTCGTCGCCTTCATTACCTCAGTCGCTAGTTGGAAGGTTCAACGGAATCAAGCGAGAGATAACGAACGTCTCGCCCTCCAAAAGGACCAACTCGATGCGGACGGTAAGTTTCAGGAGCGGCAGGTAACTGCCCGGACAGAAGTAGACCGCATACGTGAACCCTTACTGAATGCGGCAAGGGATCTGCTGCATCGGATCTGGAACATTCGTGAGAATGGCTTTTCCTATTACCTGAATGGCGAAGGCAACCACCGCAGCGAAGTGGCGCTGCTGGGAACGCTCCACCGATTCGCAAGGTATCGGGCAATACAAGAGTTCATCTACAGCCGCATCAACCTACTCCGCTTCGAATTGGATCCTGACACAAGGCAGGTTGCAGCGATAATTGATAGCATCGCTAGCACGCTTGCGTCGGATAGGGCAGACGGCCTGCATTTGATTTTCTGGCGCGAGGAACAGCGCGCAGTGGCGGAACTCATGATGGATTTCCACGACACGACCGCTTCTCCACAATTCATGGGGTTTGCTTCTTTCAGAAGGACGTTCAGAGAAGATGAGATGAGAGAGCGCAAGGAAGGCCTGGCCCTGTGGTTTTCCGATTTCGCCCGGGATCTTCAGACCGCTTCAATCAGTGAAAGCCGTCGGCTGAAGCAACTCCAAGACAAGCTCACGCTTCTCATCGAGGAACTGGAAAAGGGACGGATGAGTCAACTCAAGCCGTAACGGACCCGCGAATATGCGGCGGGCTCACTATGTCACTGCGCGGGCTGTTCTCAGGGTTACGGGAGTCGCCGCTGCCGGAACATCGGAAAAGCCTCCCGCGCCCGTGCCACCGTCTCCAGTGAGACATCCACCGCCCGCACTCCCGCGTCTAGTCCGAGATCAACTTCAACGACCCCCATGGGATCAACCAAAATGCTCCTGCCCACGGAGACTGGCGGCGCCTGGCACACCCCTGCCACGTACACGCTGTTCTCGATTGCGCGGGCCGCATTCAGCGCCAGCCACTGCTCGGTCTTGTGCGTGCCCGGCACCCATGACGAACAGACCAACAGCACCTGGGCGCCGACGTCGGACAGTAACCTGGCCAGCTCCGGGAACCGCAGGTCGTAGCAGGTCATCAGGCCGAAGCGCGCTCCCCCGGACTCAAACACCACCGGGGCGGTGGACGGCCCCGGTTTTATGAACGTCGATTCCCCGAAACCCTGGGCATCGAATAGGTGGATCTTCCGATAGAAGGCCAGCTGGTCGCCGTCGGGCCCGAAAGCCACCAGTGTGTTGTACGCCTTGCCTGGCTCGTCCGAGGTCTCCACCACGCCCGCCACCAACGCGATGCCGTGGCGGCGGGCGATGCTGGCAAGCTGCTGACAGACGGGACCGTCCAGCGGCTCAGCCACCTGCGGGAACGAGGCGTCCACCTTCTTCTTCTCGTAGGTGGCGTATTCCGGGAAGGCGACCAGCCTGGCACCGTCGAGCGCGGCCTCGGCGGCGAACCGGTCGATCGCGGCGAGGTTGGCCTGGATGTCGGTGCCCGACTCCAGCTGCCCGAGCGCTATCCTCACGGTTGTTCCTTTCCTTCAGTCAGCCGGCCCGGCTCAGGCGGCGGCCCAAACTCAAGCGTCCGGCTCAGGCGGCCGCCTCAACCGTCGCCTTTTCAGTTGCCGTCATTTCCGGCGGGGCCGCCTTGAATCCCCTGGTGATCAGGGCCAGGACCACCACGCCCAGCACCAGCCAGGACACTCCCAGCGTAATGGCGTTGCTGTCCAGCTGGGAGAGCAGGTAGGCGCAGATGATGGCTCCGACCACCGGAACTACCACGTAGGACACAGGGTTCAGCTGGTGCCCGGCACGGCGCTGGCGCACGTAGTGGAAAACCACCGAGGCGTTGACCAGGGTGAAGGCGGTGAAGGCGCCGAAGTTGATGAACGAGGTGGAGGTGGCCACGTCCAGGAAGATCGCGATCAAGCCGATGATGCCGGTGACGATCAGGTTCACCACCGGGGTATGGAACTTCGCGCTGAGCCGGCCAAAGACCACCTTGGGCAGGACCGAATCCCGGCCCATCGCGTACAGCAGGCGGGAGGCGCTGGCCTGCGCGGCGAGGCCGGAGGCGAACTGTGCCACCACCAGGCCGGCGAGGAAGACCGCGCCGAACAGCTGTCCGCCGATCTGCAGGGCGATGGAGCTGGCCGCGGAGGCCGAGTCCTCGAACACCCCGCCGGGGTGGACCAGCTGGGTCACGTAGGACACGGCCACGAAGATGCCGCCGCCGATCAGGGCGATGAGCATGATGGCGCGGGGCATGTTTTTGCGCGGTTCGATGGTCTCCTCGGTGAGGGTGGTGACGGCGTCGAACCCGAGGAACGAGTATGCGGCGATGGCCGCGCCGGCGGAAATGGTGGCGATACTGGAGGTGTCGTTGAAGAACGGCTGGGTGCTGGCCAGGCCGCCGGCGCCGGAGGTGGACACCACGTTGCCGATGGACAGCGCCACAAAGAACACGATGACCAGCAGCTGGAACGCCATCAGCACGTAGTTGGCCTTGTCCGCCACCTTGATGCCCAGGATGTTCAGCAGTGTGGTGATGAGGATGAAGCCCACGATCCAGACTGCGATGGGGATTCCGGGGAACTGCGCCGTCAGGTAGGAGCCGCCGATGAGCCAGATGACCATGGGCAGGAAGAGATAGTCCAGCAGGATGGCCCAGCCCACCAGGAACCCCACCCGGGGATCGATGGACCGGCGGACGTAGGTGTAGGCGGAACCGGCCACGGGGTACGCGATGGCCATCCGGCCGTAGCTGTGCGCCGTGAACAGCATGGCGACCATGGCCACCAGGTAGGCGGCCGGGGATGCGCCGCCGGTGGTTTCGGCGATGATGCCGAAGATCCCCAGGACGATCAGCGGGGTCAGGTACGCCAGACCGAACAGGACCAGGCTGGGCAGTTTGAGCGTGCGGGTGAGCGTGGGTGATGTGGTCACGGGTGGTTCCTTAGGCGTTGAAGGACTGGGGAGCCCAGGTGGCCGGGCTGATCCGGCCCTGGTAAACGGGTAGTTCGACGGCGTCTTCGCCGTCGCGGAACTGGGACCAGGGACGGTTGAGGTTTTCGGTGCCGTGGGTTCTGACATGCTCGACGGCGGCAAGGTCCAGTTCCGCCGTGAGCAGCACCGGTGCGTCGTCGGGGGCCTCTGCGAGTGTGTTGCCCTCGGGGTCGACGATGATGCTCAGGCCTTTGCCTGTGGGACCCGCGCAGTTGACGCTGACCACGAAGACCTGGTTCACGATGGCGTTGGCCTTGGCCAGCACCAGCTCCTGCCGGCGGTCCGGCGTCGTGGTTTTCACGACGTTGAGGATCACCTCGGCGCCCATCCAGGTGAGCTGGCGGGAAACTTCCGGGAACCACGCGTCGTAGCAGATGTTCAGGCCCACCCTGCCGACGCCGGCCAGGTCCACGGTGGTGAACCGGTCGCCGGGGTCGTAGGGCTCGAACGGGCGCCAGGGGAAGACCTTCCGGTAGTAGCCGGCAAGCTCCCCCTCCGGGGACAGGACCAGTTGGGTGTTGAACAGCTGCCCTTCCGGTCCGCGCTCGCACACGCTGCCCGGCACCAGCCAGATGCCCAAATCCGCGGCAAGCTGCCGGAGCTCCTTGACCCGGGGACCGTCCAGCGGTTCCGCGGAAGCCTGCAGCATTTCGGTGCGCTGCTGGTCAGGTTCCGAATCGCCGAACAGGTGCAGCTCGGGGAAGACCACCAGCCTGCTGTGTGGCTGGGCGGCGAGGGCGGCGGTGACCTCGTCCGCGAAGGCCGAGACGGGTTCACCGATGAGCCGCGGCCGGGCCTGGGCCGCGATGAGGGGAAGCGTGCGTTGCATGGTTATCTCCATGTTGGGGATGTGATCTGCACTATATTAGATCAGAATGATCTAATTATGGGAAGAGGGGCAGATGGGCCGTAAAGTAGCGGATATGACCCGTCAGTTGGAGGACACCGCCGACACCTCGCCGATCGGCGCCGGCAGGCTGGCCGGCATCGACCGCCGCAGCGCCATTGATGCCGTACGGCTGCGGATCGGCATGGCCATTTCCCTGGGGCTACTGAAACCGGGCGAGCGACTTCCCGACCAGGAGGACGTGGCCCTGGGCCTGTCGGTCAGCCCGATCACTGCGCGACGCGCACTGGCGAGCCTGGCGGAGCAGGGCGTGGTGGTCCGCCGCCGGGGCCGGGCCGGCGGAACCTTCGTGGCGGATGAGCCTCCGCAGAGCGTGCTGGCCGAGCTTTCGGCGTCACCGGCAGAGTCGCAGGCTGTGAACCGGCTGGTGGACCGCAGGCTGCTGTTCGAATGCGCGGTGACGCACTACGCGACGCTCAACGCCACGGCTGAACAGCTGGATGAGCTCGACCGGCTGACCCGCGAGATGGCAGAGTCCGCGGACTGGTCCGACTACCACCAGGCGGACGAGCAGTTCCACCAACTGGTGGGGATCGCATCAGGGATGGGCACCGCCGTCGAGCTTTACCACGAGGCCCTGGCCGAGCTCTATGAGTACTTCATCCCGTACCCGATCGAGCTGCTGCACAAATCGAACTGCGACCACGTTGCACTGGTGGCGGCGCTGCGTGCCGGCGATGTCCAGGAAGCGGTGGAGGTCTCGCGGAAGCACGTGGACGTTCTGCACCGGACGATGTTTATGGGGCTGACTCAATAGCTGCGTCGATACGCACCAGGTTGTTCATTCAGCTAGCAGACTCCCGGTCCGCAAAGTGGTGAAAATACCCACGGACTGACCGACTGGACTGGGATGTATTAGAGGCAATGCACCGGCGGCGCCGTGGACACATTATTGGCAGAGTTCACCTTTACTGACGATAAGGTTCTAGACATGTCAGACAGCCCTAGAACACCACTGGCCAAGAGCCACTTCTCTACCCTTCAGCAGTGGATGATTGGTCTGTCAGTTCCGGTTGTGCTTGGCCTGCTCACCATTCTGCTGCTTCCATTCGTGGAACAGGCAGACGAGGAAGTGGAACTGGCCTACGGCGTGGAGATCACTGAGACGACCGGATCGCTTATGAATAAAAACATCATCTTTACTGATGATGACGGGAACCGCCTCAAGTGCCCGATGCCGAGCAAGAGCGATCTCAAGAATAAAGCCCCCATGGAATGCAAGGATCGCAACGGAGCCATCCATACGATCGAAGCAATCAAGCCCGTATAAGCCACCGAAAGGGACACATGAAAAGCGGCCTGGCTGCAGCACTCTGCGCATTGGTTTTGGCACCAGTCTTGGTCTCCTGCGTGCCAGTACAACGTACCGACCAAAGCGAAACGCTGAGGGAGGTCAAGCCGATGATCAGCTCCGCCGTGGATGAAATCCAGGCAATGTTTCCAGAAGCATCCGTCCAGACCTCGGATAGCCCTGATGAGCTATCCAGCTGTGCGCGCCCCAAGGACAACAGCCATGACGGGGAGTGGAAGTCCAGTGATATGAGGTGGATTGAGCTCAGCGGCGAGGTGGACCAGACGCAACTTCTGGATGACATCCTCAAGCACATGACAGCCGAGGGATGGAAGCCTGGCGATAACCACTTCACCAACGGTGTTGATCGACTCGAATTGGCACATGCAGACGGCGCGAATATCTTCCTGTCCTTTGACGCGAGGTCATCAAACACTCTGGAAATACACTCCATGTCTGACTGCTATTACCTCCCCGACTACAGGTATAAATCCGATTTTCAGTAATGGCTGGACCCTTAATTCGTCCCATTGCCCGGCGTATCGAATTGCGTCGTGAATTGTGCTGCCGGACATACGTGGCGAAGGGCGCGCCCGGCCAAAGCCGGAGGCGCCCTCCGCGTGCACCGAACCCATGAAGTGGCTAACGGCATCGGACTCAGTCCAAAAGCACCGGCTGCTAGGCCGCTAATGTCTCCCGCTCGTTTCGCGACGTGCGATCATCCGAGACTCTCGAACACCAGCGTCGCTTGAATGCGGTCGCCGCCGCCGATCAATCCCTTGCTCCCGCTGCTGGCGGTGGTTATGGTGTGGAGCCGATAGCCCTTGGCGGCCTGATCGTTGATGGCTTTCTCGAGGGAGGTCAGGTTGCCTGAACCAGTTCCCCAAAGTTTCTCTTTCAGAATCACCTGCAGGACGACATACTGCATGACACGAATTCCTTCCATTGCTAGCCAATTGGAGCCATGCTAATCGATGCGGCGGGCGCCCCTCGGGATGTGAGCAACGGCGCGGTGGACCGCCACATTTATCAATGTCGACTCCCAGACCCCTGCGCGTCGAAAAGATGGGCCTTCCCCTCGGAAGTCTCTCGCAAGCACGTAGACGTGCTTCACCGGACGATGTTTATGGGGCTGACTCAGGGCGGAGCCTGAGAGGCTGTGGGTCCCGAATTGACGCAAAGACAAAGGCAGGGCGGCTGTGAAAGCCGCCCTGCTTTTGCACGTACGGGGCATACCTGCGCCCGGCTATCGGGGTTCCTGTTGCGGTGGAGTGCAGGGTTGTCCCGTTCGTATGCCGGACATGGATCCGGCGGTCGTTGGTCGCCTCACATGATGCCGGTTGGTACGAGCAGGGCCCAGGCCAGTGCGGGGGCTACGAGGACGACTCCGCCGGCGTACGACATCAGCTGCTTGTATACGCGCTGGCGGTCGTTCTCGCGGGCGTTGGCGACGACGAGTGCGCCGTCTGTGGAGAAGGGGGAGACGTCCACGACGGTGGCGGCGATGGCGAGGGCTGCGACGGTTCCGGAGGCGCTGAGTGAACTGGTCGCCAGCAGCGGGCCGGCCAGGGGGATGAATGCGGTAAGCAGTGCGGTGGAGGAGGCGAAGGCTGATCCGACGCCGACGACGTAGCAGAGGACGAGGGCGATCAGGAGCGGTGCTCCGAGCGCGAGGGCCATCTCTGCGAGGGTATCGATCACGCCGACGTGCTGGAGCAGGGAGACGTAGGTGATCATGCCTGCCACCAGCAGGACCGTGGACCAGGAAATGCCGCCGATGAACGTTTTGTGTTCCTTGATGTTGACGAATGCCAGAAGCAGGCCGGCCGAGAGGGCGACAAATCCGATAGGCATGTGGAAGCCAAGGGTGCACACGAGAATCGCAGCGATCAGCGCCAGCGTAAAGATCTGCTGACCATTCGGACGCCCGGCGCGGGTTGCGTCGAGGCCGGCGTATTCGTTGGCCTGGTTATCGCGCAGCTTGCCCAACAGGGCGAACAGCACGATGGTCAGGGCTGAAAGGATGAGGTTGAGGGCGAAGCTGGCCGCGAAAAGCGCGCCCTGGGAGATGGGGAATCCGTTTTTCAGTGCGATGTCGTGCACCAGCACGCCCGCAACGGACAGCGGGGAGAAGCCGCCAGCGTGGGCCCCGTTGATGACGAAGGCGCCCATAAGGACCGGGTGGATGCGTGACTCGTAGGCAAGTCCGAGGGCTGCCGGTGCCAGCAGTGCGACGGCGGCCGGGGAGAAGGTGCCCAGAGCGGTCAGCGCGGCAGCCATGAGGAAGAACACCCACGGAAGGAGCGCCGTCTTGCCCCGGACCAGGCGCACGCAGGTCTGGACGATGATGTCGATGGTCCCGTTCCGCTGGGCCATGCTGAAGAAGTAGGTGACGCCGATGATCGTCAGGACGATGCTGGCGGGGAAGTCCGCGAGGATTTCCTTGTCGCTCATTCCGAGTATGAAGTAGCCGACGCCGAAGGATGCCACCAGCCCCATGACACCGATGTTCAGCGGCCATTTCGTGGCGACGACGAACATCACGACGAGGATGACGAGCGGGATGATCTGCGTGGCGGTCATGGTCGGCTCCGATGCCGAGGCGTCCGCGGGGTTCAAGAGGACACCCCCGAACAGGAGGGCGACCAGGCCCAGGATAGTGGCGGCGGCTACCGTTATCAGCAGGATACGGCGGCGACGGTTGGGACGCTGGGGGCTGGGCGCTTTTGTGTCGCTTTCCAGGGGTGCTTCTTGTTCTACGGTCTTAGTCATGATGCTGTCTCCTCATTGAGTGGCGCTGGCAAGGGAGGCGTCGACGGCGCTGCCGAGGGCCTCGGGGACGTGGATGACGGTGGTCGCGAGGGTGCGGGCTGTTCGGTCGACGCCGACGAGCAGCGATCCGTCCCGTTCCTCGCTCCAGGTTTCGATGACCCCGGCCGGCGTGCGCAGCCGAAGGGTGGGTTGAAGGGTGTCCCCGGTGATGTCGTTGAGTATGGTGCCCGGAGTGCGGGCGCCGAGGGTCAGTGCGATGCTGCCGGTGATGGCCAATGCCGGGTGCGGCTTGCCCATCGAGAGCATCATGACGCTGACGTCGCTGTCCGGATCGGACTGGGCCGGCGGAGCCACGATGGCGACCTTAGGGACGGCACGGGCCGCTTCGCTCGTGGTCGCTGCCAGCCCCATGCGCACTGCGGCCTGACGACGGATGTGTTCCAGGGTTTGCAGTTGCAGCTCCACCCCGCCGAGCCAGCTGTCGTAGCGCTCCGGGTCAAGGCCAAGGTCCACGGCACGGAGAATCACTACCGGCGCTCCGGCATCGACCATCGAGACGGTCCAGCGGGTTCCGCCGGCGGTGATCCAGTCTGAGGCTGACCCGGTGGGAAGCAACGTGCCGGTGGTTTTGCCGGCAGGGTCCTGGAAGCCGAGCCCGACCCGGTATCCGGGAAACGGGACACCGGGCATCTGTGCCTGCGGGACGATTGGCAGGGCACCGGACGGCGTGGACACCCGTTGGATGATGATCTGGCCGGTGTTGGTGTTGCGGGTAATGATCCGGGTGACGTCACCGGTGGGCACCACCCAGCCCTTTTCGATGGCGTACAGGCCAACCACAGCCGAGCAGTTGCCGCAATTGCTGCCCCAATCCACTGCGGCCTCTTCAATCCCCACCTGGGCGAAGGTGAACTCAACGTCAACATCGTCGTCTACGGGACGTTGAAGGATCATCGCTTTGCTGGTGGTTGAAGTCGCCCCGCCAACACCGTCGATCTGCCTGTGGTCGGGACTGCCGAACAGCCGGGGAAGCAGCGCGTCAGGACTTGTTTCAGCCTCACCGAACTGTCCGCTTTCAAAGACCCAGCATTTGCTGGTGCCTCCGCGCATCCATTCCGCTTCGATCTTCATGGTCTTTTCCTTGCTTCTCTACTGCCCAGGATGTTCGAGGGCTTGATTCGAGATTGAGGCAGATCACAAATGAAGACAATGTCGGATTTGTGATGCAGGATGTAGAGACGCTTAATTCAGCTATCCTGATGGGGTGTGCTTTCAAAATTCCGGCTTCGAACGCCCGGAGAGACCCGCGGCCTCCCGGGATGGAAGCGCTGACTGCACCGAATGAACATGTTGCACAGAAGGGTGAACCATTGCTTAAGGATGACAGCCAGGATTTATTCGATATTCGCCGCTTGGCGTTGCTGGTGGAAGTCGTCGAGCAGGGATCGATTACCGCCGCTGCCGAGCTGATGATGTACACGCCCTCAGCGGTCTCCCAGCAATTGCGGAAGCTCGAGCAGGAAGTTGGCCAGCCTCTCCTCAACCGCCGCTCCCGCGGGGTGGTGCCCACCGAGGCAGGACAGGTGCTCTCCGGCCATGCCCGGAAGATCATCGGGCAAATGCGGGCAGCACAGTCCGACCTGGACCAAATCGCCGGACTCAAACGCGGTTCCCTGACCATCGGAACATTTCCGACTCTCGCTGGCTCATTCCTGCCGGTTGTTATCCGGGCCTTCAAAAAGAGGTACCCCGCCATTGGCCTCTCCGTGCGAAGCGCACGCTTCGATGACCTCGTCTCAGACCTGCAGTCTGGAGTTACCGGCCTGTGCCTGTTGTGGGACTACCCTTGGAACCGCTTTCAGGACGATTCAATCCGCATTACGGAAGTCTTCCAGGAAAGCACCGTCCTCTTGGTATCCCGCGCGCACCCGCTTGCCGGCCGCGATGAGATCCGGATGGAAGAGCTCCGCAAGGAATCGTGGATAGTGCGGGCTGAGGCCCACCCTGTGGTGGAAGTACTGCAGCGCTCCGCCCACGAGGCCGGCTTCGAACCAACGATTGGCTTCCTGGCCAACGACTACCAGGAAGCCCAAGCCATGGTGAGCGTCGGTATGGGCGTGGCCATGGTGCCGAAAACCGCCGTCGCCCTCCAACATCCCGACGTCAGGGTCATCAGCCTCGGCCCCAGCGCACCCTTACGGCGCGTATTGCTGGCCCAGCGACAAGACAAGGTCTACGCCCCGGCTGAAGTCGCGTTCCACTCCACCCTGCTGGAGATCGCCCGCGAACGAGCCGGAGACTACCTGTAGCAACAGAGTGTCGACAACGGACGAAACCTTGCCGGACCGGCGGTGAAGCCAGGTCGCCACCGGAGTTTGATGTGTGCCGGATGGCTGCCCCCGGTGCTCCCATGGGATACCGCCAACCCCCATGGGGATACCAGAAGACCATTAGCGTAGCCAGCCCCCGCCGCGAAATAGGAAGATGACGGTCGGACCGTCGCACTGGGATCACCTCCGCGGCATTCTTGTACGCCATCTACCCGATGGCGCAAGAAGGGGTGTGAAGGCTTCCGGCAAACAATAGGAGGGTAGACGGTCACCGTACCGCCAACTGGGGGCACCGCGTCAGGTCGGGGACCGCCGTCGGGGTTTAGCATGAGGCGCACGCCGAGCTCTATGCCTACTTCACCCCCTAGCCCATCGAGCTGCTGCACAAATCCAACGGCGGCCACGTGGCCTTGGTGACGGCCCAGCGCGCCGGCAAGGGGACCGAAGCCGTGGAGATCGCCCGGAAGCAAATGGACATCCTGCACCGGACGATGTCTATGGGACTGGAGGAGGGCGCAACTCCCCTACCTAGCTAGTGCCTGAACTCGAGCGCGCAGCGAACCTTGCGGCGTCCCTCGCCCGTCGCCCCTTAAGTTCTGCCGATAGGTCTGGGACGGCCTGCAGGCCGGGGCGCGACTTCCTGCGACCATCCACCGCCTGTCGCTGGAACCCTCTTAGCCTCGATCCACCGATGCTGATCGGAGGGCTGTCGGCGGTTTAAACCGAGAATGCCTGTCTTTTCAAGGAAAATGGGGTTTGTCTAGAACACCTTTTTACCGAAAAGAGAGGCATCTCGTAGATGCAACTTTCTCATACTGGT